>ONFG01000016.1 GCA_900317025.1 uncultured Eubacteriales bacterium | reverse complement strand
GCTGATGCCGCGCAAAGCGCGTCATCCCGTCTCATACAAACTCAAACGCGCCTGCGGCGCTATAAAAAGCTTTTAAAGCTTTTTAATTGAGTTTGGTATAATCTTATCATTATACCATATTTCCCGAAAAAAATCCACAAGATAGAACAGGCTGCGTCACGGCGTGTAAATGACCTCTCTATCTTGTGGAAATTTTTTTTGATTTGTGCTAAGATGTTTACGAAAGCTTCGTTGAGGCTCGGTCGCTTCCGTTTTTCCTGTAGTTTTCCCCGACTCGCCCGAACGAACATTTTGCAAAGCACGGCGAGATTTTCCGCCGAACCGTTTTTGTTCGCCGTGAGTGGAAAAAGTTTTCCGTTTGTGCTAAGATGTTTATGGAAGCTCCGTTGAGGCTTAGTTATTTCCGTTGTTCCTGTAGTTTTCCCGACTCACCCGAACGAACGTTTTGCCAAGCTCGACAAAAGTCTCCTGCTGAAGCGGCGTCATTTCACGGAAGGTCTTCAAAAGGCCGTCCTCGGCGGAGCTTTCACCGCCGCAGTTTTCCGTGTCGAGAAGAAAGTCGATCGTTACGCCGAAGTAGGCGGCGATCGTTTTCAGCGTCTCAAAATCCGGCTCGCTTACGCCCCTCACGTAGCCGCCCATCGTCGACGGTGCGATGTGGAGGTCTTCGGCGACCTTCTTCTGGGTGATGTTCTTCTCTTCAATGAGCAAACGCAGCTTCTCGTTGAACTTCATGCAGATCACCTCCCTGCTTTCCCGATACGGGATATTCACATTTCAAGCGAGAAACTCATTCAATTCTATTATAAATATTATTCCGGATTTCTCGATAAAAAACCTAATTTCTCGTTGACAAACCTAAAAACTCGTTATATAATTGTCATGTACAGCTGTTTGTGAATAAATTTCTATTTAAAGAGAGGAAAAACGATGAAAACAAACAAGATTATAATGGCAGCCGCAGCAGCGGCGGCACTCGTACTCCTTGCGGGCTGCGGGCGCACGAAGATCGACCTTAACAACTACCTTACGCTTGAGCCGAGCGGATTTGACACGGCGGGCAAGGTCTCGACCTCGTTCGACTACGACGCGCTTGTCAGCGACAACCTCAAGGCGTTCGGGCTTTCCGACAACGCCGGCGAGGAAGAGGAGCTTGGCGTGATGATGCGCATCGAGGAGTACATCTCCGGTGACCTCGATAAAGACACCGGCCTTTCAAACGGCGACACCGTTACGTACACATGGGACGTAAACGAGGCGCGCCTTGAGGAGCTTTTCCCCGTCGACATCGTCTGCGAGAACAAGACGCTCGACATCACGGGGCTTGAAGAGGGCGAGAAGTTCGACCCGTTTGAAAATATCAAGGTGACGTTCTCGGGAGTGGCGCCCAACGGCGACGTTTCGATCTCCGACAGCGACAGCGAGGTATCCGGGCTTCTGTATCTGCCCGATAAGATCGGTGGGCTTTCAAACGGCGACAAGGTCGTTGTGACCGTCTCCGCGCCGTCCGGCGAGTTGGATGATTACTGCCGCGGCTACGGCAAGATCCCGACCGCGACCGAGAAGGAGTACACCGTCGAGGGGCTTTCCGCTTACGCGATGAAGCTTGACGATATACCGCAGGACACGCTCGACAAGATGGACAAGAACGCGCAGGATTCGCTCAAAGCGTACACGGCGGCAAACTGGGTCGAACCCGAGTCGTTCAAGGGCATGAAGCTGCTCGGCAACTACTTCGTATACCCGAAGGACAGCTCGATTGCAGTCAGCCCGACGAACTACGTTTACTTCGTCTACGAGGTGACGGCGCTAAACGCCGACGACAACAACAAGCCGTTCAATTACTACTACTATTCGTACTACACCGACGTCATGTTGCTCGAAGACGGCACCTGCTCGTTTGACCTTAGCTCGATGGGAGTACCCGAGGGCAACGAGTTCTACGGCGAAACCTTCTCGACAGGCAGGTATTACTACAAGGGCTACCGCGATCTCGACTCGCTTTTCAACAAGCAGATCACCGCGAAGATCGACAAATACGCCTATGAAAACACAGTGAAGCAATAACAAAAAGCGCAGCCCGGGTAGAAGCCCGCGGCTGCGCAGTTTTTCAGAATACGGAAAAAGCCAAAGGCTTTCCGACTTTATTCATTCAGCGAAGCGCCTCAGCACTTCTCCGGCTCGCCGTAATCAACGCCGAACGTCTCGACGGTGACGGACTTCATCACCTGCGGGTCGAGGGGCTTATCGGAGAAATCGGTGTCGCACTCGGCGATCTCGTTTACGACGTCCATGCCCTCGGTGACCTTACCGAAAGCGGCGTACTGACCATCGAGGTGGGGCGCCTTCTTGTGCATAACGAAGAACTGCGAGCCTGCGGAGTTCGGAGCCATCGCGCGCGCCATCGAGAGCACGCCCGCGTCGTGTTTGAGGTCATTCTTGAAGCCGTTGGAAGCAAACTCGCCCTTGATGCCGTAACCGGGGCCGCCTGTGCCTGTACCCTTGGGGCAGCCGCCCTGGATCATAAAGCCGTAGATAACTCTATGGAACGTAAGACCGTTATAGAAGCCCTTGTTCACGAGCGAGACGAAGTTTTTGACGGTATTGGGCGCGACCTCGGGGTAAAGCTCAGCTTTGAACACCTTGCCGTTTTCCATTTCAAAAGTAACGATAGGATTTGCCATGATAAAATTCCTTTCCGTGCCGTTCGGCACAATGAGATACGATAATTATACCATCTTTTCCGAGAAATAGCAAGGCGGGCGGGGTGTCCCCGCTGACAGTTCCGATTTTACTTTTATGTAAGATATAGCCCGTCTCCGCGCCGAGGGCTGCCCACTAAAACTATACACTTACGGCGGGGTGTCCCCGCAGACAGTTCCGATTTTACTTTTATGTAAAGCATAGCCCGTCTCCGCGCCGAGGGCTGACCACTAAAATTATACACTTACGGCGGCGTGTCCCCGCAGACAGTTCCGATTTTAGTTTATCATTAAGGACAGCCGGTCTCCGCGTCGAAAGCTGCCCATTATAATTATACACTTACCGCCCAAGCGGGCGCTGACAGTTCCGATTTTAGTTTTATGTAAGATATAGCCCGTCAAAAGCCATACGCCCGCAAGGCAGTAAAGAGCGCAAGGATAAAGAGTGTATGCTCGGAGGAGGAGTAGAGCCTTTTCCGGCGGCGCGCTAAGCGGGCGGCAAACAAGAAGGCTTCCTAGAGCAACCATGGGGGAGAATCCAAAGAGGGGGCGAAAAACCCAACCGTAAAATGCACTTTTTTCGCCCCCTCGTTGGAACGCTTTTGCATACTTTTGGGGTTTACCAAAAGTATGTCGCCCGCCCCGGCGATAGAGGGGCAAAGGCGACAGAGGGGCGAAGGTAAAGAAAAGGATAACTTCTCGTCGGGAAACAAACCGAAGGTTACCGACGTTCAAAGATTTTGGTCTGTGCGCGTACTTTTAGTATACCATTCCGCTTTCTTTTACGAGGGAAAAGTCTCTATCCCGCCTCGATGCATGAAGGGTGCAGTTTTGCGCTCTTATTTACCCCGCGGGCGTGCGGAAGCTTTGTCTTGTGACAAAAAACGCGCATTGTTGCTTCCTCGCCGCGATACGCCGCCAAACCATACAAAATTTTCGCCATGCCAACCGAATATTAAGGGCATTTATCGAAATTTTCGGTTTTATCGCCAAATTTGTAAGATTTATTTGTAATTTACGCGGTTTTGTGGTAAAATGATAGCGATTAATTTTAGGATCGGCGGCTTATTCCGTTTGCGACGCTTTATCGCGTTAAATTGCGGGCGTGCCGTGCGCTTTCCTTATAAAGTTAGGGGCATAGTTAGAATGATACAGGTAGCAGTTATGGGTCACGGCGTTGTCGGCGGCGGAGTGACAGAGATTTTGCTGAAGCACGCCGATTCGATCGCAAAGAAGGTCAAGGAAGAGGTCTATCTCAAAAGGGTGCTCGATCTCAGAGAGTTCCCCGACAGCCCGATCGCTGACCGCTTTACAAAGGATTTCAACGACATCATCTCCGACGACGAGATCTCGATCGTGGTAGAGGTAATGGGCGGCCTTAACCCCGCGTATACTTTCGTTAAGCAGTGCCTTGAAAAGGGCAAGAGCGTTGTTACCTCCAATAAGGAGCTTGTTGCCGCTAAGGGCGCGGAGCTTCTCGCCATCGCAAAGGATAAGAACGTGAACTTCCTCTTTGAGGCAAGCGTCGGCGGCGCTATCCCGATAATCCGCCCGCTCCATCAGTGCCTTGCCGCAAACGAGATCGAGAAGATCAACGGTATCCTAAACGGAACGACCAATTTCATTCTGAATAAAATGATTAACGACAATATGTCGTTTGAAGACGCGCTCGCACTCGCTCAGGAGAAGGGCTACGCAGAGCGCAATCCCGCAGCCGATATCGAGGGCCACGACGCGTGCAGAAAGATCTGCATACTCGCCGCTCTTGTCTACGGCACTCACGTTTACCCCGAAAGCGTCCACACCGAGGGCATCACAAAGGTGACTCTCAAGGACGTTGAATACGCAAAGGCATGGGGCGGCGCTGTAAAGCTCATCGCTTCCGCAAGAAAGAACGGCGATAACGTCGAGATCATCACCGCTCCGATGTTCGTGTCCGGCGACTGCCAGCTCTCCAACGTCGACGGCGTATATAACGAGCTGCTCGTGCGCGGCGATTCCTCCGGTACGATCGGTTTCTACGGCAGGGGCGCAGGCAAGCTCCCCACGGCAAGCGCGGTCGTCGCGGACGTTATGGACTGCGTGCTCCATAAGGAAAAGCGCCGCAATATCATGTGGTCAGACGGCGACGGCTCCAATGTGCTCCCGTATGAGGGCTATGTGAACGCAATGTACGTCCTCGCAAACGCAGACGACGAGAGCGCCGCTCTTGCAAAGGCAGGCGAGATCTTCGGCGAGTGCGTGAAGATCGAAAAAGCGGGCGCAGAGTGCGGCGAGATCGCGTTCATTACTCCCGAGCTTGCATACTCCGATTTCACGGCAAAGTGCGCCGAGTTTGCAAAGTGCGCCGACGTAAAGGCAACGATCAGAGTGGCTAAAATATGATAAAGATACGTATCCCCGCAACGAGCGCCAACTTAGGCTCTGGCTTCGACAGCCTCGGCGTTGCGCTCGATATGTACAACTACGTTCACATCGAAGAGGCAGACGTTATAGACATCTCCTCGGCGGACGATATCGAAGTCCCGACCGACGAGAACAACCTCATCTACTGGTCGGCTCAGCGCCTCTATATGGAGTGCGGCAAGAAGCTCCCGGGGCTAAAGATCGTTCAGGAGAACAATATCCCGATGACGAGGGGCCTGGGCAGCTCGTCGGCGTGCATCGCCGCGGGTCTTATCGGCGCTAACCGCTTCTTAGGCTCGCCGATGTCGACCCATGACCTCGTGAACCTGGCCTGCAAGATCGAGGGCCACCCCGACAACACGACGCCCGCTCTGCTCGGCGGTCTTGTTACCTCTGCGATGGAAAACGGCAGGGTCTACAGCGTGAGCGTCCCCGTGGCGCAGCACATTCGCTTCGGCGTGTTCATTCCGCCGTTCGAGCTGAAAACGGAGGTCGCACGAAAGGCGCTCCCGAATGATTACACAAGGGAGGACGCCGTGTATAACCTCTCCCGCTCGTCCTTGATGACGGCGGCGCTCTTCTCGGGCAGCCTTGAGAATCTTCGTGTGGCAGTTCAGGACAGCCTGCACCAGCCGTACAGAAAGAAGTTCATAAACGGTATCGACACCGTCTTCCGAATAAGCTACGAGCTGGGTTCATACGGCACGTACATCAGCGGAGCAGGCCCGTCGATAATCGCCATCATCGACGACACGCTCGTCGATCAGTTCAATAAATACGCCCTTTCTCACCTTGAGAGCCACGGCGTGGACGGCTGGAAGTTTACCGTACTTTCCGCCGACGGCGAGGGTGCGAGGGTCATACTCGAGTGATCGGTCAAGTGCCGGTCGAAAGCACACCAAATCAGTCATTCCCCGAACAGTCAAAGCGTTGTTCGGTCAAAAAGGAGTTTTTAAAATGGGCTTAATTGTTCAGAAATTCGGCGGCAGCTCGGTTGCGAACGCTGAGAGAGTTTTCAACGTAGCAAGCATCGTCACCGATACCTACAAGCAGGGCAACGACGTTGTCGTTGTCGTTTCCGCACAGGGCGACACGACCGACGACCTCATCGAAAAGGCGAACGAGATCAACCCCCACGCTTCAAAGCGCGAGATGGATATGCTCCTCTCCTCAGGCGAGCAGATCTCGATCTCTCTTCTTGCGATGGCTATCGAGAAGCTCGGTTACCCTGTCGTTTCACTTCTCGGCTGGCAGGCAGGCTTCCAGACGTCTTCGGCTTACACCAAGGCGAGGATCAAGAGAGTCGTTCCCGAGAGGATCCGCAAGGAGCTTGACAAGAAGAACATCGTTGTAGTTGCGGGCTTTCAGGGCCTTAACAAGTATGACGACGTTACAACGCTCGGCAGAGGCGGCTCCGACACGAGCGCCGTTGCTATCGCCGCGGCGATGCACGCAGACCTCTGCCAGATCTTTACAGACGTAAAGGGCGTTTACACGGCAGACCCGAGAAAGGTCGAAAACGCAAAGAAGCTCGAAGAGATCTCCTACGACGAGATGCTCGAGCTTGCAACACTCGGAGCGCAGGTTCTCAACAACCGCTCCGTTGAAATGGCTAAAAAATACAATATTGAGTTAGAGGTACTTTCCAGCTTAGAAAGAGAGCCGGGTACGATCGTTAAGGAGGCAGCAAAAGTGGAGAAAATGTTGATAAGCGGTGTCGCTAAGGATAAAGAGGTAGCAAGAGTTTCGATCATCGGTCTTCCCGACAGACCGGGTCTTGCGTTCAAGGTGTTCTCGAAGGTTTCGGCTGCGAACATCAATGTAGACATCATTCTCCAGTCGGTCGGCAGAGACGGCACGAAGGACATCACCTTCACCGTTGCAAAGGACAACGCGGAGGAGACGGAGCGCATCCTTAAAGAGTATCTGCTCCCGCTCGGCGTTAAGGAAGTAAAGGCAGACACCCACGTTGCAAAGATCTCGATCGTAGGCGCAGGCATGGAGAGCCACGCAGGCGTTGCAACGAAGATGTTCGAGGCGCTCTTCGACGCTCAGATCAACATTCAGATGATCTCCACCAGCGAGATCAAGGTCAGCGTCCTCATCGACGAAGACGACGCCGACAACGCGGTAAAGGCAATTCACGAGAAGTTCTTCGACTAATAAAAAAACACTCCCGGGCAGCGGCTTTTCAGTCCTGCCCGGGATTTTTTGCGCTTCGCTTCACCTGTACCGCCCGCAGCCGGTGCAGTAGAGCTTTTCATGACCGTTCAGCTCGCCGCAGTCGGGGCATATCCACATCCCGTCGGGGCGAAGGCTTGCCTTTGCGCCCGTTGTGAAGGTGTTGTAATACGAGTGATACGTGTCGGAGCGGGGCGCGCCGAAAGTCACGCTTGGCGCACGCAGGTCGGCGCTTTTTAAGTAGCCGTTCCCGATGCCCGAAAAGGCTCTTATCCCCGAGGTCGGCACGGCGGTCGCCGTAACGCTTTTTGCGGCGGGCGACGTCACGAGCGTGCTCTTGTAAAGCTCGCCGCCGCACTTTGAGCAGAAATTCGCCCGATCGTCGTTCCACGCGCTGCACTTTTTACATACCATAGCTTTTGAGTTCCTTTCACCGTTTGATTTTCATATAACCAGTATTCCCCGATATGCCCGGAAAATACGCGGCTTTCCGGGCGGAAAGCAAGTGTATCGTTTCAGCGGGCAGCCTTTTGTCGGCGATTTCCGACCGCCTCGATGCTTCGTTCTTTTACGGAATTGTAAACATAGTTTAATATTTCTTGGACCTTGTTGAAAAACAACTGCGGCAGGTGGTATAATTATTTAGTCCGGCAGTACGCGCACAAAGCTTACAGAAAGCTTGAAATTTTGTGTCCGCACACAAAGCTTACAGAGATCTTGTATAATCATTTGTTCAGGTGGTATTATGAAGCAGGCGGTAAAGATAATAAAGGAAGTTAAAAAGGCCGTTGTCGGCAAGGACGACGTCTTAGTCAAGGTTATGGAGGTCATTCTCGCGGGGGGTAATATCCTTATCGAGGATATTCCCGGCGTGGGCAAAACGACGATGGCGCTCGCTTTTTCAAAGGCGATGCAGCTGGAGTGCCGAAGGGTGCAGTTTACGCCCGATGTTATGCCGTCGGATATCACGGGCTTTTCGATGTATAACAAAGCGACCGGAAAATTTGAGTACAAAGAGGGCGCGGGGCTTTGCAACCTGCTGCTCGCCGACGAGATCAACAGAACGTCGAGCAAGACGCAGTCAGCGCTGCTCGAGCTTATGGAGGAGCACTCCGTAACGGTCGACGGCGTGACCCACCACTGCCCGACGCCGCATATTGTCATCGCAACGCAGAACCACGTCGGCACGGCGGGCGCTCTGCCGCTGCCCGAGTCGCAGATGGACCGCTTCACCGTGCGCCTTACAATGGGCTACCCGAGCCTTGAAAACGAGATCGCGCTTCTGAAAGACAGGCAGGGCATAAACCCGATCTCGCTCGTCGAGCCGGTCGCGTCGGCGTTTGATATCACAGAGATGAAGAAGAAGGTCGAAGCCGTTTACCGAAGCGACGAGATCTTCGGTTATATCGCAAGGCTCATAAAGGCGACGCGCGAAAGCAAGCTCATTACCCTCGGCGTAAGCCCGAGAGGGTCGCTCGCCGTTTCAAATATGGCGGCGGCAAGCGCGTTTCTGCATAAGCGCGACTGCGTGATCCCCGAAGACGTTAAGCGCGTTTTTGCCGACGTCTGCGCCCACCGCATCATCATGAGCCCGCAGGCGAAGATCTCCGACGTTTCCGCCGAGGCTGCGCTTGAGGATATTCTGCGCAGCGTTCCGGAGCCTTTGGTGAGAGGTTGATCTATGCTTAAAAACAGGGTGGTTTACTGCCTCGTGATCCTGGGGCTGTTTTTGTTCTATCTTTACTGCAATTCCTACGTCCCGTTCGCTGCGATCCTTCTGCTGATCGGCTTTACGGTCATAGGCGGCGCAGAGGCGTTCGCCGCGTCGAGAAAGCTTTTCGTAACGGTCGCCGCGTCTCCCGCGCAGCCCGATAAGCGGCTCGTTGAGTTCTGCGCCAAGGCGGAGTGTAAAACGTTCCTGCCGGCGCCCGTCGTCAATTTCGAGCTGCGCTTTAAAGACGCATCGGAAGACGAGTTTATACGCCGCAGGATAAGAGTCTCGGTCGGCGCGTATGAGTCGAAGGAGGTATATGTCTCGATGGCGGCGAAGTACGCGGCGCTGGTCGAGTGTACGGCTTTGAAGGCGCGGGTGTGCGACCCGTTCGGCATATTCTCGTTCCCGGCAAAGGGGAGGAGCGCCTCTGCGAATTCACTCATCACGCCGTCTTACGCAGGCTCGGCGAAGGGCTGCCGCATCTGCACCGACGAGCTTGCAGACTCCGACCGCTACTCCGACACCCAGAAGGGCGAAGACCGTTCGCAGGTCTTCGAGGTACGCGAGTACCGCGACGGCGACGACATAAGAAACGTTCATTGGCGATTAAGCTCGAAGCTCGACCTGCTCATGGTCAAGGAGTTCAGCCGCCCGATAGAGGAGAGCTGCACCGTGCTGCTCGAATCGTCGCTTGCGGCGGGCGTTTCGCCTGAAGAGATCAAAAAGCGAGCCGACAGGCTGCTCGGGGAGTTTTTGTCGCTGGCATCGTTTCTTCTTGAGTCGGAGCAGCCGTTCGAGGTGACGTTCTACTCCGCGAGGGCGGGCAGGCTCATCTCGTTCGGAGTTTCGCAGTACGGCGAGCTTGCGCCGGCGCTGAAGGCGTTCCTCTCGGAGAAGCTCCCCGCCGAGCCGATGTACACGTTTAATATGTACCTCTCCGATGCGCCGGGCGGTTCGGCTTATTATATATTCGATTCGTCCGTCCCCGGCAGCGAGCCGACGGACGGGCTTAAAAACATCGTCGTGATCGACTCGTCCGAAAAGAGCGCCGAAAAGCGCTGATAAAGGTGATGAATTTGTCCAAACAGCAAGTAAAATACAAGCCTGAGCGCTACGGCGGCACGCTTGAGCCGACGAGCGTTATCGGCATCAGCTCAAGCGGAGACTCCCGCCTTCGCGTTCTGATGAGCGTGCTTTCCTGCGTTCTCGTTACGGCGGCGGTGTTCTGCCTTGCGAAGATCTTCGTCGACGGCTTCCGGCTTTTCGGCGCGCCCTCGATCGAGCCTGTAAGAACAAGCTTCAAGCCCTCTCAGGTGCGCCTGTTTTACCTCGGCGTTATCGCGGGCAGCGGGCTTATCTGCGCCGCAAACGCGCTCTACCGCCACTCCGCCAAGGCGATCTGCTCGCTTTTGGCGCTGTATGTGATCGTTTTCGGGCGCGGGTACAGGCTCGTCGCTAACGGCTTTATCCGGCTCATCAACAAGGGCTTTTATACGGTGCTGCTCCAGCAACGGAAAACGGCGTCGCAGTATTACCTGACGTACTTCGAGCTTGAAGACGCTGCCCCCGAAAAGGAGATAATGTACTTCCTGTTCGCGGTGCTTTTCGCCATGGCGTTCCTGTTGGCTTATCTCGGCGTGCGCAGGTGCAGCGCCTTTTTATTCGCGGCGATAACGCTCGGCGTGACGGCGTTCCCCGTTGCGCTCGACTGCTTCGAGAGCGAGGGCTGTCTTATGGCGCTCGTCGTGATATGCCTTGTGATGTATGCGTGCAGGGTGCAGGGCTGGCGCCGCTCGTCGCCGAAAAATACCGTTTCGAGCTTCGGCAGCACGCTGAAGATAAACGGAAAATACTCCGCGTTCCCGGCGTTTCAGCAGGCGATGATTTACCTCGTGTGCGCCTCGCTGATCCTCTCCGCTGCAAACGCCGCCATCGGCTTCGACACGTTCAAACGAAGCGACAAGGCGGATGAGCTTGCGAAGGAACTGATGTACACCGCCGAAACAATCGCATCGGGAACGGCGCTCGACAGCCTCGGCGTCGGCACTTCGAGTGCGCTCAACAACGGCAGGCTTTCGCGCCTGGGCGACCTCGACTTTACCGGCAAGACGATGTTCGAGGTAAAGGCGAAGACGTCAAACCCGCTTTACCTGCGCTCTTATTCCTCGGCGAATTACACGGGGCGGCGCTGGGAGCAGCTGGGTCCAAGGCTTTACCGCTCCTATACCTTCTGGGACGGCTTTGCCGAAGACGGCTTCTACCCGCAGTTTACCCACAATGCGGACAACGCCTCGCCTCTTTACGAGCCGGCGTCGATCGAGGTCACGATAAAAAACCGCTCAATCAACCACAGGATCGCCCTTACCGACTGTCGGCTGATACCCGAAATGTCGGATGATCTGCTCGACAAGGCGAATTCCAAATACGACGGCTGCTTTACGTTTGCGCGCTTTGTCGGCGAGAGCAGCTACAAGCAGACGATCTACGCAAAGTCCGAGCTGCTTTACTCGCCGTGGTTCTTCGGCGGGCTGCCCTCGTCAGACGCACCCGCTGCCGTCGCTTCGGTCGTTAAAAGCGGAGATTTCAATTCTCCGAATTCTTTCTACGGCGACTATTTCGACGATACGGGCGAATACGCCGAATTTTTGGAGAACGAGAAAACGTACCGCGCCTTCGCCGCCGACAACTACCTCTCTTACCCCGACGATATCGGGGACTGGCTGCCCGGCGACTTCGACGAAACGGCGCAGATGCTTTTTGACGAGAGCGTGAGCTGCCTTGACGCCGGTACGTCATATTTCGATATCGGCAATTATTACGGCGCGATGGAGAGCTACATCAGACGATATTTGCAGGACAGCGCCGAATACACTCTTGAGCCGGGCAGAACGCCCGCGCGGCGCGACTTCGTCGAGTACTTCATAAACGAGAACCACAAGGGCTACTGCGTCCACTTCGCGACGGCGGCGGTGCTGATGCTCAGGCGTGCCGGGATCCCCGCGCGCTACTGCGAGGGCTACATCGTCACCCACGAGAATCTGACCGACCGGGACGCAGGCGGCTTCGCGAAGGTGCTTGACAGCTCGAGCCACGCGTGGGCAGAGGTCTACTCGCCGCTTACCGGCTGGCAGGCGGTCGAATTCACGCCGTACTACTCCGACGGTACGCAGCCCGAGGAAAACAAGCCGCCCGAGAGCGACTCCGACGAAGAAGCCGAGACGGAAAGCGACACTGACGAGGAGACCGACTCCGACACCGAGACTGACTCCGACTCCGCCGCCGAGACAGACACCGACACCGAGAGCGATACAGCCTCCGACAGCGAAACGGCGGCGCCCGAAGCGCCCGCCTCGCCCGGCAGCACGCCGACAGCGCCGAAAGCTGCGTCAAAGCTGCTTATGTTTTTGAAGTCGCTTCTCAAAGCGCTTCTGCTGATCGCGTTCATCGCGGCGGCGTGGCTTTTGCTGCGCCTTGCCGTCTGCAGGATAAGGTGGCTGCGCTTTTCGCGCACCGACACGAAAAAGGCTGCGCTGGCGATGTACTTCTACTCGCTTCGCGTAATGCGACTGATGGGCGCGTCAAAGCGCAAGGGCGAGGGCGAAGAGGCGTTTGCCTCGCGCGCGGCGAAGCTGCCCATAAACGCAGGCTCCAAGGCGCTTCACGAATTCACGCGCGCGGCTCTCTCGGCGCGCTTCGGCAAAGACCCGCCGTCCGGCGAAACGATACGCTCAATGCAGGCGTTCATTAAAAAGCTCACGGGGAATATGTACGCTTCAAAGCCGCGGTGGAAAAAGTTAATAATAAAATATATTTTGTTCTTCGATTAATCGTGCTTTTAAGCATTGAAAACGGTTAAAAAAGGCAGTATAATTATACACAAAAGTACAGAAAGCGGAGATATTTAAAATGCAGGAGAAACTATTTGCAGCAAATCTGCTCGATTTTGACAAGACGATCGCAAAGCCGCTCTTTGAGTCGGTAAAATTCCCGTGGGAGGCGTTCGACCGCCTTTCAGAGTTTATCATTGAAACGGGCAAAGCCCTTCCCGCAGACGAATACGACACCCCCGGTGAGAACATCTGGGTACACAAGACGGCGAAGGTTGCCCCGACGGCGTATCTGAACGGCCCGCTCATCATCGGAGAAGGCACCGAGGTGCGCCACTGCGCGTTTATCAGAGGCACGGCGATCGTCGGCAAAAACTGCGTTGTCGGCAACTCGACGGAGCTGAAAGGCTCTATCCTTTTCGACAGCGTGCAGTGCCCTCACTACAACTACATCGGCGACTCGATCCTCGGCTACAAGTCGCACACGGGCGCGGGCGTCATCACGTCGAATCTCAAGTCCGACAAATCGCTCGTAACGGTCGCGATAGAGGGAACGAGGCTCGACACCAACAGGAAGAAGTTCGGCGCGATCATCGGCGATGGGACGGAGATCGGATGCAACAGCGTTCTGAACCCCGGCACCGTTATCGGGAGGCACACCAACGTTTACCCTCTTTCGATGGTGAGGGGCTACGTTGCAGAAAACTGCATCTACAAGAGCCGCGGCGAGGTCTGCGCGAAGGACCTTGGTGCAAGGTGACGCTTTTTAAAGGAGGCAATGCAACATGAGTTACGAAGCAAAGCGCAAGCTTCTGGTGCGCATCGTCGCAGGCGTCTGCGCCGTTTTACTCTTTGGCTCGATATTCGTTTCGATACTGGCTAACTGAGGCAGGCGTGCGCCGCGAGCTGCACGGGACGAAGGTCGTCTCAAAGAAAGGCTGTCAACGCGAGCTGCCTGTCGGCGCTTGCCGACCGCCGCAATCACTTTTGTAACAAATTTTCCCTTTACAAATTACATTTCGTGTGATATAATACCCTTGTGCCTTTGCGGCACGAAGTGCAAAGCCCCGTTCACGGTCGGCGGACTAAGCCGCCTTGCGGCATTCACCTGACCCCGAACTGAGAACGCTTCAAGGGCTGAATATTTTAAAGATAGGTGGAAAAATCATGACAAAAGCTGAAAAGACTGCTATCATGCAGGAGTATGCTACACATCCGGGCGACACAGGTTCTCCCGAGGTTCAGATCGCTGTTCTCACAAAGAGGATCAACGACCTCACAGAGCATCTCAAGACTCACAAGAAGGATCACCACTCCAGAAGAGGTCTTCTGAAGATGGTAGGTAAGAGAAGAAACCTTCTCAACTACCTCACCAAGGTAGACATCGAGAGATATCGTTCGATCATCGCCAGACTCGGTATCCGTAAGTAATCTTTCAAAGCAAACAGGGGGCAGATGTAACGTCTGTCCCCAAAATGTAATTTTGACCCAAAAGGAGGCTGCGGACAAATTTAGCGGTAAAATCAGCGCTTGCGCAAAAGCGAAGCCCGAACGCTGATTTTATTGCTAAATCCCGTGCTTCCTTTTACGCGGCTTTTGCCGAAAATACTATCAAAAAGGAAGGAATCCAAAACATGGCAAATTCAATGATGAAATTTGACAAATTCAAGGTCTTTGAGACCGAATTCGCAGGCCGCCCGCTCGTTGTTGAAACGGGCAAGATGGCTCAGCTTGCCAACGGCTCGTGCCTCGTTCGCTACGGCGACACCGTCGTTCAGGCAGCCGTTACGGCTTCCGCGAAGCCGAGAGACGGCATCGACTTTTTCCCGCTTTCCGTTGACTACGAGGAGAAGCTCTACGCCGTAGGCAAGATCCCCGGCTCTTACCTTAAAAGGGAGGGTCGCCCCTCTGAGAAGGCGATCCTTACGTCGAGAGTTATCGACCGCCCGATCCGCCCGCTCTTCCCGAAGGACATGAGAAACGACTGCTCGATCGTCGCTACCGTTATGTCGGTAGACCCCGACTGCTCGCCCGAGATCACGGCGATGGTCGCAACGTCGATCGCGATCTCCATCTCCGACGTTCCGTGGAACGGTCCTGTTTCGAGCGTATCGGTAGGCTACGTTGACGGCGAGTACGTCATCAACCCGAACAAGGAGCAGAGAGCGGCAAGCAAGATGGCCGTTACCGTCGCTTCGACCGACAGCCGCATCGCAATGATCGAGGCAGGCGCAGACTGCGTTACCGACGACGTTATGTACAACGGCATCATGGCAGGTCATGAGGCTAACCAGAAGATCATCGAGTTCATCAAGGGGATTCAGGCAGAGATCGGCAAGCCGAAGTTTGAGTACCCCTCCAATGAGCCGGATCACGATATGTTTGAGGCCATCAAGTCCTTCTGCGAGGAGGACGTCAAGGCGGCTCTCGATACCGACGACAAGACGGTAAGAGACGAGCGCTTAAAGCCCATCTACGAGGCGGTTCACGAGAAGTTTGACGAGATCTACCCCGACATGGAGGCTAAGATCGACGAGTGCCTTTACAAGACTCAGAAGTTCATAGTTCGCCGCTGGCTGCTCGACGAGCAGAAGCGCGTCGACGGCAGAGGCATGGACGATATCCGTCCGCTCGCTTCCGAGGTAGGTCTTCTCCCGAGAGTTCACGGCTCAGGTCTGTTCACAAGAGGTCAGACTCAGGTTCTCACCGTAACAACGCTCGGCCCCGTTTCCGATAAGCAGCTCCTCGACGGCATCGACGACGAAGAGGAAAAGAGATATATACACCACTACAACTTCCCGAGCTACTCCGTCGGCGAGACAAAGCCGTCGAGAGGTCCGGGCAGACGTGAGATCGGTCACGGCGCGCTTGCAGAGAGAGCGCTTCTCCCGGTCATCCCGTCGGTCGAAGAGTTCCCGTACGCTATCCGCCTCGTTTCCGAGGTAGTATCGTCCAACGGCTCTACGTCGCAAGGCTCCGTCTGCGGCTCCACACTTTCGCTCATGGACGCAGGCGTTCCGATCAAGGCTCCCGTCGCAGGCATCTCCTGCGGTCTTATCACCGAGGGTGAGCGCTGGATGACAATGGTCGATATCCAAGGGCTTGAAGACTTCTTCGGCGACATGGACTTCAAGGTAGCCGGCACAAAGGACGGCATCACCGCAATCCAGATGGACCTCAAGATCAGCGGCCTTACGCCCGACATGGTAAAGGAAGCTCTCTACAAGACCCACAAGGCGCGCAACTATATCATTGACGAGGTTATCCTCAAGGCTATTCCCGAGCCGAGAAAGGAGCTTTCGCCTTACGCACCGAAGATGTTCACAACGACGATCCCGTCCGAGAAGATCAGCGAGGTCATCGGCAAGAGCGGCAAGGTCATCAAGGAGATCCAGGCTCAGTTCGAGGTCAAGGTCGACATTGAGGAGAACGGCGACATCGGCAACGTATTTGTTTCCGGTATGGACACTGATAAGTGCAAAGCAGCTATCGCAGCGATCGAGCTTATCGCAAACGGGCCGGAGATCGGCGCGGTATTCTATGGCAGAGTTACACGCATCATGGACTTCGGCGCATTCGTTGAGATTGCACCGGGCATGGAGGGCCTTTGCCACATCTCCCGCCTTGACGTTAAGCGCACCGAGCAGGTAACGGACGTAGTCTCCGAGGGCGACACGATCATCGTTAAGGTGCTCGAGATCGACGATAAGGGCAGACTCAACCTCTCCAGAAGAGACGCACTCATCGAGGTAGAGGGTCTTGTTCCCGAGAATGACATCAGCGATCAGCAGCGCCGCCCGAGAAACGACAGAAGAGGCGACCGCCGCAATTTCCGCAGATAATGCAGATAAATAGCTAAAACAAAACGGACGATCGGAGCATTTCAGCTTTCCGGATCGTCCGTTTTTGGTAAAAGGTAAAAAAACAAGAAACACCGCCACTCCCAAAGTATCGGTGTTTCTTATACTAATACTAGTTTCAAATTAAATGCTTTAATTTGAAATGCGCGTGCTGCGCACGCTGATGAGCGGCGCTCTCTTTCTGCTTATTATAACACACCATAAACCCGATCATGTCAAGGGGGATATATTTTTCAGCCCAAAAACACAACTTTCTTTTAAGAATATTAATTAAAGTTTTTTTCAAACTTTTTTTCAAAAAAGTTTTCCGTCGGAGGCATACTCCCGCCCTTTCGCAAGCAAAGGTATTATATTGCAGAGTCTGCCCGAACAAAATAATAACAATTTTGTAAAAAAACGCGAAAAATCCGATTACATCTTGAAAAATGTCCCGATGTATGGTAAAATTTTTAAGTTAGTGCAGTAGTTCCATCTGCCGCATTTTTTTGAAAGGAATGATCAATGTGTCCGGACACAATAAATGGAGCACCATCAAAAACAAGAAGGCTAAAAACGACGGCGCAAGAGCCAAGGTCTTTACGAAAATCGGCAGAGAGCTGATCGTTGCCATCAAAGAGGGCGGCAGCGCAGACCCGAACGTCAACTCACGCCTGAGAGATACCATTGCAAAGGCGAAGGCAAACAATGTGCCTAACGACAACATCGAGCGCATCATCAAAAAGGCGGCAAGCGGCAACGACGCTTCCAAGTACGAGGCGATCACATACGAGGGCTACGGTCCGGGCGGCATCGCCGTTATCGTTGAGGCGCTGACCGACAACCGCAACAGAACTGCGGGCGACGTTCGCCACGCATTCGATAAATTCGGCGGCAACCTCGGCACGCAGGGCTGCGTAGCGTTCATGTTCGAGAAGAAGGGCGTACTCATCACCGAAGCCGAGGATCTCGACGAGGAGAAGGTAATGGAAGACGCGCTCGAGAGCGGCGCCGCAGACTTCAAGGCTGAGGACGACGTTTTCGAGATCTACACCGAGCCTGAGGATTTTGGTGCGGTAAACGAGGCTCTTACGGCTCTCGGCTACAAGTTCATCGAGGCCGAGGTCGAGATGGTACCGTCGAACTACACGAAGCTTGAAGACCCCGATCAGGTAGAGAAGATGCAGAAGATGCTCGACTTACTTGAGGACAACGACGACGTTCAGAACGTCTGGCACAACTGGGAATTTGACGAGCCGGACGAAGAATAATCTTGCGGCGTGTCGTTAAACACAATAAAAAAAGGGGAGCTTGTAAACAGGCTGAGAGGGGGTTATGAACCCCGACCCATAGACCTGATGCGGATAATGCCGCCGTAGGGATCATATTTGATTTTCAGCGGGGCATTGCGTTTGGCAGCGCCCCGTTTTTATATATTTTTTCTATATTTTCTATATCGTTTTTTGAAAGGAAAGATTCAAATGGCAAAAGAAGCAACAGCAGCGAAGCCCGAAAATGCAGTAAAGGCTTCCGGCAAAAAGACAAACGTAAAGCGCCTTGTTCTTACGGCGGTGCTCATCGGCATGGCAACGGTGTTAAGCCTCATCAAGGTCTATCAGCTCCCGCTCGGCGGCTCGATAACTCTGCTGTCGATGCTCCCGATCGCCCTTGTCTCGATCGAGTACGGCATCGGCTGGGGCATGGTCGGCGCGTTCACCTATTCGCTCATTCAGTTCGGTTTCGGCATCGCAGACGGCGTGTTCGGCTGGGGTCTCTCTCCGCTTGCGCTCGTGGCGTGCATTGCGCTTGACTATATCCTCGCGTATACGTCGCTCGGTCTTGCGGGCGCGTTCCGCAAGAAGGGTACTCCCGGGATCATCGCCGGCGTAGCGCTCGCGATCGTTCTGCGCTTCGTGTTCCATCTGCTTTCGGGCGCTCTCGTCTTCGACATCTGGATGCCCGAGGAGTGGAGTAACCCATGGCTCTACTCGTGCGTATACAACGGCTCGTATATGCTCCCCGAGCTTATCTTCACGATGATAGGCGCGATTGTTCTCTTCAAGACCCCGCAGTTTGCAAAGCTCGTTTCGAGCAACCTTGAAGACTGATATCGAAAATTCACCCGCCCCCGGAAAGGACAAATGGCGCCCTTCCGGGGGCGGAGCGGTTTAACGAATACTGAAGACTGAAAACTTAAGGAGCCACTGATTAAACCACGTCCTGCGGACTGAGTACCCATCTCGCTTGCATCTTTTCGTCAAATTGCACTCAACTCCCTTGAAATACGTCAGTATTCCTGCGGTCGTTTCGTGTAATTTTCCTGAAAATCTGACTGCGCGATATAGGTACTCGATTTAATCAGTGTCTCCTTAATAATGAATAATGTCGGAGTCGCTGCGCTCCTGATTTATAAAAACAAAATGCACGGCGCATTCGCAATTATTCATTTATCCAATCGCCCAAAACTCCCCTGCCGCATACTATGTTGGTGAGGGCGTTACGACGTTTTACCGACTTTTTATATTATTTTTCAATTACCTATTGACACATTCCGCATTTAATGCTATTATGAATTTAATGCAATTATGATAGAGGCGCAGGTGCTATCAGTAGCGGTTTCCCACGGCTTCGCAGGCTACGAAAATCGTGAAAGGCGTATCTGCCGAAAGGTGTGCGAGGCGAAAGTGCATCTTGGTAGTTCGGATAAGATCCGCCCTACTGTCGCTAATGCGGAGAGCTATCTTAATTATGATAAACGTTCCTTTGAATTTGTTTTGAGTGATTTTGATAGCCGATGTTTATCGGCTTTTTTTGTTGCATTAAATCAAATTATTATTCAAAAGGAGACATGGATTATGTCAAAGCAAACTATCTTCACGGGCGCGGCTACCGCCCTCATTACCCCCCTCAACGAAAACGGCGTTGACTACGAAAATTTCGGCAGACTCATCGACTGGCAGATCGAGCAGGGCATCGACGCGCTCGTTATCTGCGGCACAACGGGCGAGGCTTCCACTCTCTCGGATGCGGAGCACAGAGAGGCTATCCGCTTCGCGGCAGAGAGGATCGCAGGCCGCGTTCCCATGATCGCAGGGACCGGCGGGAATGATACGTCCTACGCGATCGAGCTTACAAAGTACGCCTGCTCGGTCGGCGCGGACGCCTGCCTCGTCGTAACGCCCTACTACAACAAGGCTACGCAGAACGGCCTTGTAAAGATGTTCACGGCTATCGCCGACGCTTCCGCAAAGCCGCTCATTCTCTACAATATTCCCGGCAGAACGGGCGTAAACATCGGCGTTGAGACTTTCAAAAAGCTTATGACTCACCCGAACATCGCTGCCGTTAAGGAGGCAAGCGGCAACCTCTCGCAGTGCATCAGCGAGATCCACGAGTGCGGCGAGTACCTCGACTTCTACAGCGGCAACGACGACCAGACGCTCCCGATTCTCTCGATCGGCGGCAAGGGCGTTATCTCCGTTCTCTCAAACGTTCTCCCGAAGGAGACGAGCGAGATGGTCCACAAGTTCCTCGACGGCGACCTCGAGACCGCCATGAAGATGCAGGTCGGCTATCTGCCGCTTATCAACGCGCTTTTCTCCGAGGTAAACCCGATCCCGGCAAAGGCCGCAATGGCAAAGCTCGGCTTCGGCGAGAACTACCTCAGAATGCCGCTCACCCCGATGGAGGACGCTCACGCCGAGGTTCTCTACGAAGAGATGAGAAAAGCAGGGCTTTCGTTCTGATACGATAAGGCAGCCCAAAAAAGTCTTTGCCGTCTTTGCGCGGCATAAAATCAGGGGATCAAACAAAAGGGGATGTTAAAAATGATATGTGACAATCTTTCGGTAAACGAGAAAAACCACCTCACGCTGGCGGGCGTTGATACGGTGGAGATGGCAAAAAAGTACGGCACGCCGCTCATGCTGCTCGACGAGGGGAAGATCAGGGAGAAATGCACCGTTTACCGCACCGCGATGCAGAAGTATTTCACGCCGGACTCGATGCCTCTTTACGCGAGCAAGGCTCTGAGCTTCAAGTACATTTACAAGATCGCGGCAAGCGAGAACATCGGCATCGACTGCGTTTCCGCCGGCGAGATCTACACGGCTCACAAGGCGGGCTTCCCGCTTGAAAGAGCGTACTTTCACGGCAACAGCAAGACCGACGACGAGATCCGCTTTGCCATCAGCCACGGCGTGGGTCACTTCGTGTGCGACAGCGTAGAAGAGGTCGCCGCGGTAAACGAGATAGCGGGCGAGCTTTCGGCAAAGCAGAAGATCCTGCTTCGCATCACCCCCGGCATTGACCCCCACACCCACAAGAAGATCTCGACGGGCAGCGTCGACTCAAAGTTCGGCGTTGCGATCGAGACGAATCAGGCATACGAGCTTGTAAAGGGAACGCTTGCGCTCCCGAACATCGAGCTTACCGGCTTCCACTGCCACATCGGGTCGCAGATCTTCGAGTATGACCCGTTCTGCGACGCCGCAAGGATCATGATAAAGTTCATCGCCGACATCAAGACGATGTACGGCTACGAGGCTTCAACGCTCAACCTCGGCGGCGGCATGGCTGTCCGCTACACGGAAGACGACCCGGAGATCGACTACGAAGCGAACATCAAGGGCATCTCCGAGATCGTACATTCGCTTTGCGGTGAATTCGGCGTAAAGATGCCGCAGATCCTCATGGAGCCGGGCAGGAGCATCGTTGCCGACGCCGGAATGACGCTTTACACCGCCGGCTACCTCAAGGAGATAACCGGGCTTAAAAACTACATCTCGATCGACGGCGGCATGACCGACAACCCCCGCTTCACGCTCTACCAGTCGCCCTACACCGTCCTGCTTGCAAACCGTATGAACGAGCCGTGCGACTACAAATGCACCGTTGCGGGGCGCTGCTGCGAAAGCGGCGACATCATTCAGGAAGACGTGATGATGCCGAAGCCCGCCCGCCACGACACGATCGCCGTTCTGACGACCGGTGCGTACAACTACGCGATGGCGAGCCACTACAACAAAGTCCCGAAGCCCGCCGTTGTGATGATAAAAGACGGCGAAGATTTCACGGTCATCAAGCGCGAGACGTACGAAAGCATGATCTCGAACGAATTGTAAGAGAGTAAGGGGGATCCCCGACTATATACTGCGCACTCAAAGGCTCACGCCCCGGTAAAAGTGAATTCAGGGCTGAGCCTTTTTCCCTGCGTCATGAATGTTTTTTATAAGTGCATCCGAAGGGGTGGTTGATTTTTGAAAAAAAAGACTTTAAAATATCTCCTGATCGTCGCGGCGTGCGTCGTTCTTGAGCTGCTTATCTCCAACGCTTCGGCGATCTCGCTGGCGGCGTCGGGCGCGCAGTTTACGCAGCTTCCGATGGATACGGCAAGCGTCAAGCCGGTAAAGAGCAGCGCCAATATCGACGACGGCGTTATCGAGATGCAAAGGGGTACGATCTCGTTTGAAAACGTCGGCTGCGAGATGAAAAACCTCTGTATCGAGGTTGACGACGAGCGCTGCCGCTACGTAAACGCCGAAATCACGTTCACCGACGAGAATTTCGCGAAGCAGACCGGCGCGTGGCGGAACAGCCATACGGCGCGCCTGTACTTTGGCGCGGGCGAGAGGAACATCGTCAACGTCTCTGCGTTCGGCAAGGTCGGCTCGCTTACGATAGAATTTCCCGACGAGAACGCTTACCCGTTCAGGGTAACGGCGGTTTCGCTCAACGCGCAGCCGGGCTTTCGCTTCCGCCCGTTTCGCCTTGCAGTCATGCTCTTTATCTGCTTTGCGATAGAGTTGGGGCTTTGGAGGCTGCCTTTCGGCAAGAGCGACCCGGTGCTTGTTATGACGGGTGCAGCCGTGCTTTGTGTGATCGTGCTGGCGTTCCCGTTTGCGCTGAGCGCAACGCACGAGTATAAGCTGCTCGCCGATTACCCGCTGGAGGACAAGTTCACGAGCGATCAGTACCAGCAGCTTACAAGCGCGTTCCTGGAGAGGCGGCTCTCGATAAACGTCGACTGCGACGAGGCTCAGTTTGCCTCGCTCCAAAATCCCTATGACCTCAGCGAACGCGACGAGGTGGGGGCGACGGGCGACTTCTGGGACCGCGCCTATTACAACGGGAAATTTTACTCCTACTTCGGCGTAGTACCCGTCTTTACGGTGTATTACCCCGTCTATTTCCTTACGGGGAAGCTGCCTGTCGCAAGGCTTGCCTCGGCGATCGTTACGTGCTACGCGATCGTCTTTCTGTCGCTGCTTTACGCGCTCGTGCTGAAGCGGTTCTGCAAGGGCGTTCCGCTGATACCCGCGCTTCTCGGGCAGGCGGCGCTGATATTTGGCACGATGATATTGCCGCTCAATGCAGAGGAGGTCTTTTACTCGATCGCCGTGATCTCGGGAATCGGATCTCTCGCGGCGTTCCTGTTCTTCCTGCTGACGGCGTACTATGAAGAGAGCTTCAAAAAGCGGATCGTGTACCTCGTCTTGTCGGGTATCGCCGCCGTGTTTATAGCAGGCTCGCGCCCGTCGCTTCTTATCTACTGCGCGGCGGCTCTTGTCCCGGCGTTCTTTATCCTCGGCAGCAAGAGCGAAAAGCCCGGGCGAAAGCTTGCCTACGTCTGCTCGATCGGCGTTCCGGTTGTGCTCGGCGCGGGGGCGCTCATGGCGTATAATTATATGCGCTTCGACAGCCCCTTTGAGTTCGGCTTTTCCTACCAGCTTACCGTAAGCTCCGCCGCCGCAAATACGCTGACGCTCGCGTATCTCCCGGCGATGCTCTACCACTACTTCCTCGAACAGCCTGAGTATAGCCTGACGTTCCCGTACCTTGACGTAAACTGGCACGACCTTGGCGCATATCCGCGCTTTACGTTCGTCCACTGCTGCGTCGGCGCGTTCGCGTTCCCGGCTGCGTGGGGCGTGTTCCTCTATCCGGCGGCAAAGAGGAAGGACAGGTTCAAGTCTCGGTTCACGCTCTCGCTGCTCGTTCTGGCGGTGCTGCTGGCGTTTGTGGATATGTGCAAGGCGGGCGCGCTCTACCGCTACACCGCCGACATCATGGTGCCGATACTGCTCGTGGCGCTCGTCGCTGCGTTCGACGCTCTCGAAATGCTGAAAGCCGCCGAAAAGCGCGCCTACGCGACCGCTTATGTGCTGCTGTGTACCGCGCTCTTTGCTACTGCCGCTGTCGGCTTTTTGCTCATCTTCTCGAACGAGTACGAGTATTACCTGACGACGTTCGCGTCCATCACGCAGCTTTTGAGGAAGCTGTAAATACAGGATATTTATAAAAGGTGAGGGGTACTTTTCTCCTCACCTTTTGTTGTGCTGTTTTACCAAATGAAGGTATTGCGTTTAGTGCAAAAGCATGAGCGTAAAGCGTCGGTTTAACAAATGTACGCTTTTATCGGATTCCATTTTGTGAATATCCACTATAATTTGTTTTATATTTAACGAAATGAGTTGAAAATGCGGATTTTCAATTTGTTCGGCGTTTGCTATTGAAAAAAGTCGCCGCTTGTGATATGCTAATAACACAAGGCGGGTGCTAAAAACGACATTGATAAAAAAATAACGATGTCGTTTCCCGCGGTTAAGAGAGTTTATTTAAGTCAGGAGAGTTTATCATGAGTGAGCTTTACGGTGTCATCGACAATATTGAAGCCTTTGAGAAGATGCTTGCCGGCGTAAGGCAGGCGCAGGCTAAGCTTGCGACGTACTCCCAGGAGCAGGTGGATGCGATTTTCAGAGCGGCAGCGCTTGCCGCCAACAACGCGAGGATCCCCCTTGCAAAGATGGCGGTCGAAGAGACGGGCATGGGCGTCGTTGAAGACAAGGTCATCAAGAACCACTTTGCCGCCGAGTACATCTACAACGCATACAAGGACACGAAGACCTGCGGCGTTATCGAGGAGAACAGGGCTTTCGGCACTAAGAGAGTAGCCGAGCCGATCGGCGTTATCGGCGCCGTTATCCCGACGACGAACCCGACCTCAACGGCGATCTTCAAGACGCTTATCGCTCTTAAAACGAGAAACGCCGTCATCATCAGCCCCCACCCGAGGGCTAAGAAGTCGACGATTGCTGCCGCAAAGGTCGTTCTCGACGCTGCCGTAAAGGCGGGCGCTCCCGAGGGCATCATCGGCTGGATCGACGTTCCCTCGCTTGAGCTTACCAATACGCTCATGCGCGAGTCCGACATCATTCTCGCGACGGGCGGCCCCGGCATGGTAAAGGCTGCTTATTCCAGCGGCAAGCCGGCTCTCGGTGTAGGCGCAGGCAACACGCCCGCCATCATCGACGATACCGCCGACGTTGTGCTTGCGGTCAACTCGATAATCCACTCCAAGACGTTCGATAACGGCATGATCTGCGCCTCCGAGCAGTCCGTGATCGTGCTCGACTCCGTTTACGAGCAGGTGAAGAAGGAATTCGCCTACAGAGGCTGCTATATCCTCGACCCGGAGGAGACGGAAAAGGTAAGAAAGACGATCATCATCAACGGCGCGCTCAACGCAAAGATCGTAGGTCAGAAGGCCCACACGATCGCCGCACTCGCCGGCGTTGACGTTCCCGAAACGGCAAAGATACTCATCGGCGAGGTCGAGAGCGTGGAGCTTGAAGAGGAGTTCGCTCACGAGAAGCTCTCTCCCGTACTCGCGATGTACAGAGCAAAGGACATTCAGGACGCATTCGCAAAGGCGGAGCACCTCATCGCAGACGGCGGCTACGGTCACACGTCTTCGATCTACCTCAATGCCGTTACCGAGAAGGAAAAGCTCGCGGAGTTCTCCGAGAGAATGAAGACCTGCCGTATCCTTGTGAACACCCCTTCGTCTCACGGCGGCATCGGCGATCTTTATAACTTCAACCTTACGCCGTCGCTGACGCTCGGCTGCGGCTCGTGGGGCGGCAATTCCGTTTCGGAAAACGTAGGTGTAAAGCACCTGCTCAATATCAAAACAGTTGCGGAGAGGCGTGAGAATATGCTTTGGTTCAGAGCACCCGAAAAGGTCTACTTCAAGAGAGGCTGCCTGCCCGTCGCTCTCGACGAGCTGAAACACGTGATGGACAAAAAGCGCGCGTTCATCGTAACCGACAGCTTCCTTTTCAATAACGGCTACACAAAGCCGATTACCGACAAGCTCGAGGAGCTTGGCATCGAGCACGCAACGTTCTCAAACGTTGCTCCCGACCCGTCGCTCGCAAGCGCGATGGAGGGCGCGGAGCAGATGAAGCAGTTCAAGCCCGACGTTATCATCGCCCTCGGCGGCGGCTCCGCTATGGACGCCGGCAAGATCATGTGGGTACTTTACGAGCACCCCGAGGCTGACTTCCTCGATATGGCGATGCGCTTCCAGGATATCAGAAAGAGGATCTACACGTTCCCGAAGATGGGCGAGAAGGCTTACTTCATCGCGATCTCCACATCCGCCGGAACAGGCTCCGAGGTAACTCCCTTCGCCGTTATCACCGACGAGAGAACGGGCGTTAAGTATCCGCTCGCGGATTACGAGCTGCTCCCGAACATGGCGATCATCGACACCGACTACCACATGACCGCGCCTAAGGGGCTTACCGCCGCTTCCGGTATCGACGCCGTTACCCACGTTCTCGAGGCTTACGCTTCGATCATGGCGACCGATTACACCGATGGTCTCGGCCTTCGCGCGATCAAGATGATCTTTGAATACCTTCCCAGAGCGTATGACGATGGTCCGAACGACCCCGTTGCGCGCGAGAAAATGGCAAACGCCGCAACGATGGCGGGCATGGCATTCGCGAACGCGTTCCTCGGCGTGTGCCACTCGATGGCTCACAAGCTCGGCGCATTCCACCACATTCCCCACGGCATCGCAAACGCGCTCATGATCGACCACGTTCTCCGCTTTAATTCTGCCGAAGCGCCCACAAAGATGGGTACCTTCAGCCAGTATGATCACCCGCACACGAGAGCGCGCTACTGCGAGGTAGCCGATTACCTCGGCATTAAGGGCGACACAGAAGAGGAGAAGCTTGAGAACCTCATCGCCGCTATCGACGAGCTAAAGGAGAGAGTCGGCATCAAGAAGACGATCAGGGACTACGGCATCGACGAGCAGGACTTCCTCGACAGGCTCGACGAGATGAGCGAGCAGGCGTTCGACGACCAGTGCACCGGCGCAAACCCGAGATACCCGCTTATCTCCGAGATCAAGCAGATGTACCTCAATGCGTACTACGGCAACTTCGAGACGGTATAAAATATAAATTTGCGGCTGCACCGACCGGTTTTCTGTCGGTGCAGTTTCTGTAATTGCGGGAGAGATAAGGATGATAGTCAGAGAGTACGAGAGGGAAGACCTCCCCGAGATGATACGCATATGGAACGAGATCGTTGAAGACGGCGTCGCTTTTCCTCAGGAGGAGACGCTCGATGTGGAAAGCGGAGCCGAGTTTTTCGCTTCGCAAAGCCGCTCGGCGGTCGCCGTTGACGACGAAGGCAAAATTTACGGGCTGTATATCCTTCACCCGAACAACGTCGGGCGCTGCGGTCACATCTGCAACGCAAGCTATGCCGTGAGCAGCGAAAGCCGCGGAAAGCACATTGGCGAAAGGCTCGTTCGCGACTGCATCGAAGCGGGGCGGGAGCTTGGCTTTCGTGTGCTCCAGTTCAACGCCGTAGTCGAGAGCAACGTCCACGCACGCCGCCTGTATGAGCGCGCAGGCTTTCATCAGCTCGGCGTTATCCCCGGCGGCTTTCGCATGAAGGACGGGCATTATGAGAACATCTGTCCGTATTATATCGAGCTTCTGTAAAGGGAACTGTCATGAGAGAGATCACGATAAACAAAAACGACGCCGACCAGCGTCTTGATAAATTCATCTCGAAGCGCTTCAAAAGTATGCCGACGGCGCTGATGTATAAATATATAAGGAAGAAGTGTATCAAGGTAAACGGCAAAAGGTGCGAGATCTCGACGCGCCTTAAAGAGGGCGACGTCATCACGCTTTACATCAAGGACGAATTCTTTGAAGCGCCCGAGTATGATACCTACGACTTTTTAAAAGCTCCGAACAGGCTCGACGTTGTCTACGAGGACGAGAACATTATCCTCATGAACAAGCCGACCGGGCTTCTCTGCCACCCCGACGAGACGTATCACTTCGATTCGCTGCTCGCACGCTTTCAACACTATATGTACGACAAGGGCGAGTACGACCCGAAGGACGAAAACTCATTCGCCCCGGCGCTGGCAAACCGCATCGACCGCAACACCGGCGGCATCGTTATCGGCGCAAAGAATGCCGAGGCTCTGCGCATTTTAAACCAGAAGATCAAAGACAGAGAGATGAAAAAGCTCTACCTCTGCATGGTCCACGGGACGCCGAAAAAACGCAGCGCACTGCTTGAGGGCTACCTTGTGAAGAACGAGAAGCAGAACAGGGTCTACATCTCGCATAAGAAAACGCCTGATTCAAAGACGGTCAAAACTCGCTACACCGTCCTTAAAACCTACGGTAAAATGAGCCTTTGCGAGGTTGAGCTGCTAACAGGCAGAACTCACCAGATCAGAGCGCACATGGCGTCGATCGGCTGCCCGCTCGTTGGCGACGGCAAATACGGCACGAACGCACTCAACAAAAACGTGCCGCTCAAATGGCAGGCTCTCTGCTCCTACAAGCTGACGTTCGCCTTCACGACCGACGGCGGCGCCCTTGAATACCTCAACGGCAGAACCTTTGCCATTGACAGAGTGTGGTTTTTTGATTACTTGGGGATCAGCGAAAAAGCGCTTCGCTAAATGAATACTTAAAACTTAAGACTTAAGACTTAAGAATTAATAATATAGAAAGTGCTCTATAAAAACAGGAGCGCAGCGACTCCGTAATTATTCATTTTTCAGTCTTCAGTATTCATTAACTCCTCCCAACTTCCCTACAGAAAGAAGGTACTCTAAAATGCTTACCCTCGATGGCAGACTTTCCGTCTGCGCTTCGCTTGTCAGAAAGGGCGCACACCTTGCCGACGTTGGCACCGATCACGCTTATCTGCCCGTGTGGCTTGCAAAAAACGGGCTTATCACCTCGGCGGTCGCCTGCGACGTCCGTGAAAAGCCGCTTCGCTCCGGTCAGGAGAATATCGAATACTATAAGGTGGGCGATATAGTCACGACCCGCCTGTCCGACGGCCTCGACGAGGTGAAGCCCGAGGAAGCCGACGACGTCGTTATCGCGGGCATGGGCGGCGAGCTTATCGCCGATATCATCTCCCGTGCGCCGTGGCTCCAAAGCGCTGAGAAGCGGCTTATTCTCCAGCCGATGACGAAGCCCGAGCTTTTGCGCCGCTTTCTTTGCGAAAACGGCTACTCCATCGAGAGCGAAACGCCCTGCGCCCACGGCGGCAAGTTCTACACCGTGCTTCTCGTCTCGTATACGGGCGAAGCGTTCACACCGACGCCCTCCTTTCGCTACGCCGGGAAGCTTCAAAACGACGGCGAGTGTGCCAGAGGCTGCATGAACAGCGTACTCTCGAAGCTGCTGAAAAAACGAAACGGCACCGCGCTTGGCGGCGGCGACACATCGGAATTTGACGAAGCGATAAACTACATTACACAGACCTTCGGCGTCGACGGAAGGGAAAACGAGGGGGAAAAGCAATGACGACAGTCAGAGACATTTACGAATATATGGATTCCTTTGCGCCGTTTGCTTCGGCGGAGGAGTGGGACAACGTCGGCGTTCTCGTCGGCGATAAGGGCGCACCCGTCACAAAAGCGCTGCTCTCGCTCGACATCACGAACGAGGTCGTTTCCGAAGCAAACGAGATCGGCGCAGAGCTTATCATCAGCCACCACCCAATCATCTTCGGCGGGATAAAAAGGGTCGAAGCATCAAGCCCCGTTTACATGGCGGCGCGGTTCGGGATTACCTGTTTGTGCGCGCATACGAACCTCGACAAGTCGCCCGTCTTCGGCGTAAACACGGCGCTGGCAGAAGCAGCAGGCCTTACCGGCTGCGCGCCGAGCGAGAAAAACGATATCCTCTTTATCGCAAAAACGACGGAAACGCTCGCCCCGGGCGACCTTGCGGCAAGGCTTAAAAAACGCCTTCACATGGGCGGCGTTGCGTTCACAGAGTATAACATGGAGATCAACAAGGTCGGGCTTTGCTCGGGTGCGGGCGGCAGCGAGATTTACAGCGCCGCAGAGGAGGGCTGCGACGCGTTCATCACCGGCGAAATAAAGCATCACGAGCTGCTGTTTGCAAACGCGAGCGGCATCAGCACGTTTATCCTCGGTCACTACAAAAGCGAAGACGTCGTCATTTCGCCGCTTGCAAAGCGGCTGTCGGCAGCATTCCCTGAGGTGGATTTCGTGAAATCCGGCGTATTTTCCGACGGCGTGGGCGTGATCTAAACGTGTGCGTTTTGCACAAAAACTCCGCCGTGCTTTCGGAAAACATGACGTATTGTGAGAATTTTCGTTTCATATTTTTCCCGGTGAAAAAACAGTTGACTTTTTTTGCCGGGTATTGTAAAATAAGTAATCGTGGGGCAAAGTATACCCTTTTCCCCGCGATTGCTTATTTTTTTACTATTGAAGAAAGGAGGAATCCGTAAAATGCCAACCTTTAATCAGCTCGTTCGTAAGGGCAGAGAGGTTTCCGAGAAGAAGGCAAAGGCTCCGGCACTCTTAAAGGGCTGGAACTCCAAGAAGCGCAAGGCGATCGACCAGAATTCGCCGCAGAAGAGAGGCGTTTGCACAGCTGTTAAGACTGCTACGCCGAAGAAGCCTAACTCGGCTCTCAGAAAGATCGCCAGAGTAAGACTCTCCAACGGAATCGAGGTATCCTCGTACATTCCGGGCGTTGGCCACAACCTTCAGGAGCACTCTGTTGTTCTCATCCGTGGCGGACGTGTTAAGGACCTGCCTGGTGTTCGTTACCACATCGTTCGTGGTACGCTCGATGCACAGGGTGTTGCAAAGCGTATGCAGGCCCGCTCGAAGTACGGCGCTAAGCGTCCGAAGGCAGGTAAGTAAGAAACAGACAATTCCAGAATTATTGCAAGATAATTTCGGCTCAATACGGAGCGTTCACATATATACCTCTGTATTGGCAAAGCGGGAGTTTGTCACTTTCGAGTACCTATGATATCATTCTAAATTATGAAGGAGGGAAGTAAAGATGCCAAGAAGAGGCTCTATCGCTAAAAGAGATGTTTTAGCGGATCCGATTTACAACTCAAAGCTCGTAACACGCCTTATCAACAACATCATGTATGACGGTAAGAAGGGTGTTGCTCAGCAGATCGTTTACGGTGCGTTCGACATCGTAAGAGAGAAGACCGGCAAGGAACCGCTCGAGGTTTTTGAAGAGGCTATGGAAAACGTAATGCCTGTTCTCGAGACAAAGACACGCCGCGTCGGCGGTGCCAACTATCAGGTGCCGATGGAGGTAAGACCCGAGAGACGTCAGACGCTCGGCCTGCGCTGGATCTCGAAGTATTCGAGACTCCGCAGCGAGAAGACGATGAAGGAAAGGCTTGCCGCCGAGATCATGGACGCTGTCAACGGTGCGGGCGGCGCTGCTAAGAAGCGTGACGACACACACAAGATGGCAGAGGCCAACAAGGCTTTCGCACATTACAGATGGTAATTTTCCCTGTAATGCATATTTTTACAAAAATAGGAGGATACTATGCCAAGAGAAGTCTCACTTGAAAAAACGCGTAATATCGGCATCATGGCTCACATCGACGCCGGTAAAACGACGACTACCGAGCGTATCCTATACTATACAGGTATCAACCACAAGATGGGTGAAACACACGACGGTGCTTCCACGATGGACTGGATGGTCCAGGAGCAGGAAAGAGGTATCACAATCACCTCCGCTGCTACAACTTGCTACTGGCAGGGCTCCGCTCACCAGTATGACAAGCATCGTATCAACATCATCGATACTCCCGGCCACGTTGACTTTACGGTAGAAGTTGAGCGCTCTCTCAGAGTCCTCGACGGCAGCGTAACGGTCCTCTGTGCAAAGGGCGGTGTTGAGCCTCAGTCCGAGACTGTATGGCGTCAGGCTGACAACTACAAGGTCCCCCGTATGGTATACGTCAATAAGATGGATATCATGGGCGCCGACTTCTACAGAGTTGTTCAGATGATGAAGGATCGCTTGAAGTGCAACGCTGTTCCGATCCAGCTTCCGATCGGCGCAGAAGACGAGTTTAAGGGAATCATTGATCTTCTCACAATGAAGGCCGACATCTATTACGATGACCTCGGCAAGGACATGAGAGAGGAAGAGATCCCCGAAGACATGAAGGAGCTTGCTCAGAAGTATCACGATGAGCTTATCGAGTCTGTTGCAGAGCAGGACGACGAGCTTATGGAGAAATACTTCGCAGGCGAAGAGATCTCTATCGACGAGATCAAGAAGGTTATCCGCAGATGCACGATCGAGAACACGATGGTGCCCGTGACCTGCGGTACTTCCTACAGAAATAAGGGCGTTCAGAAGCTTCTTGACGCCATTATCGACTATATGCCCGCTCCGACCGACATTCCGGCCATCAAGGGCATTAATCCCGACACGGACGAGGAGATCGAGAGACACTCCTCCGACAGCGAGCCGTTCTCGGCTCTCGCGTTCAAGATCGCGACCGACCCGTTCGTTGGTAAGCTCTGCTTCTTCAGAGTTTACTCCGGTACGCTCGACGCCGGCACAACGGTCTACAACTCCGTTAAGGACAACAACGAGCGTATCGGCCGTATCGTTCAGATGCACGCCAACGCACGTAAAGATATCCAGACCTGCTACGCAGGCGACATCGCCGCTGCTATCGGTCTGAAGAACACAACAACGGGCGACACTCTCTGCGACGAGAAGAACCCCGTTATCCTCGAGTCGATGGAATTCCCGGAGCCGGTTATCCGCGTAGCCATCGAGCCGAAGACAAAGGCAGGTCAGGAGAAGATGGGCATCGCCCTCGCAAAGCTTGCCGAAGAAGACCCGACCTTTAAGGCTTACACCGACGAAGAGACAGGCCAGACGATCATCGCCGGCATGGGCGAGCTTCACCTTGAGATCATCGTAGACAGACTTCTCCGTGAGTTCAAGATCGAGGCTAATATCGGTAAGCCGCAGGTTGCTTACAAAGAGACCATCAAGGGCAGTGCAGACGTCGACCACAAGTACGCACGTCAGTCCGGTGGTAAGGGTCAGTACGGTCACGTTAAGATCAAGATCGAGCCGAACCCGGGCAAGGGCTACGAGTTCGTCAACGCTGTTGTCGGCGGTGCTATCCCGAAGGAGTACATCCCGGCAGTTGACACCGGTATCCAGGGCGCAATGCTCGCCGGCGTTCTCGCTAACTACAACGTAGTTGACGTAAAGGTCACTCTTTACGACGGTTCTTATCACGAGGTCGACTCCTCCGAAATGGCGTTCAAGATCGCCGGTTCTATGGCGTTCAAGGAGGCTATGAAGAAGGCTAACCCCGTACTCATGGAGCCGCTCATGAAGGTTTCCGTAATCGTTCCCGAGGAGTACATGGGCGACGTTATCGGCGACCTCAACTCCCGCCGCGGCATGATCCGCAGCATGGAGACGGAGAACGGTACTTCGAGAATCATCTCCAACGTTCCGCTTTCCGAGATGTTCGGTTACGCTACAGACCTCCGTTCCAAGACACAGGGCCGCGGTCAGTACGTAATGGAGCCTGACACATATCAGGAAGTTCCGAAGAACATCGGCGAAGAGATCATGACAGCCCGCAAGAAGGCTGAGTAATTGATACACAAAGATTTTACAAAAAAATCTTGTGAAAATTACAAAAAAGTGTTGCAATTTACTTCAAAAATTGCTATCATATAATTAATAACTTAAAAGGAGTGATTTTCCAATGGCAAAGGAAAAGTTTAACAGAAACAAGCCGCACGTCAACATTGGTACAATCGGCCACGTTGACCACGGTAAAACAACGCTTACAGCTGCTATCACAAAGGTTCTTAACCTCGAAGGCGACGCAGAGTTCGTAGATTACGCTAACATCGATAAGGCTCCCGAGGAGAGAGAGCGTGGTATCACGATCAACACAGCACACGTTGAGTATGAGACAGCTAACCGTCACTACGCTCACGTTGACTGCCCCGGTCACGCCGACTACGTTAAGAACATGATCACCGGTGCTGCTCAGATGGACGGCGCTATCCTCGTTGTATCCGCAGCAGACGGCCCGATGCCCCAGACAAGAGAGCACATCCTTCTTTCCCGTCAGGTAGGCGTTCCTTACATCGTAGTATTCATGAACAAGACCGATCAGGTTGACGATCCCGAGCTTCTCGAGCTCGTTGAGATGGAGATCAGAGAGCTCCTCGACGAGTATGAGTTCCCGGGCGACGACACACCGATCATCAAGGGTTCCGCATTCCTCGCACTCGACAGCTCATCCAAGGATCCGAACGCTCCCGAGTACAAGTGCATCCACGAGCTCATGGATGCTGTAGACTCCTACATCCCCACACCTGAGCGTAAGGCAGACCTTCCGTTCCTTATGCCTGTCGAGGACGTATTCACGATCACAGGCCGTGGTACAGTTGCTACAGGTAGAGTAGAGCGTGGTCAGCTCAGAACTTCCGAGGAAGTTGAGATCGTAGGTCTCACAGACGAGAAGCGCAAGGTCGTTGTAACAGGTATCGAGATGTTCAGAAAGACTCTTGATTACGCTGAGGCAGGCGACAACGTAGGCGTACTTCTCCGTGGTGTT
>ONFG01000029.1 GCA_900317025.1 uncultured Eubacteriales bacterium | reverse complement strand
ACTGCCGTATTTCAAGGGAGTTGAGTGCAATATGACGAAAAGATGCAAGCAAGATGAGTGCTCAGTTCGTAGAACGTGATTTATTCAGTGGCTCCTTAAATACAGGTAATTAATATTCGGTAATTGATCGGCGGCAAGGTGACATCTTTTGACTGTGCACTGCCGTCGAAAATTGCAGGGGTGAAGTTAAGTGAAGCACATATTTATTGTGAATCCTGCGTCGGGGCAGGGCAAAGCGCCGGAGATCATTTTCGGCAGCCTCTCATCGCTTCCCTCGGACATCGAAAGCGAGGTCTACATAACTCGCGGCAAGGGCGACGGCGAACGCCACATAAGGGAGTACCTAGCCGGTCACACCGAGCAAACTCGCTTTTACGCCTGCGGCGGTGACGGCACCGTCCATGAGGTCGTAAACGGCATGGCACCGTTCCCGCAGGCAAGCTTTGCGGTCTACCCCTGCGGCAGCGGCAACGATTTTGTAAAGTGCTTCGGCAGCTGTGAAAGTATGCTGGATCTCCCGGCACTCACCACCGGAGAAGAGCGGACGATCGACCTTATGAAGGTTAACGACCGCTTCTGCGTGAATATCTGTCACTTTGGCTTTGATTCCTACGTTGCGGCGAAGATGAACGAGGTGCGCAAAAATAAGCTCATAGGCGGCAAAAACGCCTACACAACGGGCGTTGCGCTCGGGCTTTTGAACGCTATGAAAAACAGTGCAGTCATAACGGCCGACGGCGAGACGATGTGCAGCGGGGACTTCCTGCTTTGCACTATAGCAAACGGCAAGTACGTCGGCGGGAAGTATAAATGCGCGCCCGACGCCCTCGTTGACGACGGTCTGCTCGACATCTGTGTAGCCTCCCCCGTGTCAAGGCTTACGTTTTTGCGGCTCGTAAAGTATTACGCCGACGGCTCACACCTTACCGACCCGCGCTTTAAGAGCTTTCTGCGCAGCAAAAAATGTAAGCACGCCGAGATCAGCGCCGCCGAGGGTTTCTGTATCTCGCTCGACGGCGAGGTCGTTTCAATGCCCCATGCGGTCATAGACGTGGTCCCGCGCGCCGTAAGATTCTGTTGCCCTAAAGTATAATATAGAAAGGCGGTTTGACGATGAGCAGCAAAAAGACAAAAGCCCCGGGCGGTGGAAAACAGCACACCCGGACGGTTCGTGAAAAGGTCATCAGGGAAGAGGAGATCATAAAGGACAACGACACCGGAAGAAAAGCCGTCCGCAAAGAGGCGTATATGTTCCCCGTTATCCTTGCGGGGGCGCTCGTCTACTCGTTCGGCATGAACCTTTTTCTGCGCCCGCTCTATCTATATTCCGGCGGAATGATGGGCTTTGCCCAGCTATTGCAGGAGCTTCTGAAGCGCTCCGGAGTAACGTTCGACGGCTTCAATATCTCCGGCATCATCTACTATCTTATGAACGTCCCGGCAATACTAATCGCGATCAAAAGTATGCGCCGCCGCTTTATCCTTAAAACGTTCTTTGCCGTAACGTCCATCACCGTGCTGCTTTCCGTTATCCCAATACCTTCCGCGCCCGTTCTCGACGACAGGATCACCAACGCGATCATCGCCGGTCTCATCTGCGGTACAGGCATCGGGCTTATCCTCTGGGGCGGCGCGTGCGACGGCGGTATGAATATCATCGGTATGCTGCTCATTGCGAAGCGAGGAAAGGGCAGCGTCGGCAACATCGGGCTTATCGCCAATGTCGTGCTATACTCCGCGATGCTCTTTATTTTCGACCCCGCGACCGTGATCTATTCGCTGATCTACTCGGTATTCAACTCGATCGCCGTTGATCGTATTCATACCCAGAACATCGCAAGCCAGGTGCTCGTCATATCGAAGCGCAAGAACACCGAGGCAATGCAGGTCGACGTTATGGGCAAATTGAACCGAGGCATGACCGAGATCGACGCGAGCGGTCTTTTTACCGGCGACGACGTAAAGATTTTTATAATCTTCGTCAGCAAGTATGAGGTCAACCGCCTGCGCCGCATAATCAAGAGCCACGACGAAGACGCGTTTATCGTTGAAACGCCCGTAACGAGGATCGACGGCAACTTCGATAAAAAGGTCGCATAAATATGAATAAATTGTCTTTATACTAAACTCAATTAAAAAGCTTTAAAAGCTTTTTATAGCGCCGCAGGCGCGTTTGAGTTTGTATGAGACGTGATGACGCACTTTGCGCGGCATCACGTGCGCAGCACGCGCATTTCAAATTAAAGCATTTGATTTGAAATTAGTATTAGGAGAGATGAAGCTTAAAAAGCGAGATCATGTAGAAGTTTTTGGCTCCGGTTCTTTCGGCAGCAATGCCGGCAGCGCCGTTGACTTTGACGTTAAGGTTACTCTCACCTGAGAAAACGACAAGGATCACACGAAGACAGTCGATGTACTCCGGGTTCTCCGCTACAGCGTAGAGCTGCTAGAACATCGGAAAGACCATCTACAGATAATCAACACACTGCAAGGGGCGAAAGCCCTGACTTAACAGAAAGCCCGGAAAGCTTATGCCTCCGGGCTTTTTACTGTATCATTCCTTGATCGACGAAATGTCGTACGGAGTGTTCTGGTAAACGTAGTAGTTGAGCCAGTTTATAAAGAGCAGGTTAGCGTGGGCCTTCCAGCGCATAACGGGCGTTCTGTCGGTGTTGTTTTCGGGAAAGTAGTTGCTCGGGATCTTCGGGTCGATACCTTTGTCGATGTCTCTGAAAAACTCCTTTGCAAGAGTGTCTCTGTCATACTCGGGGTGACCGAGTATGAAGAATTGCCTGCCATTTTTATTTGCGACTATCGAAACGCCCGCCTCGTCGGAGAGCGAAAGTATCTCGAGCGAATCGTGCTTCTGCACGTCGATCGTCCGAACGCCCGTGTTTCGCGAGTGGGGGAGGTAGAAGACGTCGTCAACGCCCCTCATCAGCGGGTGACGGTCGTTCAGTACCCTGTGAGAGAAAACGCCCGAAAGCTTCTCGTCAAAGCTGTATTTCGGTATGCCATAATGGTAGAAAAGCCCTGCCTGTGCGCCCCAGCAGATGTGGAGCGTGGAGTAGACGTTTCGCTTGCTCCATCGCATGATCTCGCAAAGCTCTTCCCAGTAGTCGACCTCCTCAAAGCTGAGGTGCTCTACCGGCGCACCGGTTATTATCATGCCGTCGAAGTGCTTGGCCTTTACCTCGTCAAATACCTTGTAAAACTCCGAGAGATGATCCTGGGGCGTATTCTTCGATACGTGCGAAGCCATCTGCAAAAGCTCGACATTCACTTGAAGCGGGCTGTTTCCCAGAAGCCTCAGAAGCTGTGTCTCGGTGACGATCTTCGTCGGCATGAGGTTGAGTATAAGTATTTTCAGCGGGCGTATATCTTGCGTCTTGGCGCGCTCGTCCGTCATGACGAAGACGTTTTCGCCTTCGAGTATCTTAGCTGCCGGCAGATCGCCGGGAATATTTATCGGCATATTATCTCTTCTTTCCTTAGCGGTCAGCCATTGAAGCGACCGCTAATGGCTGACGTTATTAATACTGCTTGCCCCAGAATACCTGGTGCTTTGCGGGCTTGCCGCAGCAAACGCAGACGTCGGAAAGGTGCTCCTCCTCGAAGGGGATGCATCTCGACTTAACGCCGCCTGTCACGTCCTTTATCTTGTCCTCACACTCAACGTCGCCGCACCACATGGCCTTGATAAAGCCGGGGCGCTCCTTTGCCGTCTCGACAAACTCGTCAAAATTAAGCGCCGTGTGAGTCTTAGCTTTCATGTTCTCGAGCGCCTTCCTGTACATATTGTCGTGAACAGCCTGAAGAGCGTCTGCAACAGCCGTGTCAAGCTCGTCGAGCGAGACGAAAAGCTTTTCTCTGTTGTCTCTGCGAACGATAACGCACTGGTTCTTCTCGATGTCCTTCGGGCCGATCTCAACTCTTACCGGCACGCCCTTCATCTCGTACTGGCTGAACTTCCAGCCAGGGCTGTTGTCAGAGGAATCAAGCTTTACCCTGTAGTTTTTCGCAAGGCGTGCCCTGAGCTCCTCGGCTTTTTCGAGAACGCCCTCCTTATGCTGCGCAACCGGGATAACTGCGACCTGTATCGGCGAGATCTTCGGCGGGAGCACAAGACCGTCGTCGTCGCCGTGAACCATGATGATGGCGCCTATCATTCTCGTAGAAACACCCCACGATGTCTGATACGGGTACTGCAGCTTGTTGTCTCTGCCGGTGAAGGTGATGTCGAACGCCTTCGCGAAGCCGTCGCCGAAGTAATGCGACGTGCCGCCCTGGAGCGCTACTCCGTTGTGCATCATCGGCTCAATCGTGTAGGTAGCCTCCGCGCCCGCGAACGTCTCCTTCGGCGTCTTCTTTCCGACTACTGCCGGGATAGCGAGTGTATCTCTGTAGAAGTCTTCGTATACCTTGAGCATACGAAGCGTTTCCTCCTGCGCTTCCTCGGCCGTTTCATGCATTGTGTGCCCCTCCTGCCAGAGAAACTCAGAGGTCCTCAAAAACGGTCTGGTCGTCTTTTCCCAGCGCATAACAGAGCACCACTGGTTGTAGAGCTTCGGAAGGTCTCTGTAGGAGTTTATAACATTTTTGTAGTGTTCGCAGAAAAGAACCTCGGAAGTCGGTCGAACGCAAAGCCTTTCCGTAAGCTTTTCGCTGCCGCCCTGTGTTACCCAGGCTACCTCGGGTGCAAAGCCCTCGACGTGATCCTTTTCCTTCTGCAAAAGGCTTTCGGGGATCAGCATCGGCATATATACGTTTTCGTGACCCGTCTCCTTGAATCGGCGGTCGAGATCTGCCTGAATGTTTTCCCAGATAGCGTAGCCGTACGGTCTGAATATCATGCAGCCCTTAACGCCGCTGTAATCGCAAAGCTCCGCCTTTTTAACAATGTCGGTGTACCACTTTGCGAAATCCTCGTCTCTCGAAGTTATCGCTTCGACCATTTTCTTATTCTGTGCCATATTTTACCTCCGTAAAGATATTGCGGCTATAGCTGCCGTATACCTTTCTATTATACATTTTCGCGCCGTGTAATTCAACCTTTTTCCGAAAATTTTTGCCGAACGTCGAGTTTGTATTGCATTATCCGCTCAAATAATATAAAATATATATCAGAAATACGGCAGAGGAGGCATCAGCTTGGATAGAACTATACGTATATCGGCGGCGGCTAAGATAAACCTCACGCTCGATATAACCGGCAAGCGAAGCGACGGCTACCATGACCTGCGCTCAATCATGCAGTCGGTCTCGATTTTCGACTGCGTTACGCTGGAGGAAAACTCCTCGGGAAAGCTTACTCTCGAATGTAATGTGCAGGGCGTTCCTTGTGACGAGCGAAACATCGCCGCAAAATGCGCCCGTGCGTTCTACGGTGAAACAGACATCGTATTTGAGGGCTTGCATATAACAATAGAGAAGAATATCCCAATGCAGGCGGGGCTTGCGGGCGGCAGCGCAGATGGCGCAGCCGTTTTGTGGGGCTTGAACGAGCTTTACGGCAGCCCTCTCCCGAAAGACAGGCTGACTGCGGCAGGAGCAAAGGTCGGCGCGGATATCCCGTTCTGCCTGACGGGAGGCACGGTGCTCTGCGAGGGAATCGGCGAGATCCTGACGAAGCTTCCCGATATCACGCCCTGCTTCTTTGTGATTGTCAAGCCCGATATCGGCATTTCAACGGCGGAAGCCTACGGCGCTGTAGACAAAGCGGGCATGAGCTTTGCGCCCTCTACAGACAAAGCTCTCGAAGCGATAGGCGACCTTGACAGCCTTTGCAAATGTCTTCACAACGACTTCGAGCAGGCTCTCGCTATCCCGGAGCTTAATATTCTGACAGCCAGGTTAAAGGGCTTCGAGGGCTGCCTTGGCGCGTGCATGAGCGGGAGCGGCTCGGCGGTCTTTGCGGTGTTCTCGGACAGCTCGTCCGCGGAGAAATGCGCCGCCGCGATGAGCGAAGAATACGCCTTTGCGCAGGTGGCACAGCCTGCGGCCGGATGCCGCCGCTTTTGAATGAGCCGAAAAAGTATCAACAAAAAGCTTTGATTAAGAAACTGCCGGGGTATGGGGCAGCTTCCCATAAAGTATGTAAGAGGCGCAGCCAAAGTGCCGGACGAAAAAAACGGAAGCTGAATCAACAATTTGTTTACTCGTCCAAAAGACGTGCGCGACACGCCGTAAGCATATAGCTTCGGTGGGCAGCCCTCGGCGCGGAGACCGGCTGTCCTTAACGATAAACTAAAATCGGTACTGCCTGTCGGCGCTTTCCGACCGGAGACAAGTAAAAGGTTGAATTTTTGTAGGATCTGTCATATAATAGTATTGTTGATTCATGAAAACACACAAAATACGGCGGCAGTCTTCGCCGCCGTGAACATTGCAACAGTGAGGCTGGTAAAATGGATACTAAAATTGAAGCATTTTTTAACTCTATAAGCGGCAAAACGATCGCCCTTTGCGGCATCGGCAGAAGCCACCTTCCGCTGATACCTCTTTTTACGAAGTACGGCGCAAAGGTGATCGCCTGCGACAGAAGAAGCCGAGAGCAGCTCGGCAGTGCCGCCGATGAAGCCGAGAAAAACGGAGCTGTGCTCTCCCTTGGTGACGGCTACATAAACGACCTCGACGTCGATATCTTCTTCCGCACACCCGGAATGAAGTTCTTCACGCCCGAGATCGAAGCGCTGCGTGAAAGGGGCGTTGTCGTGACCTCCGAGATGGAAGTCTTCTTCGATATCTGCCCGTGTAAGATCATCGCCGTAACGGGCAGCGACGGCAAGACAACAACTACGACTGTTATCTCCGAGTTCCTCAAAGCAGAGGGCAAGACGGTCCACCTCGGCGGCAACATCGGCAAGCCGGTCCTCCCTGAGATCGAAACGATCAAAAAGGACGATTTCGCCGTAGTCGAGCTTTCGAGTTTCCAGCTCATCTCGATGCGCGAAAGCCCTGACGTTGCGGTCGTCACTAACCTTGCGCCGAACCACCTCGATATCCACAAGGATATGCAGGAGTATATCGACGCCAAGAAAAATATCGTCCTCCATCAGAACGCATTCTCCAGAAGCGTGCTGAACCTCGACAACGATATCTCAAATTCGTTCTCTGACTGCGTTCGCGGCGAGCTTCTCAAATTCTCCCGCAGAAGCAGCGTGAAAAACGGCGCATATATGAACGAAAGCGGCGACCTCGTCTTTGCCAAAAACGGAGAGGAGACCGTTATCATGAATAAGTCCGATATTAAGATACCCGGTCTTCACAACGTCGAGAATTACCTTGCGGCGATTGCAGCCGTATGGGGCGACGTCTCGGTCGGAAGCATTGTAAAGGTAGCCCGTGAATTCGGCGGCGTTGCCCACAGAAACGAGTTTGTGCGTGAGCTTGACGGCGTCAGCTACTACAACGACTCCATCGCCTCCAGCCCGACAAGAACGGCGCTCGGCACGCTCTCTCTTTACGACGAGAAAATGATCGTGATAATGGGCGGCTACGATAAGCACCTCGATTATACAGAGCTTGGAAGTCTTATCTGCAAAAAGGTCAAGACAGCCATTATAATGGGTGCCACCGCGGAAAAGATCAAAACGGCGATCCTCTCAGCGCCGGAGTACAGCGACGGCAATCCCGTTATCGTCGAGGTAAGCAGCATGGAAGAGGCTGTAAACGCTGCAAAAAATGCGGCTCAGCCCGGCGACAAGGTATCGCTTTCGCCCGCCAGCGCAAGCTTTGACCTTTACAAAAACTTTGAAGAGAGAGGCGAGCACTTCAAGTCTCTCGTAAATAAGCTGTGATAAGGTGGTTATTCAAATGATCGAACTACTAAAACGCCTCTGCACGGCAAAGGGCGTGTCGGGCAGTGAGGAAAGCGTCTGCGCGCTCATAAAAGACGAAATATCGCAATACGCTGACAGCGTGGCTATCGACCGCAGCAGCAACGTAATTGCAGCTATCGGCGACACCTCGGTTCATAATATAATGCTTGACGCTCACCTCGACGAGATCGGCTTCATCGTAACATACATCGATGAAGGGGGCTTTTTGAAGGTCTCGCAGTGCGGCGGCATGGACTACAGGGTAGCCAACGACACACGCTTTAAGGTGCTGACCGAGAGCGGCGAGCTTACGGCGGTTGTGTGCTGCCTGCCGCCGCATCTTGCCGACGGCGGCGAGGATAAAGCGCCCGATCCCGACAGCATATACCTCGACACGGGGCTTCCCGCAGAGCGCGTCAAGGAGCTTGTACACGTCGGAGATACGGTCGCTTATGATATGACCCCGATGGAGCTTTTAAACGGCCGCTTTACCTGCTGCTCGACCGACAACAGAGCGTGCTGCGCGCTGCTCATTCGTGTGGCGCAGCTCATAAAAGAGAACCCGGTAAAGTCGGGCGTTACGCTTGCGTTTACCTCACAGGAGGAGACTTACGGCAAGGGCGCTTCGACGGCGGCGTTCACGCTTATGCCCGACGAGGCGATAGCGGTAGACGTAAGCTTTGCCACTCAGCCCGGAGTGGCCGACTACGAGGGCGGAAAGCTCGGGGGCGGCGCAATGATCTGCATTTCTCCCGTGCTCTCGAGAACGATGTCTTACCGCTTCATCTCGCTTGCTAAAGAGCACGATATACCGTATCAGCTAGAGGTAACGGGCAGTCTTACGGGAACTAACGCCGACAAGATCTCGATCGCAAAGAGCGGTATACCCACGGCGGTCGTTTCCGTTCCTCAGAGAAATATGCACACGGGCGTGGAGATCGTCAGCCTTGACGACATCGAAAATACGGCGCAGCTTATCTATGAATACATTAAATCGGCGTGCTGACAGGTGATAAACAATGGATCTTGCATTACTTAAAAAGCTCTGCCTCGCAGACGGCGTTTCGTCCGACGAGGGCAGAGTCAGGAATTTGATAATTTCGGAGATCGGGAGGTTTGCCGACGAGCTTACAGTCGACAGCGCAGGCAACCTCATCGTCTTCAAAAGGGGAAAGGAGCGCCCGAAAAACAAGCTTCTCCTCTCTGCCCACATGGACGAGGTCGGCTTTATCGTTACTCATGTAAACTCAGACGGAACGCTCGGCGTTGACGAGGTAGGCGGCATCGACCGCCGCGTTATCCTCGGCAAGCGTGTAAAGCTGTGCGAGTCGGGGCTTGACGGCGTTTTCGGCGCGAAGCCGATCCACCTTTTGGGAAAGGACGAGCGCGGCGCGATCCCTAAGCTGTCTTCAATGTACATCGACATCGGCGCGCTCGACAAAGCCGACGCAGAGTCTCGCGCCGTTATCGGAGAGCTTGCAGCCTTCGAGGGCTATTATGAAGAAAACGAGCAGTCGGTGATAGCAAAGGCGCTTGACGACAGAGCGGGCTGTACCGTTTTGATCGACATGATAAAGAGTGACCTTCCCTACGATATGTACTTTACATTCGTCGTTCAGGAGGAGGTCGGGCTTCGCGGAGCAAAAACCGCGGCTTATACCGTTGACCCGGAATTCGCGATAGTAGTTGAAACGACGACCGCAGCCGATATCCCTAACGTCGACGAAAGCAAAAGAGTCTGCCTTCTCGGCGAGGGCGCTGTGATCTCCTTTATGGACAGGCGGACCCTTTACGATAAGAAGCTTTACAAGACTGCCTTTGCGGCGGCGAAGAAAGCCGGCGTGAAGGCGCAGGCAAAGCAGGCCGTAGCCGGCGGCAACGATTCCGGCGTAATCTCGACAACGAGAGGCGGCGTCAGAACGATCGCAGTTTCTCTGCCGTGCCGCTATCTCCATTCGCCCCATACGGTAGCTCATCTCGCCGACCTCAACGCCGTTGAAGAGACGGTAAAGACGCTTGCCGAAATGATCGCCGGAGGCAATATAGAATAAGAATACATACCGCCTCGCTTGCAGGGGCGGTGTCGAATTATCAAGAGGCTTTATCATGATATGCATTAATGACGGAAGTGTGGGCTTCGCGCGGGAGCTTAAAGCGATCTGCGCAGATTCCCCCTACGGCGCAAGGATAGACGCGTACTTTACAGCGTATTCCGGCAGCCGCAGCTTTCTCGACTTCTGGCTTTACAAAAGCGGCGGGCAGGCGAAAGGGGCTTTGTGCCGCTACTACGGAAGCGTTTTCCTCTGCGGCGAATTCGACAGCGAGATCCGGGCTTTTCTCGAAATGCTCTCGCCGTCGAGCGTTCTATGCGACGTCTCGCTTGATTTTGAGATTACGGGAACACGGCGCAAAACGGGCGAAACGCTTGTGTGTGCTTTGCCTGTTGAATTATCGCCGGGCATTCCCGGCTGCACCGTCGATCGACTTAACGGGGAGATGCGCCCTCTCGGAGCGGTCTACGAGCTTCTGCGTGCGGAGTACGGCGCGCCGCTCGGCGAATTTGACGATTATTTCGTTGATATGTCTCACCTGATACGTCATAACACGGCGCAGGTGTTCACGCTTTGCGCGGACGGCGAACTTGCTTCGACGCTCACGGTATCGGCGATAAGCGAGACCGCGGCGGTTATCGGCAGCGTTGCGACGAAGCGCGATTTTCGCCGCAGCGGGCTTGCAGGATATCTCGTAAGCAAGATCACAAAGGAGCTTTACAGCTCCGGGCGGAAAGTCTTTCTTCACAGGGAAGAACCTATCCCGCTCTACGAGCGCGCAGGCTTTTGCTCCGCCGGCAGCTTTGCACAGTATGTAAGAATAACTGAAACGGGGCGATAGAATGCTTTACGAATTCCTTGAGGTCGATAAATCCGGCGAAAAGCTTCTCTATGAGCAGCTTTATGAAAACATCCGCTCGGCTATCGGCGGCGGTATGCTCAAAAAAGGCGATAAGCTCCCGTCTATCCGCCGCCTTTCGGAGGATATTTCCGTATCGAGAACGACCGTCGAAACGGCTTACGACCAGCTTTGCGCCGAAGGCTATATTTCAAACAGCCCCAAAAAGGGCTACTTTGTCGAGGCTGAGGAGCTGGAGCTGCCTCGTCCGCAGAAGACTTATGCCGCGGCTCGTACCTTTGATGCGCCTTGTAAATACGACTTTTCAAGCTCAAGCGTCGACTCCTCGGCGACTGACATAAAATTCTGGCAGCGCTGTATAAAAGAGATCCTTGAAAGGCCGGCTGTCATAACGTCATACGGTTTGCCGCAGGGCGAGGCGGAGCTTCGGCGTGTGCTTTGCGAGTATTCGCGGCGTGTGCGAGGCGTTGACGCGGAGCCCGAGCGCGTCGTTATCGGTGCCGGAACGCAGACGCTTCTCTCGGTACTTCTCGGTCTGTGTGCCGATTACGGATTCAATGCCGCGATGGAACGCGGCTTCTTCCCGCAGGGCGAGCAGATATTTTCCGATTTTCGCTATGACATAACGCCGCTTTTCGCCGACAAAAACGGCATTATCCTCTCCGATGACATCAAAAGCCGCATACTATTTGTAAACTCCTCCGGCAGCATTCGAGGTTCCGCGCCGATACCCGTAAACAAGCGGGTGCAGCTTATCCGCTGGGCGGCGCGCCGTGATGCCGTGATAATCGAAGACGACTTCAACGGCGAGCTGCGCTATACCTCAAAGCCCGTCCCGGCGCTGCAAAGCATGAGCCCGTCTCACGTCGTCTATATCGGCAGCTTTTCAAAGCTGCTGCTTCCGAGCGTCAGGATCAGCTACATGGTGCTGCCGCCAAAGCTTGCAAAGCGCTACGCCGAGCGGAGAGCCAATTACAACCAGACCGCTTCAAAAGCGGAGCAGCTCGCGCTTGCGCAGTACATCTCGTGCGGTCGGCTTGACCGCCAGCTTCGTCGTTTGAGAAAGCTATACTCCGAGAAGTCTGCGATTATGTACGGCTGCGTAAAGTCTGAGTTCCCGGAGGGGACGATCATCGACGTCGTCGAAACGGCGCTGTGCGTTCGTATAAAGCTCCGAAGCGAGCTTTCTCTCCCCGAGCTTATGAGGCGCGCCGACGAACACCGTATCCTCCTCGGAAAATGCCGCGAAAAAAACGGGCTGAAATACTTTTACCTTAGCTTTTCGGGTCTTGCTGTAAGCGAGATCCCGGCGGCCGTTTCAGCGCTCAGAGAGGCTCTTGTCGACTGATACTAAACTTAAGGAGCCACTGATTAAATCACGTCCTTCGGCTTGAAATACGTCAGTATTACTTCGGTTTTTTCAAACAATTTGCCTAAAAATCTGACGGCGCAATATGAGCACTCGCTTTAATCAGTGTCTCCTTAATTAAAAAGTTTTTTATAGCGCCGCAGGCGCGTTTGAGTTTGTATGAGACGTGATGACGCGCTTTGCGCAGCATTAGCGTGCGCAGCACGCGCATTTCAAATTAAAGCATTTAATTTGAAATTAGTATGAGAGACGACAGATTCCGACGCTTTGGTAAAATATCCCGAAAAAAGCAAAGTTCGCAATATTTTTTTATAAATTCTCTTGACTTATCGGGAGAAAAAGGGTAAAATATACTTAAGATAAGCGCCGAGGATTATTCGGCAGGGCAGTTTGGAGGGACGCTGAAATGAACGACGAATATGAGGCTGATCTGATCGTACTTCTTGACGACGACGGCGAAGAGCATTCCTTTGAGATCCTCGATACACTCGAGCACGAGGGAAATACTTACTATGCGCTTCTTCCTCTTTTCGACGATCCCGACGAGCAGGTCGAGAGCGATGGTCAGTATTACATCTTTGAGGTAGTTGAAGAGGACGGTGAGGAACAGCTTGCCGAGGTAGAAGATGACTCGCTTCGCGACGAGCTTGACGAGATCTTTACCGAGCGCTTCGAGACGCTTTTCGACGACGAAGAGTAAGAGCTTATTGGCTGAGCGCATAAAATTTAATCTGACAATTTCCTGCGTAATGCGTGAATGTGTTCTTTATAACCCTACAATTTTTTATAGGGAGCCGGACTCTTGCAGTGGATTGCAGACCTCCCGCCGCTTGCGGCGGACGAAGGGAGCGTGAATCTGCGAGGAGGCGCCCACCTGTCGCTTAGTAGGCAGGTTATTTGCGAGCACTTACGGTTACGCGGGATTTTTTTGCCCGTTTATTTAATTTGGCGCGAAACAGTACAATGAAGGGTCTGATATCTTTGATATACACAGATTTAACGAAAAAGGCGCTGAAAATCTCCTTTGCGGCGCACAAAAACCAGGTCGATATCGGCGGTCTGCCTTACGTTTACCACCCGTATCATCTCGCCGAGCAGATGGACGACGAATACTCCGTATGTGTGGCTTTGCTTCACGACGTAGTTGAAGACGCCGGCGTAACGCTCGACAAGCTCGAGGCGTGCGGTTTTCCCGATGATGTGGTCGACGCTATCGACGTTCTTACGCGCAACAAGAATGTGCCGTATCTCGAATATATCACTATCATAAAGCGAAACGAGCTTGCCAGAAAGGTCAAGCTTGCAGACCTCAAGCACAACAGCGACCTGAGCAGGATCGACCATTTCAACGAGCACACATTCGAGCGCATCGCGAGGTACAACGAGGCGCTGAAAATACTTACAGACGAGTTCTCCGATGAATTCAACGAGCTTTGATAAAAGTTAAGGACGGCACGAAGCCGTCCTTTTTTATGGGATTATTTTACTGCACCGCTTTTTTGAGCTGGTCTGTCATATTTAGCTTTTCCCACTCGACGCCGAGATCCTCTCTGCCGATGTGACCGTAGCTTGCAAGCTGCCTGTAGATCGGCTTGCGAAGCCCCAGATTTCTGATAATGGCGCTCGGTCTGAGGTCGAAGACGTTATTAACAGCCTCGGCAAGCTTCTCGTCGCTTACCTTACCCGTGCCGAACGTATCGACGAGGATCGAGACGGGTTTTGCAACTCCTATAGCGTAAGCGAGCTGTACCTCGCACTTGTCGGCAAGGCCTGCGCCGACGATATTCTTTGCGACGTGTCTTGCGGCATATGCTGCGCTTCTGTCGACCTTCGTCGGGTCTTTTCCGCTGAACGCTCCGCCGCCGTGGCGAGAATAGCCGCCGTACGTATCGACGATGATCTTTCTGCCGGTAAGTCCGCTGTCTCCGACGGGGCCGCCGATAACGAATCTTCCTGTCGGGTTGATGAAGTACTTCGTTTTATCGTCAAGAAGCTGCGCGGGGATGATCGGCTTGATAACGTTCTCGAGAAGATCGCCTCTGATCTGCGAAAGCGTGACGTAGGGGTCGTGCTGCGTGGAGATGACGACAGTATCGATGCGAACGGGCTTATCATCGTCATACTCAACGGTGACCTGTGTTTTGCCGTCGGGGCGAAGATAGGGGAGAGTGCCGTCCTTGCGAACGGCCGCGAGGCGCTTTGCCAGCTTATGAGCAAGCGAGATCGGCATGGGCATCAGCTCCGGAGTCTCATTGCAAGCGTAGCCGAACATCATACCCTGGTCGCCGGCGCCGATGAGGTTGTCGCTGTCAAGCTCGCCGTCCTTGCGCTCGAAGCTTTCGTTAACGCCCATCGCGATATCGGGCGACTGGTTGTCGATAGAGGTCACAACGGCACAGGTGTTGCCGTCAAAGCCGCATTCCGGGCGGTCGTAGCCGATATTATTGATAACCTCTCTTGCAATCGTATTGATGTCGACGTAGCAATCGGTCGAGATTTCGCCCATAACGTGAACCATACCAGTAGTTGCCGTTACCTCACACGCAACGTGAGCGTCGCTGTCCTGTTTCAATATTTCGTCAAGGATCGCGTCCGAGATCTGGTCGCAGACCTTATCCGGATGCCCCTCAGTAACCGATTCCGACGTAAAAAACTTCTTTGCCATTATTATTTCTCCCTTCGATAGCGGTTTTCCGCCAAAAAACTATCCTGATCACACATTTTCGCATTTTGTTTCCATATCATTATAACACACCCTTAAAAAAAGTCAAGAGCGGGCAGCGGCGGGGCGTCCCCGCTGACGGTTCCGATTTTACTTCTTTATAAAGCCTATGCCGCGCAAGGCGCGTCATCCCGTCTCATACAAACTCAAACGCGCCTGCGGCGCTATAAAAAGCTCTTAAAGCTTTTTAATTGAGTTTAGTATAAAAGATCGTCAGACAGAAAAGTAAGGCGTATCGGATACGCCGATCCGCGCAGAGAGCAGGTGAAAAATATGATAACCAAAAATCGCGTATTGCCTGCGCCCGTCCGGGCGAAGTGGGTTGAAATTGAGGGAAAGGTGTGGTATAATAGATAAAGAAAAGCGACAGCGATGGAGTGACGTGAATGACAACGGTCGATCTGATAACCGGCTTTCTCGGCTCGGGTAAAACTACATTTATTAAAAAATACGTCCGCCGGCTAATGGACAGCGGCGAGCGTGTGTGCATACTTGAAAACGATTACGGCGCCGTCAACGTTGACACTATGCTGCTGCAGGAGCTTTCCGATTCCGGCTGCGGTATCGAGATGGTATCCGGCGCGTGCGATAAAGACTGCCACATCCGCCGCTTCAAAACGAAGCTGATAGCCATGGCGATGTCCGGATATACGCGCGTCGTTATCGAGCCTTCGGGCATTTTTGACGTCGATGAGTTCTTCGATTCCCTGCGCGAGCCGCCTCTTGACAGATGGTACAGGCTCGGCAGCGTTGTCACGATCGTTGACCCGACCATGAAGGAGGAGCTGTCCGAAAGCGGCGAGTTCCTTCTTGCTTCACAGGCGTCCGTCGCCGGCGCGATCGTGTTCAGTCATTGCCGGACGGCTCAAAAGAGCGACATCGACGAATCAATCGATAAAATCGAAGCCGCGATGAAAAAGATATCCGCCGACAGCACATTGACTAAGCTGCGCTTTTCTAAGCCGTGGGACGAGCTTACCGACGACGACTTCAAGGCTATTTCCGAAAGCGGCTGCAAAAAGGCAAGCTACATAAAAATGTACGGCGAAGACGAGGCTTTCGGTTCGGTTTACTTCCTCGGCCTCGACCCGTCGCCGGAAAAGCTCGGCGAGATCTCGTCAGCGATCCTCTCTGACAGCTCCTGCGGTCACGTCTTCAGGATAAAAGGCTTCACAAAGGACGCAGGCGGCTGGGTCGAGTTCAATGTGACAAAGCGTGCGCGCAGCGTAAAGCCGATCCCGAACGGGCAGTCGGTAGTGATCGTTATCGGCGAAAACCTCGATAAGAACAGGATAAGCGAGTACTTTAAATAAGGTGGGTCATTTTATGAAAAAATCTATTGCACTTCTGGCTGCGGCGGTAATGCTGCTGTCTGTATTTTCATCAACTCTTTGCAGCGCTTCTGCGTATGAAGCTGTTTTTACCTCGGCTGCCGGTGATATAGAGCTTCCGTTCATTCCGTTCAAACCGCCTTTTTCGACTGACAGCGATGTAAAATCATCCGACACGGACGAGAAAAACAGCGACACAGCGCCCGCCGATACGGACGAGAAAAACAGCGACACAGCGCCCTCCGATACGGACGAGAAAAACAGCGACACAGCGCCCTCCGATACGGACGAGAAAAACAGCGACACAGCGCCCGCCGACACGGATGAGAAAAACAGCGACACAGCGCCCGCCGACACGGACGAGAAAAACAGCGACACAGCGCCCGCCGACACGGACGAGAAAAACAGCGATACAGCGCCCGCCGATACGGACGAGAAAAACAGCGATACCCCTCCCGAACCTACGCCCGATACACCGAGTGTGCCGACTTCTGACGAGCCGGAAAGGCCGGAAGACCCCGACAAGCCGGAAACTCCCGAAGAGCACGGTCTTGTCGGCGACGCCGACGGTGACGGCTATGTGACCTCGGACGACGCCCTGACGCTTCTCAGATGCTCGCTCGGAATGACGGAGCTTGAGTGCAGCGCCTTTACCGACGTTGACCGCGACGGCGTGATAACAGCCTCCGACGCGCTGAGCGTACTGCGCTTTTCGGTGGGCTTTGAGCCGGACGAGGGCAGCCTCATAGGTCGGCAAATATAATACTGATTTCAAGTTAAATGATTTAATTTGAAATGCGCGTGCTGCGCACGATGATGCCGCTCAAAGCGCGTAATCCCGTCTCCTACAACCCAAATGCTCCTGCGGCGCTATAAAAAGCTTTAATAGCTTTTTAATTGAGTTTAGTATAATATATCACCTTTGCAAGGGCGCTTTTATCGGCGCCCTTTTTGTTCGTTTTGGGGAATTTTAAGAAAATAGACCGAAGTTATTGTGTTATCACCCTTTTTGTGGTAAAATAATATTGTTTGTGATATTTGATACGATCAGACGCTTATCCGGCAGCGCAGTGTGTGGCTGCCGGTCAGGCGCCCGTTAAAAGGAACGGTGTAAAAAAAGCATGATAAAAAAATGGTTCAATTTGCTGTTTATTGAGGAAACGACCAACACGCTCATACAGTTTTTCAGAAGCATTTTCGTCGGCGGAGTCGCATCCGTGGTCGACCTTGCTGTGATGATACTCTTCAGGGAGCTTGCGGGTCTTTCCGAGACTACAACGGCGATCCTCGGCTTCGTTGCCGGCGTTACCGTTAATTACATCATCTCTACGTTTTGGGTCTTTGCCAAGGCGAAGGTCAAAAACCGTCTTGTCGATTTCATAGCGTTCTGCGTGTTCGGGATAATAGGTCTCGGCCTTACCGAGCTTATCATCGCGCCCTTCGCGATGGACGGTCTCTTCGGCGAGGGCTTTCTCGTCAAGCACGCCGTGTTCGGCTCGCTGCTTCCCGTCGACAAGTATTATATCGTGGGCAAGCTTGTCGCGATCGTGCTTGTCTACATCTGGAACTTCTGCGCAAGGAAGTTTATTCTTTACCGCAAGGTAGAAACGGACGAAGAGCCTCAGAAGGCGGCGTCCGGCGAATGATGTCCTAAATCTTATTCGGAGGAATTAATATAATGAAGAAAATAGTAATAATCGGCGCAGGTCCGGCAGGTCTTACGGCTGCGTACGAGCTTCTTAAAGACGGCGGCAAGAAGGATTACGAGGTCGTTATCCTCGAAAGCTCCAATGTGATCGGCGGTATCTCCCAGACCGTTCGCTACAACGGCAACAGAATGGACATCGGCGGTCACCGCTTCTTCTCGAAGGACGAGAGCGTAATGCAGTGGTGGAAGAGCATGATGCCGATCCAGGGCGCCAACAGCTTCGACGACGAGCAGCTCGGCAGAGAGAAGCCTCTTGAGGCGGGCGGTCCCGACCCGAACAAGGAAGACAGGGTAATGCTCATCCGCAGAAGAGTCTCCCGTATCTACTTCAACAAGCACTTTTTCGACTACCCGATCTCGATGAAGTGGAGCACGATAAAGAACATGGGCTTCGTCACGACGATGCAGGCGGGCTTCAGCTACCTGAAGGCTGCAATGTTCAAAAAGCCCGAAGACAGCCTCGGCAACTTCTACATCAACCGCTTCGGCAAGAAGCTTTACAGTATGTTTTTCGAGGGTTACACCGAGAAGCTTTGGGGGCGTCACCCGAGCGAGATATCTGCCGACTGGGGCGCGCAGCGCGTAAAGGGTCTTTCAATCCGCGCGCTCATCAAGGATATGTTCAAGAAGGCGTTCGGGGGCAAGAAGAACAGCAAAGATGTCGAAACGTCGCTCATCGAGGAGTTCTGGTACCCGAAGTACGGCCCCGGTCAGCTTTGGGAGACGGTCGCTTCCGAGATCGAAAAGGCGGGCGGCACGATCAAAATGGGTCACGACGTGCGCAATATCGTGCTCAATAACAATAAGGTAACTCAGGTAGTCTGCGAGACCGAGAGCGGCTCCGTTACGGTCGAGGGCGACATCTTCATCTCGACAATGCCCGTTAAAGACCTCGTTGTCGGCATGACGGGCGACAAGCCCTCCGACGATATCGTCGATATCGCAAAGGGTCTGCCTTACAGAGACTTCGTGACGGTAGGTCTTCTCGTTGACAAACTCAACCTCAAAAACGAGACCGACATCAAGACGCTCGGCAACATCGTTCCCGACTGCTGGATCTACGTTCAGGATACTAACGTAAAGCTCGGCAGGATCCAGGTGTTCAACAACTGGAGCCCGTACCTCGTAAAGGACCCCGAGCATCACGTCTGGATCGGTCTGGAGTATTTCTGCGAAGAGGGCGACAGCTTCTGGAACATGACCGACGAGCAGTGCATCGAGTTCGCGGCTAAGGAGCTTCAGACAATGGGCATCATCACGACCGATCAGGTGATAGATTCCCACCGTGAGCGCATAAAGAAGGCGTACCCCGCATACTTCGATACGTACGCTCAGATGGATACGCTCGTCGCTCAGCTTGATATGTATAAAAACCTCTTCTGCATAGGCAGAAACGGTCAGCACCGCTACAACAACATGGACCACTCCATGGTAACGGCGTTCAGGGCAGTCGACGCAATCAAGTCCGGCTCGACCGATAAAACTGCCGTTTGGAACGTAAACACCGAGAAGTCTTACCACGAAACAAAGGACGGGAAGTAAGCAATGAGTAAGGTCTCGAAGAATGTGAAGGTGTCGGCAAAGCCGAAAAACGCCGTCGCTCCCGACGACGCTGCCGACAGCCTTATGATGAAGCGCGCGCTTGCGGCGATAGGCATACTCTGCCTCATAAGCACGATCGTTTTCGATAAGTCCAAAGAGATGGGCGGCGCAGTTTTCCCGATAATGTGCGTACTGGGAGCTGCGGTCTGCGCAGGCTATTTATACTACGAAAAGAAGCTCACAACAGAGAACGCCGTGCTTCTCATCATAGCGGCAGGCTTTTTGCTGAGGCTCAATTACGTTATCTACACGCCGCTTTCCGAAACGACGAGAATTCGCCAGCACGACCTCTTCGCGTTCGGCGGTCAGAAGGGCCATTCGGCGTATATTGAGCATTTTTACAACAACGGCTTTACGCTGCCGGACTTTGACCCGACCGCTAAGTCTCAGTTTTACCACCCGCCGCTCCACCATCTTCTCGCGGCGATGTGGATGCGTATACTTACAACCTTTGGCATGAGCTACACAAGGGCGATAGGCAGCCTGCAGTTTTTGACGCTGTTCTATTCGTCGTGCTGTATGCTCGTTTGCGAGCGCATATTTACAAGGTTGCGTCTTAAAGGCGGCTTCAAGCTGCTTGCGCTTTCAATAATTGCTTTCCACCCGATCTTCTTTATGCTCGCAGGAAGCGTTAACAATGACGTTCTCGCTCTGCTCCTTACTCTGCTCTCTGTTTATACTGCGCTTCGCTGGTATGAGCAGCCTACGACGAAAAATATCCTGATGATCGCGCTGTCGATCGGTCTCGGTATGTCTACAAAGCTTTCGGCGGCGCTCGTTGCGATCCCGATCGCGCTGCTGTTTTTGATGAAGCTCATAAGCGACAAAAAGCACGTTTACGAAAATATCCTGCAATTTTGCAAGTTTGGTCTTGTCTGTATACCGCTCGGGCTGTGGTTCCCGATCAGAAATGCGATCAGATTTGACGTGCCGCTTACATATGTGCAGAGGCTTTCGGAAAATTCCGATCAGTACGTCGGCTCTTACTCAGTCTTTGAGCGCCTTTTCGATCTTTCCGACCATCCGTTCAAGAACGTTTTCTTAAACAGAGTTACGACGGGCGCCGACTATTTTGAGTATAATCCGTTCGTCGGCATCATAAAAACGTCGATCTTCGGCGAGTACAATTTTGCTGACACAAACGAGACGATCCTTCCGTTCTGCCGTATCCTGCTCGTTCTTAACATGGTCATGATCTCCCTGTCGATCATCGCGCTCGTCTATTTCGCCCTGAAAAAGGGCGGCGCTCTCGATACGACCGAGAAGGTATTCCTTGTTTTTTATCAGCTCTTGATATTCTTCTACTTCATCAAGTTCTGCTTCGATTTCCCGCACAACTGCTCAATGGACTTCCGCTATATAGTTCCGACTGCCGTTCTGGGCGCGTTCTTTATCGCGTCGTCGGCGCAGCGCTTCGGTGAAGACAACAAGAAGAAGGAGATCGCCGTCAAGGCGGTGAATATCACGGTAACATCGGCGACGATCCTGTTCTGCCTTTCTTCCGTGATCGTTTACATCATGCTCGGCGCATAAGCTCCAGAGAAAACAAACACAAAGCCGCGAAACGGGTCGATCCCGCCTCGCGGCTTTTGTTGCTTTACGGCTGTCATACGTCAAACTGGCTGTTGTAAAGCTTTGCGTATGACCCGCCTTTTTTCAGAAGCTCGGCGTGAGCGCCCTGCTCGATTATATGACCGTCCTTCATTACAAGGATCACGTCCGCCTCCCTGATTGTCGAAAGGCGGTGAGCCACGATAAAGCTTGTGCGCCCCTCCATCATTTTCGCGAACGAAGCCTGTATGATCGCTTCTGTTCGCGTGTCGATCGAAGAGGTAGCCTCGTCGAGAATAAGCATGGGCGGCAGGCTGAGTATAACTCTTGTAATGCAAAGAAGCTGCTTTTGCCCCTGCGAGAGCGAAGAGGAGTCGCTTATAACGGTGTCGTACCCCTCGGGCAGGCGGTCGATAAAGCGGTCGGCGTGAGTAGCCCTTGCGGCAGCTCTTATCTCCTCGTCGGAAGCGTCCGGCTTGCCCATTACGATGTTTTCCCTGACCGTGCCGGTCTTTATCCACGTCTCCTGCAAGACCATCCCGTAGCTTCGACGAAGGCTCGATCTCGTAATATCGCGAACGTCAGTCCCGTCAACCGAGACGCTGCCGGAATCTATGTCGTAAAAGCGCATCAGCAGATTGATGAGCGTTGTTTTTCCGCAGCCCGTAGGGCCGACTATCGCTATCCTCATGCCGGGCTTTGCATCGAGGTCGAGGTGCTCGATCAGCTTTACGTCCGGTGTGTAGGAAAAGCTGACGTCCTTTAGCTCGACGTGACCCACGGCATTTTGAAGCCTGCGGGCGTTTTCTTTATCGGGCGTCTGAGGTTCGGCTTCGATAAGCTCAAACACACGGTCGGCGCAGGCGAGCGCATTTTGCAGCTCCGTTATAACTCCCGAGATCTCGTTGAACGGCTTTGTGTACTGGTTCGCATAGCTCAAAAAGCACGTAAGCTCGCCCACGGTGATGAGATCCCACTTGATGATCGCGACAGCGCCGCACAGTGCGACGGCAGCGTATATCAGGCTGTTTACAAAGCGCGTTGAGGGGTTTGTGAGCGATGAGAAGAAAACCGCCTTGACAGACGCCTTTGTGAGCCTTTCGTTTATCTCGTCGAAGTCGCTGATCGCCTGCTCCTCGTGAGCGAACGCCTTGACCGTGCGCTGATTTGTGATAAGCTCGTCGAGAAGCGCCGTTTGTTCGCCTCTTATCTCCGACTGAGTCTTGAAATACTCAAACGTGCTTCTGGCTATGCCGCGTGCGATGAAGAGCGAGGCCGGCGTTAAAATGACGACGACGAGCGTTATCATCCAGTCGAGCGACAGCATGAAGCCGAGCGTGCCGATTATTGTGACGACGCCCGTAAAAAACTGCGTGAAGCCCATCAGCAGACCGTCCGAAAACTGGTCAACATCGGCGATTATTCTGCTCACGAGGTCGCCGTGAACATGAGAATCTATGTAGGAAAGCGGAAGCGTCTGCAGCTTTGCGAATGCCTCGTTCCTGACGTCGCGAACAACTAGAAATGCCACTCTGTTGTTGATTATATTCATTACCCACTGCATGACCGCGGTAGCGCAGACGAGTACGGCGGCTTTAGCGAGGATCCTGAGCATTGCCTCAAAATCTACGCTGCCCTTGCCGACGATAAGGTCGATCGCCCGCCCGATAAGTATCGGCACGTAAAGCGTGAGGGTGACTGTTCCTGCTGCAAGCAGTATCGAAGCGGCGATCATGAGCTTGTATCTGGAAACGTGAGCGAGCGTCTTTTTGAGCGCTCCCTTCCGAGCTGTCTTTTTTTTGCCCTTCACGATACCGCCTCCTTTTTGAACTGTGAGTCGTATATCTCCTTGTATACTCCGCACGTTTTCAGCAGCTCTTCGTGCTTTCCGATCCCGACGGCTTTACCGTCGTCAAGAACGACGATCGTGTCGGCGTGCTGAATCGACGACGTTCTCTGCGAGACGATAAAGACCGTTTTGTCCGAGAAGCGATTTCTGAGAGTCTTTCTGAGCTTTGCGTCGGTCGCGAAGTCGAGCGCCGAGGAGCTGTCGTCGAGTATGAGTATATCCGGGTCGCCGACGAGCGCCCTCGCGATAGTCAGTCGTTGGCGCTGACCGCCCGAGAGGTTCTTGCCGCCCTGCTCGATCATATAGTCGAGAACGCCCTCCTTCTTTTCGACGAATTCTTTCGCCTGAGCCGCGTCGAGCGCCGCCATGATCTCGCTGTCGGACGCGTCCGCTTTACCCCAGCGGATATTGCTTCGTATCGAGCCTTTAAAAAGAGCCGACTTCTGCGCGACTACGCCGAAAAGGCTTCTGAGCTGAGGCTGAGGATACTCCTTGATGTCAACGCCGTTTATGAGAATCTCGCCGCTCGTCGCGTCGTAAAAGCGTGCCAGAAGATCGACAAGCGATGTCTTGCCCGAGCCTGTGCCGCCGATTACGCCGACCGTCTCGCCTTTTTTCACTTTAAGATCAAGCCCTGTCAGCGAATCCTTCGATGCTCCGCGGTAGCGCAGCCCGACGTTTTTGAATTCTACGATGTATTTTCCGCTGCCCTTGACTTCCTCGTCCGGAGAAGTAAGGCTCGGTTCAATCTCGAGAACAGCCTCGATCCTGTCGCCGCAGGCAGCCGCTTTTGTGACCGTGATTATAAGATTCGCGAGCTTCACAAGCTCCACCAGTATCTGCGACATATAGTTGTAAAGCGCGATGACCTCGCCGGTCGTTATCAAACCGGAGTTTACCTCGATGCCGCCCGTATAGATCAGCACGATCACGGCAAAGTTCACAATGAGAAGCGTCAGCGGATTAGTCATCGCGGAGATGCGCCCCGTGAAATTCTGGAGCGCCGTAAGTATCGCGTTCTTGTCCTCAAAGTCGCGCAGCTCGCTTTCCTCGTTGCAAAACGCTCTGATGACCCTCGCTCCGGAAAGGTTTTCACGCGTCGCAGAGAGAACGCCGTCGACCCCCAGCTGTATCTTCTCGTAAAGGGGGATACAGACCATCATTATCCCGAAAACAACGGCGCTCAACAGGATTATTGTCACGACAAATATAAGCGCCGATCGAGTATCGATCGTAAACGCCATTATCATCGCGCCGAAGACGATGAACGGCGAGCGCAGAAAAAGCCTCAGTACCATATTTACGCCGTTTTGCATCTGGTTCATGTCGCTTGTTAGCCTTGTTAAAAGTGTCGAAGTGCCGACCTTGTCAAGCTCGGAGTAAGAGAGCTTCTGGATATGCTCAAAGAGAGCGCGCCTGACCTTTGAGGTAAAGCAGATCGCAGCCTTAGCCGCGAAATACTGTGCCGTCAGCGAGCTTACAAGCCCCACGGCGGCAAGCGCGAACATGACCAGCGCCATCTTCACAACGTATGACGAGTCCGCCCGGCCTATGCCGTTGTCGATTATCGCGGCGACGACGAGCGGGACGAAAAGCTCAAAGATAGCCTCGACCATCTTAAAAAAGGGGGAGAGGAACGCCTCCTTCTTGTATTCATTCATGTATTTAAGCAGTTTTCTCAAACCGAGCCTCACCTCCTTTATATACAATACAGGAGCACCCCTTTAAGAAGCGCTCCTTTTTTAATGGTCTTTTATGCGAACTTTTCCTCATGCTCGAGGTCGTATCTCCTGATGTGGGCCTCGGTAAGAGCGAGGAAAAGGAAGAGAAACGGAGTGATGATCGGCGTTGCAAGGCTGAAAACAGACTGCGAAGCGTAGCCGATGATCGGAAGCATAACGATGATGAACGTCTCGTCAAATCTGCATCGCCTGATCGCTCTTACGAGGATCGAAACGAGGAGCGTAACGTAAGCCGCAAAGCCGAGTACGCCGGTAGTGACGAGGTAGTTTAGGAACTCGTTGTGCGCAGTATCGAAAATGCTGCCGTGGCGTTTGAGCATATCCTCTCTGTAAACGCCCTTTATAAGCTGGCTGAACGTGTCGGGGCCGGAGCCTACGAGAATATTCTTTATGCCGTTCGACTTGAACAGGATCATGCCTCTGATCCACGCGTAGCCTCTGTGGGTACCCCACTGGTCGTTGAGCCGCAGAAGCTTTGAGAACTTGCCAAGGTCGGTTTCCTTGTCTATAAAGCTGAAGTATACGAACACGCCTACCACCGCGAGCGCCGCGAGAGCTACGATCGCCCCCGCTGCCGGCTGTACCCACTTCGGAGCCGCGAGATCACCCTTCTTTCTGCAAAGGAAATAAAGAGCTGCCGTTACAGCCGCGAAAACAGCAAGCAGAATAAAGACGCGGTTATCAAAGATGAGGAAATAAGAAACGTCCTGGAGATTTTTATATTCGTCATTGAAGAAGAGCGACATAAGTCTCAGTATCTTCGTCGACATCAGCATGACTGTTATCGTAAGGAAGTAGCGGTAAATGCGCTTCGTGCCTGCGCAGCAGAAAACGAAAAGCACTGCCATAAAAGAGATAAGTCCGAAGTAGCCGCTCAGGCTGTTTGCTACGAGCAGACCCATCGAGCAGAAGGCGAGAGTGACCGCGTAGAAGATCGCGGAGAGCGTGTCTTTAGCCGTTACCAGAAGCGCCGAGCATACGGGCAGCGCTACGCATACAAACGCCGAGAACATATTGATGTTTCCGATCGTGCTGATAAAGTCCTTCTGCTGCTCTTTTTTGATGTCAACTATCAGCCCGAACGGGTCGATGCTGAACTCATGGAGCACACCGATAAAGCAGATGACGCTCGCCATTACTGCAAAAATCGTAAAGACGACCTCTTTGTATTTGAAATACCTTGAAACGAGCAAAAAGCACAGCAGGTAGACCGCCATCAGCCAGAAGCCGCTGTCTCGGCCCTCCGAACCGGTAAACGCCTCTTTGCCGTATTCGGAAAGGCAGGCGGAGATAAGGCACACAACGACGAACGCGATGAACGCCCAGTCAGCGACCGACATCTTAAAGATGCGCTGCGGCTTCCTGTCTCTGTCGATACCGCAGATGTACGTAGCTACGATAAAGAACAGCAGCACGAACGTTGTTACCTCGAAATACTGCAATCTGTCCGTTCTGATATGAAAGAGCTTGTCTGTCATATAGATCGGGAAGATCGAGAGCATACTGATAACGAACAGTCCGGCGAATTTTTCGTGCATCGTCAGCCCCCGAGCCGCTTTGACAGCGGAGCCCTTTTTGGCGCTGCCCCTGCTCTCGGCGGGGGTACGCTTGACGCCGCTCTCGGCAGCGGAAGCTTTCTTGTTTTTCTTACTCACTTTGATTTTTCCCTCCATTTTATTGACGGCGCTCCGGAAGTCTCCGGCGGATATCCCGGCAGCGCAGCTTTTGATATTTGATCGGCTTGGCACGGTCGGCGTCAGCTTTCCTTGCCCGTCATGTTTTTGATGTAGTCGAGGTACGTCTGAAGAATAACGGTAGCGGCGGCGGCGTCGACGGTCTGCTTGCGCTTTTTGCCCCTCACGTTGTTATCGCTGAGGTACCTGTGCGCGATCATCGTTGTGCAGCGCTCGTCCTGCATCTTTACGGGCAGCCCCGTAAGCTGTCCGAGCTTATCGCCAAGCTCCCTGGCGCTCTTGGCGCTTTCTCCCTCGGAGCCGTCCATGTTCCGAGGCAGCCCCACGACGAGAAGCTCCGCTTTGTGCAGCTTTGCCTGTTCGGCGATCTTGTCCGCAAGTCTGTAGCGGTTGTACTCCTCGATAACGCACAGGGGCGAAGCGAGAAACATCGTCTTGTCGCATATCGCAAGACCCGTCCTCGCTTTGCCGGGGTCAACGGCAAGAATTATCACATTATCACCCCCACAATACAAAATGTTTTTTACCAGGTATATAAATGATGGTAAATAGATTTTTATCAAATATTTGGTGAATGCATCGGACAAAAAATCGGTAAAAAAATGTCTTTTTTAAAAACACCCCTTTACAAAAGGGTATTGTTGTGATATTATAAAAGTGAAAAACTGAAACAAAGAGATATTCAAAAATAGACGGAGCGCAAACTGCTCCTGTAAAAGTACTCACTTATTTTATCATATAAACAGGCGTTTGTACAGTAAAAAAACAATTTTTTAACAACTAAAATACTTAAATTGTTTCGGTATTTAACAGCCCTCAAAAATGTGATCGCCGAACAAAAGAGCGGCGTGAGCCGGAAGCGCAATATACCAACAAAATCCAGAAGCAAGAAGGGGACGAGATTAATGAACAACAGTAAATTTTCACTTGTACTTCGTATGTGCCGCGAGAATGCGGGCGTTACGCAAAAGCAGGTCGCCGAAGCACTCAACATGGAACGTTCGACTTATGCATACTACGAGACCGGAGCGAGCCGTCCGAGCGGGGCGATGATCGTTAAACTCGCAGCGATCTTCAACATTGATTACCGCATTTTCATGGACGCTCTTGGCGACACCGAATTTGACGAGAATCCCGAGGACGAGAACTTCACGACGCTCAGAGAGGACTCCGGTGAGCGCAGGGAGAAGCTCTACACGCTCGAAAAAAAGGAGCAGAGCATAGTAATGGCGTACCGCTCATTCTCGAAGTCTCAGAAAGCAAGGGTAGAAGACCTCGTGACTGCTATCCAGAAGGAAAACCTTGAAGCCGAAAAGAAGGCAAAAAGACGCAAGTGATCCACAGCCTGTTCCGGAATTGATCGTTATTTCGGTGCAGGCTTATACTAAACTCAATTAAAAAGCTTTAAAAGCTTTTTATAGCGCCGCAGACGCGTTTGCGTTTGTATGAGACGTGATGACGCGCAAAGCACGCGCGTTTCAAATTAAAGCGTTTAATTTGAAATAAGTATTAAAGAGTTCCATTTCGTCCTTAAATAAAAAATTTTTAAAAAGCCCTTGACATTTTGTTAAAAATCTGGTATTATAAAATAGTCGCATGGAGAGGTGTCCGAGTGGTTTAAGGAGCTAGTCTTGAAAACTAGTGATGCCGAAAGGTACCAAGGGTTCGTCACACGGAGGATTACCCAAGTGGTGAAGGGGCTCCCCTGCTAAGGGAGTAGGTCGGGTAACCGGCGCGAGGGTTCAAATCCCTTGTCCTCCGCTTAAACCGCATGAATTCTGAGTTTTTTGGGATTTATGCGGTGTTTTTTTATTTAGCGAAAACTGCGAAAAATCATGTAAAAAAAACCGCTATTGCCACCCTATTGCCACTCGATTTCATATCTTATTTACGGCTGCAAGCTTGTCGGCAAGGGGAATGTGAATATATTGCATCGTTACCGACAGGTCTTTGTGACCTCCGCTTTGAGTGATAACAGCCGGCTGAACTCCTTCGGACGCCAGTCTTGTAAAATAGGTATGACGACAACAGTGCGGCGGGAGATCGCGGATCCCAAGCTGTTCCGTCGTTTCATGATATTTTGTATAAAAATTATCTTCGTTCATTTCAAGCAGCTTACGTTTATTGCTGTTATAATAATTAGTCACAACAGGCATTATCTTGTCAGCGAAAGCTATCTCTCGGTCAATTCCTGCTTCGGTCTTAATACCGCCGATCGCGTAATGCTTATCAAGATGAACGTCTTCTTTTTTTATTCTGGCAAGCTCACCAAAGCGAAGCCCCGCGTAGATCATGATCAATATGTAGCCTACGAAATAATTTCCGCTGTTGTAGGAATGCCACAGCTTTGCAATCTCGTCTTCGTGCCATGCGTCACGCTTTGCCTTTTTCAACTCGGGCAATTCAATATATTCCGTCTTATTGTATTGCACGTACTCACGTTTGATAGCGATATCGTATAGGTGAGATAGCATGACTTTCATGTCTCGCGCGGGGTAATAGGTAGAAACCGCTCCGTCAATACAGGCTTGCATATCGTCGATCGTCAGTGTGACGATGTCGTGCATATGCAGGGGAGACAGGCGCTTCCATGCATAGCCGAGCTTGTCACGCTGAGACTTACTCAGCCTGTCATAAGCGCGGGAGCTCTCATAAATCTGATTCAGTTCAAACAGTGTGATCTTCTTTTCGGGCGTGTATGATTTCAGCTGAGGCAAAAACGCGATTGCGTCCTTTTTCTTGTCAAAAACCTTTGTGTGACGTTTGCGTTTTACGCTGCCGTTTTCCACATAATAGCAAACAGTGACCTCGGCTTTGTACTTTCCATTCGGAAGCTTGTAGACGGTGCCCTGACCGTTCCCGCGGCTTTTGACAGCTTGATTGCTTGTGACGATACGTTTGCCGCACATGGGGCAAAAGTTTGCGTTCGGTGGAAGCGAGGTTTTACATTTTTTACAATCCATGCGATATCTCCTTTCTAAAAATGGGTGCAAAAATCCGAGCCTAAAAAAGGCTTGCTTTTTTCGGCTCGGTGTGGTACAATATTTTTGCGATTTAATACGTACCATAGCACCGTGTGTTGTGGGCTGCCGCTCTTTCCTGTTGGCGCAGGAGAGGGCGGTTTTTATTTTACATTAAAACATGCCCTTTACCATCAGTAAAAGATCCTCTCGCAATGGAAATAACATCATATATCCAGCCCATGCACAATAATCCGGCGGAGAAAAGCCAAATCACACCGGTTAACGCTTTTCCGACATAAAAACGGTGCAGACCTAAAAAGCCACCAAATATGCATAATAATAAAGCTGTTTTCTTGTCTTTTTCCGAACGGATAACTTCAACATTATTTGTTCTTTTTTTATTTGGTGGTCCGTCAGTAACAGAGTATGACAACCCTGTTCCGGGAAGGCTGACCGTTGTGCGCGATTTTCCCGTAGAACTTATAGTATGACTAAGCCCCTTGCCTCCAAATGTTACGCTTGTACTTTTAGAGTTCAAGTTGATCCGAAGACCTTTACCTATACGGATACTTTTTCTAAACCGTAATCCCATAAATGAACCTCTTTTCTTTTTTTTAGTTTTTATTCTAATATCTCCGCTTTTCCGAGTACCTTTCCAAAGCATCGATATTCCGTAAATTCGCCGACAGGGATATTGTCATATTCGGGATTCACGGAGATAAGTTCACGCTCACCTTTTTTCTTTATAAATCCTTCACCGTCCACAATGAATATACCGATTTCGCCCGGC
>ONFG01000024.1:23881-26889 GCA_900317025.1 uncultured Eubacteriales bacterium | reverse complement strand
CCGGTGTGCGTTTCTTTCTTGCCATTTGTAAAACCTCCAATTCGGTGTTTCTATTTTACACCTTATTGGAGGTTTACACAAGATATGGGATGGTCTCTTTTTATGCTATATCAGCACCGTAAACGAGATAACGCCGCTGCTCCACGAAACGCTTATCCGCCCTCTGTGCATTTTTGTGATCGACTCCGCCATCGAAAGCCCGATGCCGTAGCCCGCCTTTTCGCTGTTGTGCGAGGTGTCGCCGCGATAAAAGCGCTCAAAGAAGCGCGAGTAGTCGGCATTCTTGCCTTCTGCGAAGTCGTTTGATACGACGTACTGCAAGCCCTTCTTTCTGGCTTTAAGCTCGATCCTGACCGTGCCGCCGTCGTCGCAGTATTTCACGGCGTTGTCGATAAGTATCGAGAAAAGCTCGCTTAATCGCGTCTTGTCTCCCATCAGCGAGACGTTCTCGTCTATCTGCGCTTCGATATGCTTGCCATGCTTTTCGGCTACCGCCTTGAAGCTGTCGGCAAGTTCCTTGACCGCCGCGCTCGCGTCAACGTTGTCGCTGAGCTTTGCGTCGCCTTCGGAGTACTCCTCCGTACGGGCTATCGTTATTAGGTCGGTAACGAGTCCTGTCAGCCGCTTTACCTGGTTGAGCGTGCTCTCTGTCCACTCGTTGCCGCCGTTTATCATTTCAAGTACCTCCATATTTGCGGAGATGATCGTCAGCGGCGTTTTCAGCTCATGACCTGCGTTAGTGATGAACTGGCGCTGTTTTTCGTGGTTGTCGATGTACGGCTGTATAGCCCTCTTTGAATACGCCGAGATTATTATGAAGAATATCAAGAAGCTGCTGATGCCGATAACGAGCATCGACACCCTCAGCGAACGCATATCGAGTATCCTTCTCGAGCAGTCGAGGAAAACTATGATATAGCCGCCGTCTTCGGAAAGCTCGTCCGCGTCGCCCGAGACGCCCTTGTAGAAGTTCTCGCTTTTAAGCTTTACGACAAGCTCCTCCGGCGAAAGTTCGCGGCGCATATACGCGTAGTCGCCGTCGTCGCCGTAGATTATGCCTCGGCGGCGCGGGTCACTGAATATCTTGACGAGCGTCGGTCTTGCGGTCGCTCCGGCGATGCTCCTCAGCAGCTCGTCGGCGTCTTTGTCATTTACGGAGGCAATGTGGTCAAAGTTGCCGCTGAGAACGTCCCCGTCCGAGTCGGTCAAAAGAGAAAAGTACCTCGTTTCATACTGCATCTCCTCGTAGACGCTGAAATCGGTCACGGTTTCCTTTCGCATATCTATATGGGGCATTTTACCGCTGTTTTGTATGATGAATTCTGTAATGGAGTATATCTCGTTGTACGTTGAGATAACGTTCACGGCGTACAGCGACGTAAGCACTAGTGTCAGAACGAGCAGCACCGCCGCCGACGCTATGCCGATAAAGGTCCAGCGAAGCTTTTTCATGTGCTCCTCCGCTTAAACGGATCTCAGCATATAGCTGCCGTTTTTCTCGCCGACGATTTCGATGTCGGCGTTGACCGCCTGGAGCTTACTGCGCAGGAAGCTGACGTACACCCAGACGACGTCGGTCCCGGCGCCCTCTTCATTCTTCCAGACGTGATCGAATATGCGCTCGGTCGAAAGCTCCTTCTCGGAGTTTAGCATGAAGAATTCGAGCAGCTTCGTCTCTTTCAAGGCAAGGCTTATCGAGTTCTCGCTGGTTATCTCCTGCTTCTCGATGTTCAGCGTAACGGAGCCTACGCGCAGGTTCTTCGGGGCGTACATCTCGTTTCGCCTCGTCATCGACTTCACCCTCGCGAGCAGCTCCTTTATTGCGAACGGCTTCGCGAGGTAGTCGTCCGCTCCGGCTTCAAGCCCTGTCACGCGGTCGTCGACCTCAGCCTTTGCCGTCAGCAGCAGAACGGGCGTATAGTTGCCGCTCTCGCGGATCTTTTTAAGCGCCTCTATACCGTCCATTCTCGGCATCATTATATCCATCACGATCACGTCGTAATCGTTTTTCTCCAAAAGCTCGAGCGCCTCAACGCCGTCAAACGCGGCGTCCGTTTCATATCCCGTGTGGCTGAGAACAGCCGTAAGCGCCCTCGAAAGATCCTTTTCGTCCTCTGCAAGCAGCAGTCTCATGGTGCCGCCTCCTTATGAATAGTTGATAAGATTTCTGATCGTCTGCATCGAAACGTCACACGCCGCAAGCTCGTCGGCGCAGCGCTTCAATTCCGCAACAATAAGGTCGGAATTCGCAATGTTCTTTTTGTATTTCATCTTGTGCTCAAGGCTCGCCCATGAGTCCATCGCGATTGTGCGAAGCTGTATCTCGACGAAATACTCGCCGGGGTCGTTGCCAGCGGCGTCCTTGAACGGCGCCTTTACCTTGACGATCATGTGATAGCTTCTGTAGCCGTTGGGTTTTGCGTGCTTTATATAGTCCTTCTCCGTTACAACCTCAAGGCTCGGGAACGACTTTATAAGCCGCACATTTTCGTAAACGTCGTCGATAAACGAGCAGACGATACGTATGCCTATGCTGTCGGTCAGCTCGTGCAGCGCCGAATATGGCGTTTCGGGAAGCTCCCTTCTGCGGCACTTCTCGCGCATACTCTCCTCGCTCTTTACTCTGGCGATAAGATGCTCATGCAGCTTCGTCCCGCTGCGCTCGTATTCCTCGTCTGTGTAGCGCCTGATATGTGCCACTATCTCATTGAGTATCCTCTCCAGATTTTGTTTATACTCTCCGTAAATGCTCTCTTCGCTCATTTTATTCACCTCCGCTTGTTGTCATATGCCTTATCTATGCTTTAATTCTACCATTTATTGCCCCGACGGTCAACAAAAACCGAGGGAAGTTTACATTGTTAAAACTTTTTTAAATAAAAGCGCATCGTTCCCCGGATCATTGCCGGATTAGGGAGACACTGATTAAAGCGAGTGCTCATATTGCGCCGTCAGATTTTTAGGCAAATTGTTTGAAAAAACCGAAGTAATACTGACGTATTTCAAGG
>ONFG01000024.1:0-23865 GCA_900317025.1 uncultured Eubacteriales bacterium | reverse complement strand
AAACCTCCCCGGCGGGGAGGTTTTTCGTCAAAGTCTGTCTGTCAATATATATTTAGGCTCTTATGATCACATTAAGTCAAAGCAGATTCAGCGGATCAGTCGTCGTTGAACATCTTCATGATCTGGAAGAATGCGTCGTCCTCGTCAACGGGAGCAGCGCTCTTCTTCGGCTGAGGAGCCGCTGCAGGCTTGTTCATGCTGATCTCTACAGTTCTTCTCTCGGGAACGTTTGTTGTTGTCTTTGCAGGAACCGCCTTAGCCATGTTTACCGCGGGAGACGCTGCGGCGGGCTTAGCCTCTGCCTTCGGCTGTGTGCCGGGGATCGGAGCGTCGCTGCCGAATCCCGTTGCGATAACGGTGATCTGGATCTTGTCCTGCATATCGTCTCTGAGAGCCGCGCCCCAGATGATGTTCGCATCTTCATCGGCCTTGCTGGTGATGAGAGTGGAAGCCTTGTCAATCTCTTCGAGACCAACGTCGGGAGAAGCTGTGATGTTTACAACGAGACCCTTTGCGCCCTCGATCGTCGTCTCGAGAAGCGGCGAGCTGATAGCCTTGATGGCAGCCGTCTCTGCCTTGCCCTCGCCCGTTGCAACGCCAACGCCCATGTGAGCGAGACCCGCATCTGCCATAACTGCCGTTACGTCTGCGAAGTCGAGGTTTACAAGACCCGGTACGAGGATCAGGTCGGAAATGCTCTGAACGCCCTGCTTGAGAACATCGTCAGCAATGGAGAATGCGTTTTTGAGAGTGAGCGTCGGGAGATCGTCGAGCTTCTTGAGTCTTTCGTTCGGAACGATAACGAGCGAGTCAACGTTCTGGCGAAGCTCCTCGATACCTGCCTCTGCCTGCTGCATACGGTGCCTGCCCTCAAAAGCGAAGGGCTTCGTTACGATAGCAACGGTGAGGATGCCCATCTCCTTCGCGATCTTTGCAACGATGGGAGCCGCGCCCGTGCCGGTGCCGCCGCCCATACCCGCGGTGATGAATACCATGTCTGTATCCTTGAGAACTGCTGCGATCTCGTCGCTGTTCTCCATAGCGGCTTTTTCGCCGATAGCCGGCTGAGAGCCTGCGCCCTTTCCGTGGGTGAGCTTCTCGCCGATGTGGATCTTCTGATTAGCCTTTGACATCTGGAGAACGTGGTCGTCGGTGTTGATCGAAATGAACTCGACCGACTGCACACCGCTGTCTACCATGCGGTTGACTGCGTTTCCGCCGCCGCCGCCGACGCCTATAACTTTGATAACGGGCAGATTGCCGTTAAATTCTTCTTCTAACTGAAAAGCCATCTTTTTTTCCTCCTGACAATTAGTCATCTGAAAATCTTGTGCATTGCAGCCTACGTTATCTGCAAACCCCATTCCAAAACTTACAGAATATTTTTCTACTTTATAAATGTATCACATTTGAAACAAAAATTCAATAAATTTTTGTAAAATAAGAAAATTTCGCCATATCGCTTAAAAAATTACACATTTTTTATACAATAATTACATCATTGTAACAATAAAAATACAGTCTGAAACCATATTTTTTTCATAATTCGCACTATTTCGCCATTTTGCTTACATTTTCGTATTATTTACTTTCTCTCCTTATACTATTATACAAGAAAAAAGCGCAAATAAACGCCATAGCGGCGGGAATAATAAATTTTGCAAAAAATCAAAAAGTTTAAATTTTACTGTTGACAAACGGAAGATCGCGTGATAAAATCAAATTGTAAACAATTTAATTGCTTACAATTTGATTAGGGAGGATTTTATTATGAGCAGCTTTTATGATTATTCCGTACCCACTCCGAAGGGCGAGGAAGTTTCTATGGAGAGTTTCAAGGGCAAGGTCGTCCTTATAGTGAACACAGCAACGGGCTGCGGCTTCACACCGCAGTACAAGGATATTGAAGCAATGTACGAGAAATACCACGACATGGGTCTTGAGATCCTCGACATTCCCTGCAACCAGTTTGCAGGTCAGACTCCGGGCAACGACGAAGAGATCCACGAGTTCTGCACACTCAAGTACAACACGCAGTTCCCGCAGATGAAGAAGTCGGACGTTAACGGGGAAAACGAGCTTCCGCTCTTCACGTTCCTCAAGAGCAAGCAGGGCTTCCACGGCTTTGGCAAAGGTCCCAAGGCGCTCGTTATGGACACGATGCTCAAAAAGATCGACAAGGAATATAAGAATAATCCCGACATCAAGTGGAATTTCACAAAGTTCGTCGTTGACAAAAACGGCGAAGTAGTAGCCCGCTTTGAGCCAATGGACGACATGAAAAAGCTCGACAAGCTTATCGCGGAATGCATCAAAAAATAAAAAAGGAGAGATGTATCATGGCAGCAATCGAATTGACAATGGATAATTTTGAAAAAGAGGTACTTCAGAGCGACATTCCCGTACTCGTAGATTTTTGGGCTATCTGGTGCGGTCCGTGCAAGATGCTTTCCCCCGTCGTTGACGAGATCGGCGAAAGCGCAGAGGGCTTCAAGGTAGGCAAGGTAAACGTTGACGAAGAGCCGGATCTCGCAGAGCGATTTGGCATCAGCTCGATCCCCTGCCTTATCGTATTCAAGGGCGGCCGCGAAGCTAAGCGCAGCATCGGCGTTATCCCGAAGCAGGCAGTTCTCGATCTGGTGAAGAACGCCTGATCTTTGTGATAAGAAATATAACATTAAGGGCGCTGCCCTTAAAAACCTGCGAGGGCGCTGCCCTCGACCTGCAAGCTTTTGAAAAAGCTTGACCAAAGCTTCGATTTGAAAGCTTGATATATGCGGCTTTTGTATATCAAAATGAAATGAGGGATCGTCATGAAAGACGTTATAATTATCGGCGCGGGTCCTGCCGGGCTTACGGCTGCCATCTATGCGCTGCGCGCGGGCAAGAGCGTTCTGCTGCTTGAGGCTAAGGCTTACGGCGGGCAGATCATAAACACGCCCGAGATCGACAACTACCCTGCCATGCCCCATGTTTCGGGCTTTGAGTTTGCTCAGAAGCTTTACGAGCAGGCAGTAAGCTTCGGTGCTGAGCTTGTTTACGAGGCGGCGGTCGGCATCGAGAGCAGCGGCGATGTTAAAGTCGTGACCACCTCGTCAAACAACAAGTATGAGGCGAAGGCCGTTATCATCGCAACGGGCGCCAAGAACAGACCGATGGGTCTTGCCCGTGAGGAAGAGCTTATCGGCAGGGGCGTTTCGTACTGTGCGACCTGCGACGGTATGTTTTACAGAAGGAAGGACGTAGCCGTATTCGGCGGCGGCAACACTGCCGTTGAAGACGCGCTCTTCCTCTCGCAGTACTGCAATAAGGTTTACGTGATCCACCGCAGGCGGCAGTTCAGGGCAGACGCCGCCGACGTTGAAAAGCTTAAAGCAAGAGAAAACGTCGAGTTTGTGCTCGACTGCAACGTGACCGACCTCATCGGAGAGGACAAGCTCTCCGCCGTCGAGGTTACAAACAAGGTGGACGGAAGCCGCCGTGAGATCCCTGTTGCGGGACTCTTCGTGGCGATTGGTCAGATGCCCGACAACGGCGCATTTTCAAACGCCGTCGAGCTGGACGAAAAGGGCTATGTCGCAGCAAATGAGAGTTGCCGCACGAAGACACCGGGCGTTTACGTTGCGGGCGACTGCCGCACAAAGGAAATCCGCCAGCTAACAACGGCTGCTTCCGACGGCGCAATAGCGGCTCTTGCAGCTTGCGGCGAGATGTGATTATTACAATACACCCTCAGAGATGGCGTATTTGCAGGAATTAATGCAAACGACATTAGAATCTTTGCTTTGCCATACTCCGAACCGATTGCGGGGGCACCCTCCGGACTCCTTCCGGGCGCCCCCGCACACCTTTGGAATACACCTTATAACTGATATTATTAGCTAGTCTTTGCAAAGCACTATATCCAGAAGGAGAATGAACTATGCAGTACAACTCAGACGAAGCTTTGAAGCTTGAAAATCAGCTTTGCTTTCCGCTCTATGCGGCGGCTAGAAAGATTGTCGGCGAATACACGCCGCATCTTAAACCGCTCGGGCTGACCTATACGCAGTACATTCTCTTTCTCGTTTTGTGGGAGCGTGACCATCTGCTCGTAAGCGAGATCTGCGAGAGACTCATGCTCGACAGCGGCACCGTTACGCCGCTTCTAAAAAGGCTCGAAGTTCAGGGCTACCTCAGGCGAGAGCGAAGCGAAGACGACGAACGCTGCGTTTACGTTGTCCTCACCGACAAGGGGTATTCGCTTAAAGACAGTGTAAGGGATATCCCTCTGAAAGTCGGCAGCTGCGTCGGTCTTACTCCGGGAGAGGCAGCGCTGCTGTATAAAACGCTTTATAAGATACTGAAAGTCGAATAACAAACGCAGTAAAAAAGGGGACGCCGTAAAAAGCGTCCCCTTGGTTTTTATGGATTATTTCTTCTTCTTTTTCTTCGAGCCACCCGATTTGTTGGAACTTCCGGAGTTGTTCGTCTTCCTTCTTAGGCTCTTCTGCCTTCTTAGGCTTCTCTGCTACAGGTGCGATGTCGAGATTTTCCTCTGCGTCTGCTGCTGCCTCGGCGCTCGGTGAGCCTGCCATAGCCATGACGCAGGCCTTTCTGACGAGATCGACGGGGATCATCGTTATTGCGAGAAGCGCCACAACACACCAGCCTGTGATGCCGAACGGCACGCAGCTGAACATATTGCCGATGAACTTGAACGGTGCGAGCGGGATAAGCGAGCAGTTTACAATGAGCGCCTGGATAGCAATGATCGCAGCCATTACCTTTAAAAAGTTCGGGTTCTCTTTAAGGCCCTTGAAAATGCCGAACCCGTCGTCACGAACGTTGAAGCCGTTTGCGAGGGCTGCGAGGATAAAGAGTACGAAGTAGCCTGTGAGCTGAATATCATTCGGCAGCTTGTCGATGCCGAGGTTGAGCGTTTCAAGTTCCTTGCCTGTGTACTTCGCCATCGTCTCGGTGAAGAACTGCGTAAAGAACGGCAGCTTGAGGAACAGGAAGCTGATAGCCGTGAGCCATGCGCCCATAATGCCAATCTGAGTGAACATCTGCTTGCTGATAATGCTCTCGTCTCTGCGGCGCGGCTTTTCCTTCATGTACTTCTCAAGTGCAGGCTCGTTGCCGAGCATGATAGCGCCGAGGGAGTCCATAACGAGGTTTACGAAGAGAAGGTGAGTTACCTTCAGCGGCTCTTCAATGCCGAAGAACGGCGCGATCGCGCTGACTACTACCGCCGCTACGTTGATAACAAGCTGGAAGCGGCAGAATTTAAGGATATTGTGGTAAATGGTACGGCCGTACCAGATAGCGTCTTTGATAGACTTGAAGTTGTCGTCGAGAATAACGATCTTGCCGGCTTCCTTTGCAGCCTCTGTGCCGCTGCCCATTGCGAAGCCGACGTCTGCTCTCTTGAGCGCCGGTGAGTCGTTTACGCCGTCGCCCGTCATACCTACAACAAGGTTCATCTCCTGGCAGAGGCGAACCATTCTCGACTTGTCGGTCGGGAGCGCTCTTGCGATAACTCTGATGTTCGGGATCATGCTCTTTACGACCTCGTCGCTCATGGAGTTGAGCTGTGCGCTGGAAAGAGCAACGTCCGTCGAAGTTTTGAGAAGACCTGCGTCCTTTGCGATAGCAACTGCCGTTTCCAGGCGGTCGCCCGTGATCATAACGACCTGGATGCCTGCGTTCTGAACTTCCTTGATAGCGTCCTTAGCCTCGGGGCGTACCTCGTCGCGGATACCTACAAGACCGATGATGACAACGTCGTCGTTGATCTTGTTCTCGGTCATCTTAGACTCGGAGTAGCCGAAGGCAAGCACACGCATTGCCTTCTCCGCAAGCTCGTCGATCTTCTTGTCGAGAACTGCCTTGTCGAGCGGCTTTACATTGCCGTCTGCGTCGAGGAAGCTCTTCGCATTTGCGAGAAGCCTCTCGGGAGCGCCCTTGTAGAACGTCTTGCCGAGGTGCTCGATACGAGCCTGACTGAACTTGTTGGTGGAGTTGAAGCCCTGACTGTCGGTAATAACGTATTCTGCCGTCTTGGAAAGACTTGTGAATACCTCCTCGCCGATAAACTTCATGAGAGCCTGGTCGGTCGCGTTGCCGCCGATCACCTTGTGGTGATCGTCAAATAGCGACTGCGTGTTCTTGCCGATCGCGATATCAACAAGACCCTTTACCTTGCTGTGCTTTGAAAGCTCGTCGATCTTGATCGACTTGCCGTCTGCCGTAAAGAAATCAACAACCTCAAGCTTGCCCTTTGTGATAGTACCCGTCTTATCGGAGAATAGGATATTGAGCGAGCCTGCCGTTTCGATACCCTCTGCTTTGCGCACGAGGACGTTGTGGTCGAGCATCTTCGATGTGTTCTGCATGAGAACGAGCGAGATCATGAGCGGAAGACCCTCAGGAACTGCGCACACGATGATAACTACAGCAAGCGAAACTGCGTCAACGAACTTCTGAACGATAACGCCGATATCCTGAGCGAAGAACGCCGCGGGACCTGCCGCTCCTGCCGCCGTGGGCTGGAAGAAGATAAAGTATGCAATGTAAAGCAGCGTGATGACTGCTGCGCCGATGTAGCCGAAGGTCGAGATCTGGTTTGCAAGCTTTGCGAGCTTCACCTTGAGCGGTGAATCAGGCTCGTCTTCCTGCATTTCCTCCGCCATCTTGCCCATCATCGTCTTAAGACCGACCTTGCGGACGTCGAGAACGCCCTCGCCGTCAAATACGACTGCGCCTCTGAACAGAGAATGCTCGTCGACAAAGGTGTCGCCGGTGATCTCGTCGGAGAGCTGCGTGTCTTCGGAAGCCGCTGTCTTTTTACATTCCTCGGCCTCGCCGTTTAAGGCAGAGTTGTCCACCTTGAGCTTGCCGTCGATAAGGATACCGTCGGCGGGGATCTTGTCGCCTGACTGGAGCAGGATCTTGTCGCCTACTACTGCATCGTCCATGTCGATCACGGTAACAAGACCGTTTCTGTAAGCCTTACATTTGTCCTTTTCCGTGCTTTCTTTTAGCTCACGGTACTTCGTATCGCTTGCAACGCCCGTTTTAGCCGAGACCGTCGCAACGACAAGAATAGCTACTATAGTACCGATAGGCTCATAGATAGCCGCTTTGCCGAAAAAGAACATAACGATCATGATAGCCGCGATAACAAGCAGTATCCTGATCATCGGGTCGTTGAACGTTTCTTTGAATTCCGCCCAGAATGTGGTAGGTTCGGAATCGGGTATCACGTTCGAGCCATGTTCCTCTCTTGACTTTTCGACCTGCTGGTCGGTAAGTCCTGTGTACTTCACAAAAAATCCCTCCCGGAATACTTATTGCCCGCACTTTGTGCGTTGTGATGGTGTTCCCCATGTATCCATGAGGAGCAAGTAATATTATAACACAGGGCAAAGGAGTACGCAAATAAAAAAATGCGCACTCACCCCGAAATTACAAGCTTGTATTTTCCCTTTAGTTTTCTGTTTTCTTGTAGCGGTGCGCGATCTCGCTTATCGAGCCGTCGTTGGTACCCTGACCGATCGCCGCGAATTTCCACTCGCCGTTGTAGCGGTAGATCTCGCCGAAGATCATCGCCGTTTTTCCGGGGTAGTTCTCCGAAAGATCGTAGCGAAGGATCTCGCGGAACGTCTGACCGTTGAGTATCCTTACAAAGGCGTTCTCTATCAGACCGAAGTCCTGCTTGCGCGCCTGGGCGGAATAAATGTTGACAACAATAACGATCCTGTCGTACTCCCGCGGAACACGCATTAAATCGATCTCGATCTGCTCGTCGTCTCCGTCTCCCTCACCTGTGAGATTGTCGCCGTGATGCCACACCGCGCCGCTCTTATGCTGAAGATTTGCAAAATAAACGATATCCTTGTTGTTTTCGAGCCTGCCGTTTTTAAGAAGGATCGCCGACGCGTCGCAGTCGACGTCCGGCACGGTCTTCTTCTCGGGCTGCGGCGCTCTTGAAAACATTCCAAAGAAACCTCCCGTTGAGGGTCTTTGCTGAACGCTCGGTCGCTCTACCGCGTCCCACCCCAGACCGACGATTATCTTTTTAAGCCCAGGAGCCTCTTTTGAAAGGCTGACCTTCTGACCCTTAACTAAGTTTACTGACATTTTATTACCTCCCTTAGCCAACTTCTATTCCGTAGACGCCGCAGAGAGCCGCAAGACCGCCTCTGCTGCCGCTGCCCATGGCGTTGAACTTCCATTCGCCGTTGTTTCTGTAAAGCTCGCCGAAAACGACCGCCGTGTCGTTTGAAAGAGACGCGTCGAGGTCGTAGCGTACAAGCTCGCTGTTCGAGGAGGCGTCGAGTATCCTGATGTAGGCGTTTCTCACCTGCCCGAACGTCTGCCCCTTGGAGTCGCCGTCGTAAATCGTTGCGGTAAAGGCGATGCGCATAACGCTTCCCGGCACCTTTGAAAGTTCAAGTCTTATCTGCTCTCTGTCCTCCGAAGACGCGCCGATATGGGCAACCGATCCGGAGGGGTGAGTGAGGTTGCCGTAAAAGACGAAATCCTTCGGATCGGAGACCTGGCCCGATGCCGCAAGCAGAAACGCCGACGCATCGAGATCAAAGGCTCCCGCCGAGACGTTCCAGCCGAGCCCAACAATGATATCACTAAGCCCGGGATTGCCCTTCGTAAGGCTCACCTTCTGCCCCTTTCCCAAATTTACTGACATTTTTGTGATATACCTCTTTTCACCGCGCCGCCAAAGGCTCTGCCTGAGCTTTCTTTGGCGGTGCGTCAAAGATTTACTTTCTGAAAACACCGTAGCGGCGCGAAAGCGCGATGATCCCGCCTTGAAGCCCCTCGCCGACAGCCTTGAACGCCCACTGCCCGTCTTTCTTTACAAGCTCGCCGAAAACGACCGCAGTATCGTCGGAGAATTCCTCGCCGAGGTCGTAGCGGAAAAGCTCGCCGAGGTCTTCGTCGTAGAACCTGATGTATGCGTTTTTGACCTGACCGAAGTTCTGCTTTCTTTCGTAAGCCTCGTAAATGCTGACGGTGAAAGCTATCTTCTCCACATTTTCCGGAAGCGCCGCAAAGTCGACCGTGATCGCTTCGTCGTCGCCCTCGCCGTCGCCCGTTACGTTGTCGCCCGAGTGAACGACAGCGCCCGAGGGGTGTTTAAGGTTGCGGTAGTAGATAAAATCGGGAGCGGACGACACAAGCCCGTTCTCTCCTAGCAGGAACGCCGACGCGTCGAGATCGAAATCAGCCTCGAGATCGTCCTTGTTTACGTCCCATCCAACGCCGACAAATACCTCGGGGGTTTCTTTTGAAAGGGCTATCTCCTGCCCCTTTTCCATTTTTATCATCATTTTGGGTATCCTCCGTTGCCGCGTTTAAGCTACTTCGATACCGTAGTGAGCGCAGAGAGCCGCAAGCCCTCCTCTGAAGCCGCTGCCGATGGCGTTGAACTTCCAGTTGCCGTTGTACTTGTAAAGCTCGCCTACTACAATAGCCGTCTCGATCGAGAAGTCCTCGCCAAGGTCGTAGTGGATTATCTCCTGATTTGTAGCCTCGTCAACGATGCGAATATACGAATTCGACACCTGACCGAAATTCTGGCGGCGGTTTTCCGCATCGTAGATCGTTACGGTGAAAGCGATCTTCTCGATATTTGCGGGAAGCTTTGAAAGGTCGACCTGAATCTGCTCGTCGTCGCCCTCACCTGCGCCCGTCGTGTTGTCACCCATGTGCTGAACAGCGCCGCTTGAGTGGGTGAGATTGGAGTAGAAAATGAACTCCTTCTCCGTGGGGCATTTGCCCGAAGCGTCAAGCATGAACGCGCAGGCGTCGAGGTCAAAGTCTGCGCCGCCGTCAAAGGCGTTGACGTCCCAGCCCAAGCCTACCATGATGTTTTTCAGGCTGGGGTTTGTCTTTGTCAGATCTACCTTCTGACCCTTGCTAAGATTGATTGCCATGATGTTACCTCCGTTTATATGAATAATTAATGTATTCCGTTATCAGTATTTCTTTAGCCCCATACCCTCGGGCGGCATCGTGTAGTTCTTGTAGAACTCTGACTTTATCTGCTCGAGACGAGCCTTGGCATCTACTCTCTGGCGCTTTGCCTCCTCCTGGATAGCTCTCGTCTCCTGGATACCGTTCATGATAGTCTGCCACGTCGTTTCGAGCGTTTCGACCTTGATCGAGCTGCCCGCCGTGAGGTGAGCGATCATCTTCGACTGGTCGACGGCATTCTGAGCGTTTTTCATGAGCAGCTCGTTCGTCTTCTCGTCGAGCGCCGCGAGAGCGTCCGCCTGAATGCGCTGGCGCTTTAGCATAACAGCCTGAGCAAGCGCCTGCTTGAAAACAGGCAGCGTAACTATGAACGCCGAGTCTATCTTGCGCATGAGGTTGAGGTTGCTGAACTCCATCGTTTTGATGAGCGGGATAGACTGCATAGCAACGCTCTCCGCCGTGCGAAGATCCTGAACGCGCTGCTCAAGCATAGCGAGCGCCTGCTCGCACGCCTGAATCTCAAACTGGATAGACGAATCGCCGCTCGTTTCAAGGTCGTCTCTGCGCTGGAGAATGTAGCCTTCAAGCTCCTTTACCGCCTGCTCGCCCGCAAGGATATACTTCACCAATGAGTGGTAATAGTCAACGTTCGTCTCGAACATATCCTCAAGCTTTCTGTTGCTCTGGACGATCTCCGCCTCATACTGCTTTAGCTGAACGTAGATCTTGTCTACGTCGTCGCCCATGGAAACATACTTCGAGAGTATCTTGTCGATGCTCTTTCTTGCGCCGAGGAAAAACCTGTCAAACTTGCCCGGTTCCTTCTGTATCTCGTCCATATCGAACGAATCCATTACCTTTTTGAGCGCGTTGAGCATAACGACCGAGTCGTCGAGCTGCGACAGGTTGGTGTTACGAAGCACCGTGTCGGAGACCTGAGCGATCTTGTTCGCCGTCTCGCCGCCAAAGGACACGATAGTATTCATGTCGTGAACGGAGATCTGGCTTGTCAGCTTGTCGATCTCCTCGGAGTTTACAAGTTCTCTCGTCATCTGCTGCCTGTCGGCGACGATGTCGTATGGCTTCGGCTCCTCCTTTTCGAGTACGATCACGTTTCTCTGTGTGGTCTGATCGTTCTGCGGGGCGATAGGATAATCGCCCTTCTTACCAAAATCAATTCCCATATTTACTTCCCCTTCCTGAATAGTCCGCCAAATATCGGCTTGTTTTTAGACGACTGCTTCTGCTTCGGGATCTTGAGCCTAGGCAGCGGCAGGTCGTACATATACTCGCCGACCTTATGTTCGTCGAGTATATTTTTACTGAAATAGTTTTCAACGGTCTGGTAGCCGGTCGGCACGATAAACAGCACGTCGAAGCCGCAAAGGCTCAGAAAAGCCGTGAGGATAGAGTCCTCGAGCGAGATCGGCGTCTGCCCCGTGTTGATGTATATGATCTTCGGGTTGTCCTTCGTGAAGTCAAACCCCTGTATAAGCTTTAATATCGGGTCGGGCAGATACAGCAGCGTCGCCGCTATGAGGTACTCCGTCCCGTTTTCGTAGGTGCCGCTTATGATGTGGGAGTTCATCAGCAGGTCTATTTTGTCGAAGATGAAGGTCTGCGTTTCCTCCCTTAGGTGGCGGTAGCGGTACTCTCTGCTTTGCAGGATAACGTTTCGCTGCAGCTTTCCGCCCCTTATCAGCGCCGCCGAATTGTAGCGCATCGGGTTGTCGATGTCTCTTGTGAGAAACGGCGCGGAATAGATCACGAACGTGTTGTCCGTAAGGAGCTGCTGAATCCCCTTCCAGTATTTCGCGGGCTGGGCATCCTTTATGCCCGAGATCTTTGCGAAGATGACCGGCACGTTCACCGTGTCGTCGACAACGCTGAAATTCGGTCGGAACCTCGTCTCCTGCTTCCACAGCAGCCCTATCTCCTCGTACATCGTTTTAAGTATAACGCTATTGGCCTTTTTGTACTGGTAGTCACGGTAGATTCCCGTGTCGCCGTAGAGCGTCTCGTCAAGCTCCCTCTCCGCGTGATAAGCCGCGGTTCCGAACTGCAGGGCGCTCGCCTCTGTCGGGAACGAATCGAGACTTAACGTGTTGGGATATTTCAGCTCAAAGAGCCTTGCGTCTTCAAGCAGACACTTAGTGTTGAGGTTCGGCGCAAGCACGAGCACGTCGCACGGCAGCCTTGAAAGTATCCTCAAAAAAGCCGCCTCGTGACCGTTTTTGCAGCCGCCCATATAGATAAACAGCGCAACGAGCGGCGCCGCCCAACTGTTGAAAAGCATCGGCCCATAGCGGTTGAGCCAGCAAGCCGTGCAGACCGCCATAGTAGTCAGGCGCTGGCGGTTGACCGAAAGTTTGTCTGCCTCGTCGAGCATAATGTCGATGTACGCCGACGCGATAAGCCCCTTGAGCTCCTCGTTTGGCGGCATTTTTATGCATTTGAGCATCGCCCCCACAAGCTCCTCGTTCGTTTTGAACTCGCGCCTGTCGAAGCCTTCAAGCTCTTCGTTTGTCGGCATCGGTATCTTCCCGTCGACAATGACGAACCGCCTGCCGCTGTTTTTTATCTCTATATAAAATTTGTAAAGGTCGTTCTGGTAGGTCAGCTTGTCCTCCGCTCCGGTCATGCGGCAGAAGGCGTTGTAAAAATAGCGCCCGTCACCGCCGCGCATTACGGGTACACGCTTTATGTCTTCGAGAATATCTCCGCCGGAAAGCCAGACGTTCGTGGCGGCGCTCACCGTAGGCTTTGAGCCGTAGAGTCGCTGCCGCTGCTGCCGCTCTGTCTCCGCCTGCTCTATCACCTTCAGGCTGAAGCCCTGCGGGTACGGCTGCATACCGTCAAACGAAAGCCGCTTCGACATCTCACCCCGCTCGTCGAGTGAGTCATACTCGGCCTCGCCGCCGTACTGCAAAAGCACAACGTCGCAGCCGCAGTCATGGAGGAGCTTCAAAAGCGCAAGTCCGTTTTTGCCAAGCTCGCCGCCGTAAAGCACCTTCGGCGGGTCGTTTTCGCCAAGGTGCGGCACCAGCCCCGGCAGCTTATAGTAAAGCCAGCAAAGAAGCCTTACGTAAAGGTTTTTTACCATCGCGTCGTTTTTTCCCTGCGCCTTGTAGCGTATGAGCGCATCATAAACGGCGTTTGCAAGCTTAGTACACTGCTCGTTGCCAAGAGCCGGAAGCCATCTGCCGAGCGACTTGCCTATAAAGAAGCGGTCTAGGTGGAACTCCGCCCCGAGCATCTCGGTAAAATAAGCCACCTGGGTTTCGTCGGGATTCTGGAGCTTGCCGTAAACAACTGCGCCCTTTTCTCTCGCCGCCCGATAGTATTTTTCCAAAAAGCGCCCGACCTCGGCGCCATAGCCCGGGACCCTGTAAAAACAGGCTGCCCCTTCGCGCCTTTTGTCAAGCCCGAGAAAGACCTCCTCGGGATCGCCTTTTTTGTTTATATCAAGCATTTTTTATCGTTACTCCGATCAATGAAATTAATACCGAATATCAAATGAGCAATAAAACGAAAGCCTTTATTTTATTATTCATTCTTAAACTTTAAGTCTTTGGTAATTAATAATAGGTGTAATGGTCTCCCGGCTGAGCGTTCACCTGCTGAGGCGCGGCGGGCGCTGCGACAGCCGGAGCTGGCGCACCCTTGCCCTTGTTGAGCTTGTAACCTATGACAGAGCCGCAGATGCCACCGAGGATATGACCGAAGTTTGACACGTTGTCGTCGACGAAAAGTCCGTCATACACCTGTTGCCCAAGATACAGCACCGCAACGAGGATAAATGTAAGCGGTATGCCGCCGTCGCTGACGCTCGTTATCGAAGCGAGAAGAATGCACGCAAAAACGACGCCGCTCGCCCCGAGAAGCTGTATGTTCGGGAACAGGATATAGCTCAGCACGCCCGTAACGGACGCCGTGGTAAGAATGACCCAGAGAAGATTGACCGAGCCGTACTTTTCCTCGAGAAGAGGCGCGATGATGAGAAGCGTCATCATGTTGCCAATAAAATGATCCCATGACGCGTGACCGAAAACGTGGCCGATAAACCGCACGTATGTCAGCGGGCTTAAAAGCGACGCGCGGTAAACGCTGAACAGATGGTTGTTCGCCCATCCGCCCGTCAAGTGATCTAGTATCAGCGCCGCAAAGCAGATTGCCACGAATGTGAGCGTCACAGGGGCATTAAATGTTACCTTGAATTTTTTCATACCCTTCACCTTCCAATTGCTTATATGTATAGTTGTACATAATAAACTGTAATCATAGAAAAGTATACCACATCTTACCTTTATAAACAATACGATTTTGTAAATTTTATCATTTTTTCCTTTGACATATAAATTAAACGACGAGCGGTCATTTTTGCCGCTCATTATTTTCGCTGATATGTGTAAAAATGCGTAAAAACGGCTGCGATTATTCTTGCAATATTTTTTGTCTGTAGGGCAGAAAAGTATCTACCATTTCTACGGTTTATGTGTTATAATAATTAGGATACGTATTTTTTGAGAAAATACGTGTTCCGGGCGTTGGAAGGTAGCCCAGACGCGGCAAAATGGGCATAGCCGCATTCAGGTATCAATGGAAAGGACAATGAACAAGGAGCATCAGAATGAAGGACGATAAGATTTACTACAGCGTAGGTGCGCTGCTCTACTGCCCCGCCAATAATGAAAGCATCGTGCGCTCGCTCACCACGGAAAAGTTCGGCAAAAAGTTTTCGCTCGCGCTCTGCCTGGAAGACACGATCAACGACGACTTTGTAGAGGAAGCCGAAAGGATAATGATCGGCTCGCTAAAAAAAATATACGCGTTCATGCAGGAGGACGACATCTTCCTACCCAAGATATTCATAAGAGTTCGCGAAAGCTTCCAGATCCCCCGCATCATGATGGCTCTCGAAGACGCGCAGCAGCTCGTCACGGGCTTTATCGTGCCGAAGTTCACGCCCGACATCGCCGACCAATTCATCGACGCCATTCTCAAAGCCGGCGAGGACTACGGAAGAACGCTCTACATGATGCCGATACTCGAAAGCGCCACGATGATCGACCTTAAAACGAGGTACGACATTCTCTACGCCATAAAAGACAAGCTCAAAAGGGCCGAGCCGATTGTGCTCAATATCCGCGTCGGTGGCAACGACCTTTGCAAGCTCTTCGGATTCCGCCGCCACAGCGACGAATCCATACACAATATCAAGCCCGTGTCCAATATTTTCAGCGATATCGTGACGGTGTTTGGGCTTGACTACGTCGTTTCCGGTCCCGTCTGGGAGTACTTCAACGGCGAGGGCTGGAGCGAGGGCATGAGGAAAGAGATCGAGGGTGATATCCTCTGCGGCTTCACCGGCAAAACGGTGATCCACCCGAACCAGATCGAGATCGTCAACGATACATACAAGGTCAACCGCCGCGACCTCGAAGACGCTAACGCTATCCTCAACTGGAGCAAGGGCAGCATCTCGATGGTGGCCGGCAGCCAGAACAACGAGCGCATGAACGAGTACAAGACCCACGCCATCTGGGCGAAAAAGGTCAAGATGCTCGCCGAGGTCTTTGGAGTGAGGATGTAAGCTATGGAAAAATATACCGAGAAAACGCTTGCCGCTGTTGCAAAGCGTGAAAACAACAACAAGCGAAAGTACCTCGTCGTAAACCCCGTTCAGGGCAAGCACGTGCCGGTAAGCGGCAAAGCCTCACTTGCGATGTTCGACGAGCTTGCAGATATACTCGATAAGGCGTACCCCGGGTGTGAAAGCGATCGTCTGCTCATCGTCGGCTTTGCCGAAACAGCAACGGCTATCGGCGCGCGCCTCGCCGTATCGCTTGAAAGCCTTTATATGCAGACGACGAGAGAGCCGCTGAAAAACGCCGGTTACCTCTTCTTCACCGAATCTCACAGTCACGCCACCGAGCAGAAGCTCTGCAAAAACGATATTGAATCCGTTATCGGCAGCGTTGACCGCATTGTCTTTGCCGAAGACGAAGTAACGACCGGCAACACGATCATGAAGATCATCGACATAATCGAGGGGATGTACCCCGGCGCAGTTCAATTCTCCGTCGCGTCGCTCTTAAACGGCATGGACGAAAAGTCTCTCGCCCGCTATAAAGCAAGGGGCATCGGCGTTCACTACCTCGTCAAGACCCACCACGAGGGCTACACGGCGATCTCCGAAGCCTACGGCAATAACGGCGAATACACCGAAAAGGACACGACACCCGCCGATATTACGCCCGTTGACATCAATGACAGCTACATCAACACACGCAGACTTTGCCGCGGCGACGAATACGGCCGCGCCTGCGGAAAGCTTGCAAACACGATCGCTGCCGATATCGGCAGCGCGCGCTCTGTGCTAGTTCTCGGCACGGAGGAATTCATGTACCCCGCCATCTTCACGGCAGGCATACTCGAAAAAAAAGGCATCGAGGCACGCACCCACTCGACTACAAGAAGCCCGATCGCCGTAAGTCAAGACGAGGGCTACCCGCTTCGACGCCGGTTCGAGCTTACAAGCCTTTACGACGCCGACCGCCGCACGTTCATCTACGATCTGAAAAAATATGACTGCGCTGCGGTTATAACGGACGCGCAGCCTATCTGCAGCGAGGGTCTTTCCTCGCTTGTGAACGCGTTAAAGAGCGTCGGTAACGACAATATCAAGATCTACAGGTGGTGCGGCAATGACTAAGGAGAAAGATTACTTTGTAAAGACCTCATACAGCAGCGAAGACGTAATGCTGCTTTTAAAGGACGTAACGGGGCAGGTAACGCCGCAGCCGACAGAGGAGCGCGAGCGCCTTATCCAGTCAGGCAGGCACTACTGCGAGATGCTCCCGATAGAGTACGTCCCGACAGAAAAGTATATGCAGGTGTACGAGGAAGCGCTCAAAACGTACGCTAAGCCCACGGCGCTGGCCGTAGGCAGGCTTTCTGACAGGATAATAAAGGAAAAGGGCGAGGGCGTTGTTCTCGTGTCGCTTGCCCGTGCCGGGATCCCGATCGGAATCCTTATAAAGCGATATATCAAGATGAAATACGGAGCGTACGTTCCCCACTACTCGATCTCGATAATCAGAGGCAGGGGCATCGACCGCAACGCGCTGAAGTACATCATAGAAAGGCACGGCGAAAAAAGCGTTCTCTTCGTTGACGGCTGGATCGGCAAGGGAGCTATCCTCGGCGAGCTTAAAAAGGAGCTCGCGGGCTTCCCGGGCGTGTCGAGCGACATCGCCGTAGTTGCAGACCCGGCAAACGTGACACAGCTCTGCGGAACTCACGACGATATACTTATCCCCAGCTCGTGCCTTAACTGCACCGTTTCGGGACTTGTAAGCCGCACGTTCCTGCGTGACGACATCATCGGCGAAGACGATTTCCACGGCGCGGTCTACTACGGCGAGCTTAAAGACAGCGACCTTTCCTACGAATTCATTGACGCCATCGAAGAAAACTTCGAGCTTGACTGCGGCGAAGCCGCACCGGCGGGCGAAGGCTGCGGCGCGGACGAGGTGCGCGCGATAGCCGGCAACTTCGGCATTGACGACATCAACCTTGTAAAGCCGGGCATAGGCGAAACGACGAGAGTTCTTCTGCGGCGCGTTCCGTGGAAGGTTCTGATTGATGAGAAGTACAAGGATTCGGACGACCTTGCTCACATTGTTCGCCTTGCCGAGGAAAAGAACGTCCCGATCGAATACTACCCGCTAACGCACTACAAGACTTGCGGGATAATCAAGAAGCTTGCTGACGCATAAAAAGCACGCTATTCAGCAAGTTTGACAAAAGCCTTCAGATAATATGGTCTTTGAGGTGAAATTCAAAAACAATTTGTAAAAAACATCCTGCGATATTGCAAGATCCCGTATAATCCGCCGCCAAGTGTGGAATTATAAGAGGGAATCAAAAACAATACCGCAGGAGGTTTTTTATTATGTTCAGAAGATCAATACTCGCCGCCGCTGCGCTGCTTACCGCAAGTTCTCTCGCTGGCTGCGGCGCAAAAAACGCAAAGGGCGAAAGCTCGCTCTTTGACGAGAGCAGCCGTGTGGAAACGCCCGCCTCGCCGGAGAGCCTGTCCCCCGCCGCCGTAAAGGAGCTTGAAAGCATTCCGGGGCTTGACTCTGACACCGATAACCCGGCTTCTGAAAGCGCCGAAAAAGCGAAAAACTCCAAAAGCGAAGAGAGTGAAGCAGACATAGAGAAAACAGCCGCCGAGAGCGTCGACATCGGCGGGATCACACTCACCGCCGATGAGATACCGTTTTCCTCGGTCGTAAAGCTTTCCGGAAAAGACAGCGGCAGCGCCGTTTTCTCTGACGGCACGATGTACCTTCTCGACGGCAAAAAGCTGCGCGAATTCACCGTCGGAGACGAGGCCGAAGAGACCGGCTCGACCGAGCTTTCCGGCTCCTACAGCCGCATCGACGCCGATCCCTACGGAAGGATCTACCTCAGCCGCGACCGATTTGACTGCGCTGTTATAGACGAAAGCGGCGAGGTTCGTCCGCTCGACGTCGCGGGCGAACTTTCGATGTCTAAGGTTATGGAGTACGGTCTGTGTACCAACGGCGGCGAGATCACCAAATTCACGAGCGAGGCGGACGGAAGCTGGTCGTCGGTCGCCGAGCGCGAGCTTGAATTTCCCGAAAATGTATCTGCCGTTGAGTTTGCCGGCAATCACATTCTGATCGCCCACAAAGAGGACGGAGAAAACTCCGTCACCGTCTGCGATTACGACGGCAACACGCTCGTCTCGACCAACGGCGGCTCTATCGACGAGGACATCACGGCAATAACCGAGACGGCGGGCGTTATCGCCGCTTCATCGTGCGGTGACCTCTGCCTCTGGGACGACTCGGGCGACCTCATCGGCAGACTCTCCAGCAACGACACGGCGAAGCTTTTCGGTGCCGATTCGCCGCTTATGATAAATCGCCTTATCCCCGAGGAAGGCGGTTCCATGCTCGCCGTATGCTCGGGCGGTAAGGGTGAGAGCGAAGCGCGCCTTTACCGCATTTCCGGGTTATAAAAGTAAAAGCTCCCTGCCGCTTTAGACGCGGCAGGGAAACCTTATTTAAACAGGAATATCAGAAGATCCCAGAACATATGCAGCAGTATCGGCAGCACGATGTTCTTCGTTTTAAGGAAGACGACCGAGAACACAGCGCTTAGCATCATTATGGAGACAAATCCAAGCTGCGCCATATTCGTTACGAACACTCCCTCCGAGATCCACCTCGGGAAGTGTATCAAAAGAAAGATCACGGCGTTCAGCGCTATAACCCCGTACTCCGCCCACGGTATCTCGTCTTCGTTTTCGGGAGTTTCCCCGTGCGGCTCAAGCTTGCCCGCCATGGCGTTAAGAAGCCATCCTCTGAAAACAAGCTCCTCGGTAATGCCCACGAATATCACTGTAACGATCTCTTCGGCGGTGAGCGAAAGCTGCAAAGACTGCTTGTGAACAAACAATCCGAGCAGGATATATGCAGCAAATATCGGGAACAGCGCCAAATATTTAACACACTCGCGGTTCCACGTAAAAAGCTCTCCGGGTTTTACCGCGAGAAGACCGCCGTATTTTCTTATAAGCAGTACGGCGGGCAGCGTCCAGATCAGATTCTTCAAAACGCCGTCATTCAAAAGCGACGAGAGCAGCTCGTTTGGTATCTTCTCCGTCTGAGGCGCAACAAGTAAGTGGTACGCCGTCCATGCGGCAAAAAGGAGAAGCAAGTATACCGCAAGCACGCCGACCGGCACGCCCTTTTGTTTTTTATTCTCCGACAATAAAGATCACCTAGTTTCTTACACCCGACAGCGCCGCCGTCGTTTTCTTCTCCCAATCGTTGTCGGTAACGACGGTCGCCTGCAGGTTCGTCATATTATACACGACGGAATACTGTAAATTCGACGGAGAAGCAACGTTTTCAAGAAGCCCGAAGGCGTCCTCCATCGAAAGAATGCCGCTGCTGTTGTAGAGCGTATCTCTCATGAAGTCGTAGCGGATATATGCGCTGTACTCGCTTTCGTAAGGGCTTACGCCCCCGGGGTTGCGCAGCCAGCGCGTGTATTCCTGCGGGTAAACGTAGCCGTCGGAATCGAAATGCTCCTCCGTCGCGTTGAAATTGGACGCAATCTGAAACGGCTCAAAGTTCTCTATAACGTGCGTCTGCCCGTCGACGAACTCTATAAGCTCGCTGTTGCCCTTGCTGTCGGCAACGAAGAGGTGCGCCATCAGCGACGAATCGAAATACATATTATACCCGTCGATCAGCTCGACCGCCTTATCGACGGTATCGGCGTGGTCGAGTATCAGCCTGACCGCGGCGTAAATGCCGATGGTCTGCTTTGATTCGTCTTTCTGCTTTCTGGAGAAATTGACCTGCAGAAGAGAAACGCTTATGCCCTTCTCGTTTACTCCGTCGGTGGGGAAGTAAGGCGCGCCGAACAGTTTAAGATCGAGCATTTTAGGCGCGTTCTCGCTGTTGAAGCCGAGGCAGTTGAGGTTGACGGTCGAGATGGATTTATAAGCGTTTTCCGGGCTTGTCACAAGCAGCATAACGGGGTTCGTTTTATAGTCGTAATTTCTCGCCATATAGCGGCGGCCGCCGCTGTCTTTAAAGGTAAACGCGGAGCAGGCGTCGGTCGCGCCCTCGGCAGGCACACCTATGCTTATGCTGCTGTCGATTACTCCGTTGACATATTTATAATAATCTATGTTGCTGCTTGCCCCCTGCTCGAGGAACTCGTCGAAGTGGTAATCGGCGAAGCACTCCATCGTATAGAGATTAGTCCCCTCGATCGGCTTGAGCGACGAGATCGTGCGTATCTCAGGATAATATCTCACCGCCGCAAAGCCGAGGGTCATCAGCAGCGCTGCTACCAGAATGTAACTGATAACCTTCATTGCTTTCTTCATACAACCCCTCCGTAAAAAACGGTCATCTTTATTATACTACATTCCTCACAAAAACGCAAGACTCAGCAGGCGCCCAAGCGGGCGCAGGCAGTTCCGATTTTACTTTCTTATTAGGGTCAGCCGGTCTCCGCACCGAGAGTTTGCTGCCTACAGAATTATACATACATTCGGCGGTCTTTAGCAGCAAAAAACCGCCAAGCATAAGCTTGACGGTATCCGCTGACAGTATGCGCTCCGGGTAGATCTGCAAGCGGAAGCTTCACGCCGCCGCAAGCCTGTTACATGACAAAAACGCCGTTGTCGCTTTTCATGACGATATACATCTGCTCCTCCTGCGCCGTTTCGCAGTCGATGTATACGAGAAGCGTTTCGTTGTCGGCTTCGCAGGTGAATTCGTAGGTCAAGACCTCGTTAAGCCCCGCTGTCGGTACGAGCGCCGTTTTGCACGACTTCACCTTTAGCTCGGGGCTAAGCGACTGCTGAGCCGTCGATTCGGAGATCTTCGGCTGCTTTAAGTCGCGCTCTGTGTGGTTCATCAGGTAGCCTGTGGCGCACCAGCCCAATATCTCGCCCGTTTGCAGGCTCACGCTCACCTTGATAAGGTCGCTGTAATAAATGATGTTGTCGTTCGTGTAGGCGAGGTTGATCGTGCATACGTTGTCGCTGATCGTGTAGTAGCTCTCGGCGAAGTCCTCACGGTAGACCTCGAGTAGGCGATTCTTCGCCTCGCTCAGTGCGTCGTCATACGTAAGCGTGGTGTTGCCGACGATCTCGTCGCTGCGGTAGGTGTTAACAAAGCCGCCCTTCTCCGTCACGGTGATGTAGCCGCTGCCCGTGGAAAAATTATACGTCGGGAGGTTGCCCTTCGTCTCGCCCTCGTAATTGAGCTTGCTCTTGTCAAGGCGCAGGAAATTTGCGGCTATCGTCTGCGCCTGCTCCTGCGTGACGTTCGCCATGCCCTTCAAAAACACCGATTTCCTGTTAGTCACGTTGTCGGAGAACGGGCCGTCGTAGATCATCGTCGGGTAATCGGCAAAGCCGTCGTTCATCTCACGGAAACCACCGTCGAGCGCAAGCTCCGTCTCCTCCCCTATGGACTCGACGTTTCCCTTGAGCGTGATCGGTTCGCCAATAGTTACGGATCCGTCGGCGTAGGCGGCTGCCATGTCGCCGATCGAAAGGTCGAGGTCGCAGGCGTAGCGGTAAAGCGTGCGAAGCGTTTTGCGCTCGTCGTCTGTAAGATCGCTGTTCTTCGCAAGCTTCGAGAGAGCGTAAAACGAGTAATCGCCGACCTGCGCAAAGTATTTCTGCACCGCCACCGCCTGACCGCTGCTCATCGGCAGCACAGACAGCGCCGACTTTGCGCCCTCGCTCATTGTCATAAGCTTCGCAAACGACGGCTGCTGCTGCGCCCGGGTGTTGGCGTAAATGGTCTTTTCGAGCGTCGTTTTAATGTTCGTCGTGTAATCGGCAAGGTCGTTGAGCGCCATCTGATATTTGCCCTCGATCGTGTTTTTATACCTCGACATCAGGCGGTAGCCGCACACGCCCGCCCCCGCAAGCAAAACTGCCGCCGCCGCGGTGAATGCGGCTATCCTGACGATTATCCTTTTTGAAAATGTAGCTGTCATTTGCTTTCCCCTTTCCCGGAATTTATAGGGGTAGTATTTCCCACATTCTCAAAATTATGCAAAAAAAGGGAGTGCCCTTGCGGGTACTCCCTTGAATGTTAAAAGAATAAGTAACCTTGAAATTACTTAAGCTCAACCTCAGCCTTAACCTCTTCGAGCTTAGCCTTCATAGCCTCAGCGTCGTCCTTGCTTACAGCTTCCTTGAGTGTCTTCGGAGCGCCGTCTACGAGAGCCTTTGCTTCCTTAAGACCAAGACCTGTTACCTCACGAACAACCTTGATAACCTTGATCTTCTCAGGGCCTGCGTTCTTGAGAACTACATCAAACTCTGTCTTCTCTTCTGCGGCTGCTGCTGCGCCTGCGCCCGGAGCTGCTACTGCAACTGCTGCTGCAGCGGAAACACCGAACTTTTGCGGATACGAGCTCGGAAAGCTCAAGAACTGTGAGCTGACCAACTTCTTCAACGATAGCATTAATCTTCTCTGATGCCATGGTAATTTACCTCCAATGTAATTGTTATAGTCAAAATTAAAATTGCTGGAAGAAGCGAAATTATGCTTCTGCCGGAGCTGCTTCTGCTTCCTTCTTTGCGATGGAAGCCTCGCCGCCGCCATTGTCTGCGATAGCCTGCACTGCACGTGCGAAGCCTGCGATCGTAGCGTTGAGTGCGTTGCATACTGTTGCGAGGAGTACCTCTCTCGACGGGAGCTTAGCGAGAGCATCGATTGTGTCTACGCTTACTACCTTGCCGTCAAGGTAACCGCTCTTGATAGCGAACTTTTCGTTCTTCTCTGCGTACTTTGCAAGAATTCTTGCAGCAGCCGTGTGATCCTCCGGGCTTGTTGCGAGAGCTGTTGTACCCTCGAGAACAGCCTTAAGATCGTCGAGGCCTGCTTCCTCAGCGGCTCTGCTGAGAAGCGTGTTCTTTACAACTGTGTACTGAACGCCTGCCTCACGCAGTTCCTTTCTGAGCTTTGTGTCATCTTCAACGTTGATACCCTCATAGCTTACGATAACGCCTGCTACGGAGTTCTTAAGTCTGTCAGCAACCGAAGCTACGACAGCTTTCTTTTCTTCAAGAACCTTCTGACTTGGCAAAATTGATTCACCTCCGAAAAATAATAACAAAAAAGCCTTTCTCCAAAAACCGAGAGAAAGGCACAAAATTACACAATATAATTCATGCTCGTTCCTCGGCAGGCGAATAAACTTTAAGCAGTGTTTTTTGTAAACTGCACCTGCTGTCTTTGGACAGCAATAGTATTATATCAGATAGAAATGCGTTTGTCAAGCGTTTTTTGCGCAATATTT
>ONFG01000006.1 GCA_900317025.1 uncultured Eubacteriales bacterium | reverse complement strand
CGCCTTCGCCTCAATCGACCCAAGGCTTCCGACCGCCATACATGAAACGATCATCAAAAGCGACAAAAGCAGGGAAATCGAGCTTTTGCCGAATCTCTTGAATTTTTTCTTCATCTTTTTACCTCCTAAAAAGTAAGTGTGTTCGTTCGATATGCAAGCTTTGCGCTTTGCATATCACGCCGCAGCAACAAGCCGCCGCGCCTGCTTGTGTTCTCCCTCTGCGTTTCCCGCAAACCGAAGACCCGTAAAACTAAAATTAAAGGTTACCGGATCCGCCGCCTTGGCCGGGATTCCAGAACAGGTCTGAACCGCTGTTGACCGTATCCGGAACATTGGTTTCGCCTTTATACGTGCTGTCGGTAATAATATCCGAAAGCTCCAGCTTCACGATCTTCATCTCGGGAGTTAAGTATTCCTTCATCGCAATCTCCTCTTCTAAAAATTCTTTTGCAGCGCGTCGCCGCATTTTTGGAATTGCCTGCGTTTTCTCTGCGGTGTGTTGTCGGGACCTCTTATGTAAAAGTCCGCCGGATCATACGCAGCCTTTACTAACGCCATATAATGCATCACCACCTGCCCAGGGCACAAGGCCCATGATCTTGTGCCGCATGACCCCGAAGCCCGTTACTGGACAACGAGACCATGACGGGGCTAAAAATCACTGCTGCACGATGTAAAATTTGTGGAATTACACCTGATAATATTTTACCATACATATGTTAAATTGTAAATAAAAATTGCAAAATTGTAGGGACGCTAATACGTGAATTTTTTCTACAATACATATGAAAAGACTGTCAAATTGACGTATTGGAGTTATAAGACCGAGATTTCGAGGAAAATTTACATATAGTTAATTATAATTGCCGTTTTATGTAGTAAAATAACGAATGAGAAGGTACAATACTGCTTCCGGTCAGATGCTTTTAAAGCTTTTTATCTGATTGTGGATCGGTATGAATACAAACTGCAAAAACAGACATTGAGGCAAGCATAATGAATACTTCTTATGATATTCTCGGCGTAGCGCCGTCAGCAGACGAGGCCCAGCTGAGAGCCGCATATAAAAAGCTGGCTGCAAAATACTACTCCGCCTCCGACAGCGCGTCGCTTGAAAAGATGAAGGCGATCGACGCCGCCTATGATGAGCTGATCCGCCAAAGGAAAACGGGCGCGCCCGAGCCGAAAGCGACAGTCTCCGAGTTTGCGGATGTCAGGCGGCTTATAACGAGCTGCCGTCTGAGCGACGCCGAAGAGATACTCGATAGTGTGAGAAGCTTGGCACGAGGCGGCGAGTGGAATTACCTGAAGGCACTCGTGCTCTTCAAGCGCGGGCTTTTGAGCGAGGCGCTCGTCTACATCAAGAGAGCGCTTGAAAAGGATGATCTCAGCTCCGAATTCAACGAGCTGTACGACAGAATCGGGCGCGCATCACGGGATAATAACAGCCCGGGGCTGTTCAAGGCGATCAGAAATCTGATATCCGGATTGAGGTGACCGAGATGAGATCAAGCGTCAGAGCCGCGTTCTGCGGTATACTTACGGCGCTCGCTACAGTGTTTATGCTTCTCGTTCCGGTGATACCGGTAATGCTTTACTGCAGCCCGATACTCTCGGGGATCTGTGTTGCGATCGCGGCAGAGGAATTTGGCGGGAGATGCGCCTTTGGTGTCTATCTGGCGTCGTCGATACTCTCGATCCTGCTTGTTGCCGATAAAGAGGCTGTAAGCGTATTTGTACTGCTTGCCGGAGCTTATCCGGTGCTGAAATACGCCCTTGATCATGCGAAAAAGCGAATTATCGGTAAATCTGCCGTGAAATTAACCGTTAAATTGATCTATATCAATGCAGCATGTGCCGCTTATTTCTTCTCGGCTGTGCTGCTTCTCGGAGTACCGAGGGAGAGCTTCGGCAGCTCGCTGTTGCTTTGCGTGTTTCTGATCCTCGGCAATATAATAATGCTTGCATATGATAAGGCTATAAACGGCATGACTGCCGTTTATAAAATAAAATTCAGAGGTCACATTTTGAAAGGGAAACGGTGATTAAATTGAAAAAGATTGGTTTTATAGGCGCCGGCAATATGGCTACGGCGATCATCGGAGGACTTCTCCGCAGCGGCTCTGCCGACGGTGAGCACATAACTGTCTTCGACGTTATGGCGGATAAGCTCGAGGCAATGGTTAAGGAAAAGGGCGTCAAAAAGGCAGCAGATGCTAAAGCTGTAGTAGAAACCTCCGATATCACGGTGCTTGCGGTAAAGCCTCAGAATTATGCAGAGGTGCTCGAAAGCATTAAGCCTGCCGTTACGCAGACGAAGGTCATCGTAACGATCGCGGCTGGCATCTCCACCGATTACATAGCAAAGACGGTCGGCATTGAATGCCCAATGGTGCGCGTTATGCCGAACACTCCGCTGCTTCTCGGCTGCGGTGCGACGGCTATCAGCCGCAGGAATATCTCCGACGATGATTTTGCCTGCGTATACGATATGTTTGCAAACGGCGGCGAGGTAGCTATCCTCGACGAATCAAAGATGAACAGTGTCATCGCGGTCAACGGCAGCAGCCCCGCTTACGTTTATCTGTTTGCTAAAGCGATGGTCGACTATGCCGTTAAAGAGGGGATCGACGAGGCGGCGGCTATGAAGCTAGTATGCGCAACGCTCAGGGGCAGCGCAGAGATGCTCGAAAAGTCGGGAGACACCCCCGAAACGCTTATCAAAAAAGTGTCCTCTCCGGGCGGCACTACGCTTAAAGCGCTTGAAAAGCTCGACGAGAAGGATTTTTACAATTCCGTGATCGAGGCGATGGACGCCTGCACAAAGAGAGCCGACGAGCTTTCAAAATAACATTTCACAGGTAATATCGGCGCGCCGCTCTTCATATTCTTTGAGTAGAATCATTGAAGAGAGGATCATCGCCGATGAAAAGTATAGTTATAGCGCTCCCTCAGACAAACTCTGCTCTCGAACATGAAAAACGCCCCGCAGCGGAGCGCCTTGTGTGCTTTGTGCGGCAGTACGGTATCATGCTGTTTCTTGTTGCCGTGCTGCTTTCGGGGTTTGTCTGCGGCGCCGTTCGTTCGTCCTCGGGCGCTGCACAATTGACCGGTGTGGACAAGTTTCTCATAACGCTGCCGTCTTCGGGCGACAAAACGCCCGTCATGGTCTTTGCGGATTCGTTTTCGGTGACGTTCGTGTTCGCGGCGGCGCTGTGTTTTCTTGCGCTGACCCCGGCGGGGCTTCCGGCGATACCGGCGCTCATGTTTTTCCGCGGCTTTGAGTTCGGCTTGTTTTCAGGCGTGCTGTGCGGGGCTTACGGTTTTTCGGGGCTTGCGTACTTTATATCGGTCGTGCTGGCGGGGGCTTTTTTGTCGTCGCTCGCGCTGGTGTACATCTCGCAGTACTGCCTTGGCTGCTCGGCGTCCATGCTGCTGGCTGTCTTGGGGCGTGCAGCGGGCTTGCCGCTTAGGGAGCGCTTTCGTGAGCTGCTTATCAACGGCGCGTATTCGATAATGATCGTCGTTTTTTCGTCGCTTACCGATACGCTGCTGTATTTTTTGATAGGCAGACTTTTCGCATTTTCATTCTGATTTTGAACGGGGGTATTATGTGGCGGAATATAGAATAGATCCCGAAGCCGTATCGGATAAGCCGATGCGTTCGCAGCGTTTTTTTGAGCTTTATTTCTCCAAATTCAAATACTTGATTTTGGCAAATCTTTTCCTGCTGCCGTTTAACCTTGCGGCGGCAGGGATTGCGGCGCTTGTTTACAAGCTTTTTGGCGCGCTCAACATTCCTGCGGCGGCCGTGGGGCTTATAGTGCTGAATGTCGGTATGTCGGGTGTTGCGCTTATCTGCCGTTATATATGCAGCGGCAAAGAGTTTTCCGCGTTTACGGCATTCAAGAAGGGGATTAAAGAGAACGCGCTTCGCTTTACAATTCACGGCGTGATGTTCTACGCCGTCTTCGCTGTCAGCTTTCTTTCGATATCACTGTACTACAACGGCACGAAGACTAACGGCATTTTCTGGGTGCCCCTCGTTATAACGGGACTGATCGCGCTGTTCGTCCTTTTTGCGTCGTATTATATGAACGTGATGACCGTCACCATGGACATCTCGCTAAAGGATACTTACCGCAACTGCGCGCTTTTCTCCTTCGGCGAGCTGAAAAACAACATTCTCGCAACGGTGGCGCTTGCGATACTCGCAGCCGTCATATTCACTGTTGCGTACATCGTAAACGAGCCGATAACGGTGCTCGTTATACTCGGAGTACTGCAGCTTTTTCTTATTCCGTCAACGGTGCAGTACATCATCACGTTTTACGTCTATGACGATATGATCGGTATTCTTGATGAATCGCGTAGAGCCGTAAAAGACGACGAAGACGAAGCGCCCAAGCCCGAGCAGCCGATGCTTGAAAGGGAAGAGGCGCAGGACATCGACCGCCTCGCACACGACAGCAAGGACGAATATATTTTCTACAATGGACGCATGATAAAGCGCTCCGAGGTCGAAAAAATGCTTCAGGACGATGAATAAAAACGAAGATCCCCGGTCATTACCGGGGATCTTGCTTTTTATCTTTTTGTATTGTTTCTGAGATTGACAAGGTATTCCTTGATGCGGTTTCCCATATTCGGCTTTTCACGCTCTTCTTCGGCGAAGCCGAAGCCGCTGCTGAATCTTGTTATCCTGCTGACGAGATACTTCTGCGGTCCGCTCAGGCTTTCAGCAATGCTGCGGGCGCGCTCTCTCGTTTCCGACTCGTAATCGACGAGACGTTTTTTGAGCTGCTCCGGGGTCGATGCTATCACCTGATATACCGACTCGCCTTTTTCGATGAACTCTTTGTTGGCGTTCTCGATCTTCTCAAGCAGAGACGTAAGGCTTGCGTTTGTGAGGGCGTAGTCCGCACCGAAGATAAAGGCGAGGATTATCGCCGCCGTCTCAAAGGCTGCCTCGGGGACGACGTCCGCTACGATGTCCATAGTGGGGAAGACGAAGCGTACGAGTGTTACGCCTGCCAGCCCGAAGAATACGCTTGCGGGCAAGCATATTCTTCCGTTGATATTGAGCGGGAACTTGCTGTAATCCCACCATCTGGCGTGGAAAAGGCGTTCAAGCCCCCACGAGGTGGTGAACTCGACTATCGCGCTGCCAACCATACACACGAAAAACAGCTTAGGCATCGTCATGCTTTCGCTTACAAAGAACTGAACATGATGCATTAGGAAGTAGAGGAACATGATGCAGAAGCCGTAGATAGGGCAGATAGGCCCGAACAGAAAGCCTCTGTTCTGAAAGCACTTGTCCTCAAACGGTATGTAGATCATTTCCCAAACCCAGCCGATAAAGCTGTAAACCATGAAAAACACAATTATCTGTGAAATGCTCATAAATCACCACGATCTTTTATTATCCGCCGCTTCGTGAAAGCGTTTCGCGCGGAGAGGGGCAAAGGCTTATTTACCAGCGTTCTGTGCGATACCGGCAACGATAGACTTGAGCTTTTCGGCGTCTGCGCCCGTGAGCTTGCCGCCCTTGCGCAAAACCTCGATAAGCTCGGGAGCCTGCTTTGCCGCTGCCTCGACCGCCTGCGCTGTTATCATCGGGCGAACAGAGGGGGGGAGCTTGTCGAGCAGCTCCTTCGGTATCATAGCTGTTACTGCGTCAGCAGCCTTATCGTTTGAAGCGGCAGCGCCGCTTCCGTTTTTTAACATACTCTGACCCATCTGGGCAAGTGAACCAAGATCCATTTTACATATCTCCTTTCAAACTTTAGGAAAACCGGTCGCCGCACTCCGCAAAGAGCGTATGTGCGGTAAACACACTTTTAATCAGTATAATTAAACCACATTTTTGCGAAAAAGTCAATATAAAAACCTACAAAGAATCAGGTCGATTCATTCGTCTCTTTATAATGTTTAATATCGCACGATGAATCCCTTCATATAAAAACAGCACCCGCAGTTTACTGCCGCAGGTGCCGTTGAAGCTTTATTTATGCCTTCGGGAAGAATACGTCGGAATTCTTTACGTAGTTGATAAGACCCTCGGCTGTCTTTACTGCGTCTGCCTCGTCCTTGCCGACGCCTGTGAAGTAGATCTTGATCTTCGGCTCTGTTCCGGAGGGACGAACGATGATCGCATTGCCGTTTTCAAGGAAGAATGAGAGAACGTTCGACTTCGGGAGGTCGATCTTCTTTTCCTCACCCGTTACAAAGTCCTTATCGAATTGGAGCAGGTAGTCTGCGTGCCTTGTGATCTTGTAGCCGGCCATCTCGCCGCCCTTGAAGTTCCTCAGACCGTCCATGATGTTCTTCATTGTTTCCATACCGGAAGCGCCGTCAAACTCAAAGCTGAGCGTTACGTTCTTGTAGTAGCCAAACTCTGCGTAAAGCTCGTTTATAACGTCTACGAGCGACTTGCCCTGCTTCTTGTAGTAAGCCGTCATTTCCGCGATGAGCATGGAAGCGACAACTGCGTCCTTGTCTCTTACGTAAGAGCCTGCAAGGTAGCCGTAGCTCTCTTCAAAGCCGAATACATAGCGGTATTCCTCGTTCTTCTCTTCAAGGTGGAGGATCTGTTCGCCGATGTACTTGAAGCCCGTGAGCACATTCTTGACTTCAACGCCGTATTTTGCGGCGAGCCTGTCAACGAGAACGCTCGTAACGACCGTCTTGACCATGACTGGATCCTTCGGCAGTGTGCCAAGCTCGATGCGACTCTTGAGAATGTAATCTGTAAGCATGATGCCTGTCTCGTTTCCCGTCATAAGGCGGTAGCTGTCGCCGTCGGGAACCGCGATGCCGACTCTGTCGCTGTCGGGGTCGGTAGCGAGAAGAAGGTCGGGCTTTACCTCTGCGCAAAGCTTCAAGCCCTCTTCGAGAGCCTCTCTGATCTCCGGGTTCGGGTAGGGGCAGGTCGGGAAGTTGCCGTCGGGCAGTTCCTGCGACTTAACGATATGTACATCCTTAACGCCGGTCCTGTCGAGGATCTTGCGAACGAGCTTATTGCCGGCGCCGTTGAGAGGGGTATAAACTACCTTGAGGTCCGAGCCTTCGCAGATGCCCTTGCGGATCGACTGCTCTTGTACCTTCTCGAGGTAAGACTCGTAGAACTCCTCTCCGATATATTCGATCGAGCCGTTTGCGAGAGCTTCTTTAAAGTCGACGAGCTTTACGTCCTTGAAGCAGTCGAGCTTCTGAATCTCGCTGTATACCTCGCCTGCGGCAACGTCTGTCATTTGACATCCGTCCGAGCCGTAGCACTTGTAGCCGTTGTACTTCGAGGGGTTGTGGCTTGCCGTTACCATGATGCCCGCCTGGCTCTTGAAGTATCTTACCGCGTAGGAAACTACCGGAGTCGGCTGAAGCTCCTTTGAAAGGTAGACTTTGATGCCGTTAGCAGCAAGAACTCTTGCTGCCTCCTCGGAAAACAGCGTGGAGTTGATCCTCGAATCGTAAGAGATCGAAACAGACGACTCGCTGTAGTGATTTTTAAGATAATTGGCAAGACCCTGCGTAGCAACTCTTACCGTGTATATATTCATCCTGTTTGTGCCGGCACCCAAAACGCCTCTGAGGCCTGCCGTGCCGAATTCAAGCGCCCTGTAGAAGCGGTCGTAGATCTGTTCCTCGTCGCCCTCGATGCTTTTCAGCTCGTCGATAAGGCTGCCGTCGTCAACGGCGCTTGCGATCCATTCCTCATAAAGTGACTTTATTGCGGTTTCCATAAAACACATCTCCCTGTTCTGATATTCAGAAACGCCCGCAAAAGCGATGGTGCGGGTGTAGTTAGCAGCAAAATACGCAAAAAGCGCAAACGCCGCTTACTTATACTATACCACATAATCCGAAATTTTACAATTGATTTGTGAGAATTATTTTAATTAATTTTAAATTTTTTGCGGTCATACTATTCATTTTATTGTCGATAATCCGGAAGGTGACACATAGATTGCACTTAAAATTTATCCTTTCGTCAATATTAATATTTTTTGTGGACTCGATTGTGCAAAACGCGGATTCTTTCACAGACAAGAAACTGAACCAAGTGTGAACAAAATGAATGAAATGTCTGTGAATTTTTTGTCAAATCCGTAATTTTACTTGTATAATAACGAAAAGTGGTGTAAAATAGATAAGAAACTACTATAATCTGGGAGGAAGACGAAATGGCAAAGAAGTCTTCGGATAACAATACAAACAGCGAAAAGGAGCAGCAGGCTCAGTCCGCCGAAAGCTTTTCGGCGTCCGTGGAGGCTCAGGATCCCATTGAGAAGCCGATCCTGCCCCGCAAAAGAGCGATCACGAGGAACGTGCAGCTTCCCGTTGCTATCGCGATAGTTGCGGCAGCGCTCCTTTTTCTTTTCGTATGGAAGAGCTTTTTCGACCAGACGATAATCGGTCAGTGGCACTTGGACGTTGAAGGCTCGTATGAGTCGACTGCCGACAACGCCGAAAGCGAAGATACGGCGCAGGTCGATTATTCCCAGCGCCTCGGCTACGAATTTACCGAGGACGGTGACTGTATCGTTACGCTCGGCTCGATGACGGTAAACGGTTCTTACCAGCTTGCTTCGACAAGTGAGCTTGGCAACGTTATGTCGGCTCAGGTGCTTTTTGACAATTCTCCGATATTCTACGGAACATTTTCTTATAAGGTAAGGGGCAATGCCTTCACCGGCCGCAGGATTGAGATCATTGACGCCTATGACAGCAGCGCCGAGGTAATGGTGCTTGAAGAGGGCGGCGTCGAAGACCCGCTCACCCCCTACGATGAGCCTCAGCTTGACGATAAGCTTGTCGGTACGTGGAACGGAGAGGATTCCGGCACTACTTATGAATTTACCAAGGACGGCTTCGTGACAAGAACGTCGATCTACGGTCTTACGGTAAGGCAGGCATATACCGTCATGGACGGCGGCTTCCTTCTCATGAAATATGTTGCCGACACGGAGGAGAGCTATACGTCCGCTTACGAGTTTGACGGAAACGACCTTGTGATAGATGGCGAGATATTTAAAAAGATCTCAGAATAACTGTCAGATGAACGCGCCGCCGAATATAATGGTACAACGGCGGGATCACGGGATCGCGTCCGAACGACGACATTTCAATAACTAAGGGTGTGAACTATATATGAAAACAGAACGCAGATGCGAGGAGTTGGACAATCACGACGTATCCCTGCTCGTTGAAGAGATCCTCGACAGCTACTGCAACCATGAACTAACCTGCCGTATCGACAAGAGCAACATGGTCAACAGAGGCATTCTCGTCGAGATCGTCGAGGAGCTGAGAAAGATAGTATTTCCCGGATTTTTCGACAACAACAAGGTGCGCAGCGAATACTCCCGCTACCTTGTCGGCGAAAAGCTTGAGTACGTTCAGTATCATCTGAAAAAGCAGATCGCCAAGGCGCTCGATACGGCAAAAAGCGAGGTCGATACGAGAGAAGACATAATAGAGCGCGCCGACGACATTACCTATAAATTCCTGCGCACGCTCCCGAAGATCAGAGAATACCTGGCGACCGATGTTCAGGCTGCGTTCAACGGCGACCCTGCTGCGTTCAGCACCGACGAGATCATCTTCTGCTATCCCGGAATGCTTGCCATCTCCGTTTACAGGATCTCGCACGAGCTTTATCTTCTCGGCGTGCCGCTTATCCCCAGGATAATCTCGGAGTACGCCCACAGCGTGACCGGCATTGATATCCATCCCGGCGCCGACATTGGCAAATATTTCTTTATCGACCACGGCACGGGCGTCGTTATCGGCGAAACGACCGTTATCGGCAAGAACGTAAAGATATACCAGGGCGTTACGCTCGGCGCTCTTTCTACGAGAAAGGGCCAGCAGCTTCGTGGCACGAAGCGCCACCCGACGCTCGGCGACAACGTTACCATCTACTCCGGAACATCGGTGCTCGGCGGTGAGACTGTTATCGGCGACGGCGTAACGATCGGCGGCAACGCCTTCATCGTAAGCTCCGTTTCAAAGGGTACGAAGGTCAGCGTAAAGAATCCCGAGCTGGAGTTTATAAGACCCGCAAATACCGAAGAAACGGAAGGATGACCTCATGAACTCGAAACTGCGCATCAAGGCGGTGCTTCTTGCCGCCGCGGTAATGCTTTCCGCGCTTTGCTCGTGTAGCATGAAGCTTTCTGTCGACGAGCCGGAGGAAACAGCCGAAGAAGAGGCTGTATCTCAGCCGGACGAAAGCTGTCTTATGAGCGGAACGACCGTCTCCATTATTCAGTATATCGACTACTCGTCCTTGAACGAGTGCTGCGAGGGCGTCAAAAAGGCTCTCGACGCAGCCGGCATCGGTTACGAGGTAACGGTGGGGCAGGAGCCTGACGCCGCCGAGGAGTGCGGGCAGAAGGCGAGAGACATCGTCACGAACGGTTCCTGCGACCTTGTTATCGCGATAGGTACGCCGTGCGCTGAGAGTGTTTTCCCGATAATCTCGTCCGCAGCCGGAGTTCCGGTCGTATTCTGCGCCGTTACCGACCCGGTGGGCGCGGGGCTTGTGCAGAGCGCAGCCGAGCCGGGCGTAAACTGCACCGGTGTTGCGACCGCTTTCAACATCAACGAGCAGCTTAACATGATAAATACCTTTCAGCCCTCGATAACGAGGCTCGGAGTTATCTATACATCGTCCGAGCAGAACGCGCAGGTGCAGCTCAAGGGGCTGCGCAAGGCCTCCGAAAAGCTCGGGATCACGGTCTTTGCCGAGCCTGTAGACAGCCCTGCGGAAATGTCTGAAAAGGCGCAGGAGCTTATGGGAAAGGTCGAGGCGGTTGTCATCCTTCCCGATAATATGACGTCAAAAAACTCGTGGAACATAACGAGCCGGACCATAGCCGGCGAGATGCCGCTTTACGGCGTGAACCTCACGCAGGTAAAGGAAGGCGCTCTTGCGGGCTACTGCTACGACTTTGAAGCCCTCGGCGAAAAGGCAGGCCGGCAGGCGGCCGAGATCCTTCACGGTGAGAGTGCAGCCGATACGCCAGTTATCATGGAGAACGAATGTAAGCTTTACGTCAACAAGGATCGCCTCAAGGACCTCAACATGACGATCCCCGACGAATACAAGGCTTCCGCAGCCGAGGTCACGACATCTTATGAAAAATAACTGCGGTCAAAACACTTGTAAAGTATTGCCTCGGTGTGTTATAATTAGATCATTGAATATAACCCGATCGGAAAATGGCGAAAACGTAAAGCGTTTCCGATCGTATTTAACAAGATAAATCGATAAACAATTCCATATTGCCAAAGGAGGGTGCCGAATGAAGATCAGAGAATCGGCAGAGGATTATCTCGAAACTATACTCATTCTCAAAAACCGAAACGGAGAGGTGCGTTCGATCGATATTGCGACCGAGCTCGGCTACTCCAAGCCGAGCGTTAGCATCGCGATGAAAAACCTCAGAGAAAACGGCTATATCAGCGTTGACCCGAAGGGCTACATATCTCTCGAAACTCCCGGAAAGGAGATCGCCGAAAGGATCTACGAGCGCCACACCTTCCTTTCAGGGTGGTTTATCGAGCTTGGCGTCGATCCCAAAACGGCGGTCGAAGATGCCTGCCGCATGGAGCACATAATCAGCCCCGAAACGTTTGCTGCTATCAAAAAGCACGTCAAGCGCGTAAAAGGTGAAAAGTAAGCGAAAGCCCTCACAGCCGAGGGCTTATTCAATGCAGATGGAGTGATCTTTATTGAACTATTCACCATATGAGTTATTGTGTCTTTTCCTTATCTATTCCTTTCTCGGGTGGTGCTGCGAGGTCGCATATGCCGCGATCGTTCACGGCGAGTTCGTCAACCGCGGCTTCGATATTGGTCCCGTCTGCCCGATCTACGGCTTTGGAGCGCTCTCTGTGATCCTTTTCTTAGAGCCTCTTAAAGCGCATTGGGCCGCATTTTTTCTGGCGTCTGTTCTGTTTACTACGTTCATCGAGTTCATGGCAGGCTTTCTGCTTGAGCGTTTCTTCCACGAAAAGTGGTGGGATTATACGAATGAACCTTATAACATAAAGGGCTACATTTGCCCGAGGTTTTCGCTCATGTGGGGCTTTGCCTGCGTGATCGTCGTTTACGTCGTTCACCCCACGATCGTGGGACTTGTCGGCGTGATACCTGAAAAGTACGGTTATATCCTGTTGGGCGTGTTGTATGGCATTTTCCTCACGGATCTGACGCTGACGATTGTCAATGTCATGCACATCAGAAGCAGCCTGCGCGCTGTGGCAGAGATCGAGGCGTCACTTGAAAAGCTCTCTGTCTCTATCGGTACGAACATAAGCAGCAAAACGATCGAGCTTGTCGGCAAAACAAAGCAAATCAAGGATACGCTCGACGAAAAGCAGGAAAATGTCAAAGAGGCAATTGAGGCGGCTCAGCTCGAGTTTGAAGAAGACCTTGGCGACGCGCGCGAAAAGCACCTCACCAAAAAGAAAGCGATTGACGAGCGCCGCCGTGCACAGTACGAAGACCTTATGGACAGGCTGCAAAGATCGAAGGATAACATCGCCAGACGCAGCGCACGCATAAGCCGCGCGTTCCCGCACATTAAAAACGGCAGATACAAGCACATTTTCGCGGTCACACTCACAAAGGACGCGAAACGCAAAGCCGGTAAATAACGTCATCTGACGAGTATATCAATTAATCCCGTATAACGGACGGAGGTAATCTATTTGGCAGATTTAAAAAACGAGATCAATAAAAGGCGCACCTTTGCGATCATATCGCACCCGGACGCAGGCAAAACAACGCTCACCGAGAAGCTTCTTCTTTATGGCGGAGCTATCAACTCCGCAGGTGCGGTAAAGGGAAAGCATTCCTCGAAGCACGCCGTTTCCGACTGGATGGAGATCGAGAAGCAGCGCGGTATTTCCGTTACCTCGTCCGTTCTCCAGTTCCGTTACAACGGTTACTGCATCAATATCCTCGACACCCCGGGTCACCAGGACTTCTCGGAGGACACTTACCGCACGCTCATGGCAGCCGATTCGGCTGTCATGGTGATCGACGGCTCCAAGGGCGTTGAGAACCAGACGAAGAAGCTTTTCAAGGTCTGCGTTATGCGCCATATCCCGATCATCACGTTTATTAATAAAATGGACAGAGACGCTCAAAGCCCCTTTGACCTGCTCGAAGATATCGAGACCGTTCTCGGCATCAACACCTGCCCGATGAACTGGCCTATCGGCAGCGGCAAGGAGTTCAAGGGCGTTTACGACAGAAAGAGCGAAAAGGTGCTCGCCTTCACTGCCGCTATGAACGGTCAGAAGGAGGTCGAGAAAACTGAGATCGCCCTAGATTCGCCTGAGTTTGACGAGCTTGTTGGATCCTACCGCAAACAGGATCTTCTCGACGAGATCGAGCTTCTCGACGGTGCGGGCGATAACTTTGACCTCGATGAGGTAAGAGCCGGCAGACTGACTCCCGTGTTCTTCGGTTCGGCGCTTACAAACTTCGGCGTGGAGCCGTTTTTGGAAGAGTTTCTTTCGATCACGACGCCGCCTCTCCCGAGGGAGACAAATGTCTCGACCGTCGACCCTGTAAACGACAAATTCTCCGCCTTTGTTTTCAAGATACAGGCGAACATGAACAAGGCTCACCGCGACAGAGTAGCCTTCATGAGGATCTGCTCCGGCAAATTCGACAAGAGCATGGAGGTCTTCCACGTTCAGAGCAACAAGAAGCTTCGCCTCTCGCAGCCTCAGCAGATAATGGCTCAGGACAGAGAGGTCGTTGAGGAGGCTTATGCCGGCGATATCATCGGTGTTTTCGATCCCGGTATATTCTCCATCGGAGATACGGTGTGCGCGCCCGGTATGAATATCCAGTTCAAGGGGATCCCGACGTTTGCCCCCGAGCACTTCGCCCGCATTCGCCAGAAGGACACGATGAAGCGCAAGCAGTTCGTCAAGGGGACGACCCAGATCGCCCAGGAGGGCGCTATACAGATGTTCCAGGAGCTTGGCGGCGGTATGGAAGAGGTGATCGTCGGTGTTGTCGGAACGCTCCAGTTCGACGTCCTCAAATACCGACTTAACAACGAGTACAACGTCGAGATTGTAATGGAAACGCTTCCGTACCAGTTTATCCGCTGGATCACGAACGCGGTCATCGACCCCAAAACGCTCGACCTTGCTTCCGACACGAAGCGTATACAGGACTTGAAGGGCAATTATCTTCTGCTCTTCACGAGCCAGTGGAGCATCAACTGGGCTCTCGAACACAACAAAGGTCTTATGCTCGAGGAGTTTGGCTCTAAATAACATCTTCAAAAGAATCAGACCTGCGGTTTTTGCCGCAGGTCCTTTTTTTATGTGTCGTTATCGCTTTCGTTTTGGTCCTTCACCTGCTCGCACACTACCATGTAGCGGTATTCATTCGAGCCGTATGGGTGACACGTCAACAGTGTGATGAGGCTTTGCCCTTCGCGAATGTAGCAGCGCTGTATATCGTAGGGCGATATTACCTCTGTTTCGATCACCCTGTAGTGGAGAGTTTCCCACGGGTTTGTGACGTAAACATCGTCGCCTTCATTTAGAAATACGATATTATCAAAGAATATCTTGCCAATATAGCCTCTGTGCGCCGCGAAAACGGAATTCGTGCTTTCGCCGCCGATCGGCATAGACGAGTAGGAGAGATGTACCGCACCAAAGTTCATGTTATACTGATTCGCTCCCAGATAGATCGGCAGATCCATGTTTATCGCGGGCGCGCTTATATGCCCGAAAACATTGTCCGAAATGCTGTATGTGCTCAGCAGGAACGACGGCTGCTCAACCGAGAAGGGGTCGTTTAGCTCATACTGCCCTTGCTCTAGCAGCTCTTTGTTGTAGCGCTCCATCTGATCTCTCAGAAGCGAGATCAGCGCCCAATCGTACTTTTGGCTGTTTTCGTCAGCCTTTATGTTTTTATCCTTAACGTAGTCCTCAATTGTGTAGTCGGTATCGGCAGAAGCGTTTATAGCGGCGATCTCGCGGTCGATGTCGCCCGTGTCGGTGTCGCCGTACATCTGATCGATCCGCTCGTCAAAGCTTTCAACGGCTGCCTTCATGCGGCTTTCGTTCATATAATTCAGAATGTGCGGGAAAATAATGATTCCCACGCCGATCACTACTAAGCTTATCCCTGCCGTAAGCAGGATCCTGTATTTTTTCATTGCTTTTAGCCCTCTTCCGTATCGTTCGTTTTCTTTTTGCTTTTAACTATACCGACGACAGTAAACGCAACCGCTGCCGCGACTGCCGCAAGCACCGCCAGAACGATCAGTATTATCGGAACGAGCGATACATTGAAGCCGTAGACCGACACCTTCGCCGTGTTGTTTTTGAAGTCGTCAAAAATACTCGAACCGTTGTCGCTGTCGGTAAGGGGCGTATCTACGCTTTCAAGAGCTGAAGCCGACGGTTTCCCTGTGATGGAGCTGATCTTGCCTTTTTCGTCGTAGCTTATCATGCCGTTATAGGGTGTACGCTCGCCGCGCACGAGCAGCCTGTGTGAATTCACGCCGTATGGGTAGCACGTCAGCAGCGTCACGTAGTCCTTTCCCGGAACGATCTTCAGATCGGAGCTGTCTGTCGGATCGACGACCTTTACCTGGTCTACGCTGTATGCGTGTATCTCGTCGAGATACTGGATATAGAAGATATCACCTTTTTCAAGCTTCGAGATATCGGTAAAAAGCGCAGAAGACGGCAGCCCTGTATGACCTGTCAGGACACAGTGGGTGCTTTCGCCGCCGACGGGCAGCGAGGTGTTCCTCAGATGCCCGATCCCTCGTTCTAGAGTTTCGGGATTCGTACCTCTGTAGATCGGCAGTCTTATGTCGATCTTCGGAATACTTATGAACGCGATCTCGCCGGTACCTATGTCGAGTGCTTTGCTGTAGCCTGTGCCGTCGTCGTAATTCTCTTCAAGGCTGTCTTCGTCTGTCGAGACAGCGGCGATCTCTCCCAAGGCAAGTCTTTTGTTGTAATCGTCCGCGCCTGATTTCAACGTTTCCTTCGTCTCGTCGTTAAGCTGCTGCACCATCGTATTGTACTCCGCCTGTACGGAGTTCTGCCGTATCACATTTATAATGTTGCCGACGATAGGGTACAGCACAAAGCAGCAGCCGATCACAATGATTGTGATTCCAATTATCTTTCGTTTCATCTCGTTTCAGTTCCTTTTCTATTCCTTTCCGGTTATTCTTCTTTGTTATTCTCAAATTCTTATGCTCCTTTAATTATATCACTTCTTTTTTGATTTGTACACCCCAGGCGCCCAAGCGTGCGCAGCACGCGAATTTCAAATTGAAGCATTTAATTTGAAATTAGTATTAGTCTGTCATATTTTTTACCTGTTTTCCGCGCGGATCGGCGTATCCAATACGCCTTACTTTTCTGCCTGCTGATATTTTACACTTATGACGGTAAATGGATTATGCTTACACATCTCGATTTTATTGTGTGTCAAACAAACTGAAATACCGTTTATACATTATAGAAAATAGTATCTGGTAGAATTCTAAAACTGTTTTTTACAATTTCTCTATTTACTTTTTGCTCAAATCATGATAAAATATCACCAAATAAATCATTTTTTAGTCTTGCTTTTTATACGTATGATACTGAAAAAAAGTGATTGTTAAGGAAAGAGAGGCATTTAACGATGAAAATACTATATGAAACACCTCAAATTGATATCGTAGAGCTTGTTCTAACCAATATCATTACCGATTCAACGAACGGTATGGTGAATGATCCCGAGGACCCGATCGGGGACAAGGTCGTAGATACACACCCTGATCCCTTTGCTTAAAAGCGGAACTGAAACGAAACGAGACTCTTAATTAATGGAGGTTTTTATTATGAAAAGAAAAATGTCATATACGGGAAAGGCGGCGCTCGCGCTGACTCTCTCTCTTGTTTTGATCGCGTCATCGATGTTCCTCGGCGGCAGCGCCTCTGCCGGTAATATCGCCGCGCAGTCCGCCGTTCGGGAAAACACCGTGCAGACAGCGGCTGCGGAGCCTTCCGAAGTACGTCAGACCGAGCCTGTTTCCGAGCCGGAGCAGCGCTCCGATCACCCCGAGGCAGCCGAAGCGTCTGAGACACTCTCTGAGCAGTCTTACGAGCCGCATCCGGAAGCAGCTGTAAAAACCGAGGCAAAGTCATCTGCGGCAACGCAGGCAAAGAAGTCCCTTCCGGCGGTGTCAGGCGAGGGCGATTCATCGCTTACCGTATATTTTGATAATACGGTAAACTGGGAAAAGGTAAAGATTCATTATTGGGGTAATGAATCAAGTCAATGGCCCGGAAACGACATGAACTATGATTCGTCCTTAGGCTTGTATTATTATACGCTTTCTTCAATGCCGACCGGCATTATTTTTAATAACGGAAATAGCGGAGATGGTAATCAGACAGGGGATATTACCAGTGGTAATATTGTGGACGGAAATGTATATGTATTTAATACGGCTGTAGATAAGTGCAACACCGGAAAAACTGCTCAAGTATACAGCAGCGAGCATGCGTCATCTTATTACACTATTTACTTTAAAGCACCGTATAATGCGACCTCGGCAAATATGTATACATGGTCGGTCAGCGGTGATTCAGTGGTAGAGTATAACGGCAATTGGGATAATGCAACCCCGATGGCTTACGACTCTATCTACAGATTGTATTACAGCAAGGTAAGCACAAACGTACAAAACGTTATTTTTAAATACACATTAAACGACGGTACATCTGACAAAACTGCAGATCTGCGTTTAGGCCCAGAGGATAACGGACACTTCTATGAGTATGACGCTGCGAAAAACTCACACAGCACAACATATCCTTTGGGTTCTGTAGAGATCTGGGCAAAAACGGGAACGATACGGACCTTTACCGGTAGCACGAGCAATCTAAACAGCGGCACTTACGACAAGTATTCCAAGCTTTCAGATATCGTAAGCCTTGTTTATGACGAAGATCCCGAGAATGACCTTACGGAGGGTAATAAGCTATGGAATTATGATACTACTCTCAACGGGGCGTCCGCGTCCGGCTATCGTTTGGCCGATATCAAATATGTAGAACGCAACAAGCTCATGCGGTACACTGTTCAGATAAAGCCGGATTACAGAAGAAAATACTATATCAAAGCCTTCAATATAAACGGCGAAACCTACAATGTTATCGACCAGAGCGAGGCAGACCTTAATGAGGGTCTCTATTCCTGCGAGTTTATTATTACCAACAAGATGACAGGCCCTATCGAGATCACACCGATCTATTACAATTACGTCTACCCCGGTGACGAGGATAAATACATCACCTTCTCTGCGGAAGATTTCGCAGGGGATGTAAGAAAGCTTTGGAGCAATACGCTTTCCTGCTACGCTTACTACGTCGGCGGGCGCGATGAAGAGACGACCTCAGATCCCGATCCCGACGGCTCATCCAAAAATGCGCTTGGCGGCTACCCGGGTCAGCCTATGGTCTACATCAACGGCAGCTACTATATGCAGATCCCGAAGAAGGTAGGCAGCGGCGTTATTCAGGGAATCACCTTAAACAACTACGTCTGGGAGGATATCCACGCGAGAAAAGTTCTGGGAAAATCTACAAACGACGAACTGACTCTTGGCGAGGTTCAGCAGGCGAACTGCCAGACTTACGACTATGACGACTTCGTCGCGATAAGAGATACGCGCGGCGCCGAAAGGATCATCTTCAGCTTCAAATTCAGAACTGCAAATACACATTCCGACAAGACGGACGACCCCACGATGGGCAACCTTTCGAGCGGCTTTGACATCGCGAATGTTGAAAGCTCGGGCAACGGCTGGGACGTTCTCGTTGACTATTACGATATACCTGTCGACCTTTTCGGAAGACGTATCGTAGATGGTCAATCACAGTATATAACCGATACATATGTAAAGAATCTTTCTTCCGAGGATAAGGTCTATGTTGTTTCCGACGGCTACGTCGCCTATTATAACAGAAGCAGCCGCTTGAAAGAAGACGGGAAGACCAGCAATGAGTACGTCGGTCAGTTTGCCACAAGATGGTACGTCTATAAAAAGAGTGGGAATTCTTACAATGTGATAGGCGCGCTTCCTCCGTCCGCTTTCTTAACGGGACTTAAAAACCCAGACACGCTCGCAAAGACGTATGAAACGGATGAATCCGCGTATACAAGAGACAACTTCCTCAATTACGGCGATGCTGCAATAACCGGCGAGGGCAACTCCCTTTCAACATGGGAAGACTATGAGAAAATCTACCAAGCCTGCGCGGGAATGCCCGTTGTAATAACATATGAATCAAATATCTTCTCCGCAGGAGCGAAAAACGGAAACGAAACGATCACCGACAATAACCCCGGCTACCGCTGCGACGGCCGATGGTACTATTCCAAGCCCAACAACGTAATAACCGGCGAAACGAAGATCATGATACGCACGGAAAACCCGGAGAGCGCCGACGGTTACGATTACAAATTGGACGAGTATACGACCGACGCTTCAACTAACGAGAAGACAAATGTCGGTACCCTCACCAAGGCCAGGGCTTGCTTTACAAATACGACGCTTGACGCCTACGGCATGAGCTACTTTGGCAAGACCAAAACGACCGTTTACGAGGACGAATCAGACAGCTTCAGGTTCAAAGCCGACGGTACGTCTATCGGCACAAGCCTTACCGGCGCGTCTGATGTGACCTACCGCTTTGTGGGTTGGTATCTCGAAACGGGCAGCGACCTGATCAATATCATCACCGAAGATATCAACGGCCAGCGCCAGATGGACGCCTTTGCAAATCTCGTTGCGGTTTATGAAGAGGTACAGCCGCAGCCGACGAGAACGCTTATCGTTACTCATGAGCTTTACTCCGATCTGTATGAAAACAGTACGGGGCTTACAACCGTTCCCGGAAATGGAACAGGTACGCCGTATATCGACTCCGTTATCGTCAGATCCGCCGACGGTTCCGTCGTCCGCTACAGTGACTTTCAGAAAATGAACGGTTCTGTGATGATCGAGCCGCAGTACCTTAACGAAATTACCGACGAGGTCGTTATAAATCTCAGCACCACCCCCGCAAACGACGACACCAGCTTTAACAAGGTTTACAGAACCGCTGCCGATTCCGATGGAAATACCGGATTTGCAGAGGTTGACCGGAACAGTGGCAACAAGATCTCGTTTACGTACAAGGTAAGCGATATTTTTGGCAATAATACCGAGCCCAGCATCGTCAGGCTCCCGTTCTATTCCGACCTCTCCACCTCGATGCTGAAGGTGAATTTCAAGTATTACGACAGAGAAGTCTCGTCGACGTCGGCTCCCGAAACGATCAGCCAAAGCGAGACGGTAGTTCCGATCATGGCGAGCGCAAAGGTCGACAATACCGCGTCGATTTACAATGCGATCGTAAATGCGCTCGGTACTCCTTCAAATATAAGCGATAATCCCGTTATCTCGACTATTGGAAACGACATTGACGACTATTACTTCTGGGCAACGCAGAGCGACGCGGTCAACGGCATCAAGAATCTTAAAAACTATCATGACTACGATGATACGACCGAGGGAAGCTCCGGTATCGAACAGCCGGAAGGATCCGGCACGGAAGAAACGACCGCAGAAGAAACGCCGTACGATATGAGCAAGTTCAAGACTTACGGCGAATCTTATAAAAACGAACTTAGCAAGCTTGAAAATCACCTTGACTGCTACGGTAAACCAATGACAGAAAATACCGAAGCGTGGGTATCCTACACGACGGTGAACGGTCAGACCAAGACCTACAACCCAGCCGAACAAAATGTCGACCTTACGGAAGTAGCGTACGTTACTGTTTGGGGCTACAACGCGCCCAAGAAGTACAGCGTAGAGCTTTCAAAGCCTAAAACGGAGCTTGAAGGCGATTATTCGTGGGAGACCAACGGAGACGGCATATCCTTTGCTCAAAGTAGCTCGGCGGAAATCAAGGTCGTCGAGACCTTCTATAACCAGCGCCTCGGCGGAAAAGATACTTCTGTAGAGAATTCGAGCGCGAATACAAATTCCGATTTCCTCACTGCGTACGGCATAAAATCCTACGTCGGTCTGAATGATGCCGTAACGGCGCCCGAGAAGGTAGACGGCAAGGTTTTTGATGGTTGGTACAACGCAGACGACGGCTCGAAGATCACCTCCGACAGGACATACGGCTACCGTGTGACCTCTGATCTGCGTCTCATCGCCGGCTACCGCACAGAAAGCGCCGATCCCGGCAGCGTCGGTGTCTCTGTTACATCCAACGACGTCGGCACATACGTCGACGGCAACGGTGACGACTGGGTACGCCTTGTTACCAATGTCAATATCTTCAATAACATCGACGGCGAGGGCAAGCAGATAGACAGCGACGATAAGATCACAAAGGTGTCATCGATCTACGTTCAGCTTCCCACAAGAACGGAAGAGGGCACCGCGATCAAGTGGACGCCGGAGATGCTTGCTTCTCTCGGCTTGGATACCTTCTCGTCCGTAGAAAACGGCAAGACCGTCAAGGATATGGTGAACGATTATATCCATTCGGATGAGTTTACCAAGACAGACACGCCCAAGGGCAAGACTGCCGTCACTATCAAGGTGAAGGTAAACGGCGCCGAGGAAGAGACCGAGTTTGGCAAAACGATAATAACGTACACCTACGAAGTTGTTGAAGGAACGCCGAGCGACGATCAGATCAATCTCACCAACAAGAACAGGATCCAGTTCACGCTCCCGATGAGAGCAGAATACTACAACGGCATAACTGCAGAGGTGGATAACGAGACAGTAGTGATCCCCGGATCGAATTCGGCGATCATCGCTTACGCGGCTATCCTTTATGATACGGCTGCCGAAAACGCAGACCCCAATCTTGAATGGATACTCAGCGATAATCACGCCGAATTCATCAATGACGTCTGCCTTCCGTCAATTGCTCCAAAAGACGGCGAATGAGCCAATATAATAACAAGACCGGAACGTCGACCCTCGGCGTTCCGGTTTTTTTGCCTTTGTTCCCGGCAAAATGAACTTTATTCGGCAAAACACCCGTTCGGTGTTACAAAATAGTTAAACCTTACGAATTACTTGCAATTTTCTCATTACTCTGATATAATATAATGATAGAGTTATAGTATGTCAAAATACGGTAAAAAACGTTTTGCAGTAAATATCAGGCGATAAATAAGCTCTGAATATACGTATTATCCGGAAGGGAGAGATCAAAAATGGTCAGAAGTATGACCGGCTACGGCCGCTGCGAAATGACGGCAGAATCGCAGACGGGAGATACACGAAACATCGTGGTCGAAATAAAATCGGTTAATCACCGTTTTCTCGAGGTCGGAATGAGGGTGACGCGAGACTTCAGCTTCATCGAGGATCCCGTAAGAAAGTTTATCTCGTCAAGGCTGGGCAGAGGAAAGGTCGACGTGTTCATTTCCGTCGGCAGCTCCGAAAATGCGGAGTCCGAGGTCGGCGTAAACGTGCCTCTGGCGAAAGCCTATGCCGACGCGCTTGCAAGGCTTTCGGCGGAATGTCCGGGCGTTACAAACGACGTCACGGCGTCTTTGCTTGCGAGGTACCCCGACGTTATAACCGTCAGAAAAAAGCCCGAGGATGAAGAGACGATCCTTGCTGAGGTCATGCCGGCTGTCGAATCGGCGCTCGGCGACTTCATCGCGATGCGCGAGGCCGAGGGCGAACGAATGAAGGCCGACGTCTTAAGCCGCGCCGAAACGATCCTTTCGATCGTTGGTGAGATCGAACAGCGCGCTCCTCAGATTGTTCTCGAGTACAAAAGCAGACTCACAGAGCGTATGAAGGAGTTGCTTGAATCGGCATCTGTTGACGAGCAGCGCATCGCCACAGAGGCTGCGATCTTCGCCGATAAGATCGCCGTGGACGAAGAGACTGTCCGCCTGAGAAGTCACTTCACGCAAATGAACGACGTGCTGTCCAATGGCGGCGCAGTTGGAAGAAAACTTGATTTTATCGTCCAGGAGATGAATCGTGAGGCTAACACGATCGGCTCGAAGATAACCGACGCCACGCTCGCTCACAAGGTGGTCGACATCAAAGCCGAGCTTGAAAAGATCAGAGAGCAGATCCAGAACATTGAATGAGGAGAACGTATGAAGCTTATCAACATTGGTTTCGGAAATCTCGCGGCGTGTGACAGGATAGTCGCCGTTGTAAGTCCCGACTCCGCGCCTATCAAGCGTATGGTGCAGGACGCGCGCGACAAGGGCAGGCTCATCGATGCCTGCTACGGCAGAAAGAGCCGCTCGGTCATCTTTACCGACTGTGGGCAGATCATAATCTGCGCTATCGGCGCCGAAACGATAAATTCACGAATTTCAGAGGAGGAAGAAAATGAGCGGTAAAATATACGTTGTAGCCGGTCCGTCCGGCGTTGGCAAGGGTACGGTGATCAAGCGCCTTTTTGAGCTTGACAAAAACCTTTCACTCAGCATTTCCGCAACAACAAGGCAACCCCGCGAGGGTGAGGTCGACGGAGTGAACTACTACTTCATTACATACGACCGGTTTCAGGAGATCATCGAAAACGGCGGCTTTCTGGAGCACGCCGAGTATGTCGGCAACTTTTACGGTACGCCGAAGCAGCCTGTAATCGATAAGGCGGAAGAGGGCTTTGACGTTATTCTCGAGATCGAGGTCCAAGGCGCTATGCAGGTGCTTGAGAATATGCCCGGTGCAAAGGGCATATTCATCCTGCCGCCGAGCTTTGAGGAGCTTGAAAAGCGTCTCAAAGGAAGAGGCACCGAGACCGATGAATCGGTAATGCGCCGGCTCGAAACGGCAGCCAACGAGCTTGGCTGCATCAATATGTTCGACTATTACGTAGTAAACGATACGGTCGAGGGTGCGGCGAACAGGATCCTCGAGATTATCGAGTCGCGACGCGGCATCGAGGACGACGAGGAGTGATCCCCTCTCGTTAAAACAAAACAGCAATTAATATTTAGGAGGAATTCATCATGTACAAACCATCAATCGACGATATGCTCGAGGGCAGACAAAGCCGCTATTCACTCGTGATTGCCGTTGCAAAGCGTGCAAGAGAGATCACGGATGACTACAACGAGCGCGGAGAGGTTTGCGACGAAAAGCCCGTGCTTCTCGCTATCGACGAGTTTAAGGCGCATAAGTTCGATATCATCGAAGAAGAGAGCATCCATAACTGATGAGCGAGCTGATCGCAAGAACGGCTGTCGATAAAACGCTTTACAGCTTCGATAAGCCGTTTGATTATCTTGTTCCGGAATATCTCCAAAGCAGGGTCACGATTGGCTCGAGAGTGCTTGTTCCCTTCGGTAAGGGCAACAGAAAGCGTCAGGCCATTGTAACCGAGCTTTTTGAAGAGGAAAAACCCGACGCAAGGCTCAAATCCCTCGCCGCCGCGCCCGACGATTACCCTCTTCTAACAAAAGAAATGACGGTGCTTTCCGATCATCTCGCGAAGCGCTGCTACTGTACGCGCTTCGACGCAGTGAGGGCGATGCTCCCGATCGGGATAAACTATAGAATATCCTCGGTCTATTCGCTTGCAAAGGCCGCCCCCGGCATAACGCTGACGTCAAAACAGGAGGAACTTTTGTCGCTTCTTCCGCCTACCGGCAAGGAGATATCACAGGAGAATCTGTTTAAAGCTTTGGATACTGACTGCGAAACGAAAGAGCTTTGCGAACTTATGTCGCACGGCATTGTCAAAAAGACCGAGAAGGCGATGCGCCGCGTCAGAGACGCTTCGGAAACGATGCTGCGAGTTCTTCACGGTGAACAAAACGAAAAGCTCACGCCCCGCCAGAGCGAGGTGTACGAACTTTTAAAGCAGATCGGCGAGGTTTCCGAAAGGGAGCTTCGCTACTTTACGGGGGCGAGCAAGGGCGTTATCGACGGGCTTGTAAAAAAAGGCTTCTGCGAGATCTTCAAGCGTGAGGTTTACCGCACGCCCGAAGCGGTCTATGGAAACGACTCGTCCGAGATAGTCCTGACCCCGGAGCAGGAAACGGCGTACAATACGCTTTTGTCGCTTTACAACAGCGAAAAAGCCGAAGCGTCGCTTCTCTACGGCGTGACGGGCGCCGGCAAGACCGCCGTCTTCATGAAGCTTATGGAGCAGGCAGCCAAAAGCGGCAGGGGTATCATCGTAATGGTTCCCGAGATCGCGCTTACGCCTCAGCTCGTCGCAGAATTCAAGGCGAGGTTCGGTCAGCAGGTCGCCGTTTTCCACAGCGGCTTATCCATGGGCGAGAGGCTCGACGAGTGGAAGCGTGTGCGCTTCGGCAAGGCAAAGATCGCCGTCGGCACACGAAGCGCCGTATTTGCCCCGTTCGAGGATATCGGCCTGATAATCATGGACGAGGAACAGGAGTATACCTACAAGTCGGAGCAGACGCCCCGATTCCACGCGCGCGACGCCGCAAAACTCCGATGCGCCGCTCACAACGCGCTACTTGTTCTCGCAAGCGCCACGCCTTCTATAGAGAGCTACTACCTCGCAAAGACCGGCGTGTATACGCTCTGCACACTAAAGCACCGCTACGGTGAAGCGAAGCTTCCCGAGGTCATCGTTAGTGACATGAACGAAGAAAAGCTTCTCGGCAACACTTCAGGCTTCAGCGAAACGCTGCTGTGCTCGCTCGAAGACACCCTTTCAAACGGCGAGCAATCGATAATACTCATCAACCGCCGTGGCTACAACACCGCCGTTACCTGCAAAAACTGCAGCGAAGCGGTCACCTGTCCGAGCTGCAGCATCTCGCTTACATATCACGCAGACAACGGCCGACTTATGTGCCACTACTGCGGATTTTCAATGAAGCTTACGGACGAGTGTCCGAAATGCGGCTGCCGTGAGCTGAAATACGTCGGCAGCGGTACTCAGCGCGCTGAAGAAGCTCTCCGTGAGCTGTTCCCGAAGGCGAAGATTCTGCGCCTCGACGCCGATTCCACGCTTGCAAAGCAGTCTCACGAGATCAAGCTCAACGACTTTCGCAGTGGGAAATACGACATTCTTCTCGGCACGCAGATGGTCGCAAAGGGGCTTGACTTTCCGAACGTAACGCTTGTCGGAGTTCTTTCCGCCGATCAGACGATGTACGGAGACGACTATCGCAGCTATGAGCGTGCGTTCTCGCTTATGACGCAGGTCGTGGGCAGGTCGGGAAGAGGTTCTCGCCCGGGTATCGCCGTGATACAAACGTACACCCCGGAAAACCCGCTGATCTCGCTTGCGGCTTCGCAGGATTACGAGAGCTTTTACGCCTCCGAGATCGAGCTTCGCCGCGTCATGCTCTACCCGCCGTTTGCCGATATATGTATGCTCGGCATAACGAGCGAAAGGGAAGACAAGTGCCGGGAAGCGGCTCAAGAGCTTTCACGCCGCCTTTGTACGGCACTCAGAGAGGATTACTCCGAGCAGCCCGTTCGCATATTGGGACCGTCTCCTGCTTCCGTCTACCGTATCAGCGGGCGCTACCGTTATAAAATAATTCTGAAATTCAAAAACTCACGCCGCTTCCGGCAGATGCTTTCCGAAGTGCTCGTGAGCTTTTCGTCGGACAGGCGCTTTAGCGAGACGACCGTTTTCGCCGACGTCGACCCCGATAATATAATGTAAAGGAGAAATCATGTATGGCATTGAGAGATATCGTTCAGGACGGCGATAAGATCCTTACAAAGGTCTGCCGCCCTGTTGAAAAATTCGATTCCAAGCTTGCAGCGCTTCTCGACGATATGGCTGAAACGCTCAAGGTTGCCGACGGCGTAGGACTTGCGGCTCCTCAGGTTGGCATTCTTCGCAGAGTCTGCATCGTAGATGTAGGCGACGGCGAGGGCGTGCTCGAGCTTATCAATCCCGAGATAACAGTCCAGAGCGGCAAGCAGAGCGGCGCCGAGGGATGCCTGTCGTTTCCGAATCAGTACGGCGTTGTAGAGCGTCCGATGTTCGTTACCGTAAAGGCGCAGAACAGAAACGGAGAAGAATTCACCGTCAAGGGCGAAGGGCTCAAAGCTAGAGCCTTCTGCCACGAGATTGACCACCTCAACGGCGTTGTTTTCAAGGATCGTGCAGAGAGAATGCTTCGTCCCGATGAGATCGAAACGAAATGAGCGGAGGTGCCGCATGAACGTTGTATTTATGGGAACGCCCGACTTCTCAGTTCCCTCTTTAGAGGCGCTTGCCGCCGACGGTCGGTTCACGATATCCGCCGTTTACACGCAGCCAGACAAGCCGGTCGGCAGAAAGCGCATCATGACGCCGCCCGATGTGAAGGTCTGCGCCGAAAAGCTCGGTTTGCAGGTTCGCCAGCCAGAAACGCTGCGCTCGGCAGACATTGCCGCCGAGATAGCCGGCTTTTGCCCCGATATTATCGTCGTTATCGCCTACGGCAAGATCTTGCCGAAGGAAGTTCTCGATATCCCAAAGTACGGCTGCATAAATATCCACGGTTCGCTCCTCCCAAAGCTTCGAGGCGCTGCGCCGATACAGCGTGCCGTTATCGAGGGCGAAAAAATAACGGGCGTGACAGCTATGAAAATGGACGCCGGCCTCGATACCGGCGACATGATCGCTACTCTGGAAACCAAGATACTCCCCGACGAAACGGCTGGAGAGCTTTTTGACAGGCTTGCTTGTGCCGCGCCTGACCTGCTTATAGATACGCTTGTCTCACTTGAAAACGGCACCGCCGAATTTACAAAGCAGGACGACGAAAAATCGACCTACGCAAAGCCGCTCTCGAAGGAAGAAGCCGTGATCGACTGGTCGCTGAGCGCGCAGCAGATACACAACAAGGTCAGAGGCATGAACCCTTGGCCTGTCGCATTCACGCAGTACGGCGGGAAAAAGCTGAAGATATACGCTGCAAAGCTCTCTCAGCGTTCCGGCAAACCTGGAGAGATCGTGTCGCTAGACCCGCCCGTTATCGCCTGCGGCGAAGGCTCGCTTGAGCTTCTCAGCGTTCAGCTTGAGGGCAAAAAGCAGATGCCGGCCGCCGACTTCTTCCGTGGCCAGAGGGCAAGCGTCGGCGAGATGATTTGACCCTAAAGGTGATTTAATGAAAAACACACGCAGGATCGTGCTGAAGGCTCTTCTCAGAGTCGATCAGAACGGCGCATATTCTAACCTCGTCCTCGACGAGGCGCTTTCCGACCCCGAGCTTGACGGCAGAGACAAGGCTTTTATTTCTAATATATTCTACGGTGTTCTCGAGCGCAGGATAACGCTCGACTACATAATCAGAAGTTTTTCGAGCGTGCGCCTTAAAAAGATTGAGCCGACCGTTCTGGAGATACTTCGCCTGTCAGTCTACCAGCTTGTTTTTATGGATAAGGTGCCCGACAGCGCTGCCGTAAACGAGGCAGTCACCCTTTGCAAAAAGGAGAAGCTTTACCGTTCGTCCGGCTTTGTGAACGGCGTTCTCCGAAGCATAACGAGAGCCGAGAACCGCTTTCCGCTGCCAGATGAAAGCGACGCAGTCAAGTACCTCTCCGTCAAGTATTCCTGCCCGGAAGACATCGTCTCGCTGTGGCTTGAAGACTACGGAAGGGACGTTACCGAGGGGACTCTCTCGGCGCTTGCTGGCAGACCCCCGATCTTCGTCAGAGTGAACACCATCAGAACGACGGAAGAAAAGCTTATCGAAAAGCTTAAGCTTGAAGGCATCTGCGCCGAAAAGACAAAGCTCAAAAACGCTCTTGAAATAAAACTCACCGGCTCGGTGACTTCGCTTGAAAGCTATGCTCAGGGGCTTTTTCATGTTCAGGATCTTTCCTCGCAGGTCTGCTGTGAGCTTCTCGGAGTCTGTGATGGAGATACTGTCAGCGACGTCTGTGCAGCGCCCGGCGGAAAAACATTCACCGCCGCCCAGTGCACCCCATTAGGTCGTGTGTATTCATACGATATCTACGACCACAAGATAAAGCTTATCGAAGCTTCTTTACGGCGCCTTGGGATAACAAATGTGTCGGCACGTATAAGAGACGCAGCGGGCGATACTCCGCTTGAAACGTCTGACAAGATAATTTGTGACGTTCCGTGCTCCGGACTTGGAGTTCTGCGCCGCAAGCCGGAAATACGCTATAAAAGCGACACCGGCGCCGAAACGCTCCCCGAGCTTCAGCTAAAAATACTCGAAAACTCCGCAAAATTCTTAAGACCGGGCGGCACGCTCATTTACTCGACGTGTACGCTCAACCGTAAGGAAAATAACATCAACGCCGCCTTATTCCTTGAAAGAAACAAGGATTTTGAGCCGCTTGAGCTTGCTCTTCCCGACGGAGTAATGAGAACGATCAATGAAGCGGAAAACTGCCTTACGCTCTTCCCACAGACAAACGGCACAGACGGCTTTTTTGTAGCGGTTTTTCGCAAAAAGGCGTAACGGTTTCGTTTTATGAGCTGCCTTTAAAGAGCAAGCAACCACACAGCTGACCGCCAACAGAGGTGAAACAATGAAAGATATACGCTCCTATACGCTTGCAGAGCTGACTGACGAATTCAAAAACGAGCTTGACCTGCAGTCATTTCGCGCCAAGCAGGTCTACAAATGGCTTTCCGAAGGCGTTTCCTCGTTCGGCGAGATGACGAATATATCGAAGGAATTACGTAACAATCTCAGTAATACTTATTACATCTCTGTTGCAACCATTGAAAAAAAGCTCGTTTCGGTTTATGATAAAACAGTTAAGTATTTGTTTTCGTTTAACGACGGAGAGATGGTCGAGTCGGTAGTTATGAACTACCGCCACGGCTACACGATCTGCATTTCGACGCAGGTCGGCTGTAAAATGGGCTGCACTTTCTGTGCGACGGGGCAGAGCGGTTTTTCGAGAAACCTCGCCCCGAGCGAGATGCTCGCCCAGATACACTCCGCTCAGAAGGATCTCGGTATCCGCATCTCAAACATTGTCCTCATGGGCATGGGTGAGCCGCTCGACAATTACGACAATGTGCTGAAGTTTCTGCGCCTCGTTTCATCGGAGGACAACCTCAATATAGGAATGCGTCACATCTCGCTTTCAACGTGCGGACTTGTGAACAGGATCTACGACCTTGAGAAGGAAAAGCTCCAGCTTACGCTTTCCGTTTCGCTCCATGCGCCGAATGACGAGATCCGCAGCCGCACGATGCCGGTGAACAAGCGCTTTCCGATCGACGAGCTTTTAAAGGCGTGCCGTCATTACGCGAACGCCACTGGCCGCCGCATTTCGTTTGAATACGCCATGATAAGCGGTGTAAACGACTCGGACGAATGTGCGCGCGAATTGGCTGATCGCCTTAAGGGGATGCTTTGTCACGTAAATCTAATCCCCGTAAACCCGGTAAAGGGAACGGGCTACAGAAAAAGCGCCATCGAGCGTCAGCAGGCATTCATAAAGATACTCGGCAGACACGGCATAACTGCGACAGTTCGCCGTACTCTCGGCTCCGACATCAACGCTTCATGCGGCCAGCTAAGGCGTCGTGCAACCGAAAAAAAGTCGCTTGAATGATACGTATTTTAAGTGCACGTTTTGGAAGAATAACTAAAATATGAAAAAAATTACCGCAGGGTGCTTTTAAGCCTTGCATTTATCCGCAAAATGAAGTATTATTAAATAGTGCGGCAGTATTGTCGGGCTTCGGCTTTCGAAGCCGCGTTTGTGCGGCAGTTTTGGGTTATTATTTTTGTTTTGGGACTTTAAGTTTTAAGAAAAGAGCCCGTCGTTTGGGCAAATGTGTGAAACGGTTCGGCGCTTTCTCCGTTCGTCCGCTCTTGTTTTTTGTTTTGTTTTGAGGCTGTTTAGTTGATTATTGTTTTGTTTTGAGGTACACGCTGCTTTATGCTGTGTGGTGTATGGCTGTGTATATAATTTGTAAAATATATAATTGATATAAACACATAATATCAAAGCAAAGGGGGAATTGATTTGCAGATATATTATAAGACTGATGTAGGCTTGATGCGCAGAAATAATCAGGATTACTGCCTTTGCGAGAAGCTTTCGGAAACTCTCGCATGGGCTGCTGTCTGCGACGGCATGGGCGGAGCCAATGGCGGCAATGTCGCAAGCTCTGAAGCGTGCAAGGAGATCAGCCGCATACTGTCGGAAGATCTGAAGCCCGATATGAGCGAGCAAGATCTCGAAGAGCTTATGGAAAAAGCCGTTTTGTCTGCAAACACAAAGGTTTATGATATGTCCTGCCTTGACGATAACCTCAGCGGAATGGGTACGACCGTCGAGCTTGCGGTCATCAGCGGAAGCAAGCTTTATGTCATCCATGCAGGCGACAGCCGCGTTTATAGGATAACGTCGGAATACATCGAACAGATCACGACAGACCATTCTCTCGTGCAGCAGCTCGTTGAGCTGGGGCAGATAACTCAGGAGGAAGCGAGATTCCACCCGAGCAAGAATTACATCACGAGGGCGCTCGGCGTTGAGCCTGAGCTTGAAGTTGATTTCCTTACTGCGCCCTTTGAGAGCGGCGACATCATCCTGATGTGTACCGACGGTCTGAGCAATTATTTCAGCAACGAGGAACTGCTTGAGGCTGTTAAGGCAATAAAAGAAAAGGAAGAACTGGCGCAAGGTCTTGTGAACATTGCGAAGGAATGCGGCGGCAGCGATAATATCACCGTTGCGATCCTCATCAACGAGTAAATGTGTAAAGGAGAGTAAAAGATGGCGGAGGATAAGTATGTCGGCAAAAGGCTTGACGGCCGCTATGAGATCGGAGAGGTCATCGGCGAAGGCGGCATGGCAGTCGTTTACAGCGCCCGTGACATTCAGGACGACATTCCCGTTGCTATTAAGATCCTGAGAGACGAATATCTCGGCAACAATGAATTTATTAGAAGATTTAAAGACGAATCCAAGGCGATAGCTGTTCTGTCTCACCCGAACATCGTAAAGGTCTACGATGTAAGCTTCGGCGACAGGATTCAGTATATCGTAATGGAGTATATAGACGGCATCACTCTTAAAGATTACATCGAGAAGAACGGTCCCGTCAACTGGAAGGAGACGATCCATTTTGTTCTCCAGACGCTTAAAGCGCTCCAGCACGCTCATGAGAAGGGCATCATCCACCGCGACGTAAAGCCCCAGAACATCATGCTTTTGGAGGACGGCACGATCAAGGTTACCGACTTCGGCATCGCCCGTTTCTCAAAGAGTACAACAAACTCAATGACGATGACGAACAAGGCTATCGGCTCCGTTCACTACGTTTCGCCCGAGCAGGCGAGGGGAGAGCCGACAGACGCCAAGAGCGACCTATACTCACTCGGCGTCATGCTTTACGAAATGCTTACGGGCAAGCTTCCCTTTGACGACGACAACGCCGTATCCGTTGCGCTCATGCAACTCCAGTCGGATCCCATACCGCCGCGTCAGATCAATCCCGATATCCCCGAAGGCTTAGAGGAGATAGTTATCAAGGCAATGCAGAAGGACCCGCAGAAGCGTTACCATTCCGCAGCCGAGATGTACAGCGATATCCTTAAAATAAAGAAAAACCCCGGCATTCACTTCAACTTCAACTTCGACGACGTTCCCGAGAGAAGCTCGCAGCCGAAGGTCACGACCGTTCGCAAGATCGAGTCGGAGTCCCCTTATAAAGAGGGCGACGAGTGGGACGACGGCGACGATGATGACGAACCTCGCACAAATACGGTGGTTCAGGTCGTTATCGGAGCGGTAACGGCATTTATCGCCGTTTGCCTCGTGTTCCTCGTGCTTGCCGTCTTCAAGGGCTTAAGCAGTAACTCAACTACCGATGTCCTTGTGCCGAATCTCATCGGGCTTAATTTCAGCGATGTCAATAAAGATAAGGTAACGTACAACTTCCGTTGGGACGTTACGAATGTTTACGACGCAGACAAGCCGCTCGACGTTATCATCAGCCAGGATCCCGAGCCGAGCGAGAAAAAGATCAAGGAGGGCTCCACGATCCAGATCGTCGTAAACAGTGAGGAAACAACGATCAACCTTCCAAATGTCGACGGCAGAACGAAGGACGACGCCGTTCAGAGAATGAAATCTGCAAACCTTATCCCCGAGGTACTCATGGTTCTTGACAACGAAACGGCAGAGGGCTATGTTAAGCAGACATATCCCGCTTCCGGCAGCAAGATCACGATCGGCTCGACCGTTAAGATCTATGTCAGCAAGAAGGCGGGCAAGTCGAAGGTCGAGGTACCGAACCTCGTAGGTCTTACGCTTTCCGAGGCGCAAAGCAAGCTCGTTGAAACAGGTCTTACCTACAACGGCTATACCTATATGGAAAGCACCGTTGCAAAGGATAAGATCGTTGCTCAGAATCCGCTTCGAGGCGCAAAGGTGGAGCCGGGTACGAATGTGTCTGTTATCCTTTCCGAGGGCCCGCCGAGAAACGTTTCGCTTTCCCAGACAGTAGACCTCCCGGCAGACATCGCGTCCTCCGTAAAATTTGAGGTCATCATTGACGGTGAGGTCGATAAGTCCTATACCAAGCCGATCGTACCGAAGTACGCAAGGCAGTACACGATCACGATCTCCAGAATGAGTACAGTCGGCTCGCTGCCCGTAGTAGTCGCTCTCAACGAGCAGACTTACCGCGTATATAAGTTCGACTTTAAGAACAATACCGTAACTCCGGAGGAATCCTATAACTTCATCCTCGAGACCGATACCGATACCGAAACGGAGACCGATACCGACACCGAAGACGAAAGAGAAGATACCGACAGCGAGTACCGTGATTATCACGAGGATTCCGATTATGATTCGGATATGACCTCCGATTACGACTACGAAAACGAGAGCCAAAATGAGGAGTCTTCTTCGAGCGAGTATGAGGATACTGCTCCCTCCGAGGAAGAATCCAACGATGGTGACGGTGAATGGTAAACGAAAAGCAATTAAACGGAATAATTATAAAGTCGATCGGCGGCTTCTACTATGTAGAAGCTGCCGATGCAGTATATGAGTGCAAAGCAAGAGGAAGCTTCCGCAAAAAGGGTATAAAGCCTGTCGTCGGCGACAAGGTACTTATAAGCGAGCAGCAAAGCGGCTACTGCGCGATAGACGAGGTACTCGAGCGCCGCAACAGCATCGTCAGACCTCCGCTTGCAAATATCGACACGCTCATCATCGTTGTGTCGACTTGCAGCCCTCAGCCCAATACGCTCATCATCGACAAAATGACGGCGGCGGCGGTCGTCAAGGGCATAGAGCCTGTTGTTGTGCTCTCAAAGTCCGACCTAAGCTCCCCCGAGGAACTGCTGGCGATCTACCGGCTTGCCGGCATAAAAGCAATCGAATTCTCCGCTGTCGACGGCAGAGGAGGCGAGGAGATACTCTCGCTGCTCCCCGGAAAGGTGACGGCTCTGACAGGCAACTCCGGTGTAGGTAAGTCGTCGCTTCTGAACACGCTTTTCCCCGATTTGAACCTCGATACCGGTGACATCAGCAAAAAGCTCGGGCGCGGCCGTCACACGACCCGCTCCGTCGAGCTTTACAAGGTTCACGGAGGCTACGTCGCCGACACACCCGGATTCTCAACGCTCGACATCGAGCGCTACGAGCTTATCGAAAAGGAAAAGCTTCCCGAGGCGTTCTCCGAATTTGAAGAATTCACCGGACTGTGCCGCTTTACCTCGTGCAGCCACACCTGTGAGAAGGGCTGTGCCGTCATTGAGGCCGTAGAGGCGGGCAAGATAAGCGCCTCACGCTTTGAAAGCTACAAAGCGATGTACAACGAAGTAAAGGATTTGAAAAAATGGCAGCAACCGAAAGACGCTGTGTGATCGTTTCCGCTTCTCCCGACTGTGACCCACATTACATAGAAAAATGCGTAAATGAAGACGATTACCTGATCTGTGCCGATGGCGGAGTCGACGTGCTCAAAAAGACTAGTCTCACGCCGGATCTAATTGTCGGTGACTTCGACTCGGCTAACGACCCGAACGCTTATGAGGGCGTAGAAACAGTGCGTCTGGAAGTCCGCAAGATCGACACCGACACGATGCACTGCGCACAGCTTGCCCTTGAGCGAGGATTTCGCGAATTCCTCTTTCTGGGCGCAACGGGCGGACGAATGGATCATGCGCTTGCTAATCTTTCCGTCCTTCTATGGCTCGAAGCCAGGGGCGCTCACGGCGTGATCTCCGACAGCTACAACGAGATCTCGCTCCTTCATACCGGTGAGAACGTTTTCAAGATATCCCCAGGAACGACTGTATCCGTTATCCCTTTCGGCAGCAGCGGAGCGAAGCTTTCCTATACGGGAATGTCTTACCCTCTTGAGAACGGCGAGGTCTTTGCCGAATACCCTTATACGATAAGTAATTTTGCTGTTAGCGATACCGTGACAATTACACTTCACCACGGCTCGGCGCTTGTCTTTTTTATACATTGATCTTATATGCCGCAGCGCTTTTGCTGCGGCTTTTTTAGTACGCACAAAGTGCTTTGTTCATGCTTCCATTTATTCCTACGTCAAAAAAAGTACACACGCGATCCAATTAGTGTGGAAAATCGAATAACCGAAAAGCTCCCTGAGTTTAAAGCGGATCAGACCTATCGTGTTAGCAAAATCGCTCGCAACGGGATCGTTCGCTGTACTCTCTGCAATATTGACATTTGATAATATCTGCTATTGTGCAAATTCCCTAAAAGAATATTCCGCTATTGACATATCGCACCAATTGATTTATAATTATAGTAGCTTATTTTATCGAATTATGCGTAATATTTTATATGTTTTATACAATTCCAGCTGGCATTAGGTCAGCTCCGTCTCGTTGGGAGTGAACAAGACCATGGACAACAAAACGATCTATTACAAGCCTTTGCCGCCGAAGCCGGCGACCATTCTCATAATCGAAAGAGGCTGTCCTATAAAGCTCGTTTCACTTCTCGGAAGTATGACCCTTGGCAGAGAGTCCAAGACCGGCACCGCCGACATCAGGCTCGACTCCGGCATAGCTTCGAGAAACCACGGAGAATTCATCTTTGAAGACGTAGAAGGGGTATACTATTACCGCGACAACAACAGCTTAAACGGCACCTTTTATAACGGCGCGAAGCTGGAGCAGCTCAACGAGCGAGGATCTAGAGCTGTCCGCTTATCGGATGGGGATGTTCTGCGCATTGACTGCGATAATCTGACAAACCCCCGTTCAGACGCCGTTATTATTATTTTCAGTACAAGGTTTTCTGCCGACGAAGCGTGGGACCGATTCTCGCTGGAGGGTCAAAGCTCCGTTAAGATTGGCAGAGGCGTCCAAAGCGGCATCTCGCTCACCGACTTTATGGCATCGAGAGAACACGCCGTTCTCAACCATACCGAGGAGGGCTGGACCATCACTGATTGCGGAAGCGTCAACGGTCTGGCTGTAAACAGGCAGCTTCTGGAGGGGTCGGCGCAGCTAAACACGTTCGACGTGATAAACATTGCCAACACGACTCTTATCTTCCTTGGACAGGAGATAATTTTCAACGAGGTCAAAGCAGAGAGCCTTCCGGCGGAGCGTCAAAACCGCAGCGTCGTAATGTCGGTCAACATCGACGAGGTAAAGGTTCGCAAGTTCAACTCGTTTACGAAGAAGACGCTTCTGTCAAACATCAACCTTGACGTCGAGCAGGGCGATTTCGTCCTTATACTTGGTGGAGCGGGCGCCGGCAAAACGACCTTCATAAAGTCGCTCATGGGCAGTATCAAGCGTACCGGCAAGGTCGAGGGTCAGGTGCTTTTCGACAACCTCGACCTCTACAAAAACTTCCGTATGCTCAAGCATAAGATCGGTCTTGTTCCGCAGTTCTCAACAACGAGAGACAACGATACCGTTTACAATACTATCATGGACGCCGCAAACGTCAAGCTTGCGGGCGAGTATTCGAGCGCCGAGATAAAGCAGCGCGTTGACAGCGTTATTCAGAGACTCATGCTTACAAGCCTTACGGGAAACCTTGTAAAGAATCTCAGCGGCGGTCAGAAAAAGAGAGTAGAGGTAGCTATTCAGGCGATCGGCGATCAAGAGGTCTTCGTGCTCGACGAGCCGGATTCCGGCATGGACTACGCGACCCGAGTTGATCTCATGACGAACCTTCATTCCTGCACAGACTCCGGCGGAGTAGTCATGGTGATCTCTCATTCGCCGGATGACGCGGCTCATCTGTTCACAAAAGTGATCGTCCTTGCAAAAAGCCAGCGCGACGAAGTCGGCAGGCTTGCATACTACGGCGATGTAGAAAATGCTTACAAGTTTTTCGGCGTGAGCAAGCTCAGTGATATCGTCATGGAGATCAATTACGAGGGCGGCCACGGCAGAGCAGATGAATTCATAGATAAGTTCGAGACCACAAGGAGGGGCTGATCTTGCACAAGACCTCGCGTATAAAGCAAACGATCGTATATGTAAAAAAGAACTTCCGTCTTTTCATGAACCAGAAGGATTGGAAATTCATTATAATTGCCGCGGTGATCTCGCTTTTGGTATGTATGGTAGTCGGCGACAAGATGTTCGATACGTATGAGTCGACAAAGTCGGGCTTTTTTGCGATCATCTCGGCTGCCATCTGGATAGGCGTCTTCAATTCCATTCAGGGCATCTGCAAGGAACATGATACGATAACGAGCGAGTATCGCTCCGGTCTGCACATCACCTCGTATGTTATGTCACACGTGCTGTTTGACTTTGCCGTCTGCCTCATACAGGCGGTGATACTCATCGGTATCTGCTGTGTATTTATAGATTTCCCCGAAGAGGGCATAATTCTGGAACATTCCGTATTTGAATATTTCATAACGCTGTTTCTCGTTATATGGGGCTCTGATATCATGGGCATCATGATATCGTCCGTATCTCCTAATCCGAACACAGCGATGACTGCGATGCCGTTTGTGCTGATCCTCCAGCTTGTTATGAGCGGAGTCCTGTTTGAGCTGAGCGGCTGGTCGGAAAAGATAGCCTACGTGACCTACAGCAAGTGGGGCATGGCGGCGCTTGGAAGCATAGGCGAACTTAACAGCGAGGAGTTGCCGCTGAAACTCAGCCTTGTTTTCCCTAACGTTGTGCGTCTCGAAACAGAGGCGGCTTATGAGGCGACCTCCGACAACCTCATCAAATCGTGGGGGTGCATAATGATAATTGCAGCGACGTGTACGATCATTTCCGCGCTGAGTCTGAAGATCCGCAACCGTGATTCGTAAGAGGGGGTAGAAAATGGATAATTTGACAGAGTACTTAAAGAAAGAAACCGACTCGAACGAAAAGCCGGAAGAAAAGGCGGAAGCAGCTCAGCCTCGCAGGCTCAGAGTTTCCGTTTCGACGAGTGTAGGCTGCGTCAGAGAGCGCAACGAGGACAACTTCTACGCCGACGAGTTTGGAATGCGACTTGAAGAGGAAGACGCATTCACGGGAGAGCTTGATATGTGCTGCCGCCGTATTTTCGCCGTATGTGACGGCATGGGCGGAGAAGACTTCGGTGACGACGCGTCTGAGATCAGCGCCGGCGTTATAGAGTTCTACAAAGCTCAGCTTCGTGAAGCGAAGCAGGAGGAGCTTCACGGCGTTGTAAACGAATACGCCATCAAGGCGAACAACGAGATATGGGAGATGGTGCGCCGTCAGCAGGGCTTCCAGAGCGGAAGTACATTAGCAATGGCGATCATTGACGACGAAAAGGTGAATATCTTCAATATCGGCGACAGTCGCATTTATTTCTACAAGGATAAAAAGCTCAAGCAGATAACTGAGGATCAGACGCTCGCGATGAAGAAGTTCAAAGAGAACATTTACACCGAGGAGCAGGCGAAGAACAGCCCCGACTGCCACCGTATCACGAATTTCCTCGGTATCGACGAGCGCGGCTTGGGTCCGCAGGCAGTCCATACGGGAACGTATCCGACCGATACGATGACGATCCTCATTTGCAGCGACGGTCTGACAGATATGTGTTGCGACGAAGAGATCGCGGACATACTCTCCGAGAAGATTGAGAACCCCGCCGATGCGCTCGTTGACCAGGCGCTCGAAAACGGCGGTGTAGACAACGTTACCTGTGTAGTTATCAGCTTTTAAGGCGAGGCGCTCATATGAAAATGAACGACACTATCGAGAAGATACTCGAACAGATACAGCAGCCGCTCTGGGAGCATTGGTATATAAAAGAGAAGATTGGCAGCGGCGCTTACAGCTGCGTCTTCAAGGTGGAAGCGAAGCGCTCGTCGAGGCGCGTCAATTCCGCAGCCCTCAAGATCCAGCCCATTACGGCAAACGGTAGAGAGTTTATCAATGAAGACGATAAGCGAGCCTATATAGAACGGCGCAAGGCACGTGCCGACAGCGAGGCGGAGATCATGCTTGATCTTCGCCGCTTTCCGAATATCGTCTTTTACGAGGACGAGGATATCAGAGAGCTTATCATCGATGGCAAATTCGAGGGCTACTATTCGCTTCTGCGAATGGAGCTTTTAACGTCTGTTGTCGATCTTATCCACAAAAAGCAGTTTGACTTTACGCGCAAGAATATCATTAAGCTTGCGACAGATATCGGCAAGGGGCTCAATGGGGCTCATGCCTGTGGCGTTATCCACCGCGACATCAAGCCAGACAACTTCTTTGTCGACGCCTACGGCACCTATAAGATCGGAGATTTTAATGTAGCCAAGATGTCCGACTCTGCCCGCACGATGGCGGGGACTCCCGGCTATATCGCTCCCGAGGTATATAGCGCCAAATCAGATATCGACGCCGTTTATACATACCAGGCCGATATCTATTCCTTCGGCATTTGTCTTTACAGGCTGACGAACGATATGCTATATCCTTTCGAGGATACCGACGACACCGAAACGGCTCACAGCCGCCGCTACAAGGGCGAGAAGCTTCGTCCTCCGAAAAACGCAGATCCCGCTTTAGCAAGTATCATACTGAAAGCCTGCGAGTTCTCCGCGGAAGACCGCTACGATGATATGCTGGAGCTCCTTATGGATCTTTCTAAGCTAGGCGAATCTGAGTTTACCGCTGCGCGAAAGACATTGGCTGCAGCGGCGAGAGTGACCGATCCCGACATGACGATCCTTGCCGAGGAGCCCGTCACATATACCGCATCCGAGCAGCTAAGAGCACACCGCGCAAGGGTAGATACACGCGGATGTGCCATAGAGTTCGGCGCTTATCCTGAAACTCCGGGCGGAGCTCTCGCGCCGATCCGTTGGCGGGTGCTTTCTATCGACGGCAAAAATGCCATTCTCATAACCGAGAAGGCAGTCGACGCTATGGCGTTTGCCGATTCGACCGATTGTATCTCGTGGGAAGACTCCGCGGCGCGCAGATTTCTCAATAACGATTTCTTTAACGCCGCTTTTGACGACGACGAGAAGCAGATGGTGCTTGATACCGAGCTGGTAAACTATAAAAATGTGACCTTCCGCACGAACAACGGCGGCAAGACGAGCGACAAGGTATTCCTGCTGAGCATAGAAGAGGCGGAGCGCTTCTTTGGCAGCGACAGAGAACGTACCGCGGCGCCCACGGCGCTTGCCCGTTCAAAAGGGATCTTTACAAGCGCCGACGGCATGGCGTGGTGGTGGCTGCGTTCAAGCGGCTGCACCGAGAACTACGCCGCAGACGTTGACTACGGCGGCGACGTCGACAGCTACGGCGCCGACAGAGTAGTCTCCGTGGAAGGTCTGCGCCCTGTAGTGCGCGTTTCGCTATCTTTCCTTGAAGGCGAAGACCTGAGCGCGCTTTCGCGCCGTGTAACTTCGTCTTCGCTGCGTGACGACCATACAGAGAATATAGAGGTCGGCGACACAGTCCGCTTTGGCGAGTATTTTGTGGATTCGAAGTTCCGCAAAGACCCGCTTCTTTGGCAGGTGCTTGACGTACAAGACGGCAAGGCGCTGGTCATTACGAAGAGATGCATTGACGCCAGAAGCTTCGACTCGAGGAGCATGGCTGTAACGTGGCGCCAGAGTGAGCTTAGAAAATGGCTGAACACCGAATTTGCTCAGGCGGCGTTCGGAAGCAGCCTTTCAAGAGTATATGAGGTCGACTGCACAACGCCAAAAAATGAGATTTATTCCGTCAGCGGCGGCTTGGACGCGAAGGATAAGGTGTTCCTGCTTAGCCTTGACGAAGCGAAGCGCTATTTCCCCGACGATCCGTCTCGTACCGCGCAGGTAGCTCCGACGGCGAGAGAGAAGGGGCTGTTCGTTTTCAATAACGGCTGCGCATGGTGGTGGCTGCGTTCACCCGGCTGCACTAAGCATTACGCTGCAAACGTCGACTACGGCGGAGACATCGATTTCTACGGCAGCGACGCCACGGCGGTAAACGGCGTTCGCCCGGTCCTCTGGGTAGACACGGGAGCGGTAAAAAAATTAAATTGATCGTATTAATATAACTTTGGATAATAATGAATATCAAAGACGAATAATTGTGGAGTCTCCGACGGAGACGTCCGACAGTATTCATTCTTATAGCAGACGACACAAATTAATGCTCATAGACCGGGAGGCGCCCGTTGGTGTGTGCCAATGGGGTACCATCCAATCAGTCTATAATAAAAATAAGACAATGTAAAATAGTATTTCGATAAAAGAATTCAGGGCAGCTTTTCGGGCTGCCCTGTTGTTTATTGTATTCAGATCTGTTCTGCGCCTTCGATCGAGGTGTCGTGCTTGACTCTGTCGTGCTCTTCGGCTCTCTTTGCGTTGTTGAAGCGGTCCACGGTGCCTACGAGGTATCCCGTGATCCTTCTAATCCTCTCAAAGCCCGTGCCTTCCTCGTCTTCGTGTCTGCCGCACTGCGGGCAGCTATCGCCGATAATGCCGGTGTATCCGCAGCATGGGTCTCTGTCAACGGGGTGATTGATCGAGCCGTAGCCGATGCCGCTTTCCTTCATCGTTCTGATGACTGCCTCGAATGCGTCGAGGTTCTGCAGCGGATCGCCGTCAAGCTCGATATACGAAATGTGACCGCCGTTTGTAAGCGCATGGTAAGGTGCCTCTATCCTGATCTTCTCGAATGCGTTGATCGGGAAGTAAACGGGAACGTGGAAAGAGTTGGTGTAGTAGTCTCTGTCGGTAACGCCCGGGATAACGCCGAAGCGCTTGGCGTCCATTTTTACGAATCTGCCGCTGAGACCCTCAGCCGGAGTTGCGATGAGCGAGAAGTTGAGCTGATACTTCTTTGAAGCCTCGTCCATTCTCTTTCTCATGTAGCCCACGATCTCGAGACCGAGATTCTGAGCTTCCTTGCTCTCGCCGTGGTGCTTGCCGATGAGCGCCTTAAGACATTCCGCAAGGCCGATGAAGCCGAGCGTGAGAGTGCCGTGCTTGAGCACCTCTCTTATGCTGTCGTCGGGACCGAGCTTCTCCGAGTCGATCCACACGCCCTGCCCCATGAGGAACGGGAAGTTGCGGACCGTCTTGCCTGCCTGGATCTCAAAGCGGGCGAGGAGCTGGTCGATAACGAGGTCGATCATTCTGTCGAGCTGCTCGTAGAAGAAATCGATATTGCCGTTGCTGAGTATCGCGAGGCGGGGGAGATTTACAGACGTGAAGCTAAGGTTGCCTCTGCCGTAAACGATCTCTCTCGACGGATCGTGAATATTTGCGATAACTCTTGTGCGGCAGCCCATGTATGCGCATTCCGTCTCGGGATGACCTTCCTTATAGTAGGAAAGGTTAAACGGTGCATCTATAAAGCTGAAGTTGGGGAAAAGCCTCTTTGCCGAGACCTTCATAGCGAGCTTGAAGAGATCGTAGTTCGGGTCGTCGGGGTTGTAGTTCGTGCCTTCCTTTACCTTGAAGATATGGATCGGGAAGATAGGCGTTTCGCCGTTGCCAAGCCCCGACTCCGTTGCAAGAAGGACGTTCTTTATTACCATTCTGCCCTCGGGGGAGGTGTCGGTGCCGTAGTTGATCGAGCTGAACGGGATCTGTGCGCCGGCTCTCGAGTGCATCGTGTTGAGATTATGAACGAGCGCCTCCATTGCTTGGTAGCAGGTCCTGTCGGTCTCGCTCTGAGCGTGCTTGTAAGCGAAGCGCTGGAGTTTACCGGCAAGCTTTTCACCGTAGCTTTCCGTCAGAAGCTCAAGCTCAGCCTTCTGGTATTCCTCACCATCGTCGAGGCGCGGGATCCTGCCTGTAATCTCCTCCGCCTTGTCGGCGATAGCTTCCGCCTTTGTCTTCGGGTCTTCCTCGTCGCAGAGAAGCTCTACGCCTCTTGCGAGATTCTGGCGGTAGATGCGGCGGTACGTCTTAGCGACGCCCTTTGCCATGCCGTAGTCGAAATTCGGTATGCTCTGACCGCCGTGCTGGTCGTTCTGATTAGACTGGATGGCGATGCAGGCAAGCGCGCTGTAGCTGATGATGTCGTTCGGCTCTCTCAAAAAGCCGTGGCCTGTACAGAAGCCGCCGTTGAAAAGGCGCTCGATGTCGATCTGGCAGCACGTTGTCGTGAGCGTGAGGAAGTCGAGGTCGTGGATATGTATATCGCCCTCGGAGTGTGCCTTCGCGTGCTCGGGCTTCAGAATATACATCTCGTAGAACTGCTTTGCGCCCTCCGAGCCGTATTTGAGCATCGTACCCATCGCGGTGTCGCCGTCGATATTAGCGTTCTCACGCTTGATGTCGCTGTCCTTTGCCGACTTGAACGTAAGGCTCTCATATATCTTCATGAGCTTCGTGTTCATCGTGCGCATTCTTGTGCGTTCCGCTCTGTAAAGGATATACTCCTTCGCGGTGCGCGCGTGACCATTCTCAATAAGGATCTTCTCAACCACGTCCTGAACGTGCTCAACGCCGGGGACGCAGTCCTTTCCAAGCTCCTTCTCAAGATACTCTACGACTTGATCTGCAAGCTCTTCCGCAACATCTATATCCTTTCCGCCGATCGCCGAAGCGGCCTTGAAAATAGCCTGAACGATCTTTCCCTTATTAAAGGCGACCGTTCGGCCGTCACGTTTTACGATCGTTGTGATCATTTGAAAAAACCCCCTGTGCAGATTATGTGAATGAGTCTTTGCTTACCCCAAACAATAATAAATAGAAATCATTACATTTTGTGTTACTTTTTTAAACACCTACAATATATAGTGCTCCGTAATCGGGTGAGCAAGACTAAGTATATAATATATGAGCTTCAATGTCAAGGGTGAAGAGCATGATTTTTCGTAGATTTCCGAATTTTGGTGAATTTTGTACATAATCTGTTTAAAAAACTAGATATTGTACCGATTTTGCAAATCACGCCCCAATATATTGTGATTGTTTATCTATAATTGCAAATAAGAATTATCAGAAAATCTTTTTAAAAACTCTTACGCACGGCATAAGCAAGCCGTTTTTAGGTTTTTTGAGCGTTTTTTCTTCCTTTACGATATTTATATATCAAAATAACTAGATGTGGTGAAAATCGACCGGACGCACGATTTCAATATTATAAAATGTATCCCATCAAAAAAAGACCTCTGCTGAGGTTCTTTTTCCGAAGTGTGACAGCTTCATTTCATGGCTTTAAAAGCTTCATTTTTGTAATATTATTCTCATCCTCGTCATATGCTTTGGTAGCTGAAATTTTAAAAGCAAAGGAGCCTTTCCATGAACTACGCTATCAAGACCGACTGTATCTGCACGGCGACAGTTATCTACCGTGACAGCTCGGAGCAGACCGTTGACGCCGACTTTGCTCTCCCGGACTACTGCCCCGATATCCGCAAGATCCTCAAATGCTGCATCGAGCCACAGATCGACAGCAAAAACATCGTCGGCGACAGACTTGAGATCACCGGATCGAGCCTTGTGCGCGTCATCTACGTCGACGCGATAAAGGACTCCGTTCGCTGCGCCGAGCAGACCTACCCTTTTGAGATCACAGCCAACCTCCCGGACACGCCGCAGTCGGCGGTTATCACCACCGACATACGCGTAAGCTACCTGAATTGTCGCGCGCTCTCGCCGAGACGGCTGAATATCCACGGGGCGTTCATAGTAGACGCAAGAGTGACCGACAAAGGAGAGCAGCGCATCTGCAACCACATCAAGGGCGAGGATATCCAGCAAAAGAAGCTTACCGTCGGCTATTCGTGCCTTAAAGGCATATCGCAGCAGCAGTTTGCCGTTACTGAGGCTCTCGAACGAAGTCAGAACACACCGGCGGTTCAGGCAGTGGTGCGCTCCGACATAAGAGCGGTGAGCCGCGAGCACAGCTTCGTCTCCGGCAAGCTGATGTACAAGGGCGAGCTTCTCGTAAAGCTGCTCTACCTTTCTGACTTGGATTCGGGTAAGCTCGAAACGCTCGAGTACAATATCCCTTTCAGCCAGGTGATAGGCATTGAAGGCGTAGAGGACGGCAGTGAGCTTGCCCTATCGGTCGAGGTAATGAACAGCGCCGTTGCGCTTAGAACTGAGATCGGCTTTGACGACCCGCTTCCGGTGCTTTCGGCCAGGCTCTGCGTCACAGTCCTTTCCTACAAGACACAGGACGCCATGCTCGTGACCGACTGCTACTCCACCTCCTACAAAACGCAGACGGAGCGCTCACAGTGTACGCTGCCTCTGCTTACTTCGGTCGTAAATGAAAGCGTCGTTGAAAAGTCAAACGTAGATCTTACGGACGGCTCAATCTCCAAGGTGATCGACGTATGGTGCGAAAAGGGCGGCGCGGTCTGCGAAGCGGTAAAGGGCATGGCGGTGCTCAGAGGAAAATACAACATCTGTGTGCTGGCTCTCGATGCCGCCGGCGAGGTCGTCTATACCGAGCGTACGATGGAATACAGCCGCGAGTTAAAACAGATCGATACCGGGCGCTGCGGGCTTGAATGCCGCGTCAGCGCAGAGTGCATCTCGACAAGCTTCCGTTTCAGCAGCGAAAAGCGTATCGAGGTCAGGGCGGAGCTTCTTGTGAACGGTGAGCTTTACGAAACGACGAGAGTCAACGCCGTAACATCCGCCTCAGCCGATGAGGCTGCACCGATAACTCGTGACGGCGGAGCGTCGCTCATCCTGTACTACGCAAAGAAGGGCGAAGACATCTGGTCGATCGCCCGTGAATACTCGACAGGCGCGGAGCGCGTACGCCTTGAAAACGACCTTTCCGACGATATCCTCGATCAGGATATGATGATAATGCTGCCAATGTAACGATTCACCGACCCGGAAGATCAACGCTTCCGGGTCGTTTGCCGGTCAGCGGAACGCTTCACTCATAATTAATAAAAAATGCTCGAATGTACCAAGATAGTGTTGCATTATTTTAAAAATAGGTGTACAATATTATTTGAAGGCTTCCGCAAAGCAGCGGCGGCAAATTATTACATTACGGAATGGTGATCAAAATGAAAGTTATCGTTGAAACCTCTGCTCGTCATATCCACGTTACGAGAGAGACATTTGTAAAGCTTTTCGGTGAAGAAGCAGAGCTTACAAAGAAGAAGGATCTTTCCCAGCCGGGTCAGTTTGTCTGTGCTGAGAAAATCACGGTAGTAGGCCCCAGAGGCGAGCTTGCTATGTCTATCCTCGGTCCCTACAGAAATGCCGATCAGGTCGAGGTATCGCTCACAGACGCAAGAAAGATCGGTATCACACCGCCCATCAGAGAGAGCGGCGACCTTGCCGGTACTCCAGGCTGCAAGCTCGTAGGTCCCAAGGGCGAGCTTGAGATCGACTGCGGCGTTATCGCTGCACAGCGCCACATACACCTTACTCCCGAAGACGCGGAGAAGGCTGGTCTAAAGGACAAGCAGATCGTAAGCGTTGAGATCGACGCCGGCGCAGGCAGAAAGCTCGTTTTCGGCGACGTTGTATGTAGGGTAAGAGCAGACTTTGCAACAGCAATGCACATCGATACCGACGAATCAAACGCGGCTGCAATCAGCGGCGTTGTAGAAGGCGAGATTATAGTCTGATATGAAGCTGAGAGTTATTTGTCTGTCAGTTTTCTCGGTAGTTCTCGTTGCGCTGATCATACTTGTGTTTGGTCTTACCGGCGTGATATCGGCGGGCGAACCGGAGATAAGCGAGGAGCTGCAGGGCGTTGACCCGACCGATATGTCGCTTTACTATGCGATGGGCGAGTATTACCCGCCGAACGAAGTCGATTCGCTCAACATCGACTGGAAGGGCGGCAGAGTTGAGATAACCGCCTATAACGGCGACGACTATTTTGTCGAAGAGGCGGCAACGCGCTACCTCATGGAAAACGAGCGCCTCGACTACTCGCTCGACGGCACGCAATTTTCGGTATATCATACGGCAGCCGGTGCGGACGAGATCACAGACGCCTACAAGAAGGTAGAGATAAGGATCCCCCGCAAGACAGCTCAGGCTTTGAAGTCGCTCAATATCAACACCGACGGCGAGGTCGTGCTGAAAAATATCACGGCGGAAAGCATCAAGATCAACGGCAGAGATCAGGGTGTAGTGTTCAAAAACACGTATTCTCCCTCTTCCGTTATCACTACTAACGACGGAGGAGTGCATCTTTTTGTTGACAATACCATCGGCTACTCCGTAGATTTTTCGTCGAAAGAAGGCAGGCTCGATTCCTACGTTGACAACGGAATGGATTCCTATGTCAGCGGCGACGGAAAATATGCATTTAAGGTAAAAACAAAAAAGGGCGATCTTGACGTCTCCCTTTACGAGGAAGAGTAAAAAAGGTGCAGGGGCAGCTCTGCACCCTTTTTTGAAGTGGTGATATATAATTGGAAAGCTCAAAGAAGGAAGACAAACGAATATTCATATTGAGCGAGGAGAAGCCGGCAAAAGCTGTGGTGCGCCTCGGTGTTCCTCTGATCGCCGGAATGTTCATAATGGTGCTCTACAATCTTGTCGATACATATTTCATCGGGCTAATGAAGGACGACTACCGCCTTGCCGCGGTCAATCTCGCTTATCCCGTCATGATGATAATGATCGCCGTGTCTAATATGATAGGAACAGGCGCTTCGTCGCTTATCGCAAGAAGCCTGGGCTCCGGCGACGACAATAAGGCTTGCCATACGCTTACGGCAGGTATTTCGCTGACTGTTCTCAACAGTGCTATCGTCGCGGCAGCGGGATTGATATTTCTTCCGCAGATAATAACAGGGCTGGGAGCGAAAGAAAACACCTTTGAGTATACGAAGCAGTATGTGTTAGTGCTGCTGGTCGGCAGCGTTTTTACAATGGGCAGCTACACCTTCGGTCAATTACTGCGAAGCGAAGGCTCTGTAAAGCACTCCGTTGCCGGCATGGTAGCAGGTACTATCGCAAACATCGTCCTTGACCCGATATTTATCTTCTCGCTCAACATGGGTATAACGGGAGCCGCCGTCGCTACGGTCCTCGGCAACGCCGTAAGCATGGCGGTGTCGGTCGCCTTTTACGCGGCAGGAAAGACGCTCCTGCGTCCAAGCTTCAAATACATACGCCCGACCGCCGAGATATTAAAGGAAATATTCTGGGTCGGCGTTCCGGCGACGCTTGAAACGCTGCTGACGTCGGCGGCTTACATCGTCAACAACAACCTTGCCGTTTCCTACGGAGAGCTTACCGTAGCGGCGATGGGCGTCGCTCAGAAGATACTTTCCCTCGGCAATTACATCTACCAAGGCTTTGCCTCGGGAACGCAGCCGATAATGGGCTACAACTACGGCGCAAAAAACTACAAGCGAATGATAGACGTGCTGAAAGCGGGGCTGCTCGTTGTAAGCTCCACCGAGCTTTTTGTGATGGCAGTCTATGCCCTCTTCGCGCCTTTCCTCATCGGAATTTTTACCGATACGCCCGACGTTATAGAAATAGGCAGCCGTGTCCTTCGCACACTCATGTTTATACTGCCGTTCGTCGGAGCTGTTTCAATGAGCAGAATGTCCTTCCAGGCGATGGGGAAGCCTCAGTACGGTTTTGCGATAACGCTTGTGCGCCAACTCATCCTTTATGTCCCCCTGCTTCTTTTTCTGGATCGTCTGCTGGGATTCAACGGGATGATCTGGGCACAGCCGATCACCGAGGTCATAATGATGGCAGTATCCGTAACGCTTCTGTACAGAACGATCCGCCGAGCGGACAGTGCCGGCTGACGGTGCAGATCAGCTATGATTTGCAAAAAAGCAAAATCGGAATTGCCTGCCGACTTCCGTTTGTGGTTTGACTTTACGTTTAAATATGGTATAATAGTTATATTGTCGAGATGAACAGCTTTTTTATTGTATAAATAAAAATGGGGGAGATATTTTTGAAGAAACAAAAAGAAATAAAAGAGCCGGTAAAGACTACCATTATAGAACGTTTTTCAAAGATAAATGTAGTTACCGGCCTGCTCGTATGCCTTGCGCTGAGCTTTACTGTTTGCTTTTTTTCTCCGATCGATATCTTTTTGTCGAGTCAGGCGGAGTTCTTTGTCGGGTTTTCAATTATAGCGCCAACCATGCTTCTGGTAGCCTTGGGCGTCTTTGTGTTTATATTTGCACTCCTGCTTCTTTGCCTGACGATAAGAGAAAAGCTTTTTAAAACAGTATGTTACCTTATGCTTGGTCTGCTGATAACAATGTATCTGCAAATGATGTTTTTTAACGGCGGAATGACTCTTGTGACAGGTGACGTAAACGATTATCTGGATATAAACTTTAGGAACTATTTCAATCTTATCATATACATAGTTTTGATTTTTGTTCCGCTTATTATATGGCTCGCAGTCAAAGAATATCCCGATAATAAGCTTTTGAAGAAATTCAGCCAGAAAACGGCGGCATTTGCTGCAGGCCTTCTTATTGCTGTTCAGATCGTGGGGATCATCGGTACGGTGTTCTCCTGCGGCATTGAAAAACGCGACGATGAACTCGGCGTGGCAATGCTGTCCTATAGTTCATCATTATGTCTTTCTCCCGATGAGAACGTAGTAGTTTTTCTTACCGACAGACTCGACGGCACGTATATGGACGATACACTCGAGGAGTTTCCCGAGCTTTACGATATCCTGGACGGTTTTACTTATTACAGAAACAATGTTGCAAAATATACCAATACTTTCCCGTCTGTACCCGAAATGCTGACCGCTCGCGAATTCGACGACAGCAAGCGCGGCGAGTACCTCAGCAAAGCATGGACAGAAGACCCGATGCTTAAAAAGCTAAAGGATGAGGGCTTTCGTATAAACGGTATCGCAGATGTCGCGTCAACTCTGCTCTCAATCACTTATGTTAAAGATATTTTTGATACATACAAAGTGTTCAATATAAGTTCAACGATCAATTATACAGACCGTAATGGCATCGTCGAAACGATGCTCAATATGTCGCTTCTGAAACTATCGCCATATTTTCTCAAGTCCGCTTTTTCAAACTATATGGCAGGTTGGGCGCCAAGTGATTTCTTTATTGTAGAAAGAGACGACCCCGATGCGATGAAGGGAATCGTTACCGATAAATCAGACGTAGAATTCTATAACGCGCTTTGCCGTGACGGCTTGAATCTCGATTCCGAAAACAAGACCTTTAGTTTTATCCATTTAAACGGTTCTCACGACTATTCGCGCGAGGTGTGCGAGATATATCCGGGTTACGGGGAAAAAACGGGCGTAGATTCCATCGTAATGACTACAAGAGGCGAGTTCGAGATACTGAACGAGTATTTTTCTCAGATGAAGGAGCTGGGTATCTACGATTCATCTACGATAATCATTCTCGGCGACCACGGACACCCGCCCTATGAAACTCAGGGAGGCGCCGACAGGCTCTCCGAAGAGATCACCACCGGTCTTCTCATAAAACGTGCGGGCGCGGAGAGTTCGCCTATGAAGACTGACAGCGAAACGCAGCTTTCAAACGCTCTTTTCCCCGCAAGCATAATGGAATACTGTGGGCTCGACCACAGCGAGTACGGCGTTTCCTATGAGGACGTTATCGTTCGCGGCGCTTCACCCGAGAGGATCATCAATATCTACAACAACCAAGGTTCTAACGTCAGCCCCAAGCCGGTCTGCCGTTATAGAGTTACCGGCGACGCTCACGATTTCGGCTGCTGGGAATACATCGAATAACAGGAGGATACACATCATGCTTTCAATGCTTTTTACCGTGAAGCCAGTATCGGGCTACATTGACCCTGCTTCAACGAGCTATATTATCCAGATCGCCGCAGGCGTAGTGATCGCTATAGGAACGGTCATTGGAGTTTACAGAAACAAGATCAAGCGCTTTTTCAAGAGCAAGTTCGGCAAAGAGAAGGAGGAAACTCTTCCCGCCGCAGAACGCACTGTGACGAAGGAGAAGGAGAATATCACGGCAGAAGACCTTCTCTCGGACGATATATAACGGAAGAGGGAATTTACCTTGCTAAAAACTATAGGTTTTGCTCTCGGATGGATAATGAAGCTCTGCTTCGATCTGACGGGCAGCTACGGCGTCAGCATAATCATCTTTACGCTCATAACGAAGATCCTGCTTTTCCCGACGGGAATACTGACGCAGTTCAATTCTATTAAAATGATAAGGCTTATGCCTGAGGAGAACGCGCTCCGTATAAAGTATGTAGACGACAAGGACAAGCTCGCCGACGAGCGTCTTGCGCTCTATAAGCGCTACGGCTACAATCCCTTTGTAAGCCTGATCCCGCTGCTTATACAGATCCCGCTTGTGCTGGGGCTTGTCTATATTGTTTATCACCCGCTGAACTTCACGCTCGGATTCACCTCCGACGTGATCGGCAGTCTCAAGGACTGGCTCACCTCATTGCACCCAGGGATATCGGTAGACGAGAACACATACCAGCTCGAGATCATCAGCATGATAAAACATGGGACAGCCGTTGTTCCGGACTTTTTGTCAGTCCCCGCCGAGCAGATAAGAAGCCTCAATGTAAGCTTCCTCGGCTTGGATCTTAGTCTCACTCCGACGTTTACAGGCGATCCGATCCTTCTTGCGGTACCTCTTCTTTCAGGGCTGAGCGCATGGCTTATGTGCTTCATTCAGAACAGGATAAACGTTCTCCAGGTATTTCAGGGCAAGCTCAACAAAACGTTCACAACCGTTTTTCTCATCGCCTTCTCGACGTATTTCTCGTTTCTCGTTCCCGCGGGCGTAGGTCTTTACTGGATCTTTGGAAACCTCTTTTCGATACCCTCCATGTACATGCTTAATCTCGTTATACCGCCAAAAAAGTATATAGATTACGAGTCGCTCAAGAAAATGAACGAAGCACGCGCCGAGAAGGAGCGCGAGCATAAGGCTTATTCCGCTCGTGAAAAAGCGGATTACAAGCGCTTTTTCTCAGTCGAAAACATGAAGCTGATGATCTATTCCGAGTCAAACGGCTTTTATAAGTATTACTCCGGAATGATCGACTACATCTGTGATCACTCCGATATCGACATACATTACGTCACAAGCGACCCTAATGACAATATTTTCAACGACGGCCGAAAGAATATCCACGCCTACTACGTCGCGTCGGATAAGTACTTGATCCCGCTTTTTATGAAGCTCGAGTGCGATATGTGCCTGATGACGATGCCCGATCTCGAGAAGTACCACATCAAGCGCTCCAGAGTCAGAAACGACGTAGAATATGTCTATGTGCCTCACGGTGTCGGCAACAACTCCATGCTGCTCCGCAAGGGCGCTCTCGATTGGTACGATACGCTTTTTGCGACGGGTAAAGATTTCGTTTCCGAAATACGAGACATGGAGGAGCTTTATCACACGCCAAAAAAGCTTCTTGTCGAGGCAGGATATCCTTTGATCGACGAAATGAACGAGAAATACGCGTCTCAGACGCACGAAAAGAACAGCGTCCCTAAGATACTTATTGCCCCCTCCTGGCAGGACGACAATATCTTCGACCTCTGTATCGAGCCTCTTCTTGAAGCGCTTGGCAGGCTCAAGTGCGATATCGTAGTAAGACCGCATCCTCAGCAGGTGCGTCATCAGCCCGAGCGGTTCGAGCTTTTGAAGGAACGCTTCAAAGATCGCGATAATATAGAGATCCAGACAGATTTCTCGTCGAATTCTCCTGTTATGGAATCAGATCTTCTTATAACCGACTGGTCCGATATCTCGTGGGAGTTCGCGTTTGTAACGAAGCGCCCCGTACTGTTTATCGATACTCCGATGAAGATCATGAATCCGGAGTATGATCTGATTGCAACTAAGCCGATAAACATCACACTTAGGAACGTGATAGGCAAGACTGTCAAGCCCGAGGCTGTCGCCGAGGCCGATAAAATATTGAATGAGCTTCTGGAAAACAGCGAGGCATACAAAAAGGCGATCGAACAGGCCTATAGAGAACACGTATTCAACATCGGCAGAAGCAGCGAGCTTTGCGGCCGCTACGTGATACGCTCTCTCAGACACGACATATAACGATCAGCGATACCGTAAAGAAGAATAAAACCGGGCTTCAGCGTCCGGTTTTATTTTATTAGTAATTTTAAGTTATCTTTAACTTGCTTTAAGAATCTTTTAA
>ONFG01000044.1 GCA_900317025.1 uncultured Eubacteriales bacterium | reverse complement strand
GGCTACCGGTACCGCGCCCCGGGTCGGCACGGTCGCTGTAAACCCCGCGGTGATCCCATACGGCACGCGCCTTTACATCTGCTCGGCAGACGGCAGCTACGTTTACGGCTACGCCATCGCTGAAGATACGGGCGACGCCTGCATGGCGGGCGACATTGTCGTAGACCTCTACATGAACAGCGAGGCGGAGTGCGACAGCTTCGGCAGACAGGAGCTTAACATCTACGTTCTCGACTGATAATAAAAAAAGATCAAGGGAGTGCCTTAGGGCGCTCCCTTTTTTGCGCAGAATGTCGCTTTTACCTGTTTCCTTTTTTCTCAGATTAATGAAAGGAAGATATAATATGTCCGAAAAAACGGAAAAGACGCAGGCGGCGCTGCTCAAAGAGAAGCTTGCGGCAAAAAAGCCCTCGGGCGCGCTCTCGCTCGATAAGGAAACGATCTCGCGCGCAGACGAGTTCTGCGAAGGCTACATCGAATTTATGAAAACCAGCAAGGTCGAGCGCGAGGCGGTAAGAACGACAGAGAAGATCGCTCTCGCTCACGGCTTCACAAAGTATGAGCAGGGCAAGACCTACGCACCCGGCGACAAGGTCTACGTTATCAACAGGGGCAAGAACATCGGTCTTGCCGTCATCGGCAAAAACGGCACGAAAAACGGCGTTCGCCTCGTTATCGCTCACATCGACTCGCCGAGGCTTGACTTAAAGCCGAACCCGCTCTATGAGGCAAGTGACCTTGCGCTCTTTAAAACACATTACTACGGCGGCATCAAGAAATATCAGTGGACAGCGATACCGCTTGCGCTTCACGGAAGGATCGTTCGCCTTGATGGCGAGATCGTCGACGTTTGCGTCGGCGAAGACCCGAACGAGCCGTGCTTTGTTGTCTCCGATCTTCTCCCGCACCTCGACAGGGAGCAGGCTGTAAAGCCAATGGGCAAGGCGATTGAGGGCGAGAACCTCAACGTTCTCATCGGCAGCCGCCCCTTTAACGAAGACAAGGAGAGCGAGCAGGTGAAGCTCAATATCCTCAATATCCTTTTCGAGAAGTACGGTATTGTCGAGTCCGATTTCCTCTCAGCGGAGCTGGATCTTGTTCCGGCATTTGCGCCGCGCGACGTGGGCTTTGACAGAAGCCTCATCGGCGCTTACGGTCACGACGACAAGGTTTGCGCTTACCCCGGCGTTATGGCAGCCGTAGAGGTTGAAGACCCCGAAAGCACGTTCATCACCTTCCTTTGCGACAAGGAAGAGATTGGCTCCGACGGCAACACCGGTATGCAGTCGAGTTTCCTCAACTCGTTCATCGAGGATCTCGCGCAGGCCGACGGCGTGGAGTTCCGCCATGTTATGGCTAAGTCCACCTGCCTTTCCGCAGACGTTAACGCTGCGTTCGACCCGACATACGCGAGCGCGTTCGAGGCTAACAACGCAAGCTACTTAAACGGCGGCGTTATCATTACGAAATACACAGGCTCGGGTGGAAAGTACGACACGAGCGACGCTTCTGCAGAATATATGGGCATGATCCGCAGAATGCTTGAAGACAACAAGATCCTCTGGCAGACGGGTGAGCTCGGTAAGGTAGACGGCGGCGGCGGCGGAACGATCGCCAAGTACGTAGCCAATCACAACGTTGACGTTGTTGACCTCGGCGTTCCGGTGCTTTCGATGCACGCGCCGTTCGAGATCGTTGCAAAGGTAGACGTATACATGGCATACCTTGCATTCGTCGCGTTTTTCAAGCTTTGATAAATACATACGACGGGAGGTAAAATATGCTCACGCTGGGCTGCCATTTGTCGGCTTCAAAGGGCTTTCTTCACATGGGGGAGGAGGCCGTGTCGATCGGCGCAAATACATTTCAGTTTTTCACAAGAAATCCCCGGGGCTTCAAGGTCAAGGAGCTTGACGTCTCCGACTGCGAGGCGTTCAATAAATACTGGGCGGAGAACGGCGGCGGGGTGATCGTCGCTCACGCGCCCTACACGCTCAACGCCTGCTCGGCCGACCCTCATATAAGGGAGCTTGCGAACATGATAATGAGCGACGACTTAAAGCGCCTCGAATACGTTGACGGCGTTTGCTATAACTTCCACCCGGGCAGCCATGTAAAGCAGGGCGTCGAGATCGGAACGGACTACATAGTTGAGCTGCTCAACGCGATAATCACGCCGCAGCAGAAGACGACCGTCCTGCTGGAGACGATGGCGGGCAAGGGCAGCGAGGTCGGGCGCACCTTCGAGGAGCTTCGCGCGATAATCGACCGTGTGGAGCACAGCGAAAAGCTCGGCGTATGCCTTGACACCTGCCACATCTTCGACGGCGGCTACGATATCGTAAACGACGCCGACGGCGTAATGGAGCAGTTCGACCGCATTATCGGGCTTGACCGTCTGCGCGCCGTTCACCTCAACGACAGCAAGAACCCGCTCGGCAGCCACAAGGACCGCCACGAGCTGATCGGCAAGGGGAATATCGGCTTTGAAGCGCTCGTCTCGTTCATCACCCGCCCCGAGATCGCAAAGCTCCCGATTGTCCTCGAAACTCCGAACGACCTCCCCGGCTATAAGGCAGAGATAGAAATGCTGAGAGCGGCGGCGGAGTAAGCGGCAAGTTTTCCACATTGAAGCTGATCCGATGTGGAAAACGGAATATTGAAAATGTTTTTGCATATACTTAAAATAGTTCGAGTTGTGTGGTATAATCAGCATAACGGGATAGGGTTACCATTAGTAACACCAAAGAGCGACCCCCTATGAAGTGTGCAAGACTTCATAGGGGGTCTGTTCATTTCTCCTGATTGGAGCGGCTGACGTAAACCGCAGGCTTGTTACTGCTTTTTCTTGTTTTTGCCGTCAAGCTATTTGCCGATCCCGGCGACAATGAATTACAACACACTTACGCGGCGTGTCGCACCCCGGAGGGCACTTCAAATGCCTGCCAATCAGCCTGCGCCTTCGGCTTGACTTCTCGGGGCATTTTGGGCGCCGCAGACAGTTCCGATTTTACTTTCTTATACTAAACTCAATTAAAAAGCTTTAAGAGCTATACACTTACGATCGTCAGAAATAATCGACCCGAGGTTTATCGCCCCGGGTCGGTTTCTTTTATCGGCAGCTCTTCTTGATCTTCTCCATAGCGCCCTTTTCGATACGGCTGACCTGCGCCTGCGAGATGCCTATCTCACGGGCGGCTTCCATCTGCGTTTTTCCGGTGTAGAAGCGCAGCGCAAGTATGCGCTTTTCGCGTTCGCTGAGGTTGTCCATGGCTTCTCTGATCGAAAGCTCCTCAAGCCAGCTTGCTTCGCCGCCGCGGTCGCTGATCTGATCCATAACGTAAACGGTGTCCGAGCCGTCGGAGAAAACAGGCTCGTAAAGCGAGACCGGCTCGACTATCGCCTCAAGCGCAATTACCACGCTCTCACGGGGAATGTCGAGCGCTTTTGCAATCTCCTCGACCGTAGGCTCCCGTGAAAGTTCGTTTTGCAGGCGTTCCTTCATCTGCATCGCCTTGTACGCCGTGTCGCGTATCGAGCGGCTTACCCTGATGTAGTTGCTGTCGCGCAGGTAGCGGCGCACCTCACCGATTATCATAGGCACGCCGTAGGTCGAGAAGCGAACGTCGAGCGTGTCGTCAAAATTGTCGATCGCCTTCATCAGCCCGATGCACCCGACCTGAAAGAGGTCGTCGGGGTTTTCGCCCCTGCCCGTGAATTTCTGTATCACGCTCAGAACGAGTCGCAGATTTCCTTTTATAAGCTCCTCTCTGGCCTTTGATGCCTCGGCCTTTTCACCGTGCTTGACGATGTGCAGCAGCTCACGCTTTTCCTCCTCGCTTAGTACCTTGATGTCCGCGGTGTTTACGCCGCAGATCTCGACCTTTCCGTACTGCAAAAAAATTCCTCCGATCAACGGTTTTTATGCTAACATTATTGCCGTTTTTCGGAGGAAGTATTCTGTTTAAGGATCGGAAATTTTTACTGCTCGCCGTAGTCGGAGAGCTTTGCAAGCTTGCGCTGCATCTGGCGCGTCCTTACGCCGACGAGCTTTTCGATTTCGTTGTCGGCGCTGCGTATCTTCTCCTGCGCCGCGGTGAGCGATCGCTCGAACGTGTCGAATTCGGCGGATACGTCTTCAAGCAGCTTCCATACCTCGTTGGAGCGCTTCTCGATGGCAAGCGTTCTGAAGCCCATTTGCAGCGAGTTTAAAAGCGCCGCCATCGTCGACGGACCTGCGATGTTTACCTTGTATTCCCGCTGAAGCTGCTCGATAAGCCCCCTGTTCACCGCCTCGGCGTATAAGCCCTCAAACGGCAGGAACATTATCGCAAAGTCGGTTGTGGAGGGCGGGGCGATGTACTTGTCGTGAATGTCTTTCGCTTCCAGGCGTATCGTCCTGACGAGCGACTTTGCCGCCGCTTCGATCACGGCGGGGTCGCCCGTTTCGTAGGCGTCCTTTAAAGCAGCGTATGTATCGCCGGGGAACTTCGAGTCGATCGGCAGATACACAAAGCCGCTGCCCGACGGCAGCTTGACGGCGTATTCCACGACGTTGCGCGATCCCGGCTTTACTGCCGCGTTCTCCTCGTACTGCTCGGGGGAGAGAATCTCACGAAGTATCGCGCCGAGCTGTATCTCGCCGAGAATGCCCCTCGTCTTGACGTTCGAGAGTACTTTTTTTAGGTCGCCGACGCCCGAAGCGAGGCTCTGCATCTCGCCAAGCCCCTTATAGACCTGCTCGAGCCTGTCGTTTACGATCTTGAACGATTCCGTCATGCGGCTGTCGATCGTCTTGTTGAGCTTTTCGGTCACGATCGTGCGCATTTCGTCGAGCTTTCGGTTATTTTGCTCCCGGATACTGTCGAGCCGCTTTTCGACCGTCTCTCTTATCTGCGAAAGCTTCTGCTCGTTTTCGACCGAGAACGTTTTGAGCCGTTCCTCCATGCTGAGCAGGCGGTCGTTCTGCGCCGAGAGCGAGCCGCTCATGCTCTCCGAAAGTACCGAGCTCAGGCTCGTTACGCTGCCTCTGACCGAATCCGAAAGCTCCTGCCGCTGGCGGCTGTCCTGCGCCGCAAGCTCCCGGCGAAGCTTCTGCTGCTGGCTTGTTAGCCGCTCGTATATCTCCTTCTGGTGCTGGTCGGTCTTTTTTACCGACTCGAGCACATCGCCGGCCTTTTAGCTTCAGGAGCAGGAATATCAGGATCCCGAGATCGGCGGTTAATAATACTATTATTATAATGGCTGCTGCCAACAAATCATCACCCCCGTTTATTAATGTCGTTAGCCTATGGTGAACGACATTAATTTTTGCGGGGGCTTTCCGGTCGCCCCCGCACCCCTTCGGAATACCATTTCTAAAAGGAATTATTTGTACCGTTAGCTTAACAATAAGCCTAACTCTGCAAGCTATAAAACAAAGCCGCAGGCTTTCCGAAATTATTAATTATTAATTCTTAAGTCTTCAGTCTTAAGTATTAAGTATTAAGTCTTCAGTCTTCAGTTCCTGCTACCGCCTCGCCGGCTTCCTCCCATTCCTCGTAAAGCTGCTCCAGGCGGGCGTTCAGAGCGTTTAGGCGCTCGGTGTATTCCATGAGCGTTTCGTAGCTCGATTGTGCGTCTTCGCCGGAGAGAAGCTCCTGCGTTTCGGCAAGCTCCCTCTCCGTCTCCTCGATGCTTTCCTCGCAGCGCTTTAGCCTTGTCTTCGCCTTTGCAAGCTGCGAGCGCTCCTCCTTGCGGCGGAAGTAGTCGTTCTGCTTTTTCTCGGCGGGGGCGGCGGACTTCGCCGCGCGAAATATCCCTTTGTCAAACGTCTCGTGCGTTTTTTCTATGTAATAGTCGTAGTTGCCGAGGTATTCCTTCACGCCGCTTTCGGAGAGAACAAGGATCCTGTCGGCAAGCTTGTTGATGAAATATCGGTCGTGAGAGACGATAAGCATCGTGCCGGTGTACTCCGAGAGTGTTTTTTCAAGCTGCTCCCTGAACGAGGTATCGAGGTGGTTTGTCGGCTCGTCGAGAAGCAGGAAATTCGCGCCCTCGAGCATGAGCTGCAAAAGAGCTATTCGTGAGCGCTCGCCGCCGCTCATTTCGCCGATAGGGCGGAAAACGTCGTCGCCCTTGAAGAGGAAGCGCCCCAGCGCCGTTCGCACCTTCGTCTCGGTCATGTAGGGGAAGCGGTCCCAGACCTGCTCGAGCGCCGTCTTTTTGAGATCAAGCCCACTCTGCACCTGGTCGAAGTAGCCTGTCTCGACGTTTGCCCCGAGGAACACGCTGCCGGAGTCCGCGCCGTATATCTTTTGTATCACCTTTAGCAGCGTCGTCTTGCCGCACCCGTTTTCGCCTAGAATGAACACACGCTCGCCCTTGCGAAGGTGGATATTCACGTCGGAGAAAATGCGCTTGCCATCGAAGCTCTTAGAAAGCCCCTCGCAGATAAGCACGTCTTCGCCCGTCTCACACTTCGGCGTGAATTTGAAATGCACCGTTTCAAGATCCGCGTCGGGCGCGACAAGCTCCTCTCTGAGCCTGTCCGCCTGCTTCTGCTTGCTTGCCGCCGTGATAAAGTTGTGAGCGACGCCCCAGCGCTTTTGCTGCTCGACGATGCCCTCGATACGCTTTATCTCCTTCATCTGCTGCTCGTAGTGCGCGCGCTCTTCCTCGAGTATCTTCTGCTTTTTCTCGATGAACTCGGAGTATGAGCCTATGTACATTCTGGAGCGTCCGTGCTCGATCTCGATCGTCTTGTTCGTCACTTCGTCGAGGAAGTATCGGTCGTGCGATACGACAAGAACGCTTCCTCTGTAATCCTTGATGAAGCTTTCAAGCCAGTTTACGGCGGAGATGTCGAGGTGGTTCGTCGGCTCGTCGAGAAGCAGGATATCAGACCCGCTGAGCAGGAGCTTTGCAAGCGCAAGCTTCGAGCGCTGACCGCCCGAAAGCTTTTCCACCGACATATCAAAGTCGCTCTCGCTAAAGCCGAGACCGATAAGCGCCGCCTTTGTGCGGCTGACGTATGTAAGACCGCCGTCGCGTTCAAATTTTTCGCGCAGCGTCATTTCCTCAAGAAGAAGTTCCTTCGAGTGGTTGCCGTTTTCCATCTCGGTCACGATCTCGGAAAGGCGCTGCTCGGCGAGAATAAGCTTTTCAAATACGCTTAAAAGCTCGGTGTAGACGGTGCGCCCCGAAACGCTGCACGAAAACTGCTCCATGTAGCCGAGGCGAAGATCCTTCTCTTTTGAAACGCCGCCCGAGGTCTGCTCAAGCTTGCCGGTCAGCACGCGGAAGAGCGTCGTCTTGCCGGTGCCGTTAGCGCCGATAAGCCCGACCTTGTCGCCCTTTTCGAGGTTGAATGAAATATTGTCAAACAGCGTCCTCTCCGCAAAGCTTACGGAGAGGTTGCTGACGGTTAAAATTGCCATAATAACACCTTTTGTCGGCGCTTGCCGACCTCTGACAGTCCTTAGGGAATACAGTTTTCGTCGCGGACACAAAATGAGAGATTTCGGAAAATTTTGTGCGCGTACTGCTTGTCGGCGCTTGCCGACCGCAGGATTGAATGTGCGCCGTCAGTGGGCGATCATGTAGATCGCCGCAAAGCACGCGATGTGATACAGATCAAGCAGAAAATAGACCGCCACCCCGAAAAGGGCGATGTTGTTTGAAAGCAGCAGCTGACGGCGGTCGGCGTCTTTGAGCTTCGTGAGCGCAAAAAGGATAAGCGCCAGCGGCATTGCGACCTTGACGAAGAACCCCGCCGCAGTGTTTGAGATAACGCCTCTCATAAGAGGGTTGGCTTCCTTGAAAAGCCCCGTTTTCAACAGCGCGAGCGTGCATATCCAGTCGGTAAGATCGAGCATCAGAAGCAGGAAAAGCCGCCTTTTCGCGGCAAGCGCCGTGTCGTCGTGCCAGTATGCTGAAACAGCCGAAATTTTCATACGTAAAACCACCTCATAACGAGCATTCCCTGAAATAAGGCGGTTTATGCCTATGTATCAGACGAGTATCACACGTTTTTGAGCAGGAGCGCCGTTTTGAGGATCGCCGTCTGCGTTTTGCCGTCGGGTATCATATTATTGAGCGCCATTTCGACCGCCTTGTCGAGAGGTATGCGCTCCACGTTTACGAATTCGTCTTCGTCAAGGCGCTGCTCCTCGAAGTGGTCGACCCTGCACATATAGAGGAAGTCGACCTCGTCGGTAAAGCCGGGGGAGACGTAAAACGCCCCGAGCGGCACGTAATTGAACCCGACCGCGCCCGTCTCTTCAAGAAGCTCGCGCTTCGCGTTTTCGAGCGGCGGGGTAGACTTGTCGTCGATCTTTCCCGCCGGAATTTCCAGTACGACCTCGCGGAACGGGTAGCGGAACTGCCTTACGAAAAGCAGCTCGTTGTCGCTCGTCAGCGCCGCAACTGCAACGCCAGCCGGGTGCTTTATCACCTCGCGAACCGCGCTGCCGCCGTTGGGCAGCTCAACGTCATCTATTTCGAGCCTAACGATCTTCCCGTCGTAGAGCGTCTTTGAGGATAATGTCTTTTCTTCAAGTTTCATGTTAAAAACTCCGTTTCCTTCGGTTTATCTTCCGTCGCCAAGGTAGAAGAGCGCCAGCGTATCGGGGCCGCAGTGTGCGCCGAGAGCGGGGCCTATCTCGGAGATCATGACATTGCTGATGCCGTAGTTTTTGGTGATCGAGCGAGCGAGAAGCTCTGCGTCCTCCTGGCAGTCGGCGTGCGTGATGAAAACGGTGTCGTTGCCGTCGGGGTAATAGTGCTCGTTCATCTGCTCGACGAGCTTTGCGATCGCAAGGCGGCGCCCTCTCGCTTTATAAACGACCTTCAGCTTGCCGTCGGTGTCGGTCTTCAAAACGGGCTTGATATTCATAACGGAGCCGACAGCGGCGGCAGCAGCGGAGATGCGTCCGCCTCGTTTGAGGAAGTTTAAGTCGCTCGGCGTGAACCAATGGCAGATGTTATGCTTTATGCTCTCTGCGTAGTCGCGCACCTCTTCGATGGTTGCGCCCTCGTCGCGCCTTGCGGCGCAGTGGTAGATGAGCATCGAAAGACCCATCGAACCGCAGAGGCTGTCCACGCAGATTATCTTGCGCTCGGGGTACTCCTCTTCAAGCTCGGCAGCGGCGATAAGGCTTACGTTGAACGCGCCGCTGAGCGCCGTCGAAAATCCGATATAGAGGACGTCTTTGCCCCTTTCGAGCTGTTTCCTGAAATACCTCATATAATCGTCGATCGACGGAGACGCCGTTTTGACGACCGTTCCTCTGCGCAGAACGTCATAAAAGCTTTCTGCGCCGATATTGAGCTTTGAAAGCGAACAATCGAACGACTTCCCCGCAAGCACCACCTTTAACGGCACCGCCGTTATCCCCATTTTTTCGGCTACCGCCGCCGGCATATCGCACGACGTATCGGTAACGATAGCAAATGTACTCATTTTTCATATCCTCCTTATAACTCGCCTGACGCACCTTCCGCATCCGGCTGCAAATATACACTATAAGTATATAACAAAACCTCAATTTAGTCAACGCCCAGGCAGGCGTGCGCC
>ONFG01000013.1 GCA_900317025.1 uncultured Eubacteriales bacterium | reverse complement strand
ACATTACTATGAACTGCTCGTCGCTGAGCTTGACGATGTGCGGTGTCGAGCAGCCCTCATCCGAGCTGCTTGTAAGCCAGATGAAATTCGACTCAAACGTCTCCTTGTCTGTCACGCTGAGGAATATGTTCCTGTTGTTTCTTTCAGCTTCATTCATGTCGATTGAGTTTCCTACCACGAGGCAGCTGTCAGTCGAGAGCGCCAGTCCGCCAACGGATACGCCGGTCCAGTTATCTCCTGTTTCGCCCTTGATTTCGAGCAAACATGAGGAGTTCCCGTATAAATTTTCGTTAATGGGGTACTTTTTGAGCACAACAGCACGGGGGTATGCGTCTCCGTGGTCCAAGGAGTAGATGCAATTGTCGTCCGAGGCGACAAACTGGTTGAAGGAGTGGCTTGAGTAGCCGAGACTGTGAGCGGTCATTTTGAATTCGTTCGTTTCCGGGTCATCGTAGGCTACAAACGAGTAATTCGACTGGTGGTGAAGACCGTCGCCTGACCGGTACATCAGGTGGCAGGTGTGGATATACAGCTTGCCGTTAAGCTCCGTCATGCGCAGAGAGCCGGCTTCAAATGGGCGGTAGGTGTCTTCGCCAAACGCCGATGCGGAGTCTATCCGCTTGAAGTCCTTCGTGTAGCGTGTAACACGGAAGACCTCGAAGCTGTCGCTTTCTTCTTCGTTGTACTGTCCCGTTACAATGTAGTTGTATTCAGAGCCGCTGTAGAATCCGCCAAAGTTGGGAAGTTCCAAAGGAAGTGTCGTGCTTTTCAGCAGCTTAAGCTCCTTCGAGTACGTTTCTGCGATGACCCCTTTGTCATAGGCGTACTGTATGCGTGTGAAGTTGCCGTTTGTGTTTTCATACAGGTACGAAGTAACGGGTTTGGACCACACGCTGTAATTATGGTAATCAAGGTTTGATATTTCCGGATCAACGTCAGGTATCGTAACAACGGAATCCGCCGGGGTGCTGTTTGCTTCGATTGTCACGATGCACGAGGCGGTGTAGCGGCCGTTTAGCGAGGTGAAGGTTACAGCAGCCTTGCCCTCGTTCCACGCGGCGAGCACACCGCTCTGGGTAACGGAGGCGGCATTGCTGTCAACCGTCCACGTTCCGTTGAATGTGAAGCGATCGCAGCCGAACAGCATGAGCTTCTGGCTTTGGCCGACCTTCATCGTTTCGTCCTCGGGAATGAGAGATATCTCCCGGCTTCCGTCGTCCCACTTCAGAGCCTCGAAGAAAAGCCCCTCGTCCGTTTTTTCCTTAAGCAGGAGCATTCCCTTATACTCCATTATGCCGAATACCGTCTTGCGGGCGCGGGTGGTGCAGATGGGCTCATCGCTATTCGGCGTCAGCTCGCAAAGTCGGTCGCCGCCTTGGTAATAGCTGTAGGAATTGTCGCCCGACGGTACAGATACGAAGAAGGAGTCGGTACTTCTTTCGTAGAGCATAACGGGCTTATCAGAGCCTGCGCAGTCGAATACTGCGAACGTACCCGAACTGTTGCTGTATGCGGTAATGTATCGGCCGCCGAGAAGTCCGCTGCAGCTGCCGCCGCCGTCAAGATAGTACATACAGCTGTACGTTTTATCCTTCTCTTCATCGTTCCATGTGTTCGGTTTCTGAGTCGAGCTCATTTTTATCCGGCTGATGCTCTTGCCGTCGAAACGCCATGCGTTTAAGTATAGATTGCCGGAGTACCAATACGCTTCGTCAGCATCGCTGCTTTGTGTGTAAAACGTTCCGTTAGCATCGCAAAAGCCGACAAACGATTTAATCGTACTGCCGCAGGCGGTATTAGCCAGCAGATCGCCGTCCGGAGAAAATACGGAAAGCCTGTTTGTGTCGTCAGTTCCTACATACGATACATAAATGCGGCTCTTTTCGTCTATACCTAGTGCAGTATAATATCCGCTGTTTTCAATATCTAAGGGAATCGTGCTGATCGAAAGGTCAGCGGGGTCAAAGACCAGACAGTCGCTGTGACTTCCTAAGCCGTAAAGCTTCGAGCCATGCATATATACAAATTCGGAGAAATCGTCATACAGCACCTCTGATTTTTGCGATGCGAAGGAATAAAGCCAAAGCTTCCCGCTTCTTACAAACAAGATGCCGCCCAGCTCCTCACAGGGAGCTTCAAAATTCGGATTATTCCTTTCGTATGGGTCTTCATTGTCTGAGGAGTCGATGCCGTAATCAGCCGATACGACCTGACCGTCCTGTACCTCGCCCTTTGTGCCCTTGACGGTAATTTCTGCCGTCGCCGTGTATGCGCCGCCGTTTGCCTCAAGAGTAACGGTGGTCTTGCCCTCGTTTACGCCGTAGATAAGGCCGTCCTTCGTTATAGCAGCGACAGAACTGTCGCTGCTCTTCCAGCTCAGCGAGCCTACCGTATACGGCAATGAGGTGATACTCATTTTATAAAACTCGCCTGCCCGAATCTCCTCTGACTTTGTGCGCAGAACAAGACTGTCGGTGTAGTCGTCGAGGTCTCGCCATTCGACCTCCATGTCAGAGAATTCGTCGCGGTAAGCCATCCAATCTGACAAGGAAAAGCGGAAATAAACGATGCTGCCGTAAGGAGGCGAAATGGTCTCCTGATACGGGGATTTAGGTACACCGCCCTCAAAAACAAGTGTAATACCCTTGGGTAAATGGTAGAGACTGTTCTCGGAAAAAACTTCGAGCGAAGCCGGGAAAACGATCGTCTTAACGGGCAGATCCGATGTTATAACGCGCAGCGCTGCGCCGCCAATCTTTTTTATGCCGTCGGGGATATTAAGGACGGTATCTTCACCGCTTGCTGCAATGAAGAGCAGATAGCCGCTTTCTTTTTCAAAAAGCATATTCTCCATTGCGGTGTAGTTTGGGTTTTCCTCCGGACACGAAAAAGATTTCAATTTTGAGCAGCCGGAAAAAGCCGTCTCGGAAATATACGTCAAGGACGCAGGGATATCGAGTGCTTCGATCGCCTGGAAGGCGAACGCTCCCGACTCGATCGTCTCCAGCCCCTCAGGCAGGACGACCGACTTGAGCTTTGACTCCTTTTCCGGAATATACATCCACGAATAATCAGGGAATGCAAAGGCATCATAGCCGATATATTTTAGCGTTGAGGGCAGCTTGACAGATTCGATCGAGGTGCATTCATAAAAAGAGAAGTCTCCGACGGTTGTCACGCCCTCCTCAACAACTACCGAGCGGATTTGGTCATTACCGGAAAAGGGAGATTTTTCTTCATCGTAATATGAGTAGTAGCTGCTCATTGCACCTGAACCGTAAATTGTTAATGTGCCCGATGAGCTGTCAAAGCGCCAGCTGACGTTCTCGCCGCAGGAGCCTTCGCTTTTTAAGGCTGTGCTTCCCTCGCTGCTGTCAGTATCGCTTATTTCTTCACGAACTGCGAAATACATATTGTTTTCGTTCGCATAGGTTTCGGCGGCGCTGCCCCTGCTGCCGACGAAGGTGAAATAACGCCTTGCCGGCTCGTTGTCGGGCGATATGGAGTACCGGTAGCCAAACGCTTTTTCGCCGATACTCGTAACGCTGTCGGGAATTTCTGCATGGGATAATGCAAAACAGTCTATAAAGGCGAAGCTGCCTATCTTTTGCAGATCGTCGGAAAACTCTGCCGATTCCAACTGCTCAATGCCTGAAAACGCATAGCTGCCGATGCTCTCTACGCCCGGCTCGACGACAACTCGGACAATCATATCGCTGCGCCTGCTGTAGGGTGCGCTCTGCTCGGGGCTGTAGTCCTGCATAGCGCCGTTTCCGTAAATGTACAGAGAGCCGCTTTCGTAAAGCGCAAAGGAAACACTGCCGCACTTACCGGAGATGACCTCCTGTGTGGTTTCCTCCTCGTGAGAAGCGGCGGGCGCTGCCGGCTCTTCCTGCTGCGGCTCATCGGCGGACGCCGACAAAACGGGCGAATCGCAGTCTTCCGACTGTGCAGCGCTTGCGGGCAGCGCACTTGAGCTTGTAATGATCGCCGCACACAGAATCATTGATATCAGTTTTCTCATTTTCAAAACGGACCCCTCTTTCTGTTTTTGTTTGATGTATTTTTCTTACTTCCGGACGAACAGCCAAACTGCCGCTCGTTGTCATTTTTAACATAAATAACAGTAATATGTTTATCAATATAATTATAATTGAATCAAACCTCTTAGTCAACCATTATTTTGACGGTGTGTCGCCGCTCACAGTTCCGCTTCGGTCTCTCATTTCCACAACAAGCAATCGCCCGGTTAATTGGCTGCGGGAAAAATAAATGTGGTATGCGGCAGTAAAGTTGCCATACAAGGCAAAGCCGCAACGGTACTGCCTGCGGTCGCTCGACCGCCCCGTCACATTGCGTGTCGGGGCGTAAAAAATAGTGTAGATAAAAGCTATATCTGTAACCGACGCTTCCGCAGATCATTTGCGGAGGCTTTTCATAAAAAATATCCGCGTCGTTTTCGGTCAGTTCGGTTTGCTGCGGTCGTTCATGCTGTCCCTCGCGATCTGTAGGCGGCGCGCTATCCACTTCGGGAAGCTGTCGGGGTTCGTAAGGTACAGGTTCTCGCCAATCGAGATCGCCTCGTTTATTATTATGTACGTGCTTATCACAAGCGCAAACGGCATATCGGCGCCGAGGCTCACTCCGGCGTGAAGAAGAACCGCCGACGCCGCGAAGTCGAGAAATATGCCGAAGGCAAGCGCAGCAAAAAGAGCCATTTTCTTCCAGAAGCCGCGGTTTGCCTTCTTGGACGAAAGCCCTTCGCCCGTCGCCTTCGCCTTGACAAGCCCCGTAACAACGTCAAGAGCGACCGCCGCCGCAACGAGCGCGGCGAATAGTCCGTACTGCCCGAAAAGCGCTGCCGCCGTGCCGCCGAAAACGCTCAAAGCGCATTTCAAAGCCTTGCTCATCTCTTCACCCTCTCAGCTCAGAAGCGCGTTTACACGCGACTGCACTGCCGCCGGGTCATATCCCGCTTCGGAAAGGCGGCTCACTCTTTCGCTGCCGTTGCCCCAACGCCCTGCGATCACCTCGCGCGCAAGCTCGTCCGTCGTCTTCTTTAATGCTTTCGGCTTGTAGATCAAAGCGCCGGTCTCGTCAAAAACGGAAAAGCCCGCGCTTTTGTCGGCGAGCGCCTTGGCGTTTTCAAGGCTTCTGAACGCGCCGAGCTGCGTTTTCGCGTCGTTTGGCGAGCGGCGCACCCGGTAAAGCTTAGCCGCGGCGGGTGTCGGCGCGACCGTTCCCGAGGGTGCTGCCGTGCCTTCAAGCTCCGCCTTGAATCTGAGCCATTCACCCTCGCCGAACGCCGGGACCCAGCCGACCGCGCCCGGGCATTGCTTGCCGCAGACGTCCCAGTGGCGGATCACGTTACCCGCCGCGACGCCGTACTTTGCCATGAGGTATTTCGTAAGAGCCGCGGCGTTTCTGAATGTACCGTCGTTTATATACCACCTGCCGCCAGAAAGATAGCAGCACATCTCGATCGACACGCTGTTGGTGTTCGTGCATTTGCCGTGATACGGCGCGGTGCCGCCCGAGTAGTCGACGCCGACCGCCCAGCTGTAGCGGCTGTCAAGAGCTGTGTTGTACTGCCTTATCTCCTTATCGTCCACAAAAAAATCCGCCGAGGCACCCGTGGCGGCGGGATTAGTTCCAAAATACGCGACCTCGTTTGCGGCTGTAGCGCCGTTCGTCGCGGTGTAGTGGAGAACGATGTAGCGTATCTTGTTTCTGCCCGCCGTGGTGTTGCGCGCAATGGAGTAGTCGTGTGTTATTATATTTATCGCCATGGTTTCACCCCTGTTTATGATATGCCCGAAGGTCATTTTGAGGGAGCAGGAAAAGCCCCTCTATAAATACCCTCCAGAGGGCGAAAACTTGTATACAAGTATACAAGCTCAATAAAAAATTCACAAACAATTTACAAGTCAAACCACAGATATATCGGCTTTGATCTGCACGTCAGCCGGAATAAACACGAAATTTGCTGCCCACTTTTGCCTGCAAAAAATGGGCGCTGCCCACTTTTTTTCCGGGCAGAGCAGAGTTTGTTCACACAGCCGTCACATTCCGCCCACTTTTTCTGGCCTTCTGCCCACTTTTTAAAACAAAAGTGGGCAGCAAAAAACGGCTTAACCATGCGGTTTTTGGGGTCTCCTGCCCACTTTCCCACTTTTTTCTTTAATTAGATGCGATAAAAAAATAAAGAAATATATATAAGCGGCGAAAAAAAGTGGGCATCCGGCCGGGCGGCGGGTATGCACCCGCGGGCAAATTCCGCCCAACTTTATATGCAGCTTAACTTTATTGCCGCATATTTAATTTGTTCTTCCTGTAGCCAATTGACCGTGCGGTCGAGCGACCGCAGGCAGTACCGTTGCGGCTTTGTCTTGTATGGCAACTTTACTGCCGCATACCACATTTATTTTTCCCGCAGCCAATTAACCGGGCGGTCGTTCAGGACGACATCACCCGAACGCCGAGAACGGTTATGTCGTCGTCTCTGCCGAACTTGCTTGAGATCATCGCCTCGTCGATTATGTCGTTCACAAGCTCCTGCACGTCGGCGCCCTCGAAGTCGCGCACCATCGCGCCTATCCATTCGTCGCTCATCGCGACGGCGCCGTCCGATACCATGACGATGAGATCGCCGTCGTCAAGGTCTATTTCGTCGTGCGTGAGCTTTACGTCGGGAAGTATGCCCGCAGGCAGCGAGGGCGGCTCTACCCTTATTACCTTGCCGCTGCGGCGGAAAAACGTCACGGGCGCGCCCGCCTTCATTATCTCGGCTTCGCCGGAGAAAAGGTCGAAGCTCAGAATGTCGGCGGTGGCGAGCGATTCGTCGTCCGACTTGACCATGAGCGCGGAATTCGCCGCCCCGAGCGAGGCGTCAAAGCCCAGCCCCGCCTTTACGAGCCGCGAGATTATGCTCACGGCCATGCTGCCGTCAACGGCCGCTCTGCCGCCCGTTCCCATTCCGTCGCTGATAACGGCGATGAAGCGCCCGGAACCGTCGTTGAAGTAGTTGAAGCTGTCGCCGCACAGCCTGCCGCCCCGGCAGCTATGCTGCGCCGAGGCTACCTGGACATCGAGCTTCGGCAGCTGCGAGAACGTCACCCTCACCCTGTTGCCCACAACGGAGGACTGCGGCGGCGAGAGCTTTCTGCCGCACAGCCGCGATATCTCCCGGCAGACATCATCGCGCTTCAGAAGCTTCCTGTTCTCGTCGGCAAGCTCCAGCTCGACCGTCATTCTGTCGTGGGTGTCGGTGCGAACGCTGCACTCGAGTGCAAGAAAGCCGCTCACCTTCAGCGCCGCCGTTATCCGCTCCGCAGCCGCCGTGTCGCACGTCTCATACCGCTCAAACTCAGCCTTCATGCCGTAGAGTATTTCTGCAAGTCCGGAAAACTGCCCCGCAACGACGCCCCTTATCTGCGCCGCTCTCGCCTTCGCCGCAAGGTAGCCTTTGTAGCTGGAGTAGTTGTCGCTGAGCGTGCGTGCAAGCTCCTCGGTGCGGCAGCACCTTTTGCTAAAAATGCGCTTGACGTCGCTTTCCTCCACCTCGCCCGCGCTTTTTAAGATAGGCGCCAGGCCCATCATACGCTCTCGGTGACCCTCCTCGCCGTCACGTTCGCAGAAGGCGCGCATACCACAGCGGGAGCAGCTCTCTTCAATGGTCCTGGAGAAAACGCCCTCAAGCTCGTTTGAGTAGCAGTCACCTAGGCGCTGAGCCACGCTGTTCACGGCGTCGTTTATCCCGCTTATCGCACGGGCTGCAAGGTCAAGGCGCATTATCACGCCGCGGCGCAGGCTGTCGCCGGCGTCTTTTCCCGTGTGGGGAGTTACGAAGAGCGCGATCTTGTTCCCCATTTCCTTAGGTATAAACAGGAAAATGAGCGAGGCTGCAACCGTCTCATAAAACACCGCCGCCGTCTGAGCAGTTACGCCGTCTTTAAGCGAGACCACGGCGCTGCAAAGCAGGAACGCAGCGGCGGCGCCGATCTTGCCGACGTAGGAGAACACGCCCGCCATAAGTCCGCCGAACGAGTAGCACAACGCGAGAAAGCCGTACTCCGGCGCCGAAAGCCCGAACACGATGCCGGTCGCCGTGCCGCCGATGCAGCCGCCCGCCACGGAGCCGTAATACGCGCAGAAGAGAACCGCCGTAACGGCGAGTATCCGTCCGAGCGAGATGCCGCCTATAGACAGCGAATTCGCCGACAGCAGGAAGATACAGCCTGTCATCACGATGCAGGCTATCTCCTGCTGGTCGAAGGTGGCTATACCCTTCGAGCCTGCCGCAAGCAGCGAGGTCTCGTGCAGAAAGTACGCCCCCACGCCCGCAAGCAGCGCTTCAAGCACGCACATGACCGCCGCCGTTTTGCCCTTGCCCGTCGCAAGGACGATGACCGCCCCGGTACACAGCAATGGCGCTGCCGAAATGAGCGGCGCGAAAACACGGCTGCCGTTCACCTTCGGCAAGTCGCTGAAAAGCCAGCGCAGCGCAAAGACCGTCACGACGGACGCCACGCACCGGAAGCTCTCGCCCCGAAGCAGCAGTATGTAGCCGAAGCACGACCCGAGCGCCGCGGCCAGTGCGTTTTCATACGGAACGGCAGCGGCAAAGGCGACCCCGAACGGCGCGTATGTCCCGAAAACGGCGCCCCTGGAAACAAGCACGCCGCCGAGGAAATACACGCCCCGAAGCAAAGCTGATCTGTAAACCGCGGCGGCAGCACCCGCCGCTTTTTGCATAACCTTCATGATAAACTTCCTTTCTCGATCTCACAGCAATTATACAGCGCGATCTCAAAACATTCTGTCACAGTCGGGCTGTCGTAACTTGAACGTTTATCGCCGTTCGGTTGGATTTAGGAAAAACGACAAAGGAAATTTGAAGCTTCGCCTTGGTGAGAAGCTTTTTTTGTAGTATCGGGATAAAAAACGGCGGTTAGAAAAATCACTAAATTTACGCCGGTATCTTTGTACATCTTTTCTTCCCGAAAAGAGTACAAATAATCTCCTTCGCTTGCTATAATTAAATAGTAAGAGTTCATCTTAATGACAAGGGGGCAAACGCAATGGATTTTACGGCAGAACAACTAAAAAACGGCGCCGAGCGCTGGAACTACGCCGCCGCCGTCGCCCTTGTCAGGGAATGTGAACAGCTCGCGATAGACGCCGAACCGCTGAAGACCGGGAACTCGTTCACGCGTATCGTCAGCGGGTCTTATTCAAAGGCGATAATCACGACGAAGGAGATACTTACCCTGCTCTACAACGGCTACCCCGAGGGCGCGATGGCGCTTTCGCGTATCCTGTACGAGTCGATGGTCGTCATGCGCTTTCTCTACACTCACCGCGACGACGAGGCGCTTTTGCAGCGCTACTCCGACGATTTTTACGTGAAGGTCTCGCGCGACAGGGTGAAGTACTACAGCTATATTCTCGAGTATTCGCAGGACGAGGAGGAGCTTGCCGAGGCGCAGCGCCAGAAGGTCGCCGCGCGCAAAGAGCACAACAAGCTGAAGGACAAGTACTCCGGCTTCCTTTCCTATAATAAGCAAGGCAACTACCTGCGCGATTACTGGTGGATAGGCGACACGCTCCCGAGCCGCAGCTTCGGCGCGATACAAAATGAGATGACACTCGAAAACCTAAAGATTCTCTACGTCATTTCCTGCTACAGGGCGCACTCCGGCGTTGTTGGCAACGCCGTGCGCTTCGGGACGATGCTCGACGACACGACGCTCTCCACCTCGGGCAGCCTTGAGGGCTTCCAGGTCCCGCTGTGCTTCTCGCTCGTCTGCTTCGGAATCCTGACCGAGACGATGTTCGACTGCGTATCGGTCGACTGCGCTCATCTGATCGAGTCCATCGAGCGCATAATTGCTCCGTTTGAGGATTATCTTTACAGGTGATCATTTATGTGCCGCTATACTTTGTAACATATTTAATACGATAACAGTCGTGTTTTGCCGCTCATATCAGCCCATATGTGCATACAGCAGGCGCTTTATCGGTCAATTGAACAATTAGCGGCTGAGTTTTTTGGTAATATTTCACTCACAAAAAAATAATATAAATTTAGTATAAAAACTTTAAGTTTTCTCTTGAAATTTTGCAAAATATTGATATAATATATATGTAAGGTTTTTACTCGAGAGGGGCAGTAGTTATGAACAAGTATATCAGAAAGCTGGGTTTCAGAGCTTCCGACGAAATGGAGATGGAAGTAACCATCAAGTCCATCAGATTCGCATGGCTTTACGTTATGTTGTTCCTGATCGGCTGGGGTATTCTCCATGCGATCGACAAGTCGGAGATCCCTATGGTTCAACTTGCTCTTGTCTTTACTGCTGAGCTTTTGTATTTCGCCCTTCAGTGGTGGTTCACAAAGAAGGCTGTTAACGAGAACAAGGCTGAGCATCACGCCATCAAGACGCTGAAGGCTAAGGGCAGAGGCAAGAGTTCGTACGAGTATATTTACGAGGACGAAGACGGCAACCAGTACATCTACGAAGAAATCCCGGTTGAAGAAGACAAGTGATTTCCAGAAAGCAACCGGCAGTACCAAGCTCGGTACTGCCGGTTTTCTTTTATTCTCTTTTGCTGTTCTGTGGGACGATCGACTGCTGCAAGCCTTTTATTTCTTCGGCAATTAAATAATCGTAAGTAGAGTATCGTTTATCTATCAAGAACACTATGCGGGGGCTTTCCGATCGCCCCCTCACCCCTTCGGCAACAAAAAAATAAATACGAATTGTATATTATTTAGTTCGGCATTAATATAAAAACAAATGCGCAGCATTTCCGCAATTATTAACTATTCACTCTTCAGTATTCACTATTCATTGATATGAAGTGTGATCTCACACTTCATATCAGATCACTCCACGCCCCTGTAGTACAGCCCCCTCGTGAGGTTCCCGCCGGACTTCCCCCCGCTGCGGTACATATCAAGTATACGCACACATTCCTCGGGCGTTTCGTATGTAAAGCAGAGCGTCAGGAAATCGGCGCAGGCAAAGTCATCAAGCTTATCCGAGAGAACAAGCGCGTCGCTGTTTAAAAGCTCGGTGCAGCCTCCCTCGCACATCAGCGTAAACTGCGTGCCGCGGCGGTCGGTGATGGTACTCCTGCCGCCGCATTTTGAGCAGCCCGAGCCGTTCTTGTTCGGGCAGTTCCGCGTTATCATGAGCGGCAGATGACCGTAAGCGGCAACGCCCCTTCTGATCGTGCCGCCAAGCCTTGCGATCTGCTTTGCGGTAAGCTCGATCGAGACCTCCGTGTCTTCAAGCCCCGCCTTTTCGAGAAAGTCAAGGCTTTGGCTGTTGAACACGTTGAGCGAGAAGCCGCCGTGAACGCTCATCCCAAGCCTTAAAGCGAGCGCCGCCGTCCCGATATTGCCGCACCACGCGTCGGTGACGCCCGCCGCCTTTGCATCAAGCAGTACTTTTTCGGCTGCCTCTTCCCCGCCGAATATCACGCGCGGCACCTTTACGCCGACGTTAAAGCCGCTCTCCTTCAGCCGCGCTATCTCGCCGATATCGGAGAAAAGCGGAACGAACACAAGCTCACATTCCTTGAAGTCCTCGGGAACAAAGCAGCTTTTAAAGCACGCCCGAAGCGCCGTTTTGCCGCTTTTTCTGTACGGCTTCACTGCGGGTATCAAAACGTCCTCCCGCTTTCTTTCGGGCGGCTGTTCAAAGAGCGCCGTCAGCTTTTCGAGCGCGCCGCGGCGCATGGCGTTTATCTCCGAGGCGGGAAGCGTCAGCCCCTCGCCGAGCCGCGCTTTGACCTCAGCCGCGCGAAAAGCCGTGCCGCCCGTTTTGGAAAGCTGCGCCTGCGCCTTTTCGGCAGAAAGCGCGACCTTCTGCGCCTTCTGCGGCAAATCGCCCGTTACGGTCACGGTCTTTCCGCCGCTTTCGGCGGTAAGCTTCGAGGGCTTGCCGTATTCAATAATCAAAGTGAAGCTCACGTCTCTGCTCTGCGCCTCGTCCTTGTACTCCGTTCTGATCCGGGCGAGCAGCTTATCGGTCGCCGCCGTTACGTCGTCCTTCGAGCGCGTTCCGAACATCTCGCGCCCGAGCCGCCCGGTGTAGTAGCCATCGGTAAAACCGCTGCGCGAAAAGACGGAGCGAAGCCGGTCGAGGCTCTCATCGTCGGCTCTGCCGCTGTCGGCAGCCTCTCTGCACGCGCTGACCGCAGCGGCGACATACTCGGGGCGCTTCATCCTGCCCTCGATCTTCGCGCTCGTCACGCCAAGCTCTTCAAGCTCTTTGAGCGAATTTATGATGCAGTTGTCTTTCAGGCTGAGATCGTGACCCGTGCCGCCCTTTACGGAGAACGGCAGGCGGCAGGGTTGGGCGCAGCGCCCTCTGTTGCCGCTTCGGCCGCCGAGCATAGCCGAAAGGTAGCACTGTCCGGACACGCACATACACAGCGCCCCGTGAACGAAGACCTCGGTCTGCACGGGGCAGCTTTTTACGACCCCGGCGATCTCCTGCCTGCTCATCTCGCGCGCAAGGACAACGCGGTCGAAGCCGTTTTCATACAGAAAGCGCGCACCCTCGGGCGTATGGACTGTAAGCTGGGTCGAGGCGTGAAGCTCCGCGCCGGGGCACGCCTTTTTTATGAGCGCCGCAAGCCCTAAGTCCTGCACGATGAACGCATCGACGCCGGCTTCATACGCGCTTTGGGCCGCCTTCAGCGCGCCCTCCAGCTCGTCGTCTGAAACGAGCGTATTTACCGCCGTATGCACCTTTACGCCGTGCAGCCTGCAATATCTCACGGCGCGGGCAAGCGTGTACTCGTCGAAGTTGTCGGCGAACGCTCTGGCGCTGAATCGGTCAAGCCCCAGATATACGGCGTCAGCCCCGCTGCGCACCGCCGCCGTGAGCGCGGCGAACGATCCGCACGGCGCAAGTATTTCGATTTTGCCTTTGCTTGTCAAAACAATCACTCTTTCGGGAAAATGTTCACCGTTATTACATAGAAAACCTCGGCTTTCCCGGGGCTTGCAAGCGGTGCAGCCCTTATGATCGCAAACAGGAAAGCCGAGATAAAATCCGTTATTTACAGCCGCGGCCGTTGAAAACGACTTCGTTTTAGTCCTCGTCGTCGAAAGACTTCTCCTCAAAGAAGCTCATTATATCTGCCGCCGCATCGGCGCTCTCGGAGAACGCGTCGGCTCCCCAGAGGCCCTTTACCGGCGCTGCCGGCTTACTTTCTTTTTTTTTGCCCTTGATGTTCTTCTTGCGGCCGAAAAGAGTCTCGCGCTCAGCTGTCTGAGCGGGCTTCTCGGCTTCGGGCGCTGAGTTCTTCACCTCGGGGAGCTTCACCTCAAAGGCGTCCGTCCTGCCCTTGGAGTCGGTGAGTCTTGCGCGAAGCTTCTCGTTCTCGGCTTTAAGAAGCTCGTTCTCCTTCTTAGCCTCTTCGAGCTGCTGGCGGGCCTGACTTGAATCCTTGAGGTAATCCTTGATCTGCCCTCTCATCGAGGAGCCGTCGCCTATCGCCTTCATGTAGCGGTCGCAGTAGTCCATAGCTACAAAGAGCGCTACCTCGGTCATGTTCCTCGTCGGCATATTGTCTGAGAGCGTCTTGATGTTGCGTTCAACTCTCTCGGCTACGCTTTCGATGTAGGACTTGTCGTCGTCGGAGGTGAGCGTTAAGTTATAATTCAAAATACGAATAGTGTGCTTTGCCACAATGTTCACATCCCTTTTGTAGAATTTTGTTGAATTTTGAATACTTTCCTTATCATTATACAACACAAATGCGATAAATACAAGATTTTTAAAGAAAAAGATTTTCCTGCGGATATTTTCCCGAAATATGCTTCCTACTTTTACAAAAAGGAAAAAACGGCAAAAATCCGGACGTTTTATCCATAAAAATTATATAAAACACCAAAATTACCTATTGTTTTTTCTTTCATAATGTAGTATAATGAAACCATACCTGCCGCCGGGCTATGCTCCGCGGGCAGTGCGAACCAAATAATGACTACTATCATGGAGGCATTGACATGAATTACAACCTAACCGTACAAGAGGCAAAAGAGCTTATCTCCGCAAAGCTATCCCATAACATGGGCGTTGCCGCTAAGGACGCTACAGACGAGCACTTCTACAAGGCTACAGCGCTTGTGCTTCGCGACCTCATGGGCGCAGGCTACAAGGAATTCAAAGACACGGCACTCAAGCAGAAGAGAAAGATCGTTTACTACCTCTGCATGGAGTTCCTGCTCGGCCGTTCTCTTAAGAACAACATCTGCAACTTAAACCTTGAAGAGACTATCGGCAAGGCTCTCGAGAGCTTCGGCACGTCGCTCGACAAAGTATATGACCAGGAGCCGGACGCAGGTCTCGGCAACGGCGGTCTCGGCAGACTCGCTGCCTGCTTCCTCGACGGCCTTGCATCGCAGGGCTACTCGTCGATGGGCTACTCTCTGCGCTACGAAATGGGTATCTTCCGCCAGAGCCTCGTAGACGGCTGGCAGACTGAGCTTCCCGACAACTGGCTTCCGGGCGGCAGCGTATGGCTCCAGTCGCACCCTGACAAGGCTCTCCCCGTTCGCTTCAACGGCAGCGTCGAGGAGACATGGGGCGACGGCAAATGCACGGTAAAGCTTGTAAACCCCGTTACAGTTATGGCTGTTCCGTATGATATGTACATTTCGGGTGCAGACGGCAAGGGCATCAGCCGTCTCAGGCTCTGGGCTGCCAAGGCCGAGAATATCGACATGAACCTATTCAACGACGGTCAGTACATGAGAGCGATGGAGCAGAAGGCTATGGCAGAGGCGATCACCCAAGTGCTTTACCCGGGCGACAACCACTCCGAGGGTAAGAGCCTGCGCCTTAACCAGCAGTACTTCCTCGTTTCAGCGACCGTTCAGGATATCGTAAGACGCCATATCCTCTATAATGGCGGCGACATGAAGACCCTCCCCGAGTGGGTAACTATCCACATGAACGACACGCACCCCGTTCTCGCAGTTCCCGAGCTTATGCGCATCATTATGGACGACTACGGCTACGGTTGGGACGAGGCGTGGGATATCGTCTCCAAGACTATCGCCTACACGAACCACACCGTTATGCGTGAGGCGCTCGAGTGCTGGGGCGAGGATATGTTCCGCACAAAGCTGCCGAGAATCTATCAGATCGTTTCCGAGCTTAACCGCCGCTACTGCGATTCGCTCCACGCTCAGGGCATTGACGGATACCAGGTAGGCAGAATGGCTATCATCAACGACGGCGTCGTCAAGATGGCTAACCTCGCCGTTATGGCAAGCTACAAGGTAAACGGCGTTTCGGCCCTCCACAGCCAGATCCTCAAAGACACCGTCTTCAACGACTTCTATAAGGTAACTCCCGAGAAGTTTACAAACGTCACGAACGGCATCGCCCACAGACGCTGGCTCTGCCAGTCAAACCCCGAGCTTTCAAAACTCATCACCGAGCTTATCGGCGACGGCTACAAGACTGACGCTTCCCAGCTTACCGGGCTTATGAAATACACCTCCGACTCAGCCGTTCTCGACCGCCTTGCGGCTATCAAGCGCAAAAACAAGGCGGCAATGGCGGAGTACATCAAGGAGCACAACGGCGTTATCGTTAACCCCGATTCGATCTTTGACGTTCAGGTAAAGCGCCTGCACGAGTACAAGCGCCAGCTCATGAACGCTCTGCATATCCTCTCCGTCGCTCAGTACCTCAGAGAGAACCCGAACGCTCCGTTCACGCCGAAAACGTACATCTTCGGCGCAAAGGCCGCTCCGGGCTACTACTTCGCGAAGGAGATCATTCAGTTCATCGTCAAGATGACCGAGCAGATCAACAGAGATCCGGTTCTCAATGACAAGCTCAAGGTCGTATATCTTGAGGACTACCGTGTAACCGTTGCGGAGAAGCTCATGCCCGCCTCCGAGATCAGCGAACAAATCTCACTCGCCGGCACAGAGGCTTCCGGTACGTCGAACATGAAGTTCATGATAAACGGCGCGCTCACGCTCGGCACGCTCGACGGTGCAAACGTTGAGATTCACGACTCCGTCGGCAGCGCGAATATGTTCCTCTTCGGCCTGACAACGCCCGAGGTAACGCGCCTCAAGGCAAACGGCTACAACCCGATGGACTACTACGTAAACAACCCGACGATCAAGAAGGCAATCGACGAGCTGAACTCCACCGGCTTCAACCACATCGCGAAGAACCTTACGGAGCAGGATCCGTACATGGTTCTCGCAGACTTCGCAGACTACGCTCAGGCTCAGAAGAGAGCAAGCGAGATGTACCTCAACAAGAAGGAGTGGAACAAGTCGTCGCTCATCAACATCGCAAACTCCGGCATCTTCGCCGCAGACCGCTCGATAAGAGATTACGCAGACGGCATCTGGGGCTTGAAGCCTGTTGAATAATTGACTGATATCACAAAGTCGTTCCAAGCACTCCGCAGAAAACTGCGGGGTGCTTTTTTCTGCCGCAAGTCGCTTGTGCGAATTTACAATTTATTCACATTTTCCTTATTGACAAAATTCGTCCTTTGGTATAATATATGTATCAGTAAATCACCCGAACGAAATTCGGGGGAACGCAATAGCAAAACATGGTGGGGTCGGTCAAATGTGCCGGCCCCCTTTCTGCATACCCGAAGGAAGGGCAAATAATCGAATATATAATTTTAGGTGGGGGCTGTCAAATCGACAGTCATTTTTTACCCTTTTCAAAAGGCAATATAAATAGTTTTTTTAGCCTATCTCTTGACAAACTGTCAAGTAAGATATAAATAATTATATGTAATTCGGAAAGCTAAATTTCCGGAGCAATAAGGAGGTCATCTTATGTTGTTATCATTATTACCCGTTATCATTCCCATCCTGATCGCCATTATCGTGCTCATCATATTCCTGTGCATGATCTACAGGGTCGCCGACATCGACAAGGCGCTCATCATCACCGGCGGCAAGGAGCCGATCATCAAGGTATCGGGCGGCTCGTTCGTTATCCCTATCTTCCGCAAGGCTCAGTATTTCGACCTGTGTATGCTTACAGTAACGGCCGACCGAGACGAGGTAAAAACAAAGACCTCCGTTCCGATCATTATCGACTGGACAGCTCAGATCAGACCCGACACCGAGAACATGGACAACCTCAAGAAGGCTATCATCTCGTTCAAGGAAAGAGGTCAGGAGGGCATCAAGAACGACGTTCGCCTCACCCTCACCGGCGCGGTCCGCGACATCGTGGCTTCGATGACGCCTGAGGAAGTCCTTCGAGACAAGGTCATATTCGCCGACAACGTCAAGAAGATAGTCGCCGACGAGATGGTCAACATGGGCATGGAGCTTGTCTCCCTCAACATTCAGGACATCACCGACAACAACCAGTATTACGACAACATCGCCGCACTCGACATGGAAGACAAGCGCCGTGAGGCTGAAAACAAGCGCTCCGTTGTCGACCAGGCTGTAAGAACGCAGAAGGCTGAGTCCGAGAAGATCGCCGCTCAGAACGAGCTTGATTCCGAGCTTGCAGTAGCAGAGAAGCAGAGAGACAACAACCTGCGCATCGCAAGCTTCAAGGCGGAGGTCGACAAGGCAGACGCAGACGCAGCGATCGCCGGCGAGCTTCAGCACACTATCCGTCAGCAGGAGGTCGCAGCTCAGCAGGGCCGCATCAAGGTAGTCGAGCAGGAGCAGGCAAACCTCGCAGCAATGAAGGAAAAAGAGGTAATCAAGACGCGCGCCGAGGCGGAAAAGCAGAAGAACCAGATCGAAGCCGAGGCTCAGGCGACCGTCAGAAAGATCGCCGCAGACGCTTCCGTACAGGTAGCTGAGCGCGAGGCAAACGCCATCAAGGTTACGGCTGAAGCTACGGCCGACAAGACCCGCAAGGAAGGTACGGCGGTAGCCGACGTCACAAAGCAGAAAGGTATCGCAGACGCAGAGGTTATCCGCCAGAAGGGTCTTGCCGAAGCCGAGGTAGAGAAGCAGAAGCTCATTGCGCAGGCAGAAGGTGAAAGGGCGCTCGCAGAGGCTCGCGCCTCCAACGAGAAGGTCAACTTCGAGATCGAGAAGATCAAGATCGAGACAGAGGCAAAGATCACCATCGCCACAAAGACAGCCGAGATCATGGCTAACATCGGCAAAAACGCAGAGTTCGTCAACATCGGCGGCAGCGGCCCGAACAACGGCGGCAGCGGCAACGTTCTTATCGACACGCTCTCTGCAGTTCCGGAGCTGATGAAAAAGCTCGACGTCGAGAACAAGGCGCTCAACGGCAGGCCGTACAACGACGAGCTGAGAGATCTCGTTGCAAGCATCGCAGAACCGGCAAAGGGTCTGCTCTCCAACACGACGAATACGACTATCAACGAGTGTACACACGACGCAGCGCCGACATTACCCGCAGAGAGTGAATAACTCTCCGGACACATTTGGAAGGATATGAGATTAGTATGATTTGGATCGTTTTATTAATAGTTATGGTATTGATCGGCGGTGCGGGTGTGTACAGGAAAATCGGCGAGGGCTACTCGGCAGGGCGAGGCTTCTTCACGAACAGCGAATACGACCTTGACGACAGCCGCAAGGACTTCTCGGACTATGATCCTTGGGAGTACAAGGATATGAGGAAATAAGACTGGATGAGTTTTATGTTGGACATAATAAGGTGCATATTCCTAGGGAGACACTGATTAGTAATACTGACGTATTTCAAGGCTTTTGAGTTCAATTTGACCGAAAGATGCAAGCAAGTTTGGTGCTCAGTCCGCAGGACGTGATTTATTCAGTGGCTTCCTAGTGATTCTGATCGCAGGCGTTTTTACTGATATCAAGGAGTACCGCAGAAACAGCCGCCGCTACATTGAAACGAACGACGGCGCTTATCAAAGATCTGCAAAAAGATGGCGCAGATGTGCGTTCGGTCACGGAATTTTGGTAATCTATCTGATCGCTGACAGATTCATGTGATGCCGCCAATATCGTGGTAAAATGTTAATGAAACATCGCCGATGAAAAAAATCGGCGGTGTTTTTCGTTATGTCATTATGTCTTTTCCTTGAATTTCTCTTAAAATCTTGACATCACCCCGTATGAGATGATATTATAATAGATGGCAAAAAACAGGATAAAAGCCGATCTTTCATAACAGAAGATCGCTTAACCGGGAGGAATATATATGGCAGAATTTATGACAGGCATGAAGCGCACCTGCTACTGCGGCGAGCTTCGCCTTTCGGACGCAGGCAAGGAGGTCACGCTGTTCGGCTGGACGGCAAAGCAGAGAGACCTCGGTCAGCTCGTTTTCATCGACCTGAGAGACAGAACGGGCATCGTTCAGCTCTCGTTCGACGATACAACAGATAAGGAAATATTCGCTAAGGCGCAGAAGGTTCGCAGCGAGTACGTGCTCGGCGTTGTCGGCACCGTTATGGAGCGAAGCGCAAAGTCAGATAAGATCGCAACGGGCGACATCGAAGTAAAGGTAACAGAGCTTCGCATTCTCGGCGAGAGCGAAACTCCGCCGTTTGAGATCTCCGACAAATGCACCGCAGGCGAGCCGACAAGGCTCAAATACCGCTACCTCGATCTTCGCAGACCGGAGCTTCAGCAGAATATCATTCTCCGCCACAAGATCGCAAAGGCTACAAGAGACTACTTCGACGAGAAGGGCTTCATCGAGATAGAAACTCCTATGCTCATCAAGTCGACGCCCGAGGGCGCAAGAGACTTCCTCGTACCGTCGCGTATCCACAAGGGCAGCTTCTATGCGCTGCCGCAGTCGCCGCAGATATACAAACAGCTCTGCATGGTCGCAGGCTTCGACAAGTATATGCAGATCGCGCGCTGCTTCCGTGACGAAGACCTCCGTGCAGACCGTCAGCCCGAGTTTACCCAGATCGACATCGAGATGTCTTTCGTCGATATGGACGATATCCTCGAGCTAGGAGAGGGCTTTATAAAGTACGTCTTCAAAAAGGCGCTCGATATAGATATCCCCACCCCGTTCCCGAGATACACATACAACGAGGTGATGTCACGCTTCGGCTCCGATAAGCCCGACACGCGCTTCGGCATGGAGCTTTTCGACCTCACCGAAACAGTTAAAGACAGCGAGTTCGTCGTATTCAAAAACGCCGTAGCAAACGGCGGCTCGGTTAGAGGCATCACGGCGAAGAATGCGGTCAAGACGTATTCGAGAAAGGTCATCGACAAGCTCATCGAGACGGCTAAGGGCATCGGCGCAAAGGGCGTTGCATGGATAAGAATGACCGACGACGGAATCGCCTCCTCGTTCTCGAAGTTCATGACGGACGAGCAGATGCAGTCCATCGTTGAGAAAGCAGGCGCAGAGAAGGGCGATGTCGTGTTCATCGTTGCCGACGAGAACGACACGAGCGTTATGTCTATCCTCGGCGCACTCAGACTTGAAGTCGCAAACAAGCTTGAGATCAAGCGCGAGGGCTTCAATTTCCTCTGGGTAGTCGAGTTCCCGTTCTTCGAGTACGACAAGGATAGCGGCGAGTGGCTCGCAATGCACCACCCGTTCACCTCCCCCACCGACGAGGCAATGAACCACCTCGAGGGCGACAAGAGCAAGGTCTACGCAAAGGCCTACGACATGGTGCTCAACGGCATCGAACTCTCTTCCGGCTCGATCAGAATTACAAACCCCGATCTACAGAAGAGAATGTTCAGTATGCTCGGCCTCTCCGACGAGGAGGCATACAGAAAATTCGGCTTCCTTACAGATGCATTCAAGTTCGGCGCACCGCCCCACGGCGGCATGGGCATCGGCCTCGACCGCCTCGTAATGCAGATGATCGAAGCCTCCACGCTTCGTGACGTTGTGGCGTTCCCGAAGGTACAGAACGCAAGCGAGCTTATGACAAACGCTCCCTCGCCGGTAGACGACGAGCAGCTCGGCGAGCTTGGCATCGGCGTAACGGTAAATACGGAAGCACCGCAGGAATAAAAAATAAATTCAGGGCAGGGAAACGAAAAGCTTCCCTGCCCTTGTTGTTGGAGTTTTTAAGTTTTTTTGAAATTTTCTCTTGACATTCCCCGAAAAATATGATATTATATTCAAGCACGGTAAGTGAGCGAACAAAACCGGTGAGCCCTCAGCGCAAGGTCGGATAATAAGAAGCTTAATTGCAGGCATAAAAGCCGGCGCATATTAACGGCTTAGCGTGCGTACTGAATAAGCGAGTGTGCTGGAATTGGCAGACAGGCACGTTTGAGGGGCGTGTGTTGAATGACGTACGGGTTCAAGTCCCGTCACTCGCACCAAAGTGAAAACCTGTCGATGTATGTCGGCAGGTTTTTTCAATAGTTTATAATTCATCGCTGCGATATATCCTGAACCGCAGCGTTTTTTACTCTTTATCATTCTCTCCTCGCCTTCACACACTTCCCCTTTCGCCATATCATATACATAATATCGAGCATCGCAAAAATCGTGAGTATCAGCGGGATACCGACGATCAATATTCCCTCGACGGAGCCGAATTGGTCGGGCGTCTTTTGCAGTATGAATGCAGTCAGGCAGCCGAGCGCAGGGATAAGAGTCAGAAAAAGCCCCGCTGCGCTGACCGGGAACGCCGCCAAAAGCAGAACGATCTCAAAGATCGTGAACGGGAAACGCTTTTTCTCGAAGCGCTCAAGCTTCTCCGAAAATCTGCCGCTAAACGCCGAGATCACATCGGCGACGAGCAGTATCCCGAACAAAAACGCGAGGACAGGCAGCGCAATAAAACCGTCGACCTCTCCCTCTCCTACAGTTTCGATTATTGACAGCACCGAGAAGGCGAACATCACGAGCGATACGATCATACCCCCGACTATTCTCAGCACCTTCACCGCTTTGTATGATTCGATATCCATAGCTCCTCCAAAAATTACGGGTGTACAGCAAAGGCTGCGCACCCGTTTGTTGTTTGTTTACGCCGTCTGCGCTTTGCGCATCATGATCGTTTCTTTTGTAGCGCAGATCTTGTCGGCCAGACAGACTATCCACGCTTCTCTGCTCATCGGCGGTATCGGCACGAGCGGGAACATATGGTGTACGATGATGTCGCACTCCTTCTTCGTAAGGTCAAAGTCCTGCTTTGCGTTTTTCAGCGCCGTATACGGGTGGGTAAAGCCGTGAACGTTGTGCCTGCCGTCGGGGTTGTCGTGCCAGTCGTAGAGGAAGTAGTCGTGAAGCAAAGCTCCCCGGACGAGCGAATCGATGTCGACGTCGAGCTTCATCGCGCGGGCTATGCGAATGCTCTCGGCAGCAACGGAAAGGCAGTGAGCGTAAACGCTGACAGAGCCGTGCTGAATGAATTCCTTCGTCATGCTGTAGCGTGATTCATACTCGAGCTTGTCCGCCGCTTTTCTGACGATCTGTTCCGGCGTCAGTTCCGAATTTCCCATGGCGTTCGCCCCCTTTACTTACTGACGTATTTCAAGGCTTTTGAGTTCAATTTGACCGAAAGATGCAAGCAAGTTTGGTGCTCAGTCCGCAGGACGTGATTTATTCAGTGGCTCCTTAGTACTAGTATATCGCAAAACAGTTTAAATTTCAATAACAAAAGTAAACTTTTTATTTATGCTTTTTTTACGGTTTGTAAATAAAGCGAAAACATTTTTCCAAGCATATTTACATCCTAAAAAACAGGTATATAATAAAAACAGAGAACAAAACACGGAGCGTAGAGCAATGATAAAAAGGGCAATCATTTTCATGACGGCCGCGGCCGTCATCACTGCGGCAAGCGGCGTTGTTTATGCCGACGCCTGCGGCGTTTTTCAGCGCAACAACGAGGCGGCTAAAAGCCTTGTCGACAGGTACGTCGAAGCGTTAACGAAAAGTTACTCCGGCGAAGACGTTTCATTCAGAGGGATCGTCAAAGAAGGCTGCGACTTCTGGTATTACAACGACTACAACAACGATCTTATCAGCCGCGTGAGCAAGAGCGCGGGCGAAGCGGAGGAAGCGACCTACTCCGTAGAATATGCTGCACTCAGCTATACCGGAAAAAGCTACACGATAGAGGCCGACATTACCCAGCGGGTAAAGTACAAGGGCGAGGTCGAGTCTGTGAGCCGCACAAGCCGCCACACATTCGTTATCGAGCAGAGCGGCAGCGAGATGTACATCGTAAACGATACTGCCGAGGGCGAGGGCAGGCTGCTCACTCAGGCAGACGTTATCTGCCCGTAAACAAGAACACAATGGACGTGAAAACGTTCCGGATCAATAAAATTATGCTGTCATAGAAAGGGAGCGCAGACCGCGGCGGAAGGGTCTGCGCTTCTTCTCGTACCGCACTCTCGCGACTACGGCACAGCGCAGTCATGTCTGTCAGCAGCATTACAGGTCAGCCGCAAAACAGTACCCCCGCCGCATTGCGAAAGAGCAGTGCGGCGGGGGTATTGCCGTAAAATTATATTAAAGCAGGTCGAGCGTTTCGGCGTAGCGGACTGTCTCCATGGCGTCCTTTGCGTATTTGTCGGCACCGATCATGTCGGCGTATTCCTGCGTGAGAACTGCGCCGCCGACGACTACCTTAGCCGGTGAGCCGCTTTCGCGAAGCAGCTTTATCGTCTCCTCCATCGCCGGAACGGTCGTTGTCATGAGGGCGCTCAAGCCCACGAGCTTTACGTTCTGCTCAAGCGCACAGTCCCTTATCGCCTCGGGCGGGACGTCCTTTCCGAGGTCGATAACGTCGTAGCCGTAGTTAGAGAGCAGTACCTTGACGATGTTCTTGCCAATGTCGTGAATGTCGCCCTTGACGGTCGCGAGAATTATCTTCCCCTTGCTCGCCTTTTTCTCGGCTGAGAGCGCCTCTCTTACCGCCTCGAACGCAGCCTTTGCCGCGTCTGCGCTCATGAGAAGCTGCGGAAGGAAGACGGTGTTTTCCTCAAAGCCCTTGCCTACCTTGTCGAGCGCCGGGATTATCTGTTCGTTGATAACGATAAGCGGGTCCTGCTCCTTTACGAGCGCCGCCGCTGCGTCCTTCGCCTGCTCGGCAAGGCCCTTTATGATCGCGCGCTTCAAGGGCGCTTCGCCTGCCGCGGAGTCTGTGCCGCCTTTTGCGTGGGCGGCGGCAGTTGCACTGCCTACCGTTACGTTTGACGCGAATTCAATGTAGCTGCCACAGCTTTCGTCCATGTTGCGAAGAGCCTTGAAGCTGTGGTAGACCTTCATCATCTCAAACGAGAACGGGTTCATGATCGCGCAGTCGAGCCCTGTCTGCAAGGCTATCGCGTAAAACGTGGAGGTGATAAAGTCCCTGTTCGGCAAGCCGAACGAAATATTTGATACGCCGAGGCTAGTATGAACGCCGAGGCGCTCTTCGATAAGGCGAATGCTCTCGAGTGTGACGTTTGCGCTGTTGGTGTCGCTTGAAACGGTCATCGCAAGAGGGTCGACGATAATGTCGCAGCGGTCGATGCCGTAACGTTCGGCCTCTTCGACTATGCTTTTAGCGATATCGTATCTGCCCTCGGCCGTCTCGGGAATACCGTCGGTGCCAATCGTCAGAGCAATGACTGCGCCGCCGTATTTTTTGACAAGAGGGAAGATCGCCTTCATGCTCTCCGGCTTGCCGTTCACGGAGTTTACGAGCGGCTTGCCGTTGTAGATGCGCATCGCCTGTTCCATCGCCTTCGGATCGACGGTATCGAGCTGGAGTGGCAGATCGCTAACCGCCTGAAGCTCGCTCACAACGCGCACCATCATTTCCGTTTCGTCTATCTCGGGCAGACCGACGTTTACATCCAGAATATCGGCGCCCGCGTCCTGCTGCGCTACGCCCTCGTTGAGGATATATTCAAGATCGTTGTTTCTCAGCGCCTCTTTGAAGCGCTTCTTTCCCGTTGGGTTGATCCTCTCGCCTATAAGCACCGGACCGTCGCCTACTTCGACTGCGTGGGTGTAGGACGAAACGACCGTAAGCCCCCTTTTCACGGGCGGCGTAAACGGAAGAGTCCTCGTCTTTTCAACGGTGCGCTTTATGAACTCGGGAGTTGTGCCGCAGCAGCCGCCGACGATAGTCGCGCCCGCCGAGACGATCTCCTTCATGATCTCGGAGAACTCCTCGGCGTCAACGTCGTAAATGGTCTTACCGTCCACACTTTTCGGAAGCCCGGCGTTCGGGTTGACGATAACGGGAATGCTCGCGCGCTCGACAAGCTTCGGAACGATACCGACCATCTGGCGAGGGCCGAGCGAGCAATTCATGCCGACGGCGTCAACGCCCAAGCCCTCAAGCATAGCGACCATAGCCGCGGGGTCTGCGCCGGTCATGAGCTTTGCGTGCTCATCGAAAACGCACGTTGTAAATACAGGAAGTCTGCTGTTCTCCTTCGCCGCGAGAACCGCCGCCTTAGCCTCGTAGGAATCGTTCATCGTCTCGATTATGATGAGGTCTGCTCCGCACTTGTCGGCGATGCGAACGCTCTCGCCGAAGATAGAAACGGCGTCTTCAAACGGCAGGTCGCCGAGCGGCTTTAGCATCTTGCCGAGCGGCCCCATGTCGAACGCAACAAACTTCTCGCCGCCGACGTCCTTTGCCGCACGCTTTGCAATCGAGACTGCCGCCGAGATGATCTCCTCGAGGTTATCGAATTTGAGGCGGTTCGCGCCGAAGGTATTGGTCGAGATTATGTCGCTGCCGCTTTCAAGGTAGCGGCGGTGGATATTGTAGATCACGTCGGGGCGGCTCATGTTCCAAAGCTCCGGAAGCTCGCCGGGCTTTAAGCCCTCCTCCTGCAAAAGAGTACCCATGCCACCGTCGAAGTACGTTATCGACGAATGTATTTTTTCAAGAACGTTCATTGTTTATCCCTCCGTAATGCTTCTGAATGCGCAGTTTATGTTGCCGCAGGCGGCGCACTTTCCGCCGCACGTTTTGTTTTCCGCACCAACTCCGATAACCGCCGTGACCGACTTTGTCGGCGTCATGAGCAGCGAATCTGAAAGCGTGATGCCAAGCTTTCTGTTCATGTCGAGCACTCTCATAAAATCGAGCTGATGAGAGAGCGAAAAATCGCCGTAGCCTGCGCTGAACCGTGAGCAGTGTTTCGGTATGCCTTCGGTTATGCGCTTTTCGGCGCTGTCGCAGAAGCTCTCGATAGCCGACGAGCCGAGCGCGTCTATTATCACGCTCTTCGCGGGTTTCAGCCTGCCGTACTTTGCGATCAGCCTGTCTGCGCCGATGCCGATGGTCGCAGCAAAAAGGTAAGCCCCGGTGCAGCCATTAAGGTGCTTTGCAAGGTCGCGGCTCTCAACTGCGCCGAAGCCGATATTGATGGTGCTTTCGGATATATGCTCTATCGCCGTATAGGCATAGCAGCAAAGCGGACGCACTGCCGCCATTAGCTCCTTTTCGCACTCGTCTATAAGAGTTCTAGCCGTCTCGTCGGGCGCTGCACCCTTATAGCCCATATAGCGGAGAGCTTCGCTCCTTACGGGCTTAGCGTCGTCAATTGTGCCGACAAGCGTTTCGACGGTAATATCATTCACTGCGTTCACCTCATCGGATTATGTATGAGATATTGTCCATGATTGCCTTTGCGACCTCGGGCTTGTTCATCGTGTAAACGTGTACGGAATTCACGCCGTTTGCGTAAAGATCGATTATCTGAGAAACAGCATACGCGATGCCCGCCTGCTTCATCGCGAGGGGGTTGTCGCCGTAGCGGTCGACGATGCGTATAAACCGCTGCGGGAGCGCCGAGCCGGAGATGTCGCGTATCCTTCTGATCTGTGCTGCGTTCGTCACCGGCATAACACCCGCAACGACGGGAACGTTTATCCCCGCTTCGCGCACGCGGTAGAGGAAATTGTAAAGTATATTATTGTCGAAAAACATCTGCGTTGTGAGGAACTGGCAGCCCTTGTCTACCTTTATCTTCAAGTTCTTGATATCCTCATACGACGTGGCGCTCTCGGGGTGAGACTCGGGGTAGCAGGCGCCGCCGATGCAGAAGTCGCCGTGAGCCTTTATCTCGTCGATAAGCTCGCTGGCGTAGTGAAAGCTGCATTTCTCCAGATCGTAGCCCTCCGGAACGTCGCCGCGAAGCGCAAGCACGTTTTCGATACCCTTCGCTTTAAGGTTCTCGACAACGCTGTCTACCTTCTCCTTATCAGAGCTTAAACACGTAAGATGTGCGAGCGTAGGCACGCCAAATTTGTTCTGGATATTCTCTGCGATATCCGCCGTAAACTCAGAGGTACCGCCGCCCGCGCCGTAGGTCACGCTCATGAAGTCGGGCTTCAAAGCGGCGATCTCCTCGGTCGCCTGCTTTATGGAGTTGAATTTATCGTCGGTTTTCGGCGGGAAGACCTCCATAGAGAGCGTTGGTCTGCTGCCGTTTATTATATCGATTATTTTCATAATTATCACCTCATTACTCCTAATTTTACCATATCCCCCATCTTTTTTCAACACGTCGGTTATCAGAAAAACCTATTCGCGCTAATAGCTTTTCTTTAACCCCCCGCCCTATGCGCCCGATTAGTTGGCTACAGGAAGAACAAATTAAAATATGCGGCAATAAAGATATGCTGCATATAAAGTAGGTCGGTATTGCCTGCGGTCGCTCGACCGCCTGCTTGGTCGGAAGATAGGGCTTTTGTACGGACGCAGGAACATAATGCTCCCTATCGTAAGCTGCTTGGTGCGCAAACCGTCAAAGGATACCCCCACCGTATCCGTTAATAAACGCAGCAGCCCCGGGCATACATAGCGCCCGGGGCCGATCTTGTTTATAAGTTTTCGTTCTATCACTTCAGGAAGCCGTTGATGATCTGCTCCTCGGCTTCATGTTCGGTGAGACCAAGCGTCATGAGCTTGATTATCTGATCTCCGGCGATCTTCCCGATGGCAGCCTCGTGAACGAGAGCCGCGTCTACGTCGTTCGCTTCAAGACCGGGTACCGCGAGGATCCTGCCCTTGTCCATGATGATGGAATCGCACTCTGTGTGACCGGAACAGGCAGCGTTGCCAACGAGCTTCGCGTCGAACTTCTGGTAGGAGCTGTCTCTCGCAACGGAGCGGGAAACAACGTCCGCGCTTGAGCCTTCGCCGTTGAGGTTGACCATGTATGTGCTTATCGCCGTCTGTTCGCCGTGGGTCATAAGTCTCTCTCTTACCACGAGTCTCGCGCCCTTTGCAAGCTCGGCTGTGGTGGTGCGGTCGGTGTCGTCAACACCCTTTATCTGCACCATCTCCATCTCCATAGTGCTGTCTTCCTCCATGTAGACCTCAGTGCCGGGGTTGAGTATGCGCTTGCCCTTGCCGTGACCTGAGCCGTAATGCTTCTCGACGTACTTCACCTTTGCTCCCTTGCCTACGTAGAAGCGGTGAATACCGTCGTGCTCGGAATCCTCGGGGCCGCAGTTGTCGATGCCGCAGCCGGCAACGATTACGACGTCCGCACCCTCGCCGATGTAAAAGTCATTGTAAACAAGCTCCTTCAAGCCGCTTTGCGTCATGACTACAGGGATATGAACGCTCTCGTTTTTTGTGCCGGGCTTTATACGGATATCAATGCCGCTTGCGTTTTCCTTCGGTGTGATCTCGATATTTGCGGTCGAAGCTCTGCCGAGCGCCGCGCCGTTCGAGCGGATATTATATGCGCCCTCCGGGATTTGGTGAAGGTCGGCTACCTCTTTGAGAAGCCTTCTCTGGATCTCGTCTATCTGGATCATTCTGCGCTGCCTCCTTTTCTCGGGCTGATCCTGCTGCATTCCTTAACGGCGGAAGCCGTTCCGGTAAGCTCGGGCATGATCTCGTCTCTGGTACCCTGCGCCGTAAGTCTGCCGTCCTTCAGGACTATGATCTCGTCGGCGATGTTGAGTATGCGCTCCTGGTGAGAGATGATGAGGATAGAGCTGCCGTGAATGCTCCTGCGCATCCCCTCGAACACCTCGATAAGGTTCTGGAAACTCCACAGGTCAATGCCTGCCTCAGGCTCGTCAAACACGGAGAGCGTTGGCGCCTTTGCAAGGACGGTTGCGATCTCGATCCTTTTTAGCTCGCCGCCGGAAAGGCTGGAGTTTACCTCGCGGTTGATATAATCGCGCGCGCATAGACCTACCGCCGAGAGGTAATTGCACGCCTCGGAGACGTTTATCCTCGTGCCTGCCGCAAGGCGGATAAGGTCAAAGACCTGGATTCCCTTAAAGCGGACGGGCTGCTGAAAGGCGAAGCCGATGCCCGCCTTGGCGCGGTCGGTAATCGACATTTCGGTGATATCCTCGCCGTTTAAAAGTATTCTGCCGGAGGTCGGCTTTTCAATACCTGCGATAAGCCTTGCAAGCGTCGACTTGCCGCCGCCGTTAGGGCCGGTTATGACTACAAGCTTGTCGTCCGGGATCGTGAGGCTGATCCCGTTTATGATCTCTTTTTTTGCATCGTCTGCTTTCACGTTGAAATAAATATCCTGTAATTCCAGCATATCCGATACACTCCTTTTATTCTTTGATACCGCACAGCGCGTTTTGTTGTTATTATACCCCCGGACCGCCGATTTTTCTGTTGCTGCGGCAACAAAATAAAAACGATCCGACAAAAACGCCTGCCTTTATATATTAACATAAGCTGCAGGCGAAGTCCATACCCAATTTATTAATTTTCTGCCGTATGCTCCGCAAAAGACGTGCTTTCAGCGCGTCTGTACAGCAGGATACTCAGTTGGCTGCCGGCTCAGATGGCCTGCAGACGCACATCAGCCCTTGAACAAATGACAATTTCAGTGTATAATAAGCCTATCAACCCAAAAGGAGAGATAATTATGATAGTTGATTTTAACGGTATGGAAGAAACTCGACTGGCGCAGTTCAAAGGCGGCGCGGGCGAGACGATAGCGAAAATGCGCGTAGACGAGTTTGGAAAGATCATGTATGGCAGGCTCGAGCCCGGCTCTTCGATCGGCTTCCACCCTCACGAGACGAACAGTGAGATTATCTATATTCTCAGCGGCACGGCAGACTTTCTCTACGACGAAGGCATGGAAAAGGCCTCTGCGGGCGAGTGCCATTACTGCCCGAGAGGTCACAGCCATTCAATGATAAACAACGGCAGCAAGGATCTCGTTTTCTTCGCCGTCGTCCCCGAGCATAACGTACCCGACGCTCAGGCGTAATCGAAACAAACGCGTGAACAAACCTGCGCTGCCCAAAACGCCCCAAGAAGTCAAGACGAAGGAGCAGGCTGATTGTCCGGCTTTTGAAGTGCCCTGCGGGGTGCGACAAGCCGCGACCTGTCCTTGCTAAAATCGGGATCATGTGGTATCATATTATAAAAACCACGGGAGGCTCATATGTTATTTATCTGTTACCCAAAATGTACGACTTGCCGCAAAGCGAGGTCTTTCCTTGAAAGCACCGGCGCGGTATTCACCGAGAGAAACATCAAGGACGATAAGCCGTCGCTTTCGGAGCTTGAGCAGTGGCACGCAAAAAGCGGACTGCCGCTTAAAAATTTTTTCAACACGAGCGGTACGCTCTACAAGGAAATGAAACTAAAGAAAAAGCTGCCCTCGATGAACGAGCAGGAACAGCTCGCGCTTCTCGCATCGGACGGGATGCTCGTAAAGCGACCCATACTCACAGACGGCGAGCGCGTTCTCGTCGGCTTTAAGGAGAGCGAATGGGAAACCTTCCTTCACCGCAGCGAAACAGAGGATTGATATGAAAAATACAACGATCAAGCGCCGCATTCTGGCGGCCGTGGCTGCGCTCTGCTTTTTAACGCAGGCGGGCTGCACAGGAAATAAACCCGACAAAAAGCCCTCCCCCGCGTCCGATCTCAGCGAGGTTCAGATAAACTGGGAGGGCGTGAGCAGCGCGCCCTCAGGCGCCGACACACAGTCAGACCTTTCCGAAGCGCCATCGAGTAAAAGCGTAAGCAGCGCCGCCTCGTCAAAGGGCGAGTCTTCAAAAAAGGCTTCAAGCACTGCCGCGTCAAAAGCTTCGTCGACAGCCTTGCCGCAGGAAACCTCCTCGCAAGCGTTGCCAAAGGCAGAGAGTGCGTCCTCTTCACAGCAGCAAAGCACCTCACATGACGCGGCTGCAAGCGCCCCTGATGAAAGAGCTGCGCCCCCCGAAAGCTCCAAGCCGCAAAGCGCCGAGGCTGCCGAAACGCCCTCGCAGGAAAAGCTGTCAAGCGAAGAGCAAAGCAAGCCCGAGCGCGCATACGACCGCAGGCTCGTCGTTATCGACGCCGGTCATCAAAGCGTGGGGAACTACGAGACCGAACCGATCGGCCCCGGCTCATCCGAAATGAAAGCTAAGGTAACGGGCGGCACGAGCGGCACGACGAGCGGCGTTGCCGAATATGAGCTGACGCTTGCGCTCGCGCTGAAGCTACAGACGCTGCTTGAAGCGAAGGGCTTCGAGGTTATACAGGTACGCACGTCGAACGACGTGAACATCAGCAACATCGAGCGCGCCGAGATCGCGAACTCCGCCGGCGCGGACGCCTTTATAAGGATACACGCCAACGGCTCGGAAGACACCTCGGTAAGCGGCGCAATGACGATCTGCCAGACGCCCGGAAATCCCTACAACGGATCACTTTACGAAGAGAGCAGAGCGCTCTCGGAATGTGTTCTCGACGAGCTGACAGCCGCCACGGGCTGCCGCAGGGAGTACGTCTGGGAGACCGACACGATGAGCGGCATAAACTGGGCGCAGGTCCCTGTCACGATCGTCGAAGTCGGATATATGTCAAACCCGCAGGAAGACCTTCTTCTCGCGCAGGACGACTACCGCGGCAAGATTTGCGAGGGGCTTGCCGCAGGGATCGAGCGATACCTCTCGGAATAATACAAAACGAACAGCGCCCCGATCGGTTTCGGAGCGCTGCTTTTTTATGCACAGGCATACATAATACTAAACTCAATTAAAAAGCTTTAAAAGCTTTTTATAGTGCCGCAGGCGCATTTGAGTTTGTATGAGACGGGATAACGCGCTTTGCACGGCGTCAGCGTGCGCAGCAAGCGCATTTCAAATTAAAGCATTTAATTTGAAATTAGTACAAGAACAATTATTTACGCATACCTATAAGTGTCACATACCTAGGCTCTTTCTCAGAACGAGAAGCGCGTCGGCGGAGTTGATGTCGCCGTCCTCGTCAACGTCGGCGAGCTTCGATTCAGCCACCGTGAGCTGTACCATGCCGAGGCTGTGGCGAAGGATCACGAGTGCGTCGAACGATGTAAGCTCTCCGTCGCCGTCCATATCGCCTAAAAGAAGCTGCGGCTCGGGATCGGGCTGAGGTTCGGGTTCTGTATCGGTGTCCGTATCGGGTGCGGGCTCTGTGTCCGTATCGGGTGCAGGCTCTGTGTCCGTATCGGGTGCAGGATCTGTGTCCGTGTCGGGTGAGGGCTCTGTGTCCGTGTCGGGTGCGGGCTCTGTGTCCGTGTCAGGTGCAGGCTCTGTGTCCGTGTCGGGTGAGGGCTCTGCGTCCGTGTCGGGTGCAGGCTCTGTGTCCGTGTCGGGAGTGGGCTCCGGCTTGTACGGGATCTCCGGCATGTTTTCTCCGTAATGGAATTTTGCCGAGAGAAGCGGTTCGTTGCCGCTCGCGATCGTTATCGTGTTCCAATCCTCCTGTGTGCCGGCATAGTAAACGTCGCCGCCGGTGAGCTGAACGCAGTCAGAGAAGGTGTTCTTGCCGATCTCACGCAGCTTAGAGCCTATTCCGACGTTCGAGAGAGTCGAACAGCCCTGGAACGCGCCGTAATCGCCTTCCTTTTCATAGTCCTTTTCCTTGCCGTAAATGGTTATGAGGCTGTCGGGAAGGTCTACGCAATCAAGGCTGACGCAGTCATGGAAAGCCGCCTTGCCAATCGTTTCAAGTCCCTCGGGGAACGTTACTCTGCTCAGGCTGGCACAGCCGCTGAACGCGCCGCTGCCGAGTTCAAGAAGTCCCTCGGGAAGATCTGCCTTTTTGAGCGCTGTGCATCTGAGGAAAGCTTCCGTTCCGATTCTCTCGGTACCCTTTCCGAGCTTGGCGTCTGTAAGGCTCTTACAATCCCGGAATGCGTAGTCTTCGATGGTAAGACCGTACTTCATTTCGGGGAAGGTGATCGTTTCAAGGGCAACGCAGCCGTTGAACGCGGAACTGCCGAGCGTTGTAAGCTCGCTGCCAAACGTCGCTCTGTTGAGCTTTGTACAGCCGTAGAAGGTCTGTTTGCCCAGCGTTTCAAGCTTTTCGGGCAGCGTAACGGAAACGAGCGAGGTACAGTTCTGGAACGCGCCGTAGTCGCCTTCCTTTTCGTAATCCTTCTCCTTGCCGTTGATCGTTCTGAGCGATAGCGGGAAGCTTACCTCCTCAAGGCTCGTGCAGTTGTAGAAGGCGGCTTTTCCGATTGTCTCGCAGCCCTCGTTGAAAGTCAAGGTTTTGAGCGAGCTGCAGCCCTCGAATGAAGAGTTGCCGATTGTGAGCAGACCCTCGGGGAACGTTACGGTTTTAAGGGCGGTGCAATTGATGAATGCGCCCTCGCCGATATTCCTAAGCCCCTTTGAAAGCGTAAGCTCCGAAAGGCTCTTGCAGTTATTGAATGCGTACGTATCTATCGTGAGATCGTACTTCATCTCGGGGAATTTCACGGTTTTAAGAGCCGTGCAGCCGCTGAAAGCGCCTCTGCCAAGCGTTGTCATTCCGTTGCCGAAGGTAACGCTTTCGAGCTTTGTGCAACCCATGAAGCTGCGGCGGCCGAGCGACTCGAGGCTGTCGGGGAGAATAAGCTCCTTGATCGAGATGCAGCCCTGGAAAGCGCCGTTGTCGCCCTCTTTATCGTAGTCCTTTTCCTTACCATAGATCGTTTTGAGCGTGGTCGGGAACGTTATCATTTCGAGGCTGGTGCAGTTATAGAACGCAGATTTGCCGATCGTTTCAAAGCCCTCCGGGAAGGTCACGCTCTCCATCGAAACGCACTCTTCAAAGGAGTTGGCGCCCAGAGATACAAGGCCCTCCGGCAGCACGACAAATTTGAGGTCGCGGCAGCCCTTGAAAGCGCCTTCTTCGATAGCCTTCGTACCCTTGCCGAAAATGGGATCGGTAAGGCTCTTGCAGTTTTCAAAAGCATACATACCGATCGTGAGATCGTATTTCATTTCGGGGAAGAAGACGTCTTTAAGCGCAGTACACTCGCCGAAAGCGCCTCTGCCGAGCGATGTAAGGCTGTTGCCGAACGAAACGCTTTCAAGCTTCGTGCAACCCATGAAGCTGCGGCGGCCAAGCGTTTCGAGCGAATTGGGAAGGATCACCTCTTTGATCGAGACGCAGCCCTGGAACGCGCCGCAGTCGTCGTCCTGCTCGTAATCCTTTTCTTTGCCATAGATCGTCTTTAAGCCCTCAGAGAAGCCGACAGTTTCAAGATCGACGCAGTCAAGAAATGCTGATTTGCCGATCGTTTCAAGTCCCGTGCCAAAGGTCACGCTGTTGAGCTTCTTGCACTCCTTGAACGAACCGACGCCGATCGTGGTAAGGCTTGCGGGAAGATCGGCATACGTCATATCGCTGCAGCCGTAAAACGCATAATCACCGATCGCAGACAAGCCCTCGGGGAAATTGATATCGGTAAGCTTCTGGCATCCCGAAAAAGCGGAAGCGCCGATCGTGAAGGCTGTATCAGTGTCGACAAAGGACGCCGTATTGAGCGCCGTACAGCCACAGAAGGCCTCTTTGCCGATAGCAGTGAGCCTGCTTCCGAAGCTTACGCTTTCAAGCTTAGTGCAGCCGTAAAACGATCTCGCGCCGACCGTAACAAGCGCGTCGGGGAAAACGACCTCTTTAAGCGACACGCAGCCCTGAAACGCGCCGTTGTCGCCATTTGTCTCATAATCCTTCTCCTTGCCGTTGAGCGTAACGAACGACTCCGGGAAGGAAACGGCTTCGATCTTGCTGCAGTCGAAAAACGCCGACTTGCACAGGCTCGTTATGCCGTCTTCGATGACTACGCCGGTGATATCGGCTGCCTTTTCGGTCCACGTTGTGCCGGTAACGTCGCCTCTGCCGTAAATGTAGAGAACTCCGCTTTCATAGAGCACCCAGTTTGCGGCGTCGCCGCAGCTGCCCTGCTCCTTTGTGCTTGTCGTTTCCTCATCGTGTGAAGCGGGAAGAGCCGCACGGCTCGGCGCTGTGAACAGCTTTGTGAGCAGTGAAGCCACGTCCGTTTCCTGCGCCGCATTAGATGTCACCGCAGCAGGCTGAGCCGCTTCTACTGTCTGCGCTCCGGCAGGAACGACTGCGCCCGACACGGCCATCATTCCGCTGAGCAAAACAGCGAGAGCTTTTTGTGATCTCATTTTATCAACTCCTGTAAGAATTTATATGCCATCAAGCATACATTACCTTCTAATTATAAAACGAACCTCCGATTTCGTCAAGCATAATAGTCAGAGGCGTGTCGCACCTAGCAGGGCACTTCAAACGCCAAGCGATCAGCCTACGCCTTCAGCTTGATTTCTTGGGCATTTTTGGCGCGATCGTTTCGCAAGCCCAAGCCATTTCCCCTATATCAGCGCAAAAGGAAAGAGACGCCGTACGGCGTCTCAATTTGGCCTATTATTTTAACGCTGCGCCAAGCTCTTTGAGCTTGGCTTCGTCGTCATCGGACGGCGCGTCGTTTACGATGCAGCCCTCGCCGCCTACAAGCTCGGCTCCGGCCTTCTTCACGCGCTCTTCCCAATTGCGCATCCACTCGCCGTCGCCCCAGCCGTACGAACCGAACAGAACGACCTTCTTTCCCGAAAGCTCGCCCTCGACGGACGTAAAGAACGGCTCGAACTCGCTCTCTTCGAGGACCTCGTCGCCCATTGCGGGACAGCCGAACGCTACAGCCTCATAGTCGCCGATGCTGCCGCTAAAATCCGAAACTGCGAAAAGCTCCGCCTCGGCGCCTTCTGCGACCGCCTTTGCCATGGCCTCGGTATTGCCCGTGCCGCTCCAATAGATAACTGCTGTTTTCATCTTTTTTCCTCCTTGAACGTTGCCATCGCCCGATAAAGATCCAGGCCTCCGGCTATTTTATTGCACAAAAAGCTTCTGCAATATACATATTTTTCAAATGTGCGCCTTGCTCTTTCCGGCTCGCTGTAAACCTTCCAAAATCCGCAGAACAGGCAGTTTTCACCTTTGTTCTCAATAAAGCCGAGAACGTCGTCGAGCGGATAGCCGAGAAAAATGCCGATCTCGTGGGGGAAGCTGCCGCAGGAGATGCGGCTCTCGAGCAGTGAGAGCTTCTCGTCTATCGTCATCTCCCCGGCGTAGCCGCAGCTCTCGAGAAAGGCGGCGACTCCGCTCTCGGAAAGCCATGCCGAGAGAAGCTGCTCGCAGTAAACGTAAGCGAGCACGCGGTTCTTACATCGACAGAGAAAACGCAGCTTCAAGCCTCCGAACTGCGGCTGCGACTTGAAAAACCGCTCCAGCTCAGAGAGTCTGTAGTCACTCTGCTTGACTGCAAAAAGGTTTGCGCACTTCACGCCGAGCAGCGTGGGCGCCGTATGGAACGCGAGCATTTTTTCAAAATCAAGCTTATCACGTTCAGACATTATTATTCATCTCCGTAATTTTCAAGAAATTGCTTCAAGGCGCTTACGCTCGAGCTGTTGATGTGCCTCACGGGGATCCCCTGCTTTTCGGAACGGCGCTTTACGCCTCCGAGCATCTTGTGAGAGCACGTGCCGGTGAAAACAGCGATCAGATCTGGGTTGCCGATCTTGCTTTCAAAATCGGTAGGCATCTGTGTGAAGACCTTCGCCTTGAAGTTGTAAGACTTGCAAACGTCGCTGTACCTCGTCGCCATGCGGTCGTTGCCGCCGACTATAACAATACTCATAGTTTTCTCCTGTCTATCGACCGTGCGGTCGCGTTTAGTTAGTATTTACTAACTAATGTAATTTTATACTTTTTTCTTCTCATTGTCAATATGTTCCAAACTGCTGAGAAAAAGTTTGTAAATATCGTTAATTAATTAGTTAAAACTAACTAATTAATTATAAAAAATGACTATATCCTGCCGTCTTGAATGAATCATACAGCGATCAAAGCAAATATTAATAACAGGTTTATACAAATATTGGTGTGCAACATACAAAAATAGTATTGCACATTTAAAATTTTTATGTTATAATCAAACAAACGAAGGCGTGTCGCCGCTGACGATACGCACGCTGACAAATTTCATGATCGACAGCTTTTCGCCTGCGTCTATACAAAAAGCTAACGCAGAAAACTAAGGGCGTAAAATATAGGATACAATAAATCCGTGAGCGCGTACTGCCCGCGGCCGCCTGAGGGAGGTGTATGAAATGGGACATAAGATCTCGGAGGAAGAGAATGCGCTGCTTCAAAGGCTGAAAAACGACGAAAAGATTTCAAAGATGCGTGCTTTCCCCCACCACGGGACAATCACAGTCTTTGACCACAGCTTAAACGTCGTTATGACCAGTCTCAGGATTGCCAACCGCCTTTCGCTTACGAAAAAGCAAAAGGAAAACATCATCATCGGCGGTATGCTGCACGACTTCTTCCTCTATGACTGGCACGAAGGGCGCATCAGAAAGGACGGCATTCACTGCTGGCTTCACCCAAAGGTCGCCCTCGGCAACGCAAACTCGTGCTTCGAGCTGAACAAACAGCAAAAGAATATTATCCGCTCGCATATGTTTCCCGCAACGCTGCTTCACCCGCCTACGTGCCGTGAAGCGTGGATCGTTTCGGCGGCGGACAAAATATGCGCCGTTAAGGAGTATTTCGGCAGCGCCGAATAGCTTCGTTTACTGACAAAAACAATCTCCCCGTATGCATGAACTCATACGGGGAGATTTTATTTACCCATTTAGCCGGGCGGTCGAGCGACCGCAGGCAGTACCGCCCAACTTTATATGCAGCATATCTTTATTGCCGCATATTTTAATTTGTTCTTCCGGTAGCCAACTAACCGGGGTTTTTAATTACTCAACTGTGCAGTACATGAAGTACTTGTAGCCAAGCGGGTTCGAGAAGAAGCCCTTTACGCTCGAATCGAGCATATAGAGGTCTGTGTAGTAGTAAAGCGGAGTGATGCAGCCTGTCTTCATGAGCATATCCTCTGCAATGTGCATCATACTATAGCGCTTCTCGGAGTCTGTGCAGCTCTTGATCTCGGAGATGAGAACGTCGTATGTCTCAGCCCATGTGCCGTTTTCAACCTTAACGTCGATGTCAAAGCCTGTGAGGTCGAGGTCGTAGCAAGCAACAGCCGCGTGGTCGCCCTTGCCGTACTGAACGTCGTTGTTGCCGGAAGCCGTTGTCCACATATCAAGGAAGCAGATCGGGTCGTTGTAGTCTGCGAGCCAGCCGTTTCTTGCGATAGTGAAGTCGCCCTGCTTACGTGTGTTAAGGAATGTAGCCCACTCCTGGTTCTCAAGGCTCATTGTGATGCCAACGCCGTCGAGTGCGCTCTGGAGATACTCGCCGATAGCCTTGTGACCTTCGCTCGTGTTGTAAAGATATGTGATGGACGGGAAGTTTGTGAACTTGCCGGAAGCCTCGTCAAAGTCATAGTACTTCTTGAGAGTCTCAACAGCGGAATCGTAGTTGCTCTGGAGCGCGTCTGCGGAAGCGTCAAAGTAGCCGTCAAAATCCTTGCTTACGCCGGTGTTCTTGTAGAACTCGGAGCCGTCTGCGTCTGTAAGACCCATTGCAACGAAGGAGGAAGCCGGAAGCTGACCGCCCTGTGTGATCTCGTCAACGATGTAGTTTCTGTCAAAGAGCAGCGAGACAGCGTTTCTGATCTCTTCCTCAGCCTGCTCTGCCTCTGCGCCCGTGAGGTCGGAGCCTTCGGGGAGAATGTTCTCGTTGATGTTCCAGCATACGTAGTATGTGCCGATCTGACCTACGTTGAAGAACTCGTCCGGATACTCTTCTTTAAGAGCAGAGATCTCGTTTGTGGGAACGTCGTCGATGAGCGCCCATGTGCCATTCTTGAAGTTGGAGAGCATATTGTTGGCGTCGTCCGAAAGATAGAAGTTCAGAGTCTTCATTGTGATCTTGTCGGCGTCGGGGTAGTTGTCGTTCTTCTCAAGCGTGATGAGACTATTGTGCTCCCATGACTTGAGCGTATACGGACCGTTGCAGACATATGTCGACGGATCTGTTGCCCATGCCTCGTTGGAAACTACGTCTTCACGAACCGGGAAGTAGGTCGGGAACGCAAGAAGCTCGTTCCAGTAGGAAACCGCGTTTGCAAGAGTTACCTCGATCGTCTTATCGTCAACTGCCTTAACGTTGAGCTTTGCGTCAGGGTTAACGTAGGTAGCCTCGTCGTTGGTGTCTGTCTCCCAGATGTCTGCGTAGCCGTCTATGACCTCAAACATATAGCCGTAGTCTGCCGCAAGCTCTGTGGACGCCGCGCGCTGCCAAGCGAAAACGTAGTCGCCTGCCGTTACGTCCTTGCCGTCCGACCATTTAAGACCGTCGCGGAGCTTGTAGGTGTAAGTAACGGTACCGTCCTCGTTCTCAACGCCTTCAACAAGCTCCTCTGCTGCGTCTGCAACGATCTCGAGCTTGCCGGAATCGTCCTGCTCCCACTTTGCAAGACCGGAGAAGAGGTGCGCAAGAAGCGTTGCGCCGTCTACTGCGGAGTTGAGGGCGGGATCAATAGTGTCTGGCTCACTTGCAAGACATACGGAGAGTGCGTCCTTAGAGGAGGCTGCCGTAGCCTCGCCGGAGGCTGCTTCACTGCTGCCGCCCTCTGTGTCGCTTGTGCAGGCTGCGAGGCTTGCAAGCATAGCAACGGCGAGGATAGCGGACAGCGTTCTTTTCAGTTTCATTGCTGTTCAATCCTTTCTCAGAAAAAAATAATTAATTCATATGATGAAGCAATAATGCATCATATTCGTCAGTTGATGTCCGCCACATGATGGCAGGCTACGAAGTGACCCTTCGAGATTTCCTTGAACTCGGGCATCGACTCGGCGCACTTTTCCGTCGCATACTTGCAGCGCGTGCGGAACGGGCAACCGGATGGAGCGTTGAGCGGGCTTGGGATATCACCCGAGAGCACAATACGCTTGTTGGCACGCGCGATCTTCGGGTCAGGGATCGGGACTGCCGAAAGCAGCGACTTCGAGTACGGGTGAAGCGGCTTGTCGTAGATCTCGGAGGCGGGTGCAAGCTCGACCATCTTACCGAGGTACATTACGGCGATCCTGTCGGAGATGTGGCGCACGACGAGAAGGTCGTGAGCTACAAAAAGATAAGTAAGCCCGAGCTTCTCCTGAAGCTCGTCAAACATATTGATTACCTGCGCCTGGATCGAAACGTCGAGCGCAGACACCGGCTCGTCGCAGACGATGAAGTCGGGATTTACGGCAAGAGAACGGGCAATGCCGATCCTCTGGCGCTGACCGCCCGAAAACTCGTGAGCGTAGCGCGCTGCGTGCTCACTGTTAAGCCCTACGTAGCTCATAAGCTCGAGTATCCTGTCCTGGCGCTCCTGTTTGGTCTTGTAAAGGCCGTGAACGTCGAGCGGCTCTCCGATGATGTCGGAGACCGTCATTCTCGGGTTGAGCGAGGAATACGGATCCTGGAAGACCATCGTCGCCTTCTTGCGGAACTCCTTGATGTCGCTGCGGCTCTTTATTTGCTTGCCGTCATACCAAATCTCGCCGGAGGTAGGCTTGTAAAGGTGGAGCATCGTTCTGCCTACGGTCGTCTTGCCGCAGCCCGATTCACCTACAAGACCGAGCGTTTCGCCCTTATTGATCGTGAACGACACGCCGTCGACAGCCTTGAGCGGCTTCGAGCTGAAAAGCCCCGTGTTGATGTAAAAGTATTCTTTAAGATCTTTGACTTCGATCAAAGTTTTTTTATCAGCCAACGGTCTCACCGCCTTTCTCCGCGTTCTTCGGTTCATCGTTCTCTATTTCGATCTCGCCGTTCTGGACGCCGTGCTTTACGTTCATCCAACAGGCGGCAGCGTGGTCGCTGTTTATCGGCATACGCTCCGCGCGGTGGTTGATGCATATCTTCATCGCGAAGTTGCAGCGCGGCGCGAAGGGGCAGCCCTTGGGCATATTCAGAAGGTCGATCGGCGTACCTGTTATCGGCTGGAGCTTTCGCCCTGCCGTATCGGTCGTCGGGATCGAGCGGAGCAAGCCTTTAGTGTATTCATGGCAGGGATTGTAGAAGATCTCGTCTGCCGTTCCCTGCTCGCAGATAGAGCCTGCGTACATTACGATGACCTCGTCGCAGATCTGGGCTACGACGCCGAGGTCGTGGGTTATCATGATGATAGCCATGCCCAGCTCCTTCTGGAGAGAGCCCATCAGCTCAAGTATCTGCGCCTGGATCGTCACGTCGAGCGCCGTTGTCGGCTCGTCGGCGATAAGAATATCCGGCTCGCAGGCAAGCGCCATCGCGATCATTACCCTCTGGCGCATACCGCCGGAGAACTCGTAGGGGTACTGCTTCATTCTGCGCTCCGGCTCGTTTACGTTTACAAGCCTCAGCATCTCGACCGCACGCTCGTAAGCCTGCTTGCGGTCACGGTCGGTGTGGAGAAGTATCGCCTCCATGAGCTGGTGACCGATCGTGTAGGTCGGGTTCAGGGAGGTCATCGGATCCTGGAAGATTATCGAGATCTTGTTGCCTCTAATATTCTTCATCACCTTTTCGCCCGCGCCGACAAGCTCCTGCCCGTCGAACTTTATCGAGCCGCCGACGATCTTTCCTGTGCCGGCAAGTATCTGCATTATCGAGTACGCCGTTACCGATTTACCGGAGCCGGACTCACCCACGATGCCGAGCACCTTTCCTCTGTCGAGCGTAAACGAAACGTCGTTGACCGCCTTAACCTCGCCTGCGTCGGTGAAGAAGGACGTCTGTAAATTCTTAACTTCAAGCAAAGCCATTTCTAACAAATCCTCCTTATTAGCCGTTGAGCTTCGGATCGAATGCGTCGCGCAGACCGTCGCCGAATAGGTTGAGGCTCAGAACTATGAGCGAGATCACGACAGCCGGGATAACGAGGCGGTATGTGTAACTCGTAATGCCGTTGAGCGCGTCGGACGCGAGAGAGCCGAGCGAGGGCATCGGCGCGTTTACGCCGAGACCGAGGAACGAGAGGTAGCTCTCGGTAAAAATAGCCGAGGGAATCTGCAGAGCCGCCGAGATGATAACGACGCTGATGCAGTTCGGGATAAGGTGTTTTCTGATTATCCAGCCGCCCTTAGCGCCTGTCGCCTGAGCGGAAAGCACATACTCCTGCTCGCGCAGCGAGAGGATCTGCCCTCTTATAAGTCTAGACATACTTACCCAGTAGAGCAGCGCAAAGACAATGAAGAGGCTTATGATGTTCGCACCGATGGATTGAAGCACCGTACCCTCGATAACGGGCGTAAGCGTCAGCTTCAGAACGGTGGAAAGAAGAATTACCATCAACATATCGGGCAGCGAATAGATGATGTCGACGATACGCATTATAATAAGGTCGACCTTGCCGCCGAAGTAGCCCGAAATCGAGCCGACTATCGTACCGATAACGAGTACGATAACGCTTGCGAAGAAGCCTACCGCAAGAGAAACTCTCGTTCCGTAAACGACGCGGATAAAGTAGTCGCGCCCTGCGGCGTCGGTGCCGAAGATGTGGGGGAAGACCGTTTCGCCGGCGTCTATGAGCTTCTGCTCCGTTCTGCCGTATTCAAACGGCGCTAAGTTGTTAAACGACGAATCCACCGGCTTTCCGGGGTTTACTCCGAGCTGCGTCTCGTAGGAGTACGGCCAGAAGAACGGTATGATTATGCTTGCCAGAGTGATAAGGATAATAACGATGAAGCTCACAAAGGCGATCTTATTTTTGTAAAGTCTCTTTACGCCGTCTTTAAAAAACGTTGTAGACGGGCGCATCTGAACGAGATATTCCTTTTCCTTGTCCGACGCAGGGTTGAACGAGTCAAGATCCACGTGGAAGGAGAATTTTTTCTTTATCATTTTGTGCTGCCTCCTTATTCCAGTGTGATCCTTGGGTCGACTACCTTGTAGAGGATATCCGTTACAAGGTTCATTATGACGATCAGCGCCGCCAGAATGATCGTTGTACCCATTATCATCGGGTAATCACGGTTGGTGATGCTGCTTACGAACGCTCTGCCGATCCCGGGAACGGCAAAGATCTGCTCTACAACGAGCGAACCTGTTACGATGTAAGCGAGCATAGGTCCTAAGTAGGTCAGCACGGGGATAAGCGAGTTTTTAAGGGCGTGGCCGAAAATGATCTTCATACCGGAAACGCCTTTAGCCTTTGCCGTTCTGATGTAATCCTGCCCGAGCACGTCGAGCATCGACGAGCGCGTAAGCCTTGTGATGTACGCCATCGGGTAAAGGGCAAGCGTTACGATCGGCAGCACCAGTCCCGCCGGCGTCGAACCGTTGGCGGGCAGCAGCTTCAGCTTGATCGCAAACAGCGCCAGCAGCAGCGAACCCATGATAAATGACGGCATGGATACGAACGCCGTTGTTATCACCATGATGATCCTGTCAATAAGCTTGTTTCTGCGAAGCGCGGCGACCGCCCCAAGGACGATGCCGAAAACAGCCGAGAGCGCCGCGGCGATAAGTCCGAGCTTTGCCGAGGTCTTCATGCCGTCAGCGATAATATCGATGACCATTCGGCCTCTCTGCTTCAGCGAGGGACCAAAGTCAAACTTTGTGACGATGTCTTTAAGGTAAGTGAAGTACTGTTCGCCGAGAGGCTTGTCAAGCCCGTACTTCGCCTCCATCGCCGCCTGAACGGCAGGGGTCGTCGCCTTCTCACCCACAAACGGACCGCCCGGCACGGAGTGCATTACGAAGAATGTGACCGTAATAACTACCCAGACGGTGAATACTGCGAGCAGGATACGCTTTACAATGTAAAGCATCGTTTTTGAATTCATCATTCATCCAACCTTATCAAGATTTTACGAGCGCCGCATTGATCTGCGGTGAAACTGCCGCCGCGCAAACGAAAAACAGGGAAAGCGCTCAGTCTGTAAACATCGCTTCCCTTTCCGCGGCAATATTAGACATTTTTTTTACTCGATTGTATAAATTTTATCACATTAGCACACAAGAAACAAACCACAAAATCGCGTAAATGTGTAATAAGTCGCCTTTCCGGTAAATATTTCTCGTATTTTAGACTCATTGTTATCTAAAAAGGCAGATATGTGAATACAACTTACGGGACAAAACCAAAAAAACGCCCATAAAACAACAAGACCTGCCGCTGATCTGTAACCTACGCGGCAGGTCGGTCTGCAAAATATTTACTTTTTCTCGGCAAGGTAGCCCGCCCTCGCGATCACTCCGCAAAGCTTTACGGGGTCGATCTCGCTTTTGGAGGCGACGTGCGCTGCCGCTGTGTTCAGGTCGACCTTAGCGCGGACGTCCTCGATCGAATTGAGCGCGTTTTCAACTCTGCGTGCGCAGTTTTGGCAGGTCATGCCGGAGATTTTAAGCTCCGTTTTGTAAGGGTAATGCGACTTATCCTTATCCTTGACGGCGGCGGACTTTATGTCCGGGTCTCGTTCGCCGCAGCAGCCTCCGCCTTTTTTCGCCCGGACAGCTATTTTGTAAACAGCCCACGCCAGCGCAGCGGCAATGACTGCGATAACGGCTATCTCCACGGCAGTTTTCATTTAATATCACCGTTCCTTGTATGCGCAGCCACCGCAGCTTGAACAGTCTCCGCAGCAGCCCCTGCCCTTTTTCTTGTTTTTCACGATACCCGCCACCGCGGCGCCTACAGCAGCCGCAACGGCAATAATCACCACAACGTCCCAGATATTCATATCAGATACCTCCGACAAGAACTCCTATAAGATGAACGACCGAAGCGGCAACCCACGCAACGGCGCACTGCCATACGACAAGTCCCGCTGCCCACTTAGAGCCAAGCTCGCGCCTGATCGAAGCGATAGCCGCAACGCACGGCGTATACAGAAGCGAGAAGACAAGCAGCGAAGCCGCAGCCGCCGAAGACATCATCGTCTCGACGCCCTCGCCGAACAGGATCTCGAGCGTGGAAACAACGCTCTCCTTTGCCATAAAGCCGCTTATGAGCGACGTGCATATTCTCCAGTCGCCAAGACCCAGCGGCTTCATTACCGGCACGAACAGGCGCGAGATCATCGCAAGGATACTCTCCTCCTGCACCTCGGTAAAATTGAAATGCGGGTCAAGGCTCTGTAAAAACCAGATAACAACGGTCGCAACGAGGATAACGGTGAACGCCTTTGTGAGGAAGTCTTTAGCCTTTTCCCACAGAAGCTGGGCGACGTTTCTCGCGCCCGGCAGGCGGTAATTCGGCAGTTCCATAACGAAAGGCACCGCCTCGCCCTTGAACATCGTCCCCTTGAACAAAAATGCGACTATTATCCCGGTCAAAATGCCGAACAGGTAAAGCCCAATCATGATGAGCGCCTTATATCTCGGGAAGAACGCGTCTACAAAGAAGGCGTAGATCGGCAGCTTCGCCGTGCAGCTCATGAACGGCGTGAGCAGGATCGTCATTTTTCTGTCGCGCTCGCTCGGCAGCGTTCTTGTCGACATGACGGCAGGCACGGTGCAGCCGAAGCCTATGAGCAGCGGCACGATACTGCGCCCTGAAAGACCTATCCTTCTCAGCAGCTTATCCATAAAGAAAGCTACTCTCGCGATGTAGCCGCTGTCCTCGAGAAGCGAAAGGAAGAAAAACAGCGTGACGATTATCGGCAAAAAGCTCAGCACGCTGCCGACACCCGCAAATATGCCGTCGATAACAAGCCCGTGAATGACCTCGTTCACGCCGGCGTTCGTAAGCGCCGTATCGGCAAGCCCGGTAAGCGCGTCAATGCCCGTTTCGAGCCACCCCTGCAGCGTTCCTCCTATAACGTTGAACGTAAGAAAGAACACCGCCGCCATGATTATTATGAACGCCGGGATCGCCGTCCACTTGCCGGTGAGTATCCTGTCTATCTTTTCGCTGCGAATGCTCTCGCGGCTTTGCTTCGGCTTCGTAACCGTCTGCGAACAGACCTTGTCGATGAATGCAAAGCGCATATCGGCGATAGCGGCGCTCCTGTCAAGCCCTCTCTCCTTTTCCATCTGAAGGACAATGTGCTCGATCATCTCCTTTTCATTCTGCTCGAGCATGAGCTGAGCGAGCACGAGCGTATCGTTCTCGATAACCTTGCTTGCCGCGAAGCGCAGCGGGATATCGGCCTTGAGAGCGTGATCCTGAATAAGATGAGCGATACCGTGCAGGCAGCGGTGAACGGCGCCGCCGTGGTCGGTCTCGCAGCAGAAATCCTGACGCAGCGGCTTCTCCTGATAATGCGCGATATGTACCGCATGGCGGACAAGCTCGTCGATACCCTGATTTTTTGCCGCCGAGATCGGGACGACCGGAACGCCGAGCAGCGCTTCAAGCTCGTTTACGTCGACCGTGCCGGCATTCGCAGTGACCTCGTCCATCATATTGAGAGCGACGACCATCGGCACGTCCATCTCGAGAAGCTGCATCGTAAGGTAAAGGTTACGCTCGATATTCGTCGCGTCGACGATGTTTATTATCGCCTTGGGCTTCTCGTTGAGCACAAAGTTGCGCGAGACTATCTCCTCGCTGCTGTACGGCGACATCGAATAGATTCCCGGCAGGTCTGTAACGAGCGTTTCGGGGTGACCCTTTATAGCGCCGTCCTTCCTGTCGACGGTAACGCCCGGGAAGTTGCCTACGTGCTGATTCGCGCCGGTAAGCTGATTGAAGAGCGTTGTTTTTCCGCTGTTCTGGTTGCCGACGAGAGCGAAGGTCAGCTTTGTGCCTTCCGGCAGAGGATCACCGCTGCCCTTGGGGTGAAACCTGCCCTCCTCGCCGAGCCCGGGGTGGTGGCTCTTGCTTTTTTTGCTGTTTTTGCTTTTTGAAGGCGCTGTCTTCACCGACTTTTTGCTTTCCAGCGGCTCGACCTCGATCTTCTCCGCCTCTGAAAGGCGTAGCGTTAGCTTATAGCCGTGTATCAAAAGCTCGATCGGATCGCCCATCGGAGCATATTTAACGAGCGTTACCTCTGCGTTCGGTATCACACCCATATCGAGAAAATGCTGCCTTAACCGCCCCTCTCCGCCGACCTTCTTTATCATTGCCGGCTGCCCGAGCTTTAGCTCATTCAGAGTCATATTTTTTCATCTCCATATCCTGTTTCTTCTTAGTCTAATTATATCCCGGCAACACTTCCATGTCAACAGGCCGGCAGGCAGTTCCGATTTCTGTTTATCGTTAAGGTCAGCCGATCTCCGCGCCGGGCGCTTAATGCTGAAATCGCCGCCCGGTTAGTCGGCTGCAGTCGCTCGACCGCCTTCTACGTTTTCGGGTGCGCTCCGAGAGCGCTTCGTCGGTCCAAAGCAAAGCGGCTGATTTTTCCGCGGAAGCTCACCGATCCGCCCGATTGAAATATGATCCTCCATATTTCATCAATAATTCGTATTTTTTCCAGTAAAATTAACGTTTTCCTTAAATAAACCCTTTACAAATTCGTCGATATATGCTAAAATAAACGATGATATAATATTCGGTTAGGCGCTGATATTCAGCATTGTTTACGTCCTAAGTCAGCAGGAGCATCGGAGTTGCGGAGCAGTCTCCGCTTTTTGGCGCGCCTGTTCGGAAATATTATTACCATTTCTTCAAGGAGGAAAAACCACATGGCAAAAATCGAAAGAAAAATGAAAACCATGGATGGCAACAACGCTGCGGCTCACGTGTCCTATGCGTTCACCGACGTTGCAGCCATCTACCCCATCACGCCGTCTTCCGTAATGGCTGATGAGACCGACAAGTTCTCCGCTGCAGGCAGAAAGAACCTCTTCGGCAGAGAAGTTCAGGTTACTGAGATGCAGTCCGAGGGCGGCGCAGCAGGCGCGGTTCACGGCTCACTTTCCGCAGGCGCTCTTACAACGACCTACACAGCTTCTCAGGGTCTTCTTCTCATGATCCCGAATATGTACAAGATGGCCGGCGAGCTTCTCCCGAGCGTTATCCACGTATCCGCTCGTGCGCTCACAAGCCACGCTCTCTCCATCTTCGGCGACCACTCCGATATTTACGCATGTCGTCAGACAGGCTACGCTATGCTTTGCTCCAACTCCCCGCAGGAGATCATGGACCTCGCAGCAGTAGCTCATCTCTCGGCTATCAAGGGCAGAGTTCCGTTCCTGCACTTCTTTGACGGCTTCCGTACATCTCACGAGATCCAGAAGATTGCGGTTTGGGATTACAAGGACCTCGGCGAGATGCTCGACTGGGACGCAGTTGACGCTTTCCGCCGCCGCAGCCTTAACCCTGAGCACCCGGTTATCCGCGGCACGGCTCAGAACGACGATATCTTCTTCCAGGCAAGAGAGGCCTGCAACACATACTACGACAAGATCGGCGAAGTAGTCGTTGACTACATGAACCAGGTAAACGACAAGATCGGCACAGACTACAAGCCGTTTAACTACTACGGCGCGCCCGACGCAGAGCAGGTCATCGTTGCTATGGGTTCCGTATGCGACTGCGCCGAGGAAGTTGTAGATTACCTCAACGCAGCAGGCGAGAAGGTCGGTCTTCTCAAGGTAAGACTTTACAGACCTTTCGTTGCTGATTACATGCTCTCCGAGCTGCCGAAAACGGTCAAGTCCATCTCCGTTCTCGACAGGACCAAGGAGCCCGGCTCCATCGGCGAGCCGCTTTACCTCGATGTTCTCGCAGCCCTCAACGGCTCCGACTTCGCAGGCGTTAACGTTTACACCGGCCGCTACGGTCTTGGCTCGAAGGATACAACCCCGGGCGACATCGTTGCAGTTTACCGCAATATGCAGTCTGACGCTCCGAAGAGACGCTTCACGATCGGCATCGTCGACGACGTTACAAACCTCTCTCTCGAGGTCAAGGAAAATCCCGACACAACACCGGCAGGCACACACTCCTGTAAGTTCTGGGGTCTCGGTGCAGACGGTACGGTCGGCGCTAACAAGAACTCCATCAAGATCATCGGCGACCACACCGATATGTATGCACAGGGCTACTTCGCTTATGACTCCAAGAAGTCGGGCGGTCTTACGGTATCTCACCTGCGCTTCGGTGACAAACCGATCAAATCGACATACTACATCAGCCAGGCTGACTTCGTAGCCTGCCACAATCCGTCTTACGTTGACAAGTATGACATGGTCGACGACCTCAAGGACGGCGGCTCGTTCCTGCTCAACTGCGCATGGGACGTTGACGAGCTTTCCGAGCGTCTCCCCGGCAAGATGAAGAAGCTCATCGCAGAGAAGCACATTAACTTCTACACGATCGACGGTATCGCTATCGGTAAAGAGATCGGCCTCGGCGGTCGTATCAACACGATCCTCCAGTCCGCATTCTTCAAGATCGCAGACATTATCCCCGCAGAGCAGGCTAAGGAATACATGAAGGCCGCTGCTGAAAAGTCTTACTCCAAGAAGGGTCAGGCTATCGTTGACATGAACTTTGCGGCTATCGACCGCGGCATGACAGACCTCAAGAAGGTCGAGGTCCCCGCTGATTGGGCAAACGCAGAGGACAACACGGTAGCTAAGGTCGCAACAGGCGACAGAGAAGACGTTGTTAAGTACGTTAACACGATCCTCAACCCCGTTAACGCATACAAGGGCAACAAGCTCCCAGTTTCCGTATTTATGGATCACGCAGACGGTACTGCTCCTCAGGGCTCTGCTGCTTACGAGAAGAGAGGCATCGCAGTTGACGTTCCCGAATGGGATCCCGAGAAGTGCATCCAGTGCTCCTTCTGCTCCTATGTATGTCCGCACGCTGTTATCCGTCCCGTTGCTATGACAGACGAAGAGCTTGCTGCTGCTCCCGAGGGAACAAAGTCGGCTAAGATGACAGGTATGCCGGGTCTCAACTTTGTAATGACAGTTTCCACGCTCGACTGCACAGGCTGCGGCTCCTGCTCGAGAGTATGCCCGGGCAAGAAGGGCGAGAAGGCTCTCACAATGAAGCCTATCGACAGCCAGATGCCTTCTCAGAAGACGTTCGACTACGGCCGCACACTCGACGAGAAGCCCGAGGTATTCGAGAAGTTCAAGGAGACAACAGTAAAGGGCAGCCAGTTCAAGCAGCCGCTGCTCGAGTTCTCCGGCGCATGCGCAGGCTGCGGCGAGACTCCTTACGCTAAGCTCGCTACACAGCTCTTCGGCGACAGAATGTTCATCGCCAACGCTACGGGCTGCTCCTCCATCTGGGGCGGCAGCGCACCGGCTACTCCGTACACCGTAAACAAGAAGGGCTTCGGTCCGGCTTGGCATAACTCCCTCTTCGAGGACAACGCAGAGTTCGGTTACGGTATGGCTCTCGGTCAGAACGCGATCAGAGCAAGACTTGCTGAGGACGTTAAGACTCTCGCCGAAACGGTAGAGAAGGAAGACGTTAAGGAAGCTTGCAAGAACTACCTCGACACGCTCACAAGCTCCGCAGAGAGCAGAAAGGCTACAGACGCCCTCATCGCTAAGCTTGAAGAGATCAAGACCTGCGACTGCGAAGGCGGCAAGCTTGCAAATAAGATCCTTGCAGACAAGGACGAACTCGCCAAAAAGTCCATGTGGATCCTCGGCGGCGATGGCTGGGCTTATGATATTGGATTCGGCGGTCTCGACCACGTTATCGCTTCCGGAGAGGACGTAAACATTCTCGTATTCGACACAGAGGTTTACTCCAACACAGGCGGACAGGCTTCCAAGGCTACCCCGATCGGCTCCGTTGCACAGTTCGCTGCAACAGGTAAAGGTCAGAAGAAGAAGGACCTCGCAGCCATCGCAATGTCCTACGGCTACGTATATGTAGCTCAGGTAGCAATGGGCGCTAACTACAACCAGTGCATCAAGGCATTCGTTGAGGCTGAAAGCTATCACGGTCCGTCAATCATAATCTGCTACGCTCCGTGCATCAACCACGGAATCAAGGGCGGCATGGGCATCTCCCAGCTTGAGGAGAAGAAGGCAGTTGAGGCAGGCTACTGGAATATGTTCCGCTTCGACCCGAGACTTGCCGACGCAGGCAAGAATCCGTTCCAGCTCGATTCGAAGGCTCCGACGGCTTCCTACCGCGACTTCATCATGGGCGAGGTTCGTTACAACGCCCTCACCAGATCATTCCCTGAGAGAGCAGAGCAGCTCTTCGAGAAGGCTGAGAAGATCGCAGCAGACAAGTTCGAGCACCTCGAGAAGCTCGCAAAGATGGACTGATTTGCTAAAACGATCAGCTTGAACAGATAAAATCAACTCCCTTTCGGCAAACGCCGGAAGGGAGTTTTTTTCGCCAAGGGCCGACCGTACAAAAAGCGGCGGTAAACCATTGCACTGCAAAAGTTTATCGCCGTATATTGCTTTTTTATGAGACACGGTATAACAAAAAGGAGCCTGCGTTGACAAGCTCCTCTCAGTCGTTGTTTAATTATCGGTAAATATCAGACCGCTCTTGTAACCTTACCGGAACGCAGGCAGCGAGTGCACGCATGTACACGCTTCGGAGTGCCGTTTACGATAGCCTTGACCTTCGTTACGTTCGGCTTCCATGTTCTGTTGGAACGTCTGTGAGAGTGAGAAACCTTAATACCAAAGGTTACGCCCTTACCGCAGATATCACACTTTGCCATTGTCTGCACCTCCTAATTTGAATTAGCAACATATATAATATTAACAGATTTCCCCCGAAATTGCAAGAGGTTTTTTAAAAATAAAATTAAAATATCAGTTAAAAAGCTACATCAATTATATATAAATTCACGAAGGAGCGCGGCAGGAAGCACTTTGCTAAGTGAATAGTAAAAACCGAATACGGAACAATGCCGGAAAGCGGCGCTTTCGATCATGTCTGATTACCGAATCAGGATTGCCGGCGATCCCGGCATTATTATTTATCCGCAACTCAGCTTCTGAGCTGTGCGCCGACCTTTTCAAGCGACTTGATCGCCTTGTTCATGGCGGAAGCTGCCTGCTCGTCGGTGAGGGTCCCTTCCGCGCTTCTGAGCGTAAGGCTGAACGCCGCGCTCTTGAGTCCGGGCGCGATCTGCTTGCCCTCGTAAACGTCGAAGAGCTTCACGCTCTCGAGGTGCTTTCCCGCGCCCTCCTTGATAGCCTTTTCAAGCGCTGCAACTGGGATATCCTTACTGCAGATAACAGCGATATCTCTCGTTACTGCCGGGTACTTCGGAAGGGGCTTATAGTGCTTGTCAAGCTGTGCGTTTGCAAAGAGCTTGTCTGTGTTGATCGAGAACGCATAAATTCTCGTTCCGATGCCGTAGTTCTGCTGAACCTTCGGGTGTACCTCGCCGAGAACGCCGATCATCTCGCCGCCAATAGTAATCTTTGCGCAGCGGCCGGGGTGGTAGCCGAAGAATTCGCTCGACTGCTCAAACTCGTAGTTTTCTACGCCCGAGCGCTTCATGACCTCCTCGGCAACACCCTTTGCCTTGAAGAAGTCGACTCCGCCGCCGTACATTCCAACTGTCAAAACGTTCTTCTCGTCGGGGAGCTTGTCTGGAGCAGTGGGACGGTACTCTCTCGCGATTTCAAAGAGGTAAGCGTACTCGTTGCGGTTGTTGTAGTTCTTCGAGAGGATCTCGAGCATCGACGGGAACGCCGTCGTTCTCATGATCGAGGTATCCTCGCCGAGCGGGTTGGAGATAACTACCGAGTTTCTCAACCTGTGACCCTCGGGCATCATAACCTTGTTGTAATACTTCGGGCTGATGAAGGAATATGTCATGATCTCGTCAAGACCGAGCGCGATGAGTGTGTTCGTGATGTTCATGTCGAACTTCTGACGAACGGAGAACTTGCCCTGCGCACCGCCGGAAAGCGGAGTAGACTCGATTGTGTTGTAGCCGTGGAAGCGGGCGATCTCCTCGGCGATGTCTGCCTTGTGGAGAAGGTCAGGGCGGAACGTGGGAACGATGATGTCGTCGCCGTCGAGCTTACAGTCGATCTTTTCGAGGATAGCCTTCATCTCGTCAAACGTAAGCTCAGTATTGAGGAAATGGTTTACCCAGTCTGCGTTGAGCTTTATGCGAAGCGGCTCTCTTGCGGAGTTGTCGTCAACGATGGTGCCGTCGAGGATGTCGCCTGCGTCGAGAAGCTGTACAAGCTCGCACGCTCTGTCGAGCGCAGGAAGAACGGCGTTCGGGTCAAGACCCTTCTCGTAGCGTGCGGAAGCGTCCGTTCTCATGTTCTGCGACTTAGCCGTACGGCGAACGGAAGAGCCGTTGAAGTTCGCGCTCTCGAATACGATCGTCGTCGTGTCGTCCATAATGCCGCTATACTCGCCGCCCATTACGCCGGCGATAGCCACGGGCTTCTCTGCGTCTGCGATAACGAGGTTAGAAGAAGAGAGCGTTCTGTCGATGCCGTCGAGCGTTGTTATCTTCTCGCCGTCCTTGGCAAGGCGGACGTTGATCTTGCCGTCCTTAATGAAGCGCAGGTCAAACGCGTGCATCGGCTGACCGTACTCGAGCATAACGTAGTTTGTGATATCTACGATGTTGTTGATCGGACGAACGCCCATCGCTCTGAGGCGCTCACGCATCCAGAGCGGAGACGGCTTTACTCTTACGTTTTCGACGATCCTTGCGCTGTAGATCGGGCAAAGCTCCGGCTCATGCACCTTGACCTCGAGCATACCCTCGCTCTTCTTGCCCGTAGTCTTTACCTCGGGGGTGTGGAGCTTAAGCTCCTTGCCAAACGTAGCGGCAGCCTCTCTTGCAAGACCGATAACGGAGAAGCAGTCGGGGCGGTTAGAGGTTATCTCGAACTCGACCTTAGTGTCGTTGAGTCTGATCGCCTCTCTGATGTCCATTCCGGGGACGGGGTGAAGCTCCGGATCGTCCTGGAGGATAAAGATGCCGTCCTGAATAGCATACGGGAAGTCGTGAACCGTCACGCCAAGCTCTGCAACGGAGCAGAACATACCCTCGCTGACAACGCCGCGAAGCTTACCCTTCTTGATGGGAGTACCGTCGTAAAGATGAGACTTGTCCATGCAAACAGGAACGAGATCACCTGTCTTTACGTTTGTAGCGGCGGTAACGATCTGCACCTGCTTCTCGCCCACGTCTACCTGGCATACGACAAGCTTGTCTGCGTCAGGGTGCTTCTCTACCGAGAGGATCTTACCGACAACGATGTTGTCGATCTGACCGCCCTCAATCTCAAACAGCTCGACTTTCGAGCCGCTCATAGTCATCGCTTCGGAAAAATCCCTCGGGGCGATGTCCCCTATATCAACAAATTCCTTTAACCATCTGAGTGATAAATTCATGATACGTACCCCCTTTATTATTCAAACTGCGAGAGGAATCTCGTGTCGTTCTCGTAGAAAAGGCGCATATCGTCAACGCCGTAGCGGCGCATCGCAACACGCTCAAGACCAAGCCCCAGCGCAAAGCCCGAGTATACCTCCGGGTCGATGCCGCAGTTTTCGAGAACCTTCGGGTGTACCATGCCGCAGCCGAGGATCTCGATCCAGCCTTCGTTCTTGCAGACACGACAGCCCTTACCCTTGCAGGAGAAGCACTGAACGTCTACCTCGGCGCTCGGCTCCGTGAACGGAAAATGGTGCGGGCGGAAGCGGACGACGCTGTCTTCGCCGTAAAGGCGCTTGATGAACGTCTCGAGAGTTCCCTTGAGGTCTGCAAACGTGATGTCCTTATCGACTACAAGACCCTCGATTTGGTGGAACAGCGGAGAGTGCGTAGCGTCAACAGCGTCGCTGCGGAAAACGCGTCCGGGCGAGATGATGCGGATCGGCGGCTTCTGCTTCTCCATAACACGCACCTGAACGGGCGACGTCTGCGTTCTGAGCAGGATATTATCCGTGATGTAGAACGTGTCCTGTGTATCTCTTGCGGGGTGATCCTTCGGGATATTGAGCGCCTCGAAATTGTAGTAATCGTACTCTACCTCCGGTCCGTCAACGATCTCGAAGCCCATGCCGACAAAGATCTCCTTTATCTCATCGAGCACGATCGAGAGCGGGTGCTTATGACCGAGCGGCGACATATCCGCGGGGAGCGTTACGTCGAGTTTCTCGTCCTCAAGCTGCTTTTCGAGCATCGCCTCCGCAAGCTCCGCCTTCTTCGTCTCGACCGCAGTCTCGATAAACGAGCGCACCTCGTTTGCAAGCTGACCTACAACGGGCCTTTCATCCGGGGAAAGCTTTCCCATCTGCTTTAAGATCTGCGTAAGTTCGCCCTTCTTGCCTGCGTACTTGATGCGCAGCGCTTCAACGTTTTCAACTGCCGCCGCAGCCGCAAGCTCCTGCCTTGCCCGCTCGCGGATCTCTTCAAGCTTTTCTTTCATGATCTCAGTTCCTTTCATTCGTTTTACGAAGATTATCCCAACAAAAAAGCCCCTCGAAGCAGCAAAAGCGCTTCAAAGGGACGAACAAGCCGTGGTACCACCCGGATTCTGCCCGAAAAACGGGCACTCATTTGCGCATAACGGGCGCTTTCGCCGTCAGAGCCTACAAGCGCAAGGTACGCGTTCAGCCCTGCCGCTCCGAAGCGAATTTCCCGCAGCCTCCGGTCAAGCGGGCTTTCAGCCCCAGACCCGCACTCTCTTTTGCCGGGCGTGGATACGGTACTATACTTCATCACAGCGTTTCGGGATATTCCTTTATTGGTCGGGGCAGCGCCCCAGTGTTATGATTATATCATCTTTTGTTCGGTTTTTCAAGGGATTTTATTGAAAAATTCCACGGAATATGGTATGATATACGGGTAAGGAGAGTGAACTGCAATGGATTCATTTCATGAACAGCTCGTTGTAAGGAAAAACAACAGCAAACATATCGCCAAGCTTGTAATATATCTTATGCTGATCTTCGCCGTGCCTGCGATCTTCATGGTGCTTGGCATCTACGATATAGGCACGAGATACTTCGTTATCGTCGCGATCTGCGCATTTTTCTTTGCGGTCTACGGCTCATACTACCTCGTGACAGGTATGTACACCGAATACGAATACGCCGTAACCAACAGCAACATCACGATCGACAAGATCACCGCAAAGCGCAGCCGCAAGCGCATTATAAGCGTTGATATCAAGAAGTTCAACACGCTGCGCAGGCTTGCCGATGCAGATGTTCAAGGCAAGAGCTACCGCAAATTCTTCCGCGCAAGCGTTACGGAGAGCGGCGAAGACGTTTACGCCGCAGAGATGCACCTTGACAAATTCAACGGCGACTGCCTGCTGCTCTTCTCACCCGACGAGGCGACGCTCGACGCGATGAAGCCGTACCTCAGGACAAACGTCAAGGCGGAGCTTTTCAAGGCAGGAGCTTTCGGCAAGGGCAAGAGCGCAAAGGCCGCAAAGGCAGAAGCAGCCGAAAAAAAGGAAGCGCCCGCAAAGATCGAAAAGAAGACCGATCTAAAAAAAGAGGAAACGCCCAAGCCCGAAAAGGCAGCCGATCTTAAAAAGGAAGAAACACCTACGCCCACAGAGAACAAGACAGCATCTTCCCAAAAGCCTTCAAACGGCGGCTCAACAAAGAAAAAGAAGAAGAGATAATAAACCGCAGCGGCAGATCTTGCCGCTGTTTTTTTGAATATTTTTCCTGCCACGCAGAATAATAATCAATATATACGACTACGCTGTATGAAATGAGTGATACGCTATGAAAATGTTCAATTTACAGAAAAACATCGACATCGCTGCCGCGGTAAATTTTGACAAGGTGATCGACGCTCTCAACGAAAAGCGCGACGGCGACTGCAACAAAGGGACGTTTGGCACTCTCTGCTGCGTATGCGGCAGTTACGGCATGGCGGGCGCCGCGATGATGTGCGGCAGCGCCGCCGTCACGGCGGGTGCGGGGCTTGTTAAAATGCTCATTCCGGAGAGCATCTACCCGATCTGCGCCTCAAACCTCTGGGAAAACGTCTTTGTTGTACTGCCGGCTTCAAGCGAAGGCACGCTGCGCGCCGACGATATCGAGCAGATCGTTTCGCAGGCCAACGCATCGACCGCCGCCGTAATAGGCTGCGGCATGAAAGTGACCGACGACACAAAAGCGATATGCGAAGCGCTTATAAAGAAGTGCGAGCGCCCGATAATTCTCGACGCCGACGGTCTAAACTGCATTTCTTCGCATACAGATATATTGAAGGAACGCACAGCCCAAACGATAATCACGCCGCACCCCGGCGAGATGTCCCGCCTTTGCGGCACGACCGTCAAGGACATTCAGCAGGATCGTCAAGGTGCTGCCGAAGCCTTCGCGAAGGAGCACGGCTGCATTGTAGTTTTGAAGGGCGTCGGCACCGTGATAACCGACGGCAGCGACACGTTTATAAATCCCACGGGCAACGGCAGCCTTGCAAAGGGCGGCAGCGGAGATGTACTTGCCGGCTTGATCGGCGCTCTCGTCTGCCAGGGTATAAAGCCGCTCGACGCTGCGGCCGCAGGCGTATATCTTCACGGTTTCGCCGCCGACGAATGTGTCGACAAGATCGCCATGTCATGCGTTACCGCGCGCGACATCATAACCGCCGTAAAATACATCATGTAGCGGCGTGTCGCCGCTCACGGTACGCACGCAGGGCTTAGTCCGAACTTTGGTTTTGCGCCTGCGCCGAGGCGGGGTTGTGTGTCGCCGGCGATCGTGTGGCAGCGGCGTGTCGCCGCTCACGGTACGCACGCAAAGCTTAGTCCGAACTTTGGTTTTGCGCCTGCGCCGAGGCGGGGTTGTGTGTCGCCGGCGATCGTGTGGCAGCGGCGTGCCGCCGCTCACGGTACGCACGCAGAGCTTAGTCTGAGCTTTGGTTTGCACCTGCGTCAAGGCGGGGTTGTGTGTCGCCGGCGATCGTGTGGCAGCGGCGTGCCGCCGCTCACGGTACGCACGCAAAGCTTAGTCTGAGCTTTGGTTTGCACCTGCGCCGAAGCGGTATTATTACTGACGGTATACGCGTCAGGCTATTTCGTTTTTTGTGCGTTTGCCCGGACAATAATTTATCGAAAGCGGTGATCTTCATTAGAAAAACTTTTGCTGCAGCGCTTTCGCTGCTTACCGCACTCTCGCTTTCGGGGTGTGGGATAACGCCGCCTCCGCAAAATCCTGTATTCGACATTTCCGGAAAAGAATGCGTGATAGAATACGCAGGGAAGGAGTATCATGCCGGCATCACCAACGCCCCGGGCATAACGTCGGTCAGCTTTGAAGATCCGCCATCCGTCGCGGGCTTCGTCTACACCTTCAAGCCGGACGAATGCAACATCACCTTCGGCGACCTCACATTTTCCGCCGCTCCGTCGCGCCTTTGCTCCAATGCTCTCCCTCAGCTTATAAACGACATTCTGAAGGACGCCGCCTCTCCCGAAGCGCTGACTCCCGAATCCGCACCTGCATCGGAGCAGGCTCAAGCCGCCCGATGGTCAGGCAGCGTGTCAGGCGTTCGTTACACCGTCGACAGCGACCGCATCACCGGCGAAATTCTGACCGTCGTCATAAAAGACCGGGACACCCGGATAATATTCTCCGACAAAGAATAAAAGACCCGAAGGCAGCAATCGCTCGCCTTCGGGCTTTATTTTATTTCTTTCTGAGTATCCTCATCGAATTAAGGACTGCAAGCACCATCACACCGACGTCGCCGAAAACTGCTTCCCACATTCCAGCGATACCTAGTGCGCCGAGCGCAAGGATGACCGCCTTGACGATCAGCACGAGCACGATATTCTGAGTTACGATGTGCTTCGTATACTTTGCGACCTTGACGGCTTCGGCTATCGACGAAGGCTCGTCGTTCATCAGCACGATGTCAGCTGCCTCTATCGCTGCGTCGCTTCCGAGCGCGCCCATAGCGATGCCGACGTCTGCCCTTGCAAGCACCGGTGCGTCGTTTATCCCGTCGCCGACGAAAGCGACCTTTCGCTTACCCTCGCTGTCGAGCAGACCTTCAACGATACCGACCTTGTCGGCGGGCAGAAGCCCCGCGTGGTATTCATCCACGCCGATCTCGTCGGCGGCCGCCTTAGCCGCTGTTTCAACGTCGCCTGTAAGCATAAGCGTTTTCTTAATACCCAGCTCTTTAAGACGCCCTATTGTATCGCGGCTGTCGGGCTTCGGGCTGTCGGCGATAACAACCGCGCCTAGCGGCTTTTTATCCTTTGAAATGTAAACGATCGTTCCGGCATCTCCCACCTCGTTTACGGAAATGCCCTGCTCCTTCATAAGGCGGGCGCTGCCCGCACAGAGCTTTTCGCCGTCGAGCTCGGCGCTTACGCCGCCGCCCGCAAGCTCCTTGTAATTCTTGACGTCAAGCTCCCCCGCGCCCGGGAAAGCTGACGTTATAGAGCGGGCGATCGGATGGTTTGAAAGCTTCTCGGCAGCCGCCGCAAGTCTCAGCAGTTCGTCCTCGGTCACGCCTTCCTCGGAAATTAGCTTTGTAACCTTGAACTCGCCCTTTGTAAGCGTTCCTGTTTTGTCAAACACGACGGTGTCGACGTAATTGAGCGCTTCAAGGTAATTGCCGCCCTTGACGAGCACTCCGCGTTTTGACGCAGCTCCTATACCGCCGAAGAATGTAAGCGGTATAGAGATAACTAGCGCGCACGGGCAGGAAACTACGAGGAACACAAAGCACCTGCGAACCCACTGCGCCCAGCCGCCGCCAAGCACAAGCGGAGGAACCACCGCAAGCAGCACCGCCATGATAACAACTGCGGGCGTATAATATCTTGCGAAGACGGAGATAAAGTTCTCGGTGGGGGCTTTTCGCCCTGCGGCGTTCTCGACGAGGTCGAGTATCTTTGAAGCTGTCGATTCGCCAAACGGCTTTTCGACTCTAACCTTGATAACGCCCGATTCGTTGATGCAGCCGGAGAGCACCTCGTCGCCAACAGCCGCGGACCTCGGCAGCGATTCGCCGGTAAGAGCGCGCGTATCGAGCGCCGTTTCGCCGTCAATAATTACTCCGTCGAGAGGTATGCGTTCGCCGGGCTTTACGACGATCGTCTCGCCAACCTTAACTCCTTCAGGTGAGACTACGATCGTCTTGCCGCCGCGAAGCACATTTGCGCTGTCGGGGCGGATATCCATAAGGTCGGAGATCGAGCGCCTCGATCTTTTAACGGCAAGGCTCTGGAAGAACTCTCCGATCTGATAGAACAGCATGACAGCGACTGCCTCAGGGTATTCGCCGATCGCAAATGCGCCTACGGTCGACACCGTCATCAAAAACCTCTCGTCGAAGACGCGACCGCCGAATATGCCTCTGACCGCGCCGACTACAACATCAATGCCGAGCACGGCATACGCAGCGACAAGCACCGGAAGATACACATACACATGCGCGCCGCCGAAATGCGAAAGGCACATGCCGGTCGCGTAAAGCGCAGCGCCGACGATAAAGCGAACAATGACCGCCTTTTCGCTCATGAGCTTTTTCATAAGAGACGCACTCTCGCCGCCCTCTTCTCCGCTTTCGTCGATGACATTGACCTCAGGCTCAAAGCGCTTCACCGCCCTGACCGCCTCTTTGTAGGCGTCGCCCTTGAAAGACTTTGCGAGACCTATCGTTAGCTGTTGCGTAACGAGATTTATCTCGGCGACCTCAACGCCCTCTGTGCGTTCAAGCTCCGCCTCGATCTGGCTGGCGCAGTGCGGGCAGTCCAACTCGTTAAGCTTGAAAACGAATTTCTTGGCACAGCCGTCTGCGTTCTCACCATGGTGGTGTTCGTGCTCATGTTCGTGGTCATGACCGCAGCCGCAGTGCTCACCATGGTGGTGTTCGTGCTCATGTTCGTGGTCATGACCGCAGCCGCAGTGCTCACCATGGTGGTGTTCGTGCTCATGTTCGTGGTCGTGGTTCATTGCTTTGTCTTTTTCTGTATTCTTTGAATGCTTCCGCTTATTCTTACTCATAAGCTCACGCCCTTCTAAAGTCATTAGTTGTTCAATTGTTCAACTACGTTTCCGAAAATATCCGCTCTGCGGAATAAATGCTCCGCAGGCGGTCACTCCATAAGATGCTCCAGACCGATGTTGATAAGCGTCTTTACGTGGGAGTCGGCGAGGGAATAGTATACAGTCTGCGCCTCGCGGCGAAACTTCACGAGATTTGCAAGCCTCAGTGCCTTGAGCTGGTGCGAGACTGCCGACTTCGTAAGCCCCAACAGCGCGGCGATGTCGCACACGCAAAGCTCCTCATGCTCGAGTGCGTGAAGTATGCGCAGGCGCGTCGGGTCGCCGAACAGCTTAAAAAGCGATGCCAGATCCTGGTAGACGCTCTCGTCAAGCAGCTTCTTTGCGGCAGACTTTACCGCCTCTTCGTGGATGACCTCGCAGCCGCAGGTCTCTTTCTCGTTCATTCGATCGCCTCCTTATCATTAGTTGAGCAGTTGTTCAACTATATTATAGCAATTCGCGGCGTACGTGTCAACACCTTATATGAAATCTTTCAAAAAAACGATGCGGCGCACCGAGAATGCAGCCGAGGAGTATGCCGAAATTGTAGTCGCTCAGCCACGTAAGATCGTTGTTTAAGCCTGCATTGATAACTGCCATAATCGGGTTTACAGCGCACATCATAACCCCTACCATTCCAAAGCCCGCAAGCGGCAGCATGAAGTTGAACGCATATCCGCCGATCGTCTTGAACCAAGCCGCAACGGAATTCACCGTACCGAAGGCACTGTTGCCGGCAGCCTCAAACGCCGTTAGCGGCGTCGCTGAGGCTGCCCCTTTTTTTCGTGCTGCGAGATGAACTTATCTATCTCCGCGCTCCTGTCGACAACAGAAACGCCGACGGTAATGCCTTTTTCCTTTAGCAGATCGGCAATACGCATATTGTCATCCTCCTTCTCAGTATAATAAATATCTTATCCGAGCTGCTCCATCAGCTCGGCGATCTTCTCTTTCGTTGCAAGCCCGTTCAGGAACGCCGTAGCGTTGCCGCAGGCAGTACCAAGCTTCAAAGCGTAGTCGTAATCGTTCTTTCTTTCGCACCCGGCGATGAACCCCGCCACCATCGAGTCGCCCGAGCCGACGGTGTTTATGACCTTCTCTTTAAGTACGCCACAGGTGTGCTGCTTTCCGAATTCATCAACGAGCAAAGCCCCCTTTCCGCCGAGCGAAACGAGCACGTTCTGCGCGCCCAGCTCCTGAAGCTTCAAAGCGTAGCTTACGATATCCTCCCGGGTATTGACCTCTGCCGAGAAGATCTCCGAAAGCTCCTGCTTGTTGGGCTTTATGAGGAACGGCTTGTATTTCAGCGAATTTAAAAGCAGCTTCCTTGTGGCATCGACCACGGCCCTGATCCTTTTGCCCTCTACCCTTTCGAGGATGCGCTCGTAGGTGTCGTCGGGCAGCGTGTTGGGAATGCTTCCCGCAAGGACGATCGTGTCGCCGTCCTTCAGCCTGTCGAGCTTCTTCATCAGCTCCTCCAGCTCGTTGTCTTCAACGTGGGGCCCTTGTGCGTTTATCTCCGTTTCGGCTTCTGCCTTTATCTTGACGTTCACCCTCGAAACGCCGTTTCTCAGACGAATGAAATCGGTGAATATCCTGTCGTTCCTTATCCCGTTCTCGATCGCTTCGCCGGTAAAGCCCGCTGTAAAGCCGAAGGCGGTACTGTCGATATCAAGCTCGGCAAGCACGCACGAAACGTTGATGCCCTTGCCGCCGAAATAGTACTCCTCCGACGTCGTTCTGTTGGTAATGCCGTTTACAAATTTGTCGAGCCGCACGATGTAGTCTATCGACGGGTTGAGCGTTACCGTATATACCAATCACATTACCTCCTTTATGACCGTTTTCTCGGCGAATCTCCGGTCGGTTATAATGCAGCACCTCGAAAGCTCGGAAAACATGATCGCACTGACGACGCGAAATTTGCTGCTGACTGCGAGGACAAACGACGTGAACCCTTTTCGGTCACCTCTTGAATAATACTAATTTCAAATTAAATGCTTTAATTTGAAATGCGCGTGCTTTGCACGCTGATGCCGCGCAAAGCGCGTCATCCCATCTCATACAAACTTAAACGCGCCTGCGGCGCTATAAAAAGCTTTTAAAGCTTTTTAATTGAGTTTAGTATAAATAATAGCACTAATTTGAGCAAAGTCAAGCAAACTCAATCAAACATGAGGAATAACAGCAGCCAAATTTCACCTTTTTGTGCCTCATTACATTTCCATCGCATACAGCTATACATGGTATAACACCGGGTAAGCAAAATTCCTCCGAAAGCCGACCTTTGAATCGGCTCCCGGGGGCGCATTGCTCCATATTATATTGACTATTCCACACGTTTTGTCGCGACAATCTGAACTCCCGTTCCCGCGGCGTCTTCAATCAGCACGTCGCCGATTGAAACGGGAAGCCCTACCTCGGAGGACTTTATCGCATTCACCACGTCGAATATCTTCTCCTTCGGGACGGCAGTCTTCGTCTTCACCGGAACGGGCGTGCCGTTTTCGGCGATCGCCGTTGACGTTACCATTCTCGTTGGCGCGGAGACCTCGGTCTCGGCGTACCTCTTGCCGACTGCACAGCCGTTGCCGCTTACCGAGACGGCTTTTCCGTTTTCGACCTCGACCGTCAGCTCGCAGCCCATCGGGCAGCCTATACAAATCATATTTCTTATCATACGCCGCCTCCCGTTATTGTTACGGTGATGCCGTCAACGTCTGTTAGAAGCTCCTTTTTAAGGAGCACCTCTTCCATTTCGCTCGGCACCATGATCTTTTTCTTCTTCCTTATAAGTTCCCGCTCGCCTGCCGCGACAACTATCGAGCAGCCCTTGTAAACGTTTCTCACACGGAAGCGCAGATGTACGCTGTCGCAGATATTCGCCGCGTCTATCGTCGACGGCACCGTGTAGCGAACGCCTTCTCCGGCGGTGACAGTGACGCACTTTTCCGGGTTTTCCTTCTTTCCGCCGCGCTTTAAATAATCCGCTGCGCTTCGTCCCGCACGCCCGGATTCCTCCGAAACGAAGTCGACGAGATCGTGAACGTGAAGCACGTTGCCGCAGGCGAAAACGCCCTCGACATTCGTTTGCAGTCTGTCGTCTACTATCGGACCGTTCGTCGCCGAGTTGATTGAAACTCCCGCGCCGAGGGAAAGCTCGTTCTCCGGGATAAGCCCGCACGAAAGCAGCAGCGTGTCGCAGGAATAGTATTCCTCCGTACCCGGTATCGGCGCGCCGGTATTGTCTACCTCGGCGATCGTCACGCCCTCAAGCTTGCGCCTGCCCTTGATGTCAACGACGGTGTGGCTGAGCTTCAGCGGGATATCGTAGTCGTCAAGGCACTGCACGATGTTTCTTTTTAGCCCTCCGGAATACGGCATAAGCTCGGCTACTACCTTTACGTGTGCGCCCTCCAGCGTCATTCTGCGAGCCATGATAAGCCCGATGTCGCCCGAACCGAGGATAACGACCTCCTTGCCCGGCACCCAGCCCTCGCAGTTTACCATCTTCTGAGCCGTTCCCGCGGTATACACTCCCTGCGGACGCATTCCGGGAATATTGAGCGCGCCTCTCGGGCGCTCACGGCAACCCATAGCGAGGATAACGGCGTCTGCCTTTACCGTTTTAAGCCCTGCGCTGCGGCTGACTACAGTTATCTCCTTGTTGCGGCTTACGGAAAGCACCATGCTGCCCGTTTCAAAGCGTATTCCCAGCTTTTCGGTCTGCTCGATGAAGCGCCCGGCGTACTCGGGGCCTGTAAGCTCCTCCTTGAAGGTGTGAAGACCGAAGCCGTTGTGAATGCACTGGTTAAGAATTCCGCCGAGCTGAACGTCACGCTCGTATATCACGATATCGTCAATGCCGCTTTTGCGCGCCTCTATTGCGGCTGCCATTCCCGCGGGACCTCCGCCTATGATAACAAGTGAATGTTTATCCATTCTTCTTCACCTCCCACTGCGGTATGTGAAGCTCTTTTGCCAGAAGCTCGATCACCCTCGGCGAACAGAAGCCCGCCTGACACCTGCCCATGCCCGCTCTAACTCTGCGCTTTACGCCGTCGAGCGTCGTGGCGCCGAGCGGTCTGCGAATGCTGTCGAGTATCTCGCCCTCGCTTATCTGCTCGCAGCGGCAGACGATCTGACCGTAGTCGGGGCGCTCGTCAATGAGCGCCTTTCGATCTTCAAAGCTTAATTGCGCAAGCTTCGGTATGCCCTTGCGCTTCGGGTCAAAGTCCGTCTTCTCTTCGGGCACAAGCCTGGCGCAAACGAGCTTTGCAAGGTGCTTCGCGATCGCGGGCGCACTGCTCAAGCCCGGCGATTCTATGCCGGCGGCGTCGATAAAGCCGTCGTGGTCTTCGATAATGAAGTCACCGGTGCTGCCCGTCGCCCTAAGCCCCGAAAACGATGTGATGACCTTATTGTACGGCACGCCCGAAACGGAGAGCGCCGACACCCTTTTCACCGCTTCAAGCCCTTGGCGAGTCGTGGAGATATCCTCCTTGTCGCCGATATCCTCGGCTGTGGGTCCTACGATGAGGTTGCCGTGAACGGTCGGCGAAACGAGCACGCCCTTGCCCATCTCGGTCGGCACCTGAAAGATCGTGTTTTTCACAAGCCCCCCTGCGCTCTTGTCGAGCAGCATATATTCGCCCTTGCGCGCGGATATCGAGAAGTCCGCTTTTTCTGTCATATTGTGTATCTCGTCGGCGTGGACTCCGGCGCAGTTTACCACTGCCTTTGCCCTGAACTCGCCCTTGCTCGTCGCGATAACAAATTCTTCGCCGCTTCGCTCAATGCCCGTGACCTCTGTCGAGAAGCTGAACGAAGCACCGTTTTTACAGGCGTTCTCGGCGAAGGCTATCGTCATTTCAAAGGGGCAGACTATGCCTGACGTCGGCGCGTAAAGCGCGGCGTATACGTCCTTAGAGAGCGCCGGCTCCATAGCTCGGGCTTCGTTTCCCGTTAAGATTCTAAGCCCCTCAACGCCGTTTGAAACACCCCTTTCGTAAAGCGTTTCAATCTTCGACATTTCGCTCTCCTTCCAGCAGACTACCATAGCTCCGTTACGCTTGAAGGGAATATCAAGCTCCTCGGCAACACCGTCCATCATCTTGTTCCCCTCGACGTTAAACCTCGCTTTGAGCGTTCCGGGAACAGCGTCGAAGCCCGCGTGGATTATCGCACTGTTCGCCTTGCTCGTACCCTCGCAGACGTCGCTCTCTCGCTCCAGCACCGCAACCGAGAGCTTGTATCTCGAAAGCTCGCGTGCAGCCGCGCAGCCGATAACGCCAGCCCCGATCACGGCAACGTCAAAGATCCTGCTTTCCATGTAATTCCTCCTGTCTTTGATATATCTGTCTTTCTGCCGCTCACAGCATAAGACTCTTCATGCTTTCATTATAACATATGTACTTTTTTCAAACAAGAGCTTTTTTATTTTTGTGTATAATCCTAACATCATATATAAAAAACTCAGCTCCGAAGAATACAATACCAGTAAAAGCCAAACACAACATTACAAGCGGAGCAATGTTTTTCATTGTTAAAAACGCAGTTATTTGTAAGATTTGTTTATAAGATTTTAACTAAAAATCACATAATTGTTGACAAATACGATATAATACGATAAGATTAGTATAAGTAAATATGTCCGCTCATCAAAACGCATAACAAAAGGAGGCTTGGGCTTATGCTGAAGGATTTTGAGAAGAACAAAAGAGAAGACAAAGAGGCTCTTAATACGGAGCTGAAAGCACTTCGCGAAAAGCTGCTCGGGCAGCAGCAGCTTCTGCGCGACGCCGGGCTGCCCGTTATCGTCTTGATCGAGGGCTGGGCTGCTGCCGGAAAGGGCAGCCTAATAAAGGAGCTTATCTGCGAGATCGACCCGAGGTTCTACAATGTCGTCTCCCACGTCGTAACGCCAGAGGCAGACTGCCGCTACCCGTTTTTGTACCCGTATATGAACGCTATCCCCGAGCAGGGAAAGAGCACGTTTCTCGACTCCGGTTGGATGGAAAACGCAGTGCGCAAGTATCTGCGCCACGAGATAACCAAAACGGAGTACCGCAGCCGCGTGAGGCAGGTAAACGAGTTTGAGCGGCAGCTTCGCAACTCCGGTTACCTGATCCTTAAAATATTCCTGCACATTGACAGAGACGAGCAGCTCTCCCGCCTGCAGGCGCTCGCCGAAGCCCCCGAAACGGAGTGGCGCGTCACCCGCGAAGACCTGTGGCAATATAAAGAATATAAGCGCTTCATGGAAGCTTACGACGAATTCATGGACAACACCGACGATATCGTCGCCTGGCACGTTCTTGACGGCAGCCGCCGCAAGACAGCCGTCAGGAATGCCATGCAGCTGCTCGTTCGCAGGATCGACAGCGGCCTTGAATCGGGGCGCTACACCGGCGAGCCTTACGAAGAGGACTTCCCTCTCAAAGAGATGCCAAAGCTTGCGGACGTAGACCTCTCGCCCACGCTCGACGACGAGGAGTACAAAAAAGAGCTTAAAAAGCTCCAGACAAGGCTCAGCGACCTTCACAACATAATCTACCGCAAGAAAATCCCCGTTATCCTCTGCTATGAGGGTTGGGACGCCGCCGGAAAGGGCGGCAATATCCGCCGAGTGGCTTATCCTCTCGATCCGAGAGGCTTCGACGTTCACCCGATCGCTTCGCCGCTGCCTCACGAGCTGCGCCGCCAGTTTTTGTGGCGCTTCTGGACGCGCCTGCCCCGCACCGGTCATATATGCATCTTCGACCGCACCTGGTACGGGCGCGTTATGGTAGAGCGGCTGGAGGGCTTCTGTTCCGAAAAAGACTGGAAACGCGCCTACAACGAGATCAACGAGTTTGAGCGAATGCTTACCGACTGGGGCGCAGTCGTGCTGAAATTCTGGATCCACATCGACCAGGATACGCAGCTCGAGCGCTTCACGCTGCGCGAGAACACGCCCGAAAAGCAGTGGAAGATAACCGACGAGGACTGGCGCAACCGCGAGAAATGGGATCAGTATGAAGTAGCGGTAAACGAGATGCTGCAAAAAACGAGCACAAAAAACGCGCCCTGGTATATCATCGAATCGAACGACAAAAAGTACGCCCGCATCAAAACGCTGCGCATCATCGTAAAGGCTCTGGAAAAAGCCTGTGACGAGCATTTCCGCCGCATGATGGATTGACAAACACTTATGCGTTATGATACACTTAATGTGCAGCATATTTGATGTTTTATCCATTAAAACTCCGAAAAAGGAATAAGTGAGGAAATATAATGAAAAGAATCACAGCAGCGATCATCGCGGTATCGATGCTCCTTGCCATGGCAGCCTGCAGCAGCGGCTCCGGCGCAGGAAGCGAACCGGCAAGTCAAGCGGAGACATCCTCGGCAGCCGACAGCTCCGGGCAGTCCGGTGAAGAGGCTTCTTCCGAAGCAGCCGACGAAAACGGGCTTACAAAGGAGAAGTACGACACCATGACGTCAGAGGATCTCCTTGCTCGGATCAAGGACATCAGCAGCGTTACCGCGGACGAGTACAAGGATCTTATCATGACCTACCGCTTTGTCGATATCGTCGACGACGAGGAGCAGGTCAACTACATGGGTCTTGCAGAGAACATCACCGACGAGGCGCTCAAGGGTATCGAGTACAGCGCAAGACCTGACTCCGGCGATTATATCGGCGACCTTCTCGCCAGTGAATACCCGCAGGTAAGAGGCTACGGTCTCTCTATGATGTCGTCGCTCTTCGGCGTTTCAGACAACAATCTCGAGCTTGCAAAGGAACTTCTCAAAACAGAGGAGGATAATTACGTTCTCTACTGCGCGATCGACGCTTTGAGCAACGAGCTTAAAAAGGATCCCTCTATCGCCGAATTCGCCTTCCGCATGGCGGACAGCGAGAACCCGAAGCTTCGCTTCAGAGCTGCCATCGCTATCGGCAACACATGGTCCCAGGGAGTCGACGGTACGGTCGACAAAATCATCGGTATGATGAACGACGAGAACGAGACCGTAAGGGCTGAGGCTTGCCAGCGTGCCGGAAAGCTCGGCGACGAAAAGGTCATCGACCCGCTCGTTGAGGTACTCAACGACGAGTCCACGCCAACCTCGGTACAAAGAGGCTGCCTCGACGGTCTTTTGACCCTTTGGTATGACTACCCGTTCCACGAGCAGACGAGTGAAAAGGCCTACAAGGCTTCCATGGACTACTACAAAGCGACCCCAAGAACTGACGACAGACCGTACTGGTCGGCGGTAAGCCTTCTCTCCAGCAAAGCGGACACAAAGTATGACGACTGGAAAGCTAAGGCAACCTACTTCGATACCGAGGATCTCTACAATACGATGAGCGACATCATAAAGGACGAAAACGCAAACTGGATGGCGCGCACCTCGGCTATAAAGGTCATCAAAGTCCACTGCACCGAGCAGCAGTTCACCGATCTGAAGGCAGTTATCGACGGTCTCTCCGACGACAAAGCGCACTTCGTTCAGGACGCATACGAAACAGCAGCATCGGAAGAATGATCTCTTCTTAAAAAATGCCCTCGGGTATATGCCCGAGGGTGTTTTTTCATCTTGCGAGATACAAGTCAATCGTATCGTAAATGTTTATGCTTCCTCCCACGCTGTCAACGGCAGCCTTCATATCATTTTCAAATGCGTTCTTCACTTCTGCGGGCAGCGCGTTATGGTCGGAATATGTTCTTATGAGATCGACATACTGCGCGCTTGAAAGAGTGCGCACTCTGCGGTAGATCTTCGCTTCAATATCGGTAAACCCGTAAAGCTTCAGCTCCCGCACCATCTCCCCGCACACGAACTCATCGAAGGCGACCGGCGTTTTGTCGCCGGGACGGTGCTTTTTATATACCGCCATGCTTGCGCGGTTCGTCTCGTCGTTTTCGTTCCCGACAAACGGGTGATTCCAGAAAAGCGCCGCGGCGCCGCCCGGCTTTAGCAGCGACCTCACTTTAGCGCAGCCGCTTTCCTTCGGTAACCAATGAAAAGCCGTCGCACTGTAGATCAGGTCAAAGGGCGCGTTTATAAGCGCGGCTTCCATGAAGTCGGAGTTTTCAACATCAAAGTTTTTGTATGAGGAAAACTTTCTCCTGCAATACTCGGCGAGCCTGTCGCCAAGCTCCACCGCGCTCACGCGGCAGCCCGCTTTCAGAAAAGGCAGCGTTGCCTGCCCCGTTCCTATGCCGATCTCCAGAACGCTGCTGCCCTTTGACACGCCGCTGTACCTGAAAATATCGTCAAACAATTCCTCCGGATAGCCGGGGCGCGCCTTATCGTAATTATATTCGTCTTCATTAAAGGTTTTTCTAAGCTCCATATTACTTTTCCTTAGCACTCCGCGCCGAGGGCTTCCCTGCGGAGTTACACACCTATGCGTTTATTCCCCATAAAATTTGTAGATTTGCAAAATAATATTCTCATTAACCAATTGACTACGCGACCATAATATGGTATTATCATTAAAAAGGTTGAATTAGAATCCACATTTTGCTGTCGTCTTTGTTACATATGCAAACTTTTTTACCGAAAAACCAAACTCAGCCTTCTTTTTGACATCTCTTTCGCGACAGCAGCGCTGTCCGGGCAGAGATCATACACATACCCGGTTTTCTTCCTTAAAGCAGGTAGGTGATGTCAAATGAATATAAGGATCGGATTTTCCGTAGTTTTTTCGATACTTATTGCGGCGCTCATTTTTTGCTCCGTAAAAAGCTTCAGATCGCAAAAATCAATAGGCAAAGCGGTAGGGCTGCTTGATATCGCCCTTATACCGCCCATGATCGGCAATCTCATAATTATCGGCTCAACCGTCAGGGAGAGCGCTCTTGTCGGGTATTACATTTATTTCATCGGAATGAACCTCGTTATGATGGCGCTTATGAAGTTCGCGGCGAAATACTTCTACGGCACAGGAAACGGGCAAAAGGTCCCAACCTTCATGTATATCCTTCCGGTCGCCGACACGATACAGCTCCTCTTCAATCCGGTATTCGGCCACGCCTTCAACATCGAGACGGTCGAGGTACAGGAGAATCCGTACTACAGGCTTATCCCCTATTTTGGTCAGACGCTGCATCGCATCGTCGACTACGCCGTATTTTGCAGCGTTGTACTGATCTTTATCATCGGCACGAAAAAGGCCGCCAGGATATACCATGAGCGATACTCCGTTATCCTTGTTTCAATGGTACTTGTAGCGATCTGGGAGACGTTTTACATATTCTCGCGAACGCCCGTTGATCGTTCGATGATCGGCTTCGGGGTTTTCGGCTTGCTGGTCTTTTTCTTCTCGCTTCACTACCGCCCGCTTCGGCTGCTGGACAGAATGCTTTCGGATTCCGACAACAGCGATAAGGCTCAGACGATCATCAGAAACATCATCAAGCTTTCCGACGAGCTTGATATCGTCTCGCTTACCGAGGGCGTAGAGACTCAGCATCAGTACTCTCAGCTTTCCAACGTGGGCTGCAAGCTCTTCCAGGGCTACTTCTTCGCAAAGCCCATGCCGAAGGAAGAGTTTGAAGAGTTCGCCTTTGCGCGCACAAACGCAAGCTAAATAAACCAACCAAGGGGCAGGAGCTTTTATCGCTCCTGCCCTTTCATTTTATCGTATCCACTTTTGATGAACTCCGCGCTTTACGCCGACTGCTCATCCTTTTCATAAAGCTTGTAGTTAGACTTGCCGTGACGCTTTACGTAATAGAGCATCTGGTCGGCTCTGTTGAGCGCCGTTTCCATCTCCTCCTTCGATCCGCCTTTGAACGACGCAATACCGATAGAGCAGGAGATCTTTCTCTCGTCGGGGATCGTTATCTCCATGTTGAGCTTTCTTTTGATCCTCTCGACAAAGCCGTCCTTTATCTCGTTGTAGATCTGCTCGGCAAACACAACGCCGTCCTGCTCGGTTTTATTGTAAAGCAGGATGATGAATTCGTCGCCGCCGTATCTTACGGCCAATCCCTTCCCCTGAGTCATGCGCTTGAAAATCTCGGCAAACGTCACAAGAACAAGGTCGCCGACCTCGTGACCGAACGTATCGTTGTAATATTTGAAGTTGTCCAGATCGAGGTAAAGCAGAATATTGTTGCTGCTGCTGCTCTGAGAGCAGATGATCTCGGCCTGCTTGCTGAATCCGCTTCTGTTGGTGATGCCGGTAAGATGATCTGTGATCGCCGACTGCTCGAGCTGCTGATTCATCTGCTCGATCATAAGGCGGCTATCAATCCGTCTCATCATTTCACAGAACTGGCTGAACGCAAATTTCAGTATCATAAGGTCTTCGCTGCTCAGTATCGAGTTTCCGCTGATCGTTCTGCGCTTTATCTTTACTGTGCCGATAAAGACGTTCTCCGTGCCGGACTGCTCGATGATCGGTATACCGACCATCGACATTATCATTTTTTCGTCAAAGGCCTGCATGACCGGAAGAAACTGCGTGAAGTTCTTGTCGACCCTGTTTGTCAAAAACGCCTGCTTGTAAGTCTTGAAGAAATCAAAGATACTGTCAAACTCTTCATCCGACAAGCCGCTGCTTCCGCTGTTGTGCATCAGCTCCCGCTTGCCGTCCTTGCGGCGGAGTATCACGATCTCGTCTAGGCTGTAGCTGTTCTTGATGACCGCCGAGGTGTTCACGTAGAGATCGTCTACGTTCATGTTTTCTCGGCTAATCGCCTCCTGCAAAACAGTAAGGAACTTGATATCCTTCTCGCGCTTTGTAAGCTTGATCTGGGTCCCTGCCTGCTTTGCTATCTGGAGTATCCGGTCTATCGGGAGCGCGTCAGTCTCATGCACGATCGGGTCGGTACGCCGCACTCCGTGCTGCGCGAAATACTGGAGCCTTCTCTTCTTGCGCTCGTAGCCCTCGCGGTCGCAGTAAGCTATCGCCTCTTCTATGGCTGCGTCCGCCTTCTCCTTAATGCCCTGCTTTAGGTAGAGCGACGCCTGCTCCATCGCGTAGATCGGAACGGCAAAGAACCTCGCGCTCGACGATCTTTTAAGTATCGCGTAGACCTCGTCAAACTCGGTCTGGCAAAGCTCGAACTTGTTTTCGTAATTGTAAAGCATTCCCTTCACGAGGTGATAGATAAGGAAGTCCTCGTCCCAGACACCCTCGTCCGCAAGGATCTTGAGCATATGCTCGACGATGACCTCAATCTTGCTCATAAAGTAATATGTATTGTAATACTCTCTCTGATAATAGCAGCTTGCGGCAATAAGGCCGTAAAGCTTTGTGGTGCTACAGGCATTGATGGACCTGCTGCCCATCTCCTTCATCATTTTTATTATCAGCTCTATAACGTTTATCGCCGAGCGGTAATCCTCCGCAACGAAATGGCTCATTGCCAGGTTGTAGAGCGAATTCATAACGTCGTCGGGCTTTTCAAGGTCGGTAAGATTGAGAACGCTCTGCATGAGGTAGCTGTGAGCCTTCTCGTAGTTCTCCATGATGATGCTGTTGTAGCCCAGCCCCGCGAGCATATGGGCTTCGCGAAGCGGGTTCGGGCGCCTCAGAACAGCGAGTCTCTTCTTGTACATCTCTCTTACAAAGCCGTGGTGACCCATTCTCGAATAGAGAATGATGTTCTTCATGTAGGCGTTCATAAGAAAGTTGTCGTTGCCGATCTTCGTTCCGGCTTCAATGCCCAAATTAAAGTAGTACGGCTCCTTCTTGCCTGCCGCGATCAAGTTGATCGACTCCTCATCGTTTTCAAATCCGAAAACGTAAAGATACGCGAGGATATTTGTAAAGCCGTAGGTCTTCGCCTTCTCGACAAAGCTAAGGTCTATCTCATGATTAAAATTATATTCAAAGATGTCCTGCCCGATACCGCAGTAAGCGGCCCAAAGAACGATCTCCGCCTTATACGCGAGGAAGCTGTCGCCCATCTCGTTGGCGATGCTTACACACTTTTTGCAGTACTCCTCGACCGGCTTGATCTGAGACGCTATCATTCTAGCTCTTGCGCAGCTGTAGTAGTATCTGTATCGGATAAGCTTATTATCGCTCTTATGGCAGCGCATATCGGTCAGCTTGTCGCAGTTTACAAGGGCGTAATCCACAAGACCAAGGTCCATATCTACCAGCGCAAAGAGCTGCAAAAGCCAGATATGCTCGTCTTTACTGAGCCAGATAGTCTTTTCGTCAAAGCGGTTCATTATATCGTTTAGGTAGTAGTAAGCGTCCTGAAGCGAGAACGTATAGTACATATTCCTCAGCTTTAAGAGATACTCCTCCTTCGAGTTCTTGTCAAACCAGAAGTCGTCCTGAACGTCCATCGTCTTTTCGCTGTCGAGGCTGCCCCACTCAAGCTGGAGATCCTGGTTCTCGACCTCTTTGAAAAGCTCGTCCCATACCGATTTCTTGTAATCCGCGATGATGAACTCGTCATTATACATCAGTATCGCGTGAATATGGACCGACTGGTCGATCATATAGCGGAACAGGCGAATGGTGCTGTACGGCGCAAGGTGGAACTTTGAGAGGATAAGCACAAGGTGGTGTTCCTTGGAGATATACTCCATGATACTGATGATATTCTGCTGCATTCTGTAGGCCTCATACTGGATCTCAAAATGCAGTACATCCTCTCTTCTGGAGCACTCATCGTTGCGTATATACCCGGCAAGAGGCTCGATATGCATCGAATAAACGTTGCACTGTCTCAAAAAGTATTCAACTGTCATCTTGCCCTTATAATAGACGTCGTAGCACTGCCGTATCCACAGGAGGAATGGATCAAAGGTACCGTGCATCTCGTGCATCTCGTATTCGTGATAAAGGAACACCTTATCGCTCACCTTATCGACTTCGGCGAGTATCTCCTTTTTGGTGATGTCCAACGTATTGTAATGCTTGATAAAAATAACATTACTGTCCTCTTTTTCGACATACGAAGCGACCACGCTCTGAACATACGTTTTAAAATCCATACCATCCCTCCTGGGCTTCCCGGCTTACATTATCAACACGATATTAAACTCGAACTATACTATACGGCCTGCACAAGAAACGGTAAGCCACCGCGGCTTTGAGGCTTTCAATCATTACATAAAAGATCGCAATTACCCATCATTAAATTGTCTTTCTATATCATTGTAACACTATAAAATCAAATAGTCAATAAAAAAGCTCATTTAATGTGATTAGATTATGTAAAAAATTATACATTCACTCTTTTCCGCGTAAATATCGG
>ONFG01000005.1 GCA_900317025.1 uncultured Eubacteriales bacterium | reverse complement strand
AAAAGCCGCAGTAATACTGACGTATTTCAAGGCTTTTGAGTTCAATTTGACCGAAAGATGCAAGCAAGTTTGGTGCTCAGTCCGCAGGACGTGATTTATGCAGTGGTTCCCTAATATTTTTTAATCCGAAGGGGTGCAGGGGGGCGACCGGAAAGCCCACTGCAAAAGGCTTTAAAGATAATAAAAAAACTAACAGATCACCTTAAGTTGTGAACAGTGGTAAATTAATATACGCTGATGGTTTTTGCCCTTATTCCTCGGCAAGTATCTCGGCAATAAGCTCGCGTTCGTCCATATGGTACTTTACGCCCTTTATCTCCTGATAATCCTCGTGACCCTTGCCGGCAAGCACGATGATGTCGCCGTCCTGCGCATTCCTGATGCAGTAGCGGATAGCGTCCTTTCTGTTGGGAATACGGACGAACTTGCCGTCTGTCTTTGCAAGACCTGTCTCGATGTCGTCGAGAATGTCGTTTACGTCCTCAAAGCGTGAGTTGTCTTCGGTGATGACCGAAAGGTCGCTGAGCCTGCCGGACGTTTCGCCCATCTCAAAGCGGCGAACCTTCGGGCGGTTGCCGCCTGCACCAAACAGCGTGATAAGGCGGTTCGGTTCGTATTTGCGAAGCGTAGAAAGCACGTTTTCCATGCTGAGCGCGTTGTGCGCGTAGTCGATGAGCAGCGTAAAACGGTCGCTTACCTGTACAGGCTCGACCCTGCCCTTGACCTTAAAGTCTTCAAGACCCTTGCAGATCGCGGCTTTGTCTGCTCCGCAGTGACGGCAGACGGCGATGGCAGCAAGCGCGTTGTAGATGTTGAATTTGCCCGGAGCGCCGACGTTCACACGGTAATTGTCGTAGCCGTTGACGTCGAAAGAAACGCCGAGGAAGCCCGGGCGGCGCGTAAGCTCGCCGTTTGACGCGTAAACATCACAGCTTTCGTCAAAGCCGAATGTCTCGATCGGGCAGTCGGCGTCGGTTGCTACGCTGTCAAACACCTGGCTGTCACGGTTGAGAAGCCCGAGCCTGCACTGCTTGAAAAGAAGCTTCTTGCACGCGAGGTACTCTTCCATCGTGGCGTGCTCCGCCTCGCCGATGTGGTCATCCGAAAAATTCGTAAAAACGCCGTAGTCGTAGAAAACAGCGTCGGTGCGGTGCCACTTTAAGCCGAGCGAAGAAGCCTCGATAACGAACGCCTTGCAGCCCTCGTCGATCATTTTGCGAAGAGCCTGCTGTATCTCGAACGACTCGGGGGTCGTGTTGTTCGTTTTGTGTATCTCGTCGCCAATGACTACGCCAAGCGTTCCGATCGTTCCCGTCTTGATGCCTGCCGCGCCGAGTATAGATTTGATCATTGCGGCGGTCGTCGTTTTGCCCTTCGTGCCGGTGATGGCGATAGAGATAAGCTCCTTTGCCGGGTTGCCAAAGAAGTTTGCCGATAGCACGGCGAGCGCGGCGCGCGTGTCGTCCACCTTGACGACAGTCTCGCAGTCAAGCTCGAGCGGGTCACTCAGAACGACAGCCTTGGCTCCGTTCTCCACAGCGGATGCCGCGAATTTGTGGGCGTCGACGTTGAAGCCCTTGAGGCAGACGAAAACGTCGCCCGGCTTTACATTTCTGGAATCATAAACGAGATCGTTGATCTCGTTGTCGGCGCTGCCCTTTTCGAGCGTGTACTCGATGCCGTTTAAAAGTTCGGATAGTTTCATGAGAGTCCTCCTTACAGAATCCATACGCCGACGGCAGTTAGACGAGCCACTGTTCACGTCAGGCGAAAAAATTATTAAAAATGTACAGAATTTTTTCAATTTCCTATTGATTTACAGATTGAAATGCTGTATAATATTTATATTATAGCAGGCTGCGGGCGTGTATTCCTCACATCTGCTGCCCGGTTGAGCCATCGGCGGCTTTTTTTGCCTTTCCTTTTATATTAAGATACTACTTTATCTCCGTCTTGTCAATGCGGCACGCCTTTGTCTGAAAATTATTTTGCGGAAAGGCGCTGTGCGGCGCGTTGTTTGCGCTATTTCATGGAGCCTTCACGGTAGGTTACAAAGCCTTGTGAATATTAACAAAATAACTTAAAAAGAGAAAAAATTTCTTCATTTTTCTGAATAATCGGTGAATGGGTTTTCGGAATGATAAGTTTTATGCCACTTTATTTGGCAAATATTCACAAACTAGTTTTGTGAAAAATGACAAAATCAAGTGCGGTGCAGTTGTGCAAAGTGCTACTTATTGGAACTTCGGTATCTAAAATGCACAAAAAAATAACCATAATATATTTAGTGCAATAAAAATGTATAAAGATATTGCAAAAAAGCTGTGCATATGTTATTATTTATGTAGTGACGTTGTCGTACTTTATGGGCAGTTTTTCCCAATCGGAAATCACGGCGCTCATTTACCGGCGGCAGCACAGGGTGAAAACCCGGGTAAACTATAATTTATTTTATTTTTCAGAAAGAAGGAAAAAGAAAATGAACAAGACAAAGAGATTTTGCGCCATCGCACTTGCAGCTATGATGGCAGTAACCGCATTCGCAGGCTGCGGCCCCGCTGCTACACCGGATACCCCGACAGGCGGTGACACATCGGCAGCAACAGGCGGTGACACATCGGTTACCGAAAGCACAGACCCGCTTGGCGGCGAAGGCGCAGGCGGCACTATCAACCTTAAAGTTTGGGGACCTGACGCAGTACAGGACGTTCTTAAGTCCCAGTGCGCTACGTTCTCCGAGAACATGAAGTCCTACGGCGACGTTCAGATCGAAGTAGTTCCTCAGGGCGAGGCTGACTCCGCTACACAGGTGCTCACAGACGCATCTGCAGCAGCAGACGTATTCGGCTTTGCTTGCGACAACCTCGACAAGCTCGTTACAGCAGGCGCTCTCCTCGAAGTAGCAGGCGCTGATAAGGACTTCGTAACATCATCCAACAGCGAAGCTTCCGTAGGAGCAGCTACGAAGGATGACAAGATCTGGGCATACCCCGAGACGGGCGACAACAGCTACTGCCTCGTTTACGACAAGAGAGTCGTTTCCGCAGAGCAGGCTAAGACGCTCGAGGGTACACTCGAGGCTTGTAAGGCAGCTAACAAGAAGTTCGTTATGGACGCAGGCAACGGTTACTACTCCTGCCTGTTCATGTTCACGGGCGGACTCAAGATCGAAGGTTACGAGGAAGACGGCGAGACTCAGAAGTTCTCCGAGTATGACGAGGACAAGGTAGTTAAGACGATGCTCGCATTTAGCAAGCTTTTCGTAGAATACAAGGATAACTTCCTCAACGGCGAAGTAACAAAGGTTGTCGACGGCTTTAAGTCCGGTACTGTAGGCGCCGGCTTCGACGGTTCCTGGAACTTCTCCAGTGCAAAAGACGCTCTCGGCGAAAACGCTGGCTTCACAGTTCTTCCGACTATCAACGTTGACGGCACAGACACTCCGATCGTTAATATGTTTGGTTATAAGCTCCTCGGCGTAAACTCCAGCACAAAGTACCCGAACACAGCTATCGAGCTTGCTAAGTTCCTTTCCGGCGAAGACTGCCAGAGAGAAAGAGCAGAGAAGCTCAACTGGGGTCCGTCCAATAAGGTCGTAGCAGAAAGCGACCTCGTTAAGAATGACGAAGCTCTTAACGCTATTCTTTCTCAGTCCGCTAACTCCGTTCCGCAGGTTGGCGTTGCAGCAACATTCTGGACTCCTGTCGGCACATTCGGCAGCAAGGTAGTTGACGCTGACAACCCGCTCGACGAGGCAGCAGCTAAGGAGCTCATTAAGACAACTATCGCAAACGTAAGAGACGAGTAATCTTTTACCTTTCAAATTCAGATCCACAGCACTTTGATACTTTGGTGCGGGCAGCAAAGGGCGCCCCGGCGCTGCCCGTGCCTTTACGCAAAAAATTAGGAGAGTGAGCTAATGACATTTATTGAATATAAGTCGCTTTCTCCCGCTCAGCGAGTTATCTACAAGGTCAAAGAGTTTTTTTCACTGCTTCCGGGCAGAGTGAAGGCTTTCTTCGCTGCTATCGGTAAATTCTTTAGGAACCTTGGAAACTCGTTCGTGGAGGGACTAAAGGGCTACGGTTCAAGATTCGCGTCCGGAGATGCGAGTACAAAGATCTCGTATCTTGTTATGGGCTTCGGCAACTTCACAAGAGGCCAGGTCGGAAAGGGACTCGCGTTTCTTGCGGCTGAGGTTCTGTATATTCTGTATATGCTGAACTTCGGTCTTGTATATCTCAACAAGTTTGACACGCTCGGCACAACACAGGCACATCAGGAGATTAACCCCGCAACGGGTCGTCCGATGATGGTTGCCGGCGATAACTCGATGCTTATCCTTCTTTACGGTACGATGTCCATTCTTATCACAATCGTGTTCATCGCCGTATATGTTGCCAACACAAAGGCAGCTTTCGAGGCTGAGCAGAACCAGAAGGCAGGCAGGAAGAACCTTACTCTTAAAGAGGAAATGACAGACTTCCTCGACGGCAAGTATCACATCACGATGCTTTCGCTCCCTGTACTTCTCATCTCTATCTTTACTATCCTCCCGCTTGCGTTCATGATCTTGATCGCATTCACGAACTACGACAGAAGTCACGTTCCTCCGGGAAATCTTTTCACATGGGTAGGTCTCCAGACCTTCCGCGATGTATTCAAGGTATCTGAGGGCGCCAGCAAGGGCTACACCTTCCTCGCACTCACACGTTGGACCATCGTATGGGCGATCTTTGCTACGTTTACAAACTACATATTCGGTATGATCATCGCCCTCATGATCAACAAGAAGAGCATCAAATTCAAGGTGTTCTGGAGAACCTTGTTCGTTGTTACGATCGCGGTTCCGCAGTTCGTATCGCTTCTTCTTATGCAGCAGATACTCCAGGATGACGGCGTTCTTAACGTTATTCTTGGCTATATGGGTATTCCTGCTATCTCCTTCTTCAATTCTACGGCACTTACCGCAAGGATCACGGTTATTGTTATCAATATGTGGGTAGGTATCCCGTACACGATTCTTTCGACATCCGGTATCCTCATGAACATTCCTGAGGATCTTTATGAAAGCGCAAGGATCGACGGTGCAACTCCGGTTGTACAGTTCTTCCAGATCACGCTTCCCTACATGCTCTTCGTAACGACGCCTTCGCTTATCCAGAGCTTCGTAGGAAATATCAACAACTTTAACGTTATCTACCTCTTGACAGGCGGCGGTCCTAACAAGGACGCAAACCTCTATCAGGCAGGTCAGACCGACTTGCTCGTTACGTGGCTGTTTAAGCTTACCATGGACAGTAACGACTACAACACCGCAGCAGCCGTTGGTATTCTCGTGTTCATCGTCTGCGCAACGCTGTCGCTCATTACGTTTAACCTGTCCAAGTCTTCAAGAAACGAGGAGGAGTTCTCATGATAAAAAGCTACAAGTTAAGAAGAACTATCGCAGATGTAGTTATTTATGTACTCCTCGGTGTTCTCGGCCTTATCTGGGTAAGTCCGCTCGTATGGCTCGTTCTCCACTCGTTCAGAGGTGAAGGCGGCGTTACGGTGCCTTACGTATTCCCGAAGCAGCCGACTCTTGAAAACTACAAGCTGCTCTTCACAAGAACAGACGTATTCGACTACCCAAGGTGGTTCCTTAACACCTTCGTAGTCGCAGTATTCTCCTGCATCATCTCGTCTCTTTCCGTGCTCATGGTTTCCTACGCATTTTCGAGACTGAGATTTAAGTCGCGTAAAATGTTCATCAACATCGGCATGATCCTTGGAATGTTCCCGGGCTTCATGACCATGATCGCTCTTTACTACCTGCTCAAGGCAATGAACCTTACGCAGACTCTCCCCGCACTCGTTATCTGCTATAGCGCAGGCTCCGGTCTTGGATTCGCTATCTCGAAGGGCTTCTTCGATACAATCCCGAGAGCACTTGACGAGGCAGCTACGATCGACGGCGCTACAAGAAATCAGATCTTCTGGAAGATAATTCTTCCGATGTCTAAGCCGATCATCGTATATACGGTACTTACAGCATTCATCGGTCCGTGGTGCGACTTTATTCTTGCAAAGATCATCATGGGCGATAAGCGTGACAACTATACCGTTGCTATCGGTCTTCAGAAGATGGTCGATAAGGAGTATAAGCAGACGTACTTTAAGCAGTTCCTTTCCGGCTCTGTGCTCGTTGCTATCCCGATCACGATCCTCTTCCTCAAGATGCAGAACTACTACGTTGAAGGCGTAACAGCCGGCGGCGTTAAGGGTTAATCTCTGCGGAAAGCCCTTACGACTGTATTCAGCGGCGTCTGTGTATGGCGTTAAATGATACATAGCTCATTCTATGCGGCATCTGCCAATTAAGGGCGGGTGCCGCTTTGGCTGTTCTTAAAGGGGGAAAGGAGGCGGTGCGGTGAAGAACCGTCTGATAACGCTGCCGATTAAGTATTTCACAGTGGCGATCGTCTTAGGCTGCGCATTGTGGATCGTTCTGAACGCCGCCGCTCGTCTTCTGGCTGAAAAACGAGGCGAAAGGCTCCTTACGGTCTGGCGGATCGTCAACGCGGTATTGGCTGTATGCTGCGCCGGGCTGCTGCTTTACCTAACGGTGTTCAGCAGGCGTCCTCTTTCTTCCGGAAATGTATTTTTGCAGCCGTTCTACATATTGAGAAAAGCACTCACCCAACAGGAATATAAGCGTGAAAAGCTACTGAACCTCTATGCGTTCATACCCTTTGGTGTAACGCTTTCGGGCGCGCTGCTCGACCGGAGGAAGGAAGAAGGAAAGAGACATCTTTCGCCCGCGGCGGTTGTGCTTTTCGGATTCCTGCTGACATTTGCAATTGAACTCACACAGGGAATCACAAAGCTTGGCACTGCCGAGACCGACGACGTCCTGACAAACACGGCAGGTGTTTTCGTCGGAGTGCTAGTATGGCGGATCTCGGAGCTGATCGGTTTTGCGGTCAAACGCACCAAAAGGTGGAATAAGAGTAATTCGGAATAAAATACGTTGTTATAAATAATATTGTAACTATAAATTCGAAAAAAGTCTTTACAAATCTGCAATTAAATGATATAATATTGGAAAGTGGGTTATTGTACCGCTTTTTACTGATTTGGATAATTATTCATAGGAGGTAATACTACAATGAAAAAGATATTGGTGGTTCTCATATGCGCAATGTTCGTATCGAGCTGTGCAGCTTTCACAGCAAGTGCATATGACAGCCCAACGATCCATCCGAATTCTGATTCTGACAAGAACGGCAACGGCTCCGATGATGACGACAACAGAACAAAGAACTCCGATTCCGATACAAAGGGCAGTGATTCCGATAAGAACGGCTCCAGCTCCTCTCAAGGTTCTTCCGGCAAAACGAGCTCTACCGGCAATACTGCTACTTCTCCGAAGACCGGCTCGCCCGTTTCTTATGCTGCACTGATGGCGGCAGCGGCGGCAGTATTCGGCGGCGTTGCTTTCGCTTCTAAGAAGAAGAGCGAAGAGAACTGATCTAAATGAAAAAAGACAGAAAAAAACAGTGGGTTGTGGTTTGGGTCGCTTCGATAGTGCTCGTGATCGCAGCTCTATCTGTGTTATGTGTGTATCTTTATAAGATGTATTCGGCGGGGAGCGGCTACGAGGAGCTAATCTCGATAATCTCGTCGCACGATGTCTCCGATGAGAAGCAGTCTTCGGGCGGCAGCTCGTCAGAGCCAGATAAGAACGTATCTTCAGACGGATCGTCGGGCGGATCAAGCCCCGCGAAGAAGACGAACTCCGTCAACCACGGCGTGAATTTCACTGAGCTGCAAAAGATCAATGAGGATATTTACGCGTGGATCTATATCCCGAACACGAACGTCGACTACCCGATACTTCAGACCTCGGGCGACGACGCCTTCTACCTCAGTCACAACTACAAGAAGGAGTATGAGTTCGCGGGCAGCATCTACACCGAAAAGCTCAATAAGAAGGACTTCTCTGACCCCAACACGCTCGTGTACGGTCATAATATGCTCAACGGATCGATGTTCCGCACGTTGCACGATTTCCGTGATCCCGATTTCTTTGCGGCTAATCCTTATATCTACGTCTATCTTCCCGACAGGACATTGAAGTACGAGATATTTGCGGCGTATGAATACGACGACAGGCATATACTCTACTCGTTCGATTTCAGCGACAAGGACGTATACGCCGAGTACCTCGCATATGCGACCAATCCTACCGAATCGATGATGTACAACAGACGAGAGGTCGAGGTTACAACCGACGATAAGATCATCACGCTCAGTACGTGCCTCGGAAATATCGACACATCGAGATATCTTGTGCAAGGAGTTTTGATCAGCGATGAGCCGGCAACAGACACAGATAAGGGAGCATAAAAGCCGCGACCTCGGCGGTGCTCCGACCGAGCGAAAAAAAAACACGCCTCTTAAAGTCTTCGGCATTATTGCCGCGGTGATAATCGGTATTCTGCTGATAGTAGCCGCAACGTTCGTTATACTTATGTTCAAGGGGCAGAGGTCGGCGCTCGACGCCAACAAGGACGTCGGCAATATTACCGTTCCGGCAGAGACCGAAGCGACGGTCGACACCGATTCCGACACGAACACCTACATCTACTACAATGGCAAGAAGTACCTTTACAATGACAAGGTAACGACGATACTCTTTGCCGGCATAGATAAACACGCCGACGAACAGCTCGGCACTTACGGTACGGCAGGACAGGCGGATACGCTCTTTGCGGCGGCGCTCAACACTGAAACGGGCGAATATAAGCTTATGGCGATCTCGCGTGACACGATGGTCGACGTCAATGTTCTTGAACCGGACGGCAGCTTTAAGGGGACCGAGAAGCAGCAGGTCTGCCTCGCTTACGCTTACGGCGACGGCAAGGAGGGAAGCTGTGAGAACCTTAAAAAGTCCGTTTCGCGTATCTTGCTCGGCATCCCAATCAACTCCTATGCCGCGGTCGACCTCGACGCTATCCCGATCCTTAATGACGGCGTTGGCGGCGTAAACGTTACCGTGAACGAAGACCTGAGCAGCCGCGACCCGGCGCTTGCGCTTGGTGCGAACGTTACGCTCGGCGGCATACAGGCCGAGACATTTGTCCGCGCGCGCGACGTAAGGGGCGACGAAAACCAGAACAATCTTCGCATGGAGCGCCAGAAGGTCTATTTGACGAGCTTCATAAAACAGACGCTTGCCATGACGAAGGAAGACATCAAAACGCCGGTCAGGCTTTACAACAGTGTTTCGGACTACGTTGTGACCGATATCGACGTTTCGATGATAACGTACTACTCGAGTATATTCCTCAAAACGGGCTTCTCCGCCGACGATAATCTCGTCAAGCTTCCCGGCACAACGACGGCGAGCGAGCAGTACGCGGAGTATTACGTCGATAATAAGGCTCTCTTTGAACTGATACTCGACACGTATTACACAGAGGTAAATTAAGAAAAGTCAGGCTCGCTCTTGGCGGCGCAGCCTGACTCGATTTATATTAATAAAAATGAAACGGTGGTGAATGCCCGTGAAATTAAGAAAAGGCTTTGTGACCTACGACACCGACGGAAAGCAGCTTATGGTTGCGGCAGGACCTGCGGCGAAGCTCTTTCACGGAATGGTAAAAAGCAATACGACGGCGGCGTTTATTGTAAACTGCCTGAAGAAGGACACGACGATCGACTCCATTGTCTCCGAAATGACGAGCACCTACGACGTGTCGGAGGAGACGGCGAGAATAGACGCCGAGATGATCGTCGGCAAGCTCCGCTCGATTGGGGCGATAGATGAATGAAAACAGCCTGATCTCATATGAGGAGGCGCTCGAGCGCGAGGGAAAGCTCGTCGCGATCAATTCCGGAACCAGCATGATGCCGCTGCTTCGTCAGAAGCGCGACCTGATGGTCATAGAGAAGAAGGGAGAGTCGCGCTGCAAAAAGTACGACGCGGTGCTTTACCGCCGGGGTGGCCGATATATCCTGCACCGCGTTATAAAGGTAAGGGAGAACGACTATGTTATCGTGGGCGACAATTGCCGCCGCCTTGAATACGGCATAACCGACGGTGATATTCTGGGCGTGCTGACGGCGGTCGTTCGGGGCGGCAAGCGCGAGGTGAAGATGGATTCCTTCGGCGCCCGTCTCTACGCGCACATCTGGTGCGATTTTTTCCCCGTCAGAGCGGTGCTCATAAGAGTCAGGGAGCTGCTCGGTGCAGTCAAGAGAAGGATCTTTAAGGGAGGACGCAAAAATGAAGAGTAGCCTTTTCATTATAAAATGCATGGCGGCACTCGTGCTCGCGGCTGCCGCAATAACTGCTTCATCGGCTGCGGCTCTTGCGGCGCAGATCGATACGCAGCCCCCGGGAAGCTACGTTGAAAAGCTGATCGGCGGCGACGTAGACGGCGACGGCATGATCCTCTCGGACGACGCGCTGCTGATACTCCGCCACTCGCTCGGGCTTTACACGATCACCGGCATCCTCGAGGATATGGCGGACGTTGACAACGGCGGCACGGTCGACGCCGCGGACGCACTGATGGTGCTCAGATACTCCGTCGGCTTCCTCTCTGAGGAGGGGGCGATCATCGGCAAGGAGTTCTCGTCGAGCGTGATAATTACCGATTTTGACGATCTTTTCGGCTGATGTAAAAACAATAAAAACCGCATGAGAGAGGCGTTTTGCCTCTCTTTTTTCGTTATTGGGAAATGGACAAAGTTTTTGAGATTATCAGAAAAAATTCAGAAATCTATCACAAAGAAAGCCCAAATAGCTCTTGACATATCGACTTTTTCATTTTATAATGATATCAATAGGATTGCGGAATTTTACACAATTATTAAATCAAAGTCAAATTTATTTTAGTTCAAAGTCCTTTTTGGACAGCCCTTTATTCAAAACTAATAAAATCCCAACTTGATATTTGTGCAATCTGCATCTCAATTAGTGTTACGAACAGGATTATCCGTTCGGACGTACCCTACAGAGCGTTTCATACGGATAATAACAGAGAACATATTTGAATAGGAGGAATTAACAATGACCTTAAAAAGAACGATGTGTGCGCTTCTCGCCGCATCAATGTTGACAACAGGCGTTGTTGCAGCTCAGGGCTCAGCTTCTGCTGCAACGGTAGATAATGAGTCCGGTGCGGTCAACACAACGGCAGCTTCCGGTGATTACGGCCTTGCCGATTCTATTGAAAACGGTAATATTCTCCACTGCTTCAACTGGAAGCTCAGTGACATCAAGGCTGAGCTGCCGAACATCGCGGCAGCCGGCTATACGAGCGTTCAGACTTCGCCGCTTCAGGGCCACGATGCTTCCGGCGCTTGGTACTGGCTCTATCAGCCGACCAACTTTAACATTGGCAACGAACTTGGCGGTAGCGACGAGCTTAAGTCTCTCTGCGAAGAGGCTGACAAGTACGGCATCAAGGTCGTAGTTGACGTAGTAGCAAACCACGTCGCAGGCTCGAAGGATGGCAGGATCTCCGACAGCGTTGACGGTACCATCAAGAACAATTCAAGCTTTTTCCACAATCAGGGCGTTGCTTCCAACTGGGACGATCGTAACGAGATCATTTACAAGAACATTGGTATGCCTGACCTCGCTTCCGAGAATTCGGGCGTTCAGGATATTGTAAACGGCTATGTTTCAAGCCTCAAGAACGTAGGTGTTGACGGTCTTCGTTGGGACGCAGCCAAGCACATCGGTCTTCCGAGCGAGGGCTGCAATTTCTGGAAGGCAGTAACATCGGCAGGTCTTTACAACTACGGTGAGATCCTTGACGGTCCCGCAGGTTCTTCCGGCGGCGGCAAAACGAGCAGCTACAACCAGTCACTTATCAAAGAGTATACATCGATGATCGGTGTTACCGACGAAGTATACAGCGGTACTGTTACGGGCGCTATAAGAGACGGCGGCGTACCGAGCGGCTACGGCAACTGGACGGCACTTTCCGCAGCTCCGGCAAACAGAGTGGTCTACTGGGCTGAGAGCCACGACACATATTGCAACAACGGCTGGACGAATGGTCTTGGCAGCGATATCCTTAACAAGGCATACGCTATCGTAGGCTCGAGAAACGGCAGCCAGGCACTTTACCTTTCCCGTCCGTTCGAGAAGAATCATGATTCCATCATGTACGGCGTAAAGGGTGACACAACTCAGGCATTCTCGAAGGAAGTTGCAGCAGTCAACCACTTCCGCAATGCAATGGGTACTTCCGAAGATTACTACCTCGGCGAGAACGGCGTAGCAGTTATCACCCGTAAGGGCGGCGGCGCAGTTATCGTTAAGCAGAGCGGCGGCGGCAACGTTACAGTTAAGAACGGCGGCGGCTATGCAGCCCCCGGCACATACAAGGACGAAGTTTCCGGCAATACCTTCACGGTAACGGCTGACACGATCTCCGGTGATATCGGCAGCTCGGGTATCGCAGTTATCTACGATTCTTCCGCAGTTCCGACTCCTACCCCGACTCCTACACCGACACCCACTCCGACACCGACTCCCACTCCGACTCCCACACCCGCAACAGGCGTTAACGTATATTTCGACAACTCCGCATACAACTGGAGCAGCGTATATGCATACGTTTACAACGACAGCGGCGAAATGGCAGCTTGGCCGGGTACACAGATGACACAGACTAACTCCGAAGGCTATCTCATGATTAATGTTGACAGCTTCAAGGACGGCAAGGTCATTTTCAGCGACGGCGCAGCAAATACATCCAACAGATACCCGGCAGATATGCAGCCCGGTATGGATATCGGCGGCTCGTCGAAGCTCTTCAAGGCGGGCAACACGCTCGTTGACTACACCGAGCCGACTCCCGAACCGACTCCGACACCGGTCGATTCCGACAGCGACGATCCGACTCCGACACCGGTTGATTCCGACAGTGACGACCCGACCCCGACTCCGACTCCGACTCCGACTCCGACTCCGACTCCCGGCACGAAGGTTCTCGTTGGTGATGCTAACCAAGACGGCGTTGTAAGCCTCAGAGACGCATCTCTCACACTCAAGGCTTCTGTTGCAAAGGTTACGCTTACAGGCGACGCTAAGACAGCAGCAGATGTTGACGGCGACGGCAGCATTACCACGGACGACGCTCTCAACATTCAGAGATACGACGTTGGTATCGCTTACGGTAATATCGGCGAGAAGGTTTGATCCCAAACAGTATATATAGTGTTATAACTCCTATATTCAATTTTCGGCAGGGCGGGGAATGACGCGGTCATTCCCCGCTTTGCTTTTGTTTTAGGTCTAGAAAAGGCGCAGCCCGAAAGCTGCGCCTTGTTTGTTTATATTGTGATATTGTGAGCCGGACTCAAAACAAACTTTCCGACGGGGAATCACATTTTGCCCTCGTTATAAAGCTTCTGGTTCTCGATGCTTTCAGCCATGAGCCTCTGCATTAAGCCCTGCTTCTTCTGCTTTGCGGGCTTTACCTTCTTGCCTCTGTACTTCTCGGCTGCCGCCCACGCCTTTTTGAGGTCGTCAGACATCTCTCGCCTGATCGCTTCCTTCTGATCTGGGTCTGTAATCGAGTTGAGGATAACTATAGTGATGAGCGGGCGCGTGTCGATATCGCCGTAAGCGTACTGACCGGAAAGTATCTCAGCGAGCTTGTCAATCTCGCGGTCGCTTCCCGTTTCGAGAAGCTCCTTAACCTTCGGAACGATGGAGTTCTTCGTGAACGTCACGGCTCTGAACTCCTCATAGGAATCCTGTTCCTCCTTGATCTCGTCGCGAAGCTCCGGGAAGACCGCCACAAGTCGCTTGGAGAAGAATACCGGATCGCCGTTGCCGTCGTCGCTGTCTTTTTTCTTCTTCTTTTTCTGACGGGGGACCTGCTTGAAGGTCGGCGCGGAGACGTTGTCGGCAAAGTCGTTGCCGATAGATTCGGCCTCTTTCTCCGTGTCGGTCGCGGGATCAAACATCCACGTCGCCATCGTCTTCCATTCGTTGTCGGGGCTGCCGTCGACCATGTCGCACGAGCGCATCACCATGTGCTTCTTGTCTTTATAATAAATAACGGAATATGCGACAGCCTCGCCCGTATATAATTTAACAAGCTCGTTGCTGTCGGTGCTTGTAACGTTAGCGGCTGTAAAGCCCTGCTGAGAAAGAGCCTCTTCAACCTTTTTATTGACGATCTCAAACGCCTTTTCAATCGCTGCCATGTTGTGACATCCTTTCATTATGTGAAAATTTAGGTAATTTCTGAATATCTATATTAGATTATAACCGATAAATCGCAATTTGTCACTACTTTTGTTCGTATTTTTTCGATTTACAATTGCACATCGGGCTTGTTTATGGTAAAATAAAGGATATCAGCCGTTTATTTTCGGCGTCAAAGCAATACTCACAGCTGCAAACGGCAGCTTATCAATGTTGATCGGAGGAAATTTATGTCCAGTCAGCCTATCGGCGTGTTTGATTCCGGTCTGGGCGGTCTTACGGCGGTTAAGCAGCTCAGGGCGATCATGCCGCATGAGAATATCGTATATTTCGGTGACACCGGCAGGGTGCCATACGGCAACAGAAGCGCTGCGACGATCAGCCGCTATGCAAAGCAGGACGCTCGCTTCCTTTTGAGCCACGACGTAAAAATGGTCATCGCGGCCTGCGGCACAGTCAGCTCGACCGTGCTGGATCTCGGTGAAGTGCTGCCCGTGCCGTACATCAACGTTATCGCACCGACGGCGGCAGCCGCGGTAAAGGCGACGAAAAACGGCAGGATCGGCGTTATCGGCACGAGAGCCACCATCGGAAGCTGCGCCTACAAAAAGGAGATCGAGAAGCTCAGCTCCGACATCATGGTGATCCAGCGCGAATGTCCGCTGTTTGTGCCGATCGTTGAAGAGGGCTTCATCTCGCCAGACGACCCGATCGCAAAGCTCACCGTAGAGCGCTACCTCAAGGAGCTTAAAGATCAGCAGGTAGACACCGTTATTCTCGGCTGCACCCATTACCCGATCCTGAAGCCTGTTATCGGCGAATATGTCGGCATGGACGTTAAGCTTATTGACAGCGGAAAGGAGACGGCGATCTACGCCTCGAAGCTTCTTGCACAACGAGGGCTTCTCAACGAGAGCGGAGAAGAGGGCGACTGCAGCTTCTATGTCAGCGACCGCACCGAGGATTTCACCAACACCGCCTCAATCTTCCTCAACTCTAACATCGGCGAAAACGTAACGAGAGTCGATATCTGGAATTTCTAATTTAAACCGGGATGTGTTAATTTGGAAAGTAAATATTTGATAACCGTCGAGGGGACACAGATCGTTGACGGCGAGCGCGACTCGGAGGAGCTGACGACGACCGCCGAATACACCGAGCGCGACGGGAAAAAACTCATAAAATACCGCGAATACGGCGCTTCCGAGGAAAGCTCGGAGTTTATCGTGTCGAACCTCATCAAGCTTGAAAGCGGCAAGGTGACGCTCACAAAGCGAATGGAGGGACGCACCGGACAGATGATCTTTGAATGCGACCGCCGCCATCAGTGTATGTACGCAAACGAGGTGGGCAACCTTACGATCGGCATATACACCGAGACGATAAACGATAACATCTCCGCCGACGGCGGAACGCTTGAGATAGATTACACGATAGATTTCAACGGCGGCTTTGAAAGTGAGAACCACATTTTCATCACGCTGAAAAAAATGGAGGAATAACAATGTCAGAAATTGCAATGAACGCTGCAAGCGACCTCAAGGCGGCTGTACGCGCCGCTCTTGAAAAGGCGATAGAGAGCGGCGAGCTGATAAACGCGGAGATACCCGACTTCACGATCGAGGTGCCTGCCGACAAGAAAAACGGCGACTACGCGTCAAACGCAGCCATGGCAGGCGCAAGGGCTTTCAGAACCGCGCCGAGAAAGATCGCCGAGGCGGTCGTAAATAACATCGACCTGTCAAAGACGTACATGAAGTCGTGCGAGATCGCAGGGCCGGGCTTTATCAACTTCTTCCTTTCTCCGAGGTACTATTCCGACGTTCTGCGCGAGATCGAGACAAAGGGCGACGCCTTCGGCAGCAGCAGCTTCGGCAAGGGCGAGAAGGTTATGGTCGAGTTTGTCTCGGCGAATCCGACAGGACCTATGCACATGGGCAACGCACGCGGCGGCGCGCTCGGCGACTGTCTCGCAGCCGTTCTTGACAAGGCAGGCTACGACGTTTGGCGTGAATTTTATGTAAACGACGCCGGCAACCAGATCGAGAAGTTCGCAAATTCGCTCAACGCACGCTTCATTCAGGCTGTAAAGGGCGAAGACGCGATCGAGTTCCCCGAAGACGGATACCAGGGCGAGGACATCAAGGACGCCGCAGCGCTTTTCATTGAGGAAAACGGCACGGCGCTCATCGACGCAGACGAAGCAGAGCGCAAGAAGGCTCTCGTTGATTTTGCGCTCCCGAGGAACATTGCAAAAATGCAGTCCGACATGAAGAAGTACCGCATCGAATACGACAAATGGTTTATGGAGAGCGAGCTTCACAAAAGCGGCGCAGTCAAAGAGGTCGTAGATATCCTCAAAAGCAAGGGGCTGACCTACGAAAAGGACGGCGCGCTCTGGTACAAGAACAAGCAGGTCGTAACCGAGCTTCTCAAGGCTCATGGCAAAACTGACGAGGAGATCGACCGCCTTGAGCTGAAGGATGACGTTATCATCAGGGCAAACGGCAACCCGACGTATTTCACCGCTGACATCGCCTACCACAAGAACAAATTCGACAGGGGCTTTACGACCCTGATAAATATCTGGGGTGCGGACCACCACGGTCACGTTGCCCGCATGAAAGGCTCTATGAACGCCATCGGCTACGACGGCGACAAGCTAGACGTCGTTCTTATGCAGCTTGTAAAGCTCGTAAGAAATGGCGAGGTAGTCCGTATGAGCAAGCGTACAGGCAAGGCTATCCAGCTCGGCGACCTTCTCGATGAAGTGCCGGTTGACTCCGCGCGCTTCCTCTTCAACACGAGAGAGGCAAACACGCAGATGGACTTTGACCTCGACCTCGCAGTAACGCAGGACAACCAGAACCCTGTCTACTACGTTCAGTACGCACACGCACGCATTTGCAGCATCATCAAGGCGCTTGCCGCCGAGGGAGTTACGCTGCGCACCTGCACCGACGAGGAGCTTCAGCTTCTGACGGCGCCCGAGGAAAAGGAGCTTATCGAGCACCTCGCAGCCTACACCGAAGAGATCATTCTCTCGGCGAAGAGCTACGACCCGACGAAGATCACGAAGTACGTCACGCAGCTTGCGACGCTCTTCCACAAGTTCTACAACGCCTGCCGCGTAAAGGGCGAAGACGAGCCGCTGATGCAGGCGCGCCTCAACCTCTGCGTTGCGGTTAAATCGGTTATCAGGAACGTTCTTGAGATGTTCAAGATCACCGTTCCGGAATCAATGTAAAATATATCAAAAACGCGATCGGTGCAGCCGCTTTGACTGCACCGATCGCGTTTTGATAGGAAAAAAGTTATGGGCTGATTATTACTTGTACTCGTCTTCATTGAGCCACTTTGACGATTGTATATATTCTCCTTTTTCAATTATCATTCTGAATTCAAATAGATATTCGTTTTCGCCGTCTTTTACCGTGATCGTGCAGCGTCCGACCTTGTGGTTTACACCTTCTAAGCTTGGGTGAGGGTGGATATCGCCGTATTGGGTCGCTTGAAATGGCTGTTACATCATTGGAAACAGGGGGTACATAGTGATAATCCAATGTTTGATCGTCATTAACACGTATAGGGAACTGACAGAGTGTAAGCTGTACATCTTTGTCGTACCCTTCCGTCGGACGTTTGGAAATGTCTTCTTCCGCATTATCATCGCCGGAATCGCCGCTCGGCACTTTAGCGGAGTCCGTATCCATATACTCGTCTTCATTGAGCCATGTCGACGTTTGCATATATGAGTTTCTGTCTATATACATTCTGAATTCAAACAAATACGTATTGCCGCCGTCTTTTACGGTGATCGTGGCTGTTCCGACCTTGTGGTTTACGCCCTCTAGCTTTGGGTGGGGGTGAATATCGCCGTATTCGGAAAAGTAGAATTCCTTTACTTCAAAGACCTCCGGGTCGCTTGAAACCGCTGTTACATCGTTTGAAACGGGTGGAACAAATCGAAGCTGAGGACCTTCGATAGGGTCATCCATTTCGGTCGGGAATTGGCAAAGGAGAAAACTCACGTTGTCGTACCCTTCCGTCGGACACTCGACCTTGTTTACATCATAAAATTTATCTATCGGCGGCGCTTCGCCGTGTTCCTTTTTATAGTTGATGCGGTTTTGGACGAACTCCTTGTATGGTTCGCAGCATTCGCCGTCGGGCATACGCTCGGCGTATTCGGGGTCTTCGAGCATTTCGTTCGTGACAAATCCGAGGTAGTCGTTATACTTGCCGAGTATCCTCATGCCCTCGAAGTCAAAGACGTATACCCAGCTTCGTTTTGACCCGGTCTTTTGATCGACGGGCAAAAGCAGGATATCTGCGCTGCTTTGCTCTATCGCTGCAGCTTCCTCGGGCAGTAGATCTTCTTTATGGGTCAGACCGTAATCGTAGCGGTAGACGTAGCCGCGCTCGTTCGACGAACCGTCTTTTGCTGCTACGCCAAAAAGGTCGCCCGTGTGTAATCCGCCGATGACCTCGCCGTAGCTGTTCGATCTGAGGTTTTCGAGCTTTGAAGCAATGTCCGGCGTCTGAACGTGCCAGTAACCGATAAGATCTTCAAGCTCGTCCTTCTTTTCGTCCGTTATGTCAAGGTCTGTTGTGTGCCGATCTATAAGCGCTCTCAGCTCAGACATCACCTTGGGATTGCTCATCGCAAAGGCGGTCGTGCCGGAGAGAAGGAGAGCGGCGGCAGCGGCAATGGCGGCAAAGCGTATAATGCCTGCACGGCGCGCCCTTGTGTGTACCGGCTCGTCGTAGAGGTCAAGCAGCCGTTCTTTATTGCGAAAGATGAGGCGATCCGCGGCGGCGGTGTATTCCGTTTTTAGGTCTATTTCAAGATCTTTCATACTGATTCCTCCTCATAGATGTTTTTAAGCAGTTCTTTTGCTTTTGTGAGCCTTAGCCCCACCGTCGAGCGCTTGGAGCCTGTTATGGCGGCGATCTCTTCGATCGTGTAGCCCTCGTGGTAATAAAGCTCGATCACGAGCTTGTACTTTGCCGGCAGCGCCTGCACGGCAGACCAGATCTCACATTTTCTCAGCGAGTTGTCGCCGGCGGGGATATCCTCGCTCAGCTCGCTTTTGTTTCGCTGCCAGAAGGAACGTCTCAGATTCTTCGCCAGATTTATCACGACACGCAGCAGCCACGCCTTGCGGTGCTCCTCTTCACGAAAATGAGGTGATTTTTTGAGGTATCTGATAAACGCCTCCTGCACAACGTCCTCGGCGTCAGCCACGTTTTCGCAGTACGCGAAGGCGCAGCGCAGCATGACGTCGGAATATTTTTGTATGACTTCTTCAAATTCCTGTTTTTCGATGCGCATCAACATTTCAGCCTCCCTTCTATATTATACACACTTCAGAAGCCCTGTTTTTCCATAAATTTTAAAATTTTTTGCAAAAAAGGAGACCCCGGAGATCTGCAAGCTCTCCGGGGTCAAGGGGAAAGAAAAATATGAAAAATAAGAAAAGGTCGTTGTTAATGCGAAACGCTGTGCCTTGCAGCTTATGCGTTCTCTTCTGCTTTTCTCTGTTCGATTACCTTGTCTGCAACATTCTGCGGTGCGTCCTCGTAGCGTGCAAACTCGAAGTCAAAGCTGCCTCTGCCCTGAGTTGCCTGACGGAGGAATACCGAGAAGTCGTGCATCTCTGCCATGGGAACGTCCGCTTCGATCGTCTGGTAACCCGATTCTGCGGGGTTCATGCCGAGCACTCTGCCTCTGCGCTTTGTTATCTCGCCCATGATGTCGCCCATGTTGCTGTCGGGAACGGTCGCCTTGAGCGAACCGATCGGCTCAAGAAGAACGGGCTTAGCCTGAGGCATACCGTTCTTGTAAGCGATGGAAGCCGCCGTCTTGAACGCCATCTCGGAGGAGTCTACCGGGTGGTAGGAGCCGTCGTAAAGCGTTGCCTTCAAGCCTACTACGGGGTAGCCCGCGAGCGGACCCTTGACGATGCTCTCTCTGAGACCCTTCTCGACTGCGGGGAAGAAGCCCTTCGGAACGGAACCGCCGACAACTCTCTGGTCGAAGAGGAGATCGTCGCCGTCATATGGCTCGAACTCAATCCAAACGTCGCCGAACTGACCGTGACCGCCGGACTGTTTCTTGTGTCTGCCCTGAACCTGTACCTTTTTCTTGATAGTCTCTCTGTAAGCTACCTTCGGCGTGTCGAGCGTAACGTCTACTCCGTATTTATTTTTAAGCTTTGAAACGACAACGTCAAGATGCTGCTCACCGAGACCGGAGATTATCATCTGGTGCGTTTCGTGGTTGTGCGTGTAAACGAGGGTCTTGTCCTCTTCGCAGAGCTTGAGGATACTCTGAGCTACCTTGTCTTCCTCGCCCTTCTTCTTCGGCGCGATAGCCATCGAGTAAGACGGCTTCGGGTAGTCGATGCCCTCGATCGTAACCTTTCTTACGGGAGCGCAGAGTGTGTCGCCCGTATTGGTGTAGAGAAGCTTTGCGATGCAGCCGATATCGCCTGCGCCAACGTAGGAAACTTCCTCCTGCTTCTTGCCGCGGGGGATCATGACCTTTGTGATCCTCTCGCTCTCGCCCGTACGCATATTGATGACGGGCGTAGACGGCGAGATCTTGCCGGAGATGACCTTAAAGAACGAAAGCTTGCCGACGAACGGGTCGGATACCGTCTTGAACACGAGAGCAGCAGCGGCTGCCGACGAGCTGACGGAAAGCTCTACAACGTCGCCGTTGGGGTCGGAGCCAATCTCGCTTCCCTTTGAAGCTGCGTTCGGCGCGAGCCATACAAGGCTGTTGAGGAACTGGTCGATGCCGTATGTGAGCTGAGCGTCGCCGCAGAATACGGGGCAGATAGAGCCGTCTTTAACGCCCTGAGAAACGCCCATGATGATCTCTTCGGGAGTGAACTCCTCGCCCATGAGGAACTTGTCGAGAAGCTCCTCACTCGTCTCTGCAACGGCTTCCTTGATAGCCGTTCTCAAGCCCTCGAGCCTGTCGCCCATGTCTGGCAGCGGAACCTGCTTAACGGTGCCGCTTTCATATTTATACGCCTTGTAGTCGAAAAGGTTGACGTAGGTATTAGCCTGTCCGTTCTCGATATACGGAACGACAACGGGGCATACCGACGGACCGAACTCTGATTTCAGCGTTTCAAATACACGATAGAAGCGTGCGCTCTCGTCGCACAGACCGTTTACAAAGAAGATCTTTGTAAGACCCTGCTTCTCGGCGAGTTTGACCGCCTTTTCCGTGCCGATGTTCACGCCGTTTTTGCCCGACACAACGATTACCGCGCTGTCGGCTGCGCGCATACCCTCATAAAGACCGCCCTGAAAATCAAGAAGACCGGGGGTGTCGATGATGTTGATCTTGTTGCCCTTCCACTCGATAGGAGCGATGGACGAAACGACCGATACCTTTCTCTTTATCTCTTCGGGGTCGAAGTCAAGCGTTGTGTTGCCGTCTTCGATCTTGCCGAGCCTGTCCGAAGCTCCGGCGAGGTAGAGCATAGCCTCTGCGAGAGAGGTCTTGCCGCAGGAACCGTGACCTGCGAGCGCAATATTGAAAATCTTGTTTGGTTCGTACTGTTTCAAGTCGGGAATACTCCTTTCAAATATGAATTGTTACTGTCTTTTCGGGAAATAATCTGCTTCGCAAACATTACAAATAATAATTCCCACTAATTATTAATTATATCATGTTTGCACAAAAAAGCAACGGGTATTAGGATATTTTTATAAAATCAACTCATTGCATAAAAACAAGCACCCCATCTTGTAAAAAATGCCCAACGCGGCTGCCGGGACAGTGGGCTGCAAGAGCAAAAGCCTTCACCCCCTACGGGAGAAGGCTTTTGTCCGGAGCGCTTAAAGCATTACTCAGTGAGCGGCTCCGATATATTGGGTGTTCTTTATTTACTGCTTTTTCCTGCTCGATGTGCCGTCATACATTTCTGCGGCAAGACCGCTGTAGCGCGAGGACGTCGCGCCGGATCGCTGCGTTTCCTTTTTCATCGCCGACGAAGCCGTTGAGGAGGTCATAGATGCCGTTTTTGACGATGCGCCGGAGGAGGCTATGGACGGCGCCTCTGCGGAGACCGCCGAAGACGCCGCGGATGCTGCTCCCGAAGCGCTTGCGGTCGAGCTTACTGCCGCGCTTGCCGTATCGCTTGACGAGGCGGCGCTTCGCGTGTCGACCTCGGCGGCGGTCTTAACGGCGGACTCTCCGTCGCCGCAGATCATGGCGCCGTTTGCGTCGGTCGTGTAGCTGCCCTCCGGAAGCAGCTCGGAGATAGGTACTATCTCATACCCCTGCGACTGAATGTACTCGATCACGGAGGGGAGAGCGGCGGGCGTGTTTTTCGCGCCGTTGTGCATAAGAATGATCGCGCCGGGGGCGAGGTTTTTCTCGACTTTAGCGAGTATCTCCTCGGGAGAGGGGTCCTGCCAGTCTAGCGAGTCGATGCTCCACTGAACGCAGTACATCCCGAGGGAATTTACCGTGTCGACGACGCTGTTGTCGTAGTCGCCGTAGGGCGGGCGGAAGAGCGTTGGCTTCTTGCCGGTGAGCTTTTCTACCTCGCTGCTGCAATTCTCGATCTGGCTTTTTATCGAGTCGCCATCGAGCTGCGTCATGTACGGGTGGGTGTCGGAGTGGTTGCCGACGTCGTGACCTGCCTGGGCGATCTTTTTAACGTCGTCGGGGTAGGTGCGCACCCAGTCACCGACGAGGAAGAACGTAGACTTGACCTTGTATTTGCCGAGAATGTCCAGCAGTGACTGCGTCTGCTCGTTGCCCCAGGCGGCGTCGAAGCTGAGACTGACCTTTTTTTCGTCTGTCTTGACCGAGTAGATAGGTATGCTGCGCGCGCCTGCGTTTACGGCGACCGCGATATCGTTCCTGTGAGAGCCTACAACGCCGAAGCAGACTATCAGCGCAAGCGCTGCGCCGAGGGCTGCGAGCCTTTTCCTTGTGAGTATAAAAACCTTCATGCTAAAGCCTCCGTATTCGTTTTCACGTATGGTTTTCTTGCCAATGTATATGCCGTTCGGTGTGAAAAATATGACGCGGCGCAAAAAAGCTTCACAAAACCTGTTCGTATAAAAATAAACAAAAAATTCGACAAATTTTTAGCTGTCATTTTTTCGATTAATCTTGAAAACATTTTCGCGTTGTTGTATAATGTACAATGTAAGAAAAAACGGTTAGATGTTTGGCGAATAATTTGGCTGAAATGTTAGTCGGGAACAGTTGTTCGAGAATTGTTCTCGAATTTTTTATCTGATTTCTCCGTTATCGACGAAAAAACGCGAACCGCGCTGTCAGGTATCGGTTTGTTTTGGGGGGATTCTGCGCTTTTTGCAGTAATTCATAAAACAAAAACCACATTTCATCGAAATTTCTGCTAAAGTTCCATTGACCGTGTTCCTGCCTTTTCGTATAATAATATGAGGGATACTGGTATTATTGAGAAGAGAAGTGAAAAAATAAAGTTAAAGAAAAGAGTGATGAAAATGAGCGACTACATTGACGAGACGTCTTTGACCGACGAGGAAGTGGCGGCGGCAATTGCTGAAGCCAAGGCGAAAAAAGCCGCGCGGGCAAAGAAGACGCAGGAAGCCGAAGCAAGCAAAGCAAAGCCGACGCTTGAAAAAACAAAGAGTCTGGACGACGAGTCCTCAGACGATCTTTTGAATGAAAGCAGCGCTGCCGCTCAGATCGAAGATGAGGAGGACGAGTCTCCCGCAGTAAGAAGCGCAAAGTCGTTTTCAAACGCTTTCGCGGCTGCCAAGAAGAAGAGAGAGCAGGATCTGCTGAGAAAGAAGGCGGAGCGTCAGGTCGAGCCGGAGGAAGAGCCGGAGGAAGAGATCGAAGAGGACGAGTCAGCCGAAGCGGATGAGGCGCTCGCAGGCGCAGCCGTAGTTGCGGCAGCTTCAGACGACGATGACGACGCAGAGTTTGAGACTGACTCCGAGGAGGAAGAGACCTTCGAGGACGATGACGATGACGAATACGACGAAGTCGACGATGATGAAGATGACGACGACGAATACGACAATGATGACGATGAATATGACGAGGACGACGATGAAGACGGCGACTTCGACAACGACGGCATCTTTGAAACAGACGACGAGAACGGTGAGTACAACACGACCGTGAACGTCGATGAAGACGACGAAGAAGATGACGAAGAAGACGAGGACGACGAGTATGATGACGACGAGGAAGAGGACGACAGCACGTTCTCGACCAAGACAAAGGTCATCATCGGCATCGTTATCGCGGTGCTTGTCATTGCGATAATCGCAGCTATCGCATTCTTCATGAGAAACTCGGGCGACGGCAAGGATACGTCTTCCATCGTATCGGTAGCCGAGGGCGACGTAACGAGCGTTAAGTTCGCAGAGCCGTCAGTCAGCATCGAGGTAGGCGAGACGGTAGCGCTCAAGCTTATCGTAGAGCCTGAAAACGCAACGGACAAGACATTTAAGCTCAAGTCCAACGACGAGGCTATCGTCAAGGTCAACGAGCAGGGTCAGATTACGGGTATCGCTTCCGGCAGCACAACCGTAACGGCAACGCTCAAGAGCAACCCGACGATGACAGCTTCGCTCGTTGTAAACGTAATCGACGAAGAGCAGAGCACGCTCAATATCTACAACAAGTTCATCAACTCCATTCTTGACGGTTCGACCGACATCGATTCCGATTCCGACACGGAGAGCGAGCTTGACGAGGAGAACCCCGACGAAGAGGCACCAGATTCCGATTCCGCTTCCGATTCCGACACCGACAGTGAGCAGCAGAAGCCCAAGGCAAAGCGCGTTCTCTCCGGCAACAAGATCGAGGATCTCGACAGCGACGGCAGCCTTGAGCTTGCGCTCTACTATGAGCCGAGCACCGACAACGAAGAGCCGCTCGTTCGTATTTTCCGTCTTGCAGACGCAAACGAAGAGGAAGATACAGACTCCGAGGAGGAGGAGCTTGAATACGACGAGTTTGGCAACGTGATCGAGAAGGAGACAGATTCCGAGAAGGGTACAGATTCCGATAAGCAGACTGACTCCGACAAGAGCAGCAATAGCCCGAAGGAGAAGGTACTCAAAGAGGTCGAGGAGTTCTCCGAGCGTTATATGGCGATGCACTCGGCGCTTGAAGCCGATTCCGCAACAGCACCGTGGAACACGAGCTACCTTGAGGTCAAGGAGAGCGAGACGGCAACTCCGAGAGTTAAGATCCTTTCGACAGGCTATTCCGCACCGGCATACACATATGAGTCTGAGGACGAGCAGATCGCTACGGTCGACAAGCAGGGCAACATCAAGGGTGTAAAGCCCGGCACGGTATTCATCACCGTAAGTTCGCCGCTCAACTCCGACGCAGTAGCAAAGGTCAAGGTAAGAGTTAAGGACGACACCGACCTTCTCGACGATTACCTTGCAGATGTTCCCGTCGTCAACAACACGAACGACAGTATCTTCCCGACAGAGACACTCATCGGCAAGGCTATCACGGACATCGACAACGACGGCGTGAGCGAGCTTCTGCTCCGCTTCCGCTACAGCGATAACGTAGAGACGATTAACATGATCAAGATCGAGAACGAGAAGTGCGTATGCTACAAGACATACAACAATCTCTCCGATCTCTACGAGTTCAACGAGGGCAACGGCTCCTACAGCAACTCGATCCTTATTCACTACACGACAGGAAAGGTCTGCATGGAATACAAGGGTGTCGTTGCTAAGGAAGGCTCCAGGTCTAAGTCGAGCGAGGAGAAGATCCTTACGATCGAGAGCGGCGGCAGCCTCAGCGAGCTTGTAAACTTTAAGACGACGACCGACATCTCCACGAAGACGGTAACGTCCGAGGTGAACCCCGACAGAGTTACAAGCAGAAACGACGATGACGAGGACGACGAGCGCACGACAAGCTCCGAAACTGTTTCGGCAGATGTCGACAGCGAGAACGAGGGCGATACAAGCAGCACGGCTTCCTACGTTGACGAAGACGAGGATGGCTACGACGATATCACCGGCGAGTACTTCGGCTCTTATGCGACGCTTACCGGCGAGGATATCACCGAAAATGGTATCGACCTGACTGTAAAGACTCCCGTTAAGAAGCTCCCGCAGATCACCGGCGCGCCCGATGACGAGGACGATGAGTATTACGACGAGAACGAAGACAATCACGACGACACGACCTCCGAGGAAGAGGACGACAGCAGCAACACGACATCGACCGTAACGACGGAGATCGCCGAAGAAACGACGAAGTACTTCGTAAACGGCACGCCTGTTGACCAGAGCGTATACGAAGAGGTTCTTACAAGATACTCCGCTACCTATAGCGTATGGAACGCATGGGAAAGCGTAAGCTAAACTAAAGCAAAAATGCCCGTACCGGGATTTCCGGTGCGGGCATTCGTGTTTCCTCTGTAGAATTAAAAATAAGCCGGAGAAAGTATCTCCGGCAATACATTCAGCATGGCAGCAAGCTGTTTTCGGTCAAGTGTTTTTCATAAGGCTTGCGGGTCAGGGGCTTTCCTATGGCTGCTCCTTCGGGGATCTGCCGACCGCAGTCTCCGCTGCCGCGTCGGTATCAAAAAACAAATAATGGGTATAAGAATTTTTTTAAAATTGATTTCCGCGCCTTACGGTTTTTAAGGGCAGTGCCATTAAACGATATGTTTATAAATCATCCCCATTTCACAAAATGAAATGGGGATGTACAATCTGATAAAGACAGGCATTCTTTATTGTATCAGTGGGAGATAACCTCGCAGCCATCGTCTGTTACGATGACCTGGATCTCGCGCTGAGCCGAGGGCTTGCCGTCCGCTGTGCGTACCGTCCAGCCGTCTTCCTTGTCGGTGTTGATGCGGTGTGTACCCATGTTTATCATCGGCTCGATCGTAAAACAGAGACCGGGCGCCAGGAGCATATCCGTACCTTTGTTCGTAACGTAGCTTACCCACGGGTCTTCGTGGAATTCGAGACCGATTCCGTGGCCGCCGATCTCGCGGACGACGGTGTAGCCGTTTTCGTGAGCGAGGTCCTTGATGACCTGCGCGATGTCGCCGAGGTGACCCCACGGCTTTACCTGCGCAAGCCCTAGCTCAACCGACTTTTCCGTTATCTCAACGAGCTTTCGCTTCTCTTCGCTCACATTGCCGATGCAGAACATTCTCGACGCGTCGGAGAAGTAGCCTTTGTAGATCGTCGATATATCAACGTTGATGATGTCGCCTTCCTTGAGCACAACGTCGGGGGAAGGGATACCGTGGCAAACTACGTTGTCAATCGAGGTGCAGACGCTTTTCGGGAAGCCCTCGTAGTTGAGCGGCGCCGGAACCGCACCCAGCTCGACCGTCTTTGAGTAGACCCATTTGTCGATGTCCTCGGTCGTGCAGCCGACTTTTATGTTCTCGGCTACATAGTCAAGAACGGCGGTGTTAATAACGCCGCTTTCCTTTATGCCTTTGATCTGCTCCTTGTTCTTGATAAGCTCCCTCGGGGGAACGATCTCTCCGAGAACGCGGTGCTCCTCGATAATCTCGTCAAAGTCGCAGTGACACTTTTTGTATTTCTTTCCGCTGCCGCACCAGCAGGGATCGTTTCTTCCGATTTTTATCTCCATATTCACACCTCTTGGTTATATTTCCGTGTCGTTTTCATCTCGGTAGATCTTTGCACGGTATTTTTTTGGAGAGCAGCCGTAAGCCTTGCCAAACGCTCTTGAAAAGGCCTCGCTTGATGAAAAGCCGCAGTCGAGCGCGATGTCGATTATCCTGCTGTCGGTGGTTTTGAGCGCCTCGGCGCCGGCGGAAAGCCTGCGCTTCGCGAGATACTCCTTGAAGGTAACGCCCGTGAATTCGTGGAATTTGAGCGAGCAGTAGTATTCGGAGTAGCCGACGTAGCTTGCCATTTTCGGCAGCGTGGGGCTGTTGGTCAGGTTTTCGTCGAGCCATTCTATCATTTTTTCAACGGTCTTCGATGACACAAGCACACACTCCTCTCATGATAGTTCTATTATACATTGTCCGTTGGGAAATTTCATGATATAATTTGCGGAATTACCGGATTAGAGCGAATTAACCGCACTTATAATATTAATCCATTCTTCCCGTCAAGTCAAGACCGGATCCGACTTTTTTTAAAACAAAACGGGAGACGCCGCCTCCCGGCATAATGCGGGTGGCGACGCCTCTTGATCGGAAGAGTATTATTCTGCCGTATACTTTGAATTTATAAGGTGTTTAGTCTGTGCAGATGAGCACCCAGTAGTGACCGAATGTGTCGTCGCTGAGAAATGCGTGACCGATGCCGATCTTGGAGTAATCCTTGCTGCTGTCGAGGAATTTCGGCGTATTGTCTTTTTCCATGAAATACTCGAAAACCTCGTTTTCGTTCTGCTGACCCTGGCAGATAGTCTGGCTGGCGGTTGTAAAGTCGTAGCCGAACTCGTCGCAGAGAACCGACCATTTGCTGCCGTCGGGACGTGTGTTGCTTGTAACTTCGGTTGTCTCGTCTGCTCTGATGTCTGCGATGGCTGTGAGTGTATCATCGGCGGTAAGCTCCGGAAGACCCTTTGCCTTGCGAGCCTCGTTGATGAGGTCGAGAAGTGTTGCTTCGGACTGCCTCTCGTCGGTAAGCTCCGTCGAAGCCTTTGTAAAGATCTGCTCCCAGTAGAAGCCGTACCGGCTGTCTTCGATAAACGCATAGCCAACGCCGATGCGGTTGAATTCGGGGTTAAGAATGTTCTCTCTGTGACCCTCGGACTGCATCCATGCGGCAACAACCTCTTCGGGAGTCTTAATGCCGCCGGCGATATTCTCGCCCGAAAGCAGGAAGGGTACGTTCATCTCGGAAAGGATCGTCGACCACTTTTCTCCGTTGCTTCTGATGTGGTCGCAACAGGAATCAAGCTCGTTTACTCTGATTTCGGCTGCGTTGAAAAGCGATTCGTCCATCTCAAGCGGAGGAAGATCTCTCTTTGCTCTTTCTTCGTTGCAAAGGTCGACTACCTGCTGCTCGAAATCCGTAGCGAAGCTCATGGAAGCCGCTTTTATGGAGGAAGCAATCTCTACAACGGAATCCAGATTGAACTGACCGATGCCGACTGCAAACTGGAGAATAGCAAGTGCGTCGGAGGTGTTTACGGTGTCGTCGTAATTGACGTCGGCAAGCGTAAGCTGATCGTCGCTGAGTTCGGCAAGACCGATAGATCCTCTCATCGTAAGAAGGGCGTCGCTCGAGTCGACGGAAAAGTTCATGTCAACGTCGCCAATGGAAAAGCTGTCGGCGGAAGCGGAAAAAACGGTTGCAGGAACCACAGCCGTTACCATGATCGCCGCCGCAAAAGCTGCTGCTAAAGCTTTAAGTGTTCTTTTCATAAATGCGTTCCTCCTTTTCCATATTTCGTCTGTAGTCACAAACGACCGATATGGCGTACCATACCGGGTCTTTTCTTCCTGTATAAATAATACCACCTTGGAGTGCGGCAGTCAACACAAAAAACACACTTGAAAGTGATTTCGTACATATTAATATAACTTATGAATATAAACTGTGCAAAATAACGATATATTTTTTAATGTAAGCGCGTACTGTCAGTATATATCAATAAAAGCGGCAACTTTTGTATATGGTTATTTGTGAAAAACGGGGACGGTTACGTTTGCGTTTGCGTGGGGAAGGTGTTCATGCGCATTCGGAGTGACCGCGTATCACGTTATGTCGGAAGATGTGATCTTGTATCGGTGACGCGTGAGTGTACAATGCGCCGGAAGGGTATACTCCGGAGAGTTGTCGCACAAATACGATTCACTCTACCGTGCCGCAAAAAGATGATTTTTTACGGCGTAAAATGACGAAAAAATCGTCCGATTTTTTAATGTGATGTTTATGTTAAAACTTTGTATTCGTTTTTTGATACAAAACGGTAACTTGTACAAAAATGCCGAGTGCGTTTTAACAAGTCCTACAAATATTTTGGAATAGCAGAAAAAGACTTGTTAAATTTTTTTCAAAGGTTTATACTATATAATGTATAAAGTTGGGATAAGGGCAACTTGAACTATTCCGCAAATATTTGATTGGAGGTAATTTATTATGGCAAGAAGACACCATAGGCTTCTGAGCTCTTTGCTCGCTGCTGCTCTTCTTTCGAGCAACATGCTCACGGCGTCTGCCGCTACTGTAGGGGCAGCTGACTCCGGAGCGGGAAGCCTGGCGAAGTACTACTCGACCAATGGAACCGGCATAGGTAAGGAAGCTACGATCACGATCGACGGCAGCGCAAGTGATTGGGATGAAAGCATGAAAATTGCGCAGGGCGCAGCATGGGACGTTGCCAATCATTGGAAAGGCGGTCATGAGAACTGCGTTCTTGACACATATGCACTGTATGCGGCGTGGGACGACACTAATCTTTACATCGGCTGGCAGATGGTCAATACAACCGACACATGGGCAAGGTCTGGCGACGGTCCGCTCAGCGATGGCGGTCGTGTCCTCGATGTTCCGCTTATTCTTGCGCTGAGCATAGACCCGTCAAGTGTATCTATGTCCAACAAGAACACATCGGGCGGTTCTATCTGGGGCCAGAAAATGGGACTTGAATTCGATACTCACGTTGACCGACTTTTCTATATGAGCGGCAAGCCGGGGCTTGGCGAGCCTTCAATGTTCAAGGCTGTAGACGCACAGGGCAACACCGATTACACGGATGGCTGCGTTGGTTTTGCCAAGGGCGGTATCGAATACAAAATGGATACCACAAATATCAATTCGCAGATCTGGGGACTGGACGGTTCCGAAGATCCTGCCGACGTGTGCGATGACAATGCCGATTGGGTGGATTACGCTACAAAGAGTCACGACACCACTTTCGATTCCTTCTACGAGATGAAGATCCCGTTCGCAACTCTCGGCATTACGAAGGATTATCTCACATCGAACGGTATAGGCGCTATGCTGGTCGCTACAAGAGGCGAATCGGCACTTGACTGTATCCCTTATGATCTCTCTATGGTAGACAATGCGCTGGGCGATTATTCCGCAGACCCCAGCACATCAAAGGAGAAGGACGATATTGACGTTATCACGGCTAAGCTGGCTTCTGTCGGCAACGGTACGATCAACCCGACTCCGACACCCACTCCGACCCCGACCCCGACTCCTACGCCTACTCCGGTAGACAGCGATTCCGAGGAGCCGACACCGACCCCGACCCCGACTCCGACACCGACTCCGACACCGACTCCGGCAGACAGTGACACCGACGAGCAGCCCAGACCGGGCGACCTCGGCGATCCGGCTACGGCAGTCAACGCTTCCGTTAAGAAGGGCGACACGGTAGACGTTACACTTTCCGTCAAGAATCTCAGCGAGCTTCTCGGCGTTTCCTCCTCCTTCACCTACGACACCACAAAGTTTAAGCTCACGGGCAGCAATGCTCTTGCGGACAGTGTTCAGGTCAACAAGACGAAGGACGGCGAGGTCCTCTGGAACATCCAGTTCGGCGACGGCAGCGAACCTGTGACTCCGTCCGCCCCTGTTGACGCAGTTAAGCTTACGTTCGAGGCACTTTCCGAATCGAACGGCCAGGTAGGCGTCAACACGGTAAGAGATTCTTACAACTACTACTTTATTAACGCTCCGCTTAACTGTGTAACAGGCGCTGCAAAGGTTACCTCCGGCGGCGAATCGACCGACACGGACGAGAACGTTTACGTCGAGCCGGGCGTTCTCCAGATCAAGGCTAAGGGCAGCGTCGGCGACATTATCGAAGTAACATTCAGCGGCGACCTCTCGAAATTTGAGGGCGTATCCTCCAACTTCGTTTATGATTCCGACGTTATCGAATATGTAGATAATAAGAAGCTCAACTCCATCGATGTTGCCGTTAATCAGACGACAGGCCTTATCAGATGGAATTCCATGAGCATTGACGGCAGCGGCAAGTCCGACCTCGTAACGATCCGATTTAAGGTACTTAAGGATGTTGACGGCGTTATCGGAACGAACACTGTCAAGGAAGTTTTCGACGCAAACGGAAATGACGCAGACCTTTCGCTCATCGAGGCAAGAACTGCCAAGGCGGGCAACGATCCCGCACCTGTTACGGGCGACGCAAGAAAGATCAGCGTTGTTGCAAACAAGGGTGACAGAGTCGGAGTTTCCTTCAAGGCTAAAGACGCAAAGGCTGCAGCAGGCATAGTTGAGATCGTTGATTTCGACACCTCTGCACTCAAGTACAACAAGGACGCAGCAAGCTCCCTCGGCGTTATCAATGCAGACGCTTCCGACGGCAGAGTTGCATGGAGCGTACTCTTCGATATGGACAGCTCCAACAAGGGCGTTGACCTTACAAACGAGACAGAAGTAGCTGTTCTCACATTCACAGCAACGAAGGATATCACGGCTTCCGATGACGTTCTTACCTTCGCTGTTGAAGAGTTCTACAACTTTGACGACGTATCGTTCGACGCAGTTGCAACGACAAGCGCTACGGCTTCCATTGTAGCAAGAGGCGACGGCCGCGTTCCCGTAACCGCTAAGGAAGGCAACTACGTTAAGGCATACTGCAAGGCTATCGACGCAGAGAGAGCACTCGGTATCGTTGAGCAGCTCAACTACGACGACAGCGCGCTCTATTATCTCGGCTACACCAGAGAGACAGGTCACTTCGACGTTCAGACGTCCAAGGGCGTTATTCGCTGGGGCGAGATGTTTGACGAGAACGGCACAGACCTCAAGGCGGAGACAGACCTCGTAGTATTCACGTTCTACGCGCTCAAGGATATCTCCGGCTCTGAGACAGTTCTGAGCTACAAGGTAGAGGAGTTCTACGACTACCTCCTCAACGACTTCGATACCACGGGAACAACGATGGTATACGCCGTAACGTCTGCTACCGACGACGACTTCAAGTACGACGGTCAGGGCGGCGACGTTACACCTACACCCGTAGACCCTGGTAAAGACACGGATACACGCGCAGTCCTTATCCTCTTCGGCGACGTTGACGACGACAAGACTATCACATCGGCAGACGCCGTTGTGATCCTCAGAACAGGTCTTGAGATCCAGACACTCGAAGAGATCCCGACGGTCGCGGCAGACGTCGACGCTGATGACACTATCACATCGGCAGACGCACTTTCTGTTCTCCGTTACTCGATCAACTACACCGACGACACAAGGACCGGTAAGGAGATCGAAGTTACCATCAAGTTCAAGAACTGATATTACCGTCAATTTCAAATAATGCGTTAAGATTAAATATTTGCCTCCCGGCTTCTTGCCGGGAGGTTTTTTTTGCTTGGAAGCGCGAATTCTTTTGTTGTATATATCAACAAAACAGTCTAAATATTCTTTGTGTAAAATAACAATAAAAAATGTGCTTCGGGGTGTCGGAAGAGCGGGACGCCGGGAACGACTGTGCAAATTGCCGAAGAAATTTAAATTTCTGTTAAAGACTTAAAAATATCGGGAATATTGAAAGAAAATGTAGACTTATAACAAAAAAATGGCCCGCAAACAACCAAGATTTGAATAATAAAGCAATATTGCACAGAATTTCGAGTGTAATTTGTACAATTATTTGCATTGAAAACAACGGCATACCTATTGTATAATTATATTGTATCATAGTGCGGCTAAGCGCGGGTCTCTGTCCGGAGATCAAAATGTTTGGTCGAAATTAATAATTAGGGTGGTGCAGTCACAAAATGAAATATGTAATTGTTCAGGTGTCTAAATACTATGTTTGCATTACGCCTGCTGAATCCGGTAAAGCTTTTATCAGCAGCGGCAAAGACCGTGATGCAAAGAAGCCTGATTACGAAGTTACGTTCAAAGAGCCTCTGATAGTATTCCTTCCCGAGAGTCTGAGAGGTCAGGCGTGGAACTTCCCCAGAGATCTTGCCGAGGTTGTCAAGATGTCTATGCGCAATGCGAAGATCGACATCAAGGACGTTATCCTCTGCGCCGAGTGCGACCAGCTTATCAGTCAGGAGTATCAGCATACGCCTGCAAAGGATAAGTATTTGAGGATCTTCGCAGAGAACGAGGCAAAGGGTCTCATCAGCGACGATATCAGCAACTACTCGCTCATCAACTGCGAGTACGGCGCCGGCAACCAGAAGGAAGACGAGTCGGCACAGCTCGGTGCAAACGTATACATCATGCCCAAGTCTTACGTTGAGGAGCTCAAGACGGCGTTCAGAGAGCAGTCTCTTACGCTCTACAAGCTCATTCCGCCGACGGTCAGCATGATAAAGATCGCAAAGCAGGGCATCAACAGCTTCGATAAGTCGGTTGCTCTTATCAGCATCGACTTCTGCTCGGCAAGGCTCGTTGTTATGCAGAAGGGAGTGCCTGTTTACGCTCACTCATTCCCGCTCCCGTTGGGCGACATAGTAAATGTATTCGCAGCAGACCAGAACTGTACTCTTGAAGAGGCGTTCGAGGTAATCAGAAAGTACGGCGTCGGCATTTCCGAGAAATGTAACTCGAGGCAGGCAGGACGCGAGATGCGCCAGATCTTCGAGAACTTCTCCAACGACGTAGTAAGAAGCCTGCGAATGGTACTTCTCAGCCTGCGTATCGAGCTTGACCAGATCTACGCCAGCGACTTTGCGGCATATATCCCCGGTGTGCTCAAGCACCTGAGAACGATCAGCGTACAGGCTGACGAGATCAACCTTATTTCGGATGCATTCACCTCCCTTACAAACGTTCCAATCATCACAAAAGAGACCGACGAAGCCGGCTACAAGACAGCTTGCTTCTATACATATTCCTATATCGTAAACAGTGGCGCTCAGAGTGAGAACAACCTCGCTGCCATCACAGGCGGCAAGAGCGTTGACCTCGGCGGCGCAGCAGCCAGTCTCGCAAACGTCGGCGCCATGGCGATAGCCGTAGTTGCGGTTGGTGTAATGGTCTTCATCGGTATGAGATCCTACGGCCTTGAAGTGCGTAAGCAGCAGGACGCCGCAAAGCTCAACGATGTAAAGTACGACGAGATCAAGCAGCTGCTTCAGGATCAGATCACACTTCACGAGAAGATGGCCAACGCCGAGAAGGATATGGCAGCTCTTCCGAAGTCGACGGCAAATGTTTGCGATATCCTCGATCAGGTATTCATTCAGCTTACCGACGAGGTAGAGTCCGTTGACAGCTACTCCGTTAACAGCGACGACAAGACGATCACAACGAACTTCGTTGTCAAGTCTCTTGACGATTACCAGATCCTCAGACAGAAGATCAACGCAAACGGCTTCTTCTATCTCAGCACGAACTACTCTACTCAGAAGCAAACCGAGACGGTCAAGTCCGGCGAGGGCGACAACGAGAAGGAAGAAACAATCGAGACAGTCAGTGTTTCGCACACCTTCAATGTCAACGGCTTTGAAAAAAAGGAAGAGACGGTCGCAGAAGGCGAGTTTGACGGTCACCATACCGATATAAGCAACGGTACAAATTATGACGATATCCTTTCGTCGACAATGGAGGAATGATAAAATGGCGAAGAGTGAAAACAATAAAAAGGTACCGGGAGCTCTTATTGTAGTAGTAGTAGTTATTATTGCTATCGCCGCATTCGTTCCCACGGTATATATGCCTTACAAGAACAAAAAGCCTACGATGGACGCGGAGCATCAGGAGGCGCTCGACACTATCGCGTATTACGATCAGTCGATCGAGAACCAGGATGTTATCGAGGCTGATATCGCAAAGCTCACCGAAGAGTGGGAGCGTTACAGAAAAGATATGTTCGTAGAGCCTGAGTCGACGCTTGAAGATCTCAACAACAACCTTGTTGCCAACGAGATCGAGGTAAGATCCTTTGAACAGAGTGATGCTATCGAGGACGAGAGCGGCACCGTAACGGCAGAGGGCAACCCGCTCTACTACGTAACGATCAAGATCGACTGCCTCGCAGAAAGAGAGCAGCTTATCAAGTTCCTCAAATACGTTGAAGAGGAATCGGTAGGCGCTTACTATGTCAGATCTCTTGACGCAAGCCCCGAGTATGTCTACGACTCTGACAGTGAGATCGTCGGCGAGCCGCTCAGTGCATCAATGGAGATCTATCTCTACTACTTCAACCAGAACATAGTAGTACAGCCCGAGACAGAAGAGACCGATACAGAGGCAGCTATGTAATGCGTCTGCGCATTGGCTTGTTTTGAAAAATATGGTTAGTACAACAACGATCATTGCAGCCATCCTTATGGCAGTCCTCGGCTTTGCCGCCGGACTGCCGGGCTGCTTAATACTAAACAGGATCCCCGCAAAGTGGCTTTGCGACTACGACGAAGAGCCGTCGGAGGAGCTGAAGAGCGGCAAGCGCTATGTTTTTAAAAAGCACGGCCTTATCATGGGCGCGTCGCTGGCAGTCGCCTTTGCCGCAAGCGTAATGACAAATGGTCTGTCGGCGGAGCTTTTTGTTGCGGTGGTCATTTTCTTTGTTTTGGCGCTCGTTGCGGCGTCAGACGCAAAGTACACGATCATTCCCGATCAGTTTACAATCGCTGTGGCTGTTTTTGCGATTGCCTTCGCGGTGACCGATCTGCTTACGACGAAGAGCTTCGTCTCAAAGTGGTATGAGCCGCTTATCGGCGCGGCCGCGGGCGCAGGATTTTTGGTCCTGCTTGATCTTTTCAGTATGTTCGTGCTGAAAAAGGAGGGCTTCGGCTTCGGCGACATCAAGCTTCTCGCGGCACTCGGAGTGATGCTGGGCTGGAAGTATGTTCTGGTCATGATCGTTCTGGCGTCGTTTATCGCGGCGATTCATTTTCTCGTGCTCATATTCGCCGGCGATGATATCGGCAAAGAGGGCAAATATCTCCCGATGGGCCCGTATCTCTGCATCGCGGCGGCGGCGACGGTCGTTTCGAGACCGTGGTTTGAGTCGCTCTTTGCGATGTACAAGGCAGTTCTTGAAATGGATACGCTGCCCTGATACTTTGACTATAACTTCGGCGCCGAAAGGCAGCCGACGCCGGTGCGCCGAAGTTGTTTATATTTATTTACAAGCTCACCGAAAAAGCGGGCGTGTAAATGCATATAAATGCATAGGAGGGTAAACGAACCGGCGCGGCAGGCGTTCGGATCATAATATCTAAACATTGTCTGATAACATTTAACATCATTTTTTGCAAAGGAGTCTTCTATTCTATGAGAGCAAGCAGCTTGAAAATCGGTCAGATATTAATCAACATGGGCGCCATTACGCCCGATCAGCTCGATCAGGCTTTGAGCATGCAGAAGCAGAGTGGTCTTCGTCTGGGCGAGATCTTATTCAAAGAAAAGTTTTGTGAGGAAGATAAGGTCTGCTTTGCGCTTTCAAAGCAGTTTTCGATTCCTTACGTTGATCTCGACGAGATTGAACTCAAGGACGAGCTTTCAAACGTCATTTCTGCGGAGCTTTCCGAACAGTGCAACGTCGTTCCTCTTGAGGTCATCGACCGAACGCTGACGATCGCAGTTGCCGACCCGCTCGATTATAAGGGCCTCAACAAGATCCAGACAACGACGAAGATGCAGCTCCAGACGGTTATAGCAGCTCCCTCTCAGATCCAGAAGGCTCATCAGGCGCTTTACGCTTCCAAGAGAGCTATGGACGAGGCACGAGAGTTTATCTCAAGCCAGGTAAGCCAGTCCGGCAAGGAAGAAGAGATCGATGCGGCTAAGGCAGCAGCGGACGATCAGCCGATCATCCGTTTCGTAAACAACATGATCGAGGAGGCAGTAAGATTAAAGACCTCCGATATTCACATAGAGCCGATGGAGGAGGTAATGCTTATTCGCTTCCGTATCGACGGTAAGCTCCAGAAGTACATGGAGACAAGCTCGCAGCTTGCTCCTTCGGTTACCTCCCGTATCAAGTTCATCGGCGGCATGAACATCGCCGAGAAACGTATCCCTCAGGACGGTCGTATCAACTACCGCCTCGGAAATCTTGAGATCGACATGCGTATTTCGATCCTTCCCGTTGTATTTGGCGAGAAGGTCTGCGCCCGTATTACGACGGCCCTCGGTCTTAAAATGGATAAGAATGCGATCGGTTTCCTTCCCGAGAACCTTGCTAAATTTGATAAGCTCCTTACCTCGAACCGCGGCATCATTCTTGTAACGGGCGCTACAGGTTCCGGTAAGTCTACAACGCTTTACACAGGTCTTAAGGGCGTAATGAGAGAGGATATCAACATCATCACCGTTGAGAACCCTGTCGAGATGATCATCCCCGGAATCAACCAGGTAGATATCAACGCAAAGGCAGGCCTTACGTTCGCAAGCGCACTTCGTTCAATTCTTCGTCAGGACCCGGATATCATCATGATCGGTGAGATTCGAGACAAGGAGACCGCCGAGATCGCTGCGTCCGCCGCCGTTACGGGCCACTTGGTGCTCTCTACACTTCATACCTACAACGCCGCTTCGTCGATCATCCGACTTGTCGACATGGGCGTTGAGCCGTTCATGGTTTCCTCGACCGTCATCGGCGTTATCGCACAGCGACTTGTAAGAAGGCTCTGCGTAAACTGCAAGGAGCCGTACATCGCCGGCGCAAGAGAGCTGGAGCTTCTCGGCATCGACGATGACTCGCTCGAGATTAAGCTTTACAGAGCGCCCGAGGGCGGCTGCGAGCGCTGCAACAAGTCCGGTCATAAAGGGCGTCTTGCAGTTCACGAGGTACTCATGGTATCGCCCGCTATCAGACGTGCGATCCAGCAGGATAAGGCGACCGAGGATATCAACGCCATCGCCGTAGAAGAGGGCATGATCTCGATGAGAGAGAACCTCAGAATGAACGTTATCTCCGGTATCATCTCGCTCGAGACGATGATGGAAGCAGCGAGCGAGGACATGCTCTAATTTTGGTAAAAAATCATATATATTGCGTAAATTCGCAACTTCATTGTTGTAAATTTACAAATAATATGGTATAATAAACTATAATCTTTTAACAAAAAGGTATCTCCCGCCCGCAGCGGGTGTATGCCACCTTGAATGGGGGAAATATTGATGGATTTTCTTGCAATGGTAAAGGAGGCCGTTGAGGCAGGCTGCTCCGATATCCATATGTCATCGGGTAACTGTCCGGCTTACCGTCTTCACGGTACCATGAGGTATTGGGAGGGCGATCCGCTTACCGACGAAGACGTTACCTACATGATAAGCCAGGTGCTTAATAAAGAGCGCTTCGATCTCTTTATGGAAACGTGCGACGTCGACGGCGCGGCAACTATCGAGGGCGTCAGCCGTTTCAGAATCAATGCTTTCAGAACGAGAAACGGCGCTTCGCTCGTAATGCGAGTTATCAACGAAACTACGCCTGAGCTTGATCAGCTCAATCTTCCGGCTTCTATCGCCAAGATCCTCGAGCTGAAGGAAGGTCTTGTTCTCGTAACCGGCCCGACAGGCTCCGGTAAATCGACAACGCTTGCCGCTATCGTTCATCAGATCAATAGAGAGCGCAATCTCAACATCGTAACTATCGAAGATCCGGTAGAGTACCTTCACCGCCCGATCGGCTGCGTTATCAACCAGCGTGAGATCGGCCCTGACAGTCGCTCCTACCACACCGCTCTTCGTGCCGTACTTCGTGAAGACCCAGATATTATCCAGATCGGTGAGATCCGTGACTTTGAGTCCGTTTCGATCGCACTTTCCGCCGCAGAGACAGGTCACCTTGTTTTCTCGACGCTTCATACCGAGGGTGCGGCAAAGACGATTGACCGTCTCGTCGATATGTTCCCCGCAGCTCAGCAGCGTCAGGCGCTCGGTCAGATCTCGACGTCGCTCAAATGCGTTGTATCGCAGCGACTTCTCCCGAGATCGGATGTTCCCGGCCGTATCGGCGCATTCGAGATCATGTTCGTAAACAGTGCTATCTCCAACCTTATTCGTGAGAATAAGATTTCCATGATCGAGCAGGTCATCGAGACGAGCAAGGGCTCCGGCATGATCACGAGAAATAAGAGTATCCAGATGCTCTTCGACAGAGGCTTTATCAACGCCCAGACAGCAAGAGAGTACAGCTTCGACGTTGGCACAAAGGAGGCAGCTCCCGGACAGCCGGGCGCACAGGTTCCTTCATACATGAACAACAACCGCAGGTGAGGTGACCGAAATTGAAATATTCATATCTTGCCATTGACGGCAAAAATAAAAAATACAGAAGTGAAGTTACCGCCGAGAGCCGTGACGAGGTAAAGCGAATCCTCGCTGAGCGAGGCATGACGGCTCTCGAGATCAGCGAGTACAAAGACCCGTCTCAGGGCGGCGACCAGTCCGATCTTCCTATCTGGCAGCGTGACTTCGGCGTTAAAGATCCGCACGACCGTGAGATCGCGAAGAAAAAGGTACTTACAACGCTCAACCAGATGGCGATCATGATGAAATCAGGTATTTCGCTTTCAATGTCGATGGAAGTGCTTCTCGATACCGAGGCTGACAAAGACATGAAGCAGATCCTGACGATCATCAGCTCCGAGCTTTACAACGGTGTCCCGCTATCCCAGTCGATGGGTTCCTTCAAGGCTTTCCCGACTATCGTAATCAGCCTTGTTGCAGCCGGCGAGGCAAACGGTCGTCTTGATACCGCGTTTGAGAACGCAGCCGATATCATGCACCGTGAGCTTACGCTTTCCGGTAAGATCAAGAGTGCGATGATGTACCCTCTCTTCCTTATGGGCTTGACGCTCGCCATGATCATTGTAATGTCCATGTTCGTACTTCCGTCATTCGCATCGGTATTTACGGCTTTTGGCTCCGACCTGCCGGCTATCTCCAAGATGGTAATGGCGTTTTCGGACTTCATGCTTGACTTCTGGTGGCTCGTGCTTATTATTGTGCTGGGCATTGTTTACGGTTTCCGCTTCCTGCTTCACCATAACGACAGCTTCGCAATGTGGATCGCCGAGCACCTCTTTAAGATCCCGATCATCGGCGACGTTATGAGAACTACATACATCGCTCGTTTCTGCAACATCATGTCAACGCTTACCGATGCAGGCGTTAGTATCCTTCGTGCGCTTGAGCTTTCCCGTGACGTTGTAACGAATCTCTTCATGCAGGATTGTCTTTCACAGGTTATTGAGGATGTTAAGATCGGTACTCCGATCAACGTTTCAATGAGCCACTACCCGATTTTCGATACGATCCTCGTTTCGATGGTACGTGTAGGTGAGGAGTCCGGTATGTTCTCCGACTCAATGCACAAGATGGCAGATCTCTATCAGGAGCAGGCCGACGAAGCAACAAAGAGACTTACAGACGCTATGACTCCTGCAATGACCATTATCGTAGCAGGCATCGTAGGTGTCGTTGCGGTTTCTATCGTAATGCCGATGTTCGGTATGTACGGCGTTGTCGCAGAGTCCTCTCAGTGATAAAACTAAATACAAAAGATACCAATGCTCCGCTTCGGCGGGGCATTGTTTTTGCGCCGGATCGTTAAAAAGCGCCCATGCACAGACAGCCTGCGCATGGGCGTTGATGTTATGAAATCATGGTGCGGATTAGAAGTTGCTTCCGTTGTAGCCCCAATTGTTCGTTTCGCCGTAGCTTACGTACATTTCTTCAATGTTTGCGACATTTGAAAGAATACGGTTGAGCCTGTCGGTCAATACGTCGTAGGCGGCGGGATTAGCCCTACCGTAAACAGTGACGCTGACCATCGCCGTCGGCTTTTCGTTGCTGCCTCTGAAGTAGAGAGCGCATTTCGGCTGTATGTTCACCATGAGCCAATTCTCGGACTTGCCGGGTATCAGCTCGATTGCCTTGCCGAATTCGTCCTTCAGCTCGGTTTCCTGCTCCTTCGAGATGTCGACGTTGAGCTTGCAGTCAATGAAAGGCATAGCGAACCTCCTTACTCCTCGTCCTTCTTTGTCATGATGTCCTTGAGCTTCTTAGCCTTTGTGATCGGGTTGCTTTTCTCGATCGGCTTAACGACAGCCTCGTTCTCCTCGAACTCCTCCTCGGAGATCATCTCTACGGGCATGGGGACATCGTCGTCATCTTTTTCCGGCTCGGTCTCTGCTGCCGGTTCTGCTTCGGGAGCTGCGTCCTCCAGAACGGCGCTTTCGATAGCCTCGGTATCCTCTGCTGCTGCGGAAGCGTCCTCGATGATCTCATCTGCTTCCTTGGCGAGAGCTTCTTTTTCCTTGTGCATCTTAGCCTTGATATCCTCGGCTCTCTCCGCTGCCGCTGCCTTGAGCGTTTCGGCCTTTGCGGCTGTATCCTTTGCTGTATCCTTCACAATAACGGAAGCCTTTGCCGCGGTGTTGACAGCGCCTGCGACGATCGGCTCCTTTACCTTGCGGAAGTTCTCCTTGACCTCGGTCCTGCCGATCTCGGAGTTGATCTCCTCCTGGCGAATGACCTCACGGTAAATATCCTGCGCTCTTGTCATACGCTCCTTGGAAGCGTCGATAACGGCGCAAAGCTGCTCAACGTCTTCGGGCATACCGTCTCTCAATGAGCTGTAAAGATATTTTCCGAGTGCAACGTAAGCCTGGTTAGCGATCTTTTCCTCGTTTTTCATCACGGTCACGAGGCGGCTTTTCTGAGCCTGAGTCGACGTTTTGTCGGCAATGATGTCCAGAGTCGATACGAATGCTTTTTTTAGGTCGTTGTAAATACTCATATTTATGATCTCCTTTGTGTTAAAAACTTCTGTAATTCGGAAATTCCAAATACCTCTAATATATATATTAACCAAAAATTTGCTCCAGGTCAATATGTAAAGAATTAATTTTTTTAAAACTATGTACAAATCGGTGTGATTTATGTTATAATGGTACATATAAAGGCGGATCATGGGACTTTGTGTCGAAGCAAAGGCTCGTTTGTTCACGAATGGAAATTTTCAGACAGGGAGTGTAACGATATGTCCAACACAGGAACCAAGGTAATAACCTGCCCCAAGTGCGGCCGGGATAACGAGATAAAGGTCTACAAGACCGTAAACGCAACGACCGACCCGCAGTTCAGAGAGCAGCTTTTAAGCGGCGAACTGCTTCATTTTTGCTGCAGCGACTGCGGTCATGAGGCGCAGCTGAAGTACCCGCTGCTTTACAACGATATGAAAAATAAGTTCATGGTCTACTACATACCCGACGTTGACCGCGAAAAGTTGACCGATGAAACTCTTGAAAAGGAGTATGGCAGCCTTGAGCCGATTACACGCCGCCTTGTAAGCAGCTTCAACGAGCTGAAGGAGAAGATCCACATCTTCGAGTCCGGTCTTGACGACAGGGTGATCGAAGTCGTAAAGGCAGCGCTGAAGGACGTTGTCGAGAAGCGTACGGGCGAAGAGGTAACAGGCGGCTACTTCTCGAAGTACAGCGCAGAGGAGGACAGAATCGGCTTTACGTTCTTTGTAGGCGACGAGGGCGAGCAGTTCGTTCAGACGACGCGCCTCGAGATCTACGAAAAGAGCGCAGGCGTTGCGAGATCTGCCGACGACGCTCCGGCAGACAGGAGCTTCCGCCGCATAGGGCGTGACTGGGCGAGAAACGCACTCTACCGCTACAAAAAGAACAAGTAACGATAAAAACTCTCCGGCTGCTCAAAACGGGCGGCCGGTTGCTTTATAATTTATAAAAAATTTATAAATAGCGGTTGTAATTTTGTTGTGAATGAAGTATAATTGATATGTATGAATCGTTGAAAAGGAAAGGATGGTATTTGATGGCTGACGACAGAACAAGAGTGTTTTCATTATCTGACAATGATGAGGGGATAAAGGCGTCGCTCACTGCGGTGTATGACGCGCTCAAAGAGAAGGGCTACAACCCGGTAAATCAGATCGTAGGTTACATAGTATCCGAAGACCCTTCTTACATTACGACCCACAAGCAGGCGAGGAATATTATCAGAAAGATCGACAGAGATGATCTTCTCGAGATCCTTGTTAAGTCGTTTCTAGACGTAAACTGACCGGAGCGGTGCATTGCCGCCCGATATGATGTAATGAAGGAGGAACAATGATGCCTCAGAACGCAGGACTCATTTACAAAAACAAGCCGCTCGTGCGCAGCGGCGATAAGATCTATTACGGCGATCCCGCCGACAAGTACATCGTCTGTCTGACGGTGGAAACAAAGAAGCCTTATGAAGATCTGGAGCTGCCCGATGATGTGCAGATACAGCTCATCACGACAGACCCTAACGTAAGCAAGCGCAAGAGAGTTATCAAGACGGCAACGAAGAAGGGGCTTTTCGTCTCGATCGACATCGCCGAAGCATGGCTCAAACGCTACCTCAGAGGAAACGAATAAAGGCGCCCGAGCGGGCGCAGGCAGTACGCACACTTAGTTAGAGTGGAACGATGATTTTACGGCTGCGGCGAACCAATTGTGCTGCTTTTAGAAAAAAGCTTTAATACTAAACTCAACTAAAAAGCGTGAAAAGCTTTTTAGTTGAGTTTGTATGAGATGGCATGACGCGCTTTGCGCGGCATCAGCGTGCGCGGCACGCTGATTTCAAATTAAAGCATTTAATTTGAAATTAGTATAAGATCAAAAGAGAACTGCGGTTTGCGGTTCTCTTTTTTTCACACTGTGCTTATAGTATGTTGATAAAATAAAACACCGACTCGATTTCTGCGGGTCGGTGTTTTTGTTTTAAGCGTTAAGCTTCGATTTTATATTTTTCTTTAAAGCTGTCGTACTCGCTTTCAAACTCCTTATTTCCTGCACGCTTTACGACGTTGAGATACTCGTGGGCGTCATAGGTGTACTGGCTCGTCTCGATGATGGCGATAGCCACATTTGAGCAGTGGTCGGAGATGCGCTCGCAGTCGGTGAGCAGGTCGGACAGGACGAATCCCAGCTCGATCGAGCACTCGCCCTGTTTAAGGCGCTGGATGTGCTTCGTTTTGATCTCTAGGATAAGGTCGTCAATGACCTCTTCAAGCGGCTCGACCAGGCGCGCCGTCTTTACGCTGTTTTGGCAGTAGGCGTCGGTCGTGGTTTCGAGTATCTCGGTGAGCGCGTTGAAGAGAACGTCAAGCTCCTTGCGGGCTTTTTCTGAGAAGTGGAGCTTCTTTTCGTGGATCTCTTCCGCCGCCTCGAGAATATTCATGGCGTGGTCGCCGATGCGCTCGAAGTCACCGATCGTATGGAGCTGGCGCGAAACGCTGGCGTTGTCCGGCTCAGAAAGCGCCTTACCGGAGAGCTGAACGAGGTACGTTCCGAGCTTGTCCTCGTAAAGGTCGAGAAGGTCTTCGTTTGCGGCTATCTCCTTCGCGCTCTTTTCCTCATAGGCTTTTACGAGCGCCATGGAGCTGATTGTCGTATCCTTGGCGATGTGCGCCATTTTCTTGCACTTTGAGTTGCACTCTCTGATAGCGACAGAGGGCGTCGAGAGAAGACGAACGTCGATGAAGCTGTAGACCGCGTCGGCGTCGCTGTCTTCCTTGTTGTCTTTTACGACGAGGTAGGCGAGTTTTAAAAGCTGCTTGCTGAACGGGTAGAGCAGCAGGAGCGTCGCGATATTGAAGATCGTATGGACAACGGCGATGCCGAAGACGTCGATTGGTTTATCCAAGAACGGTATTCCGATCAGCCAGTCGATGATGCAGTACAGCGTCAGATAGAAGAGCGTACCGATCAGGTTGAACGAGATGTGTATAACGGAAACTCGCTTTGCGTCTTTATTTACGCCGATAGCGGAGATGACTGCCGTGATACACGTACCGATATTCTGCCCCATGATGATCGGGATCGCGGTGCCGTATGAGACGGCGCCGTTGAGCGAAAGCGCCTGGAGGATACCGACCGAAGCACCGGAGCTTTGAATGATCGCGGTGAAGACGGTACCGACGAGTACGCCAAGTATGGGGTTCGAGAACATTGTAAGAATGTGCTTGAACTTCTCGTTTTCGGTAAGCGGCCCTACGGAGTCTGCCATCATTTCCATTCCGTAGAAGAGGATCGAGAAGCCGACGAGGATCGTACCCATGCTCTTTCTGCGGTCTGACTTAGACACCATGATAAACAGGATGCCTATCAGTGCGAGCAGAGGCGAGAACGATTCGGGCTTTAAAAGCCGAAGGAAAAAGTTGTCGCTCTGGATACCCGAAAGGCTGAGGATCCATGCCGTTACGGTCTTGCCGATGTTGGAACCCATAATTACCGTTACGGTCTGGCTCAGGTTCATGATGCCGGAGTTTACAAGACCGACGAGCATGACCGTTACCGCCGAAGACGACTGTATCGCAACGGTGATGGCTGTACCGAGGAGCATTCCTAGGAACGGCTTTGAGGTCGCTTTTTTCAGCAGCGACTCCAAACGTCCGCCTGCCATCTTTTCAAGGCCACTCGACAGCGTGTTCATTCCGAAAAGGAAAAACGCAAGACCTCCAAACAAGGTAAATATCGAAAAAATATCCATATCCTTTACACCCTATAATTTTTTCTTTTCTTCTTATTATTTACTTTTTACACTTTCCACCTCATTATATCATAACTGATATCGGTTAGTCAAAGGTTTTTAACTTTCCCTCTTTAAAACTCCGAAAGCAATAAATTTTACCGCAGAAAGTCCGATATTGTGTGCAACAGCACAGTCTGGCGGCAATGCGGCCGCTGGCAGTACGCACACGAACTGTATTTTAAACGCAGATCTTGCGCCTGCGTCGAACCCGAGGATTTGCTGCCGTGCTCTCTCCCTCGCCAAAAAAGTTTAAATAACGGTTGCAAAACAATTACAGATGAGATACAATAATATTACAGAACGTGCAAGCCATGTTTCCTCGGGCAACGGTGTTACAGCTTGAAATATGTAAAAACTTAAAGAAAAGAAAACGAAACGACAGGGAGGTTGAAAATATGGCGAAGCGCATAAAGCGCAGCAAGGTAAACCGCAGCTACGACGGCCTTGACAGAGAGGAAAAAACAGCCGGACTGATGGCGCTGCGCATTTTTATTATTATGGTGCTGATCGTGTTTATTCTCACAACGGCGGCGCTGTTTGCTTACAATTTCTGGAAGGCGGCGGAGAATCCGCCCCCGGCGACCGCCCCGCAAAGCAGCGACAGCGAAGACGCCTATTATCAGATATACGATACCGACGTCTCAAAGGAGCTTGTGGCATATGTCGGCGAGTTTTACCCGGTAAGCGAAAACGTCGAGCCGAAGCTTGAGCAGCTCGAGAGCGGGATAAGGGTCAACGCGCTGATGAAGGACAGCCTCGATAAAATGATAGACGCCGCCGCGAAGGACGGCATCAGGCTGAGTGTGATCCGCGGCTATATGACCCACGAGGAGTGCGACGCGAGCTTTAAGTCGCTTGCGCTCACCTTCCAGGACGAGGGCGACACGGCGGCGCAGGCGCAAAACAAAGCGACGGCGATCTTCCCGCCCGCAAAGCGCAACGAGTACCGCTCCGGAATGCTCGTTAAGCTGAGCGACCTGCCGAGCGACGAGTTCGAGGCAACGCAGGCGTACCAGTGGCTCTACAAAAACGGCGTGAACTACGGCTTCATCAACCGCTACACCGCCGACAAAGAGGAGCTGACCGGAATTGATGCCGACCTCACCGTCTACCGCTTCGTCGGAACGGAGAACGCCCGCAAGATGCGCTCGTTCGGTATGTGCCTTGAGGAGTATTACGACTACTGCATGGCTCGCTGAGCTGCAGAAATGCGCCTGAAATAAAAATTTACGGCGATTTTTGAAAAACACTTGATTTTTTTTGAAAAAGGTGTTATAATCCTAATGTTAGTCCGAAATGTTGAAAGAGGTGAATGTCAGAATGAAGCAGAATGTACATCCGAAGTACTCGCAGACCACAATTACTTGCGTATGCGGTAACGTAATTGAGACCGGTTCGACTAAGGAGAATATCCGTGTTGAAATTTGCTCCAAGTGCCACCCGTTCTTCACAGGTAAGCAGAAGCTTGTAGACGCAGGCGGTCGTGTTGATAAGTTTAACAAGCGTTACGGTCTTAACCAGAAGTAATTTGTTAAGCTGTCATTTGGTTATCAGATAAAAGTTACCCGTCAAGAGATCTTCTTTTGACGGGCTTTTTATTATCGAAATGAGGCGAAAACCATGAATAAGGAGTACACCACCGTCAGCGAATTCGGCGTTGACGAATATATAGAGAAAAGATCGCGCTTTATCTGCTACTGCAAGCCCGTCAAAACTCCCGAAGAGGCGGAGTCATTTGTCGCCGAGCTGAGGTCGAAGCACTGGGACGCCCGCCACAACGTTTACGCCTACGTGCTTTCCGAAAACAACATCATGCGCTGCAGCGACGACGGCGAGCCGCAGGGGACGGCAGGCGTGCCTGTGCTGGACGCAATACGCAAATCCGGCGTTGTAGACGCGGTCGTCGTTATCACGAGGTACTTTGGCGGCGTGCTGCTCGGAACAGGCGGCCTTGTCCGAGCTTATTCCCACAGCGCAACGCTTGCGCTTGCGGCGGCAAAGCCCGTTGTGATGCGCCTTTGCACCGTCTGTACCGTCTCGTGCAGCTACGGCCGCTACGGCAAGGTCGGCGCGCTTGTTCCTGCGTACGGGGGCGTGGTTGACGATACATCGTTTGATACGGACGCGCACATCACGTTCCACATCGCCTCCGACAGCCTTAACGAGTTCAAAAAGCAGCTTGCGGATGCTACGTGCGGCGAGGTCACTGCCGAGACGGAGGACGAAAAATACTTTGCGGTCGAGGTGACGGCGTAATGAACCCCAAAATGAAGGAGCTGCGCGAGCGAGCGATGAAGCTTCCGCTCGAGCCGGGCGTTTACATCATGCATAACGCCAAAAAGGAAATTATATACATAGGAAAGGCGAAGGCGCTGAAAAACAGGGTAAGCCAGTACTTCGGCTCGCAGAACAACCACACCGAGAAGGTGCGGCGCATGGTCGACAATGTCGATTACTTCGAGTATATCATCACCGACAGCGAGTTTGAAGCGCTCGTCCTTGAGGCAAGCCTTATTAAGCAAAACAAGCCGAGGTATAATATTCTTCTCAAAGACGACAAGGGCTACAGCTACATTAAGATCTCCAAAGAGCCGTTTCCCCGTATAACCGAGGCGAAAAAGCCCGACGGCACGGGTGAATTTATCGGCCCGTATACAAGCTCATATTACGTCAAGAACGCCGTAGACCAGACTGTGAAGATCTTCCGCCTGCCGACGTGCGGACGAAAATTTCCCGAGGATTTCGGCAGGGGCAGACCGTGCCTTAATTATCATATAAAGCAGTGCTGCGGCTTGTGCAGAGGAAAGATCTCCGAAAAGGAGTATAACGATACGATCAGCGAGGCGGTGGCTTTCCTTAAAAACGGCACGTCGGTAAACGTTCGGGAGCTTGAACGCGAGATGAACGAGGCGGCGGAGAACCTCGAATTCGAGCGCGCCGCAAAGCTTCGCGACAGGATAACCGCCGTCAAACGTATGAGCGACAAGCAGAAGGTCGTTGCTGCAAAGGTGAGGGAGCAGGACGTTATAGCGCTCTTTACCGACGGTGTGGACGGCTGCTTCCAGGTGTTCCGCTTTTCGGAGGGTATGCTTTACGACAGGGAGACGTTTTTGATAAAAGACATCGGCGACGAGACTACGGCTTTTTCCGAGTTCCTTGTGCAGTATTACGCCCAAAGAGACAGGATACCGCCCTGCGTTACGGTCGACCGCGAGCTTGAAGACGTCGAGGCTATAAACGCGTTCCTGACAGAAAAAGCCGGGAAAAAATCGGAGCTTTTCGTGCCGCAGAGGGGCGACAGGCTCGCGCTCGTCTCGATGTGCCGCAGCAACGCCGCCGAGGTGCTTGCGCAGAGCAAAAACAGCCAGGGCAAGAAGTACGCCGTATTGAAGGAGCTGGGCGACCTGCTCGGGCTTGAAAAGATACCGATGTACATCGAGTCTTACGATATCTCGAACCTTGCAGGCACGGAAAACGTCGCCGGCATGGTCGTTTTTGAGGGCGGGCGTCCGCTTAAATCGGCGTACCGCAAATTCAAGATAAAGTCGTTCGAGGGGCAGGACGATTACGCCTCGATGAACGAGGTGCTTACCCGCCGCTTTGAGGAGTACAAAAAGCTCAAAGACACGTGCGAGGGCTTCGGACGGCTGCCCGACCTTATTCTGCTCGACGGCGGAAAGGGGCAGATCTCGGCGGTGCGCCCCGTTTTGGAGGGCATGAACATCGACGTTCCGCTTTTTGGCATGGTCAAGGACGACAAGCACCGCACGAGAGCCATCACCGACGGCAGCGGCGAGATCGAGCTGAAGTCGATAAGAAGCTGCTTCAAGTTCGTGACAGAGATACAGGACGAGGTGCATCGCTTCGCTATCGGCTACCACCACCAGCGCCGCAGCGGCAGCGCCTTCAAAAGCTCGCTGACCGACATCGAGGGCATTGGCAAGACGAGGGCGAAGAGCCTGCTGAAGCACTTCGGCTCGATCAAAAACATAAAGGAAGCGGAGCTTTCGGAGCTTGAAAACGCCCCGTCGATGACGAAAAACGCCGCCGATGCCGTGTACAAATTTTTTCATGAAACGGATTAAGCTTCCGCCTTATGAATTTTGCGGTATGCTCATAGAAAAAAGACCTGACGGTGCGCATTCTTTGTGCGAGTTTGTCCTCACTTATTTACAATAATTTAACTTTTTATATCTTCGGGTAAGATATAATGTTTTTAGGGACTATTTAATAAAAAATTCACGATTTTTTGTTATGAATTACAAAGATTATCATTTTTTTAAATACTTTGTGTTGTAGTGATAGCATGATGCGTGTCAGACGGAGTGATGCATTTGTTTACAAAATACAGTGTTAAAAAACCGCTCACGGTGCTTGTTGCCGTTGTGCTCGTTATCGTTCTCGGCGTGGTCTCTTATACGGAGATGACGCCCAGCCTTTTCCCGAGTATGGAGTTCCCGTATGTTATAATCGTCACGACCTACATCGGCGCAAGCCCCGAACAGGTCGAAACGACCGTTACAAGGCCGCTCGAGCAGGCGATGGCGACGCTCGACAACGTCGTCGAGGTGACATCCAGCTCGTCTGAGAATTACTCGATGGTAACGGTCGAGTTCGCAGAGGACGCCAACATGGACTCCGTTACCGTCGATATCAACAGCAAGCTTACGCAGCTCAGCGGCGCGTGGGACGACGCCGTCGGCGCGCCGTTCACGATGAAGATCAACCCGAATATGCTGCCCGTTGCGATAGTCGCTATAAGCAGGGACAATTCCGACATCTACGAGATCTCGGAGTTCACGACGGAGACTCTCGAAAACAAGCTTGAAGGCATCAACGGCGTAGCAAGCGTCTCGGTCGGAGGCGTTATCGAGCGCACGCTCGAGGTCGAGCTTTCGGAGGAGAAGATTGACAAGGTAAACAAGAAGATACGCAGCGCCGTTTTAGACCAGTTCAAGGACGCCGAGGAGACTCTCGACTCCGCGCAGACTCAGCTCGAGGAGGGCTTGGAGCAGGCAAAAAGCGGCAAGGAGGAGATTGAAAAGGGCAAGGAGGAGCTTGACCGCCAGCACGACGAACTGGCAGGTATGCTCACCGCCGCCGAGGTGGAGATCTCTTCAAAGGAAAAGGAGCTTCTCGAAACGAAGCTCACGCTTATCGACACAATCAAGGAGCTGACCGAGCAGAAGCAGCAGATCGAGCAGACGCTGCCGCTGATGAAGGAGCTTCAGAAGGCTATCCACGAGGTGATGTCGAGAAAGGATATGCTCCAAAGCGAACATGACGAGATGAAGTCGCTTCACGAATCCTACACCGAGCTTAAAGAGAAAAGCGACGGCTACGACGAGGCGGTCGCCGCTATCAGCGCGGATACTTCTCTCGACGACGACGCCAGAGCGCAGGCTGCCGAGACGATAACCTCCAACCCGGAATACATTCAGACTAAAGCGGAGCTTGCCGAGGTCGAAGCGCGTATCTCCGCGAAGGGCTTAGGTCCGATCACGCTTGCAGCCGCTGAGCTTGCAGCGGGCGAGGCTCTCGGCCTTGCCAACAGCACGATAGAAACGCTCAACGGCGCGCTCTCTCAGTTTGGTACGTCGTTCGAGACGATAGACAGCGACGTCGAGGCGATGGAAAACGGTCTCGTGCAGATAGACGAGGGAATAAAGACGCTCAACGAGACGATAGATATGCTCGACGAAGGCTCGCTTTCGATAAATGACGCTAAAACCGAGCTTGGTACGCAGAAGTCGCAGGCGGAATACCAGCTCAACTCCGCAGCGACCGACTTAAAGATCACCGAGTCGACCGTGAATTCGACGATAGCTCAGCTCGAACAGTCGAAGTCTACACTCGACGACTCCGTAAAGCAGCTTCGCGACGCCAAAAAAGAGGCGCTCGAAAAGGCCGACATCAAGCAGACCGTCACCATGAGCATGGTCTCGCAGGTGTTGACGGCGCAGAATTTCTCGATGCCTGCGGGCTACCTTACCGGCGGTGACGAGAACGTCCTTGTGCGCGTTGGCGATAAATTTGCCGACAAGGACGAGCTTTCAAAGCTCATGCTCTTCGACCTCGGCATCGAAGGTGTTGAGCCTATATACCTTACAGACGTAGCCGACGTTATCATGACAGACAACAGCGATGCGATCTACGCAAAGCTCAACGGCGAAAACGGCGTAGTCGTTTCGTTCACGATGCAGTCAGACGCGGCGACCGCAGAGGTCTCCGATAATATCGGCAAGGCGCTGAAGGATCTCACAAAGCAGTATCCCGACCTGCACTTCACAACGCTGATGGATCAGGGCGACTACATTCACCTGATCGTCGATTCCGTAATCAGCAACCTGCTCTGGGGCGCGCTTTTCGCAGTCGCGATACTACTTCTTTTCCTGCGCGATATCCGCCCGACATTCATCATCGCCTGCTCGATACCGATCTCCGTTATCTTTGCGATCGTGCTTATGTATTTTTCGGGAGTTACGCTCAACCTTATATCTCTCTCCGGTCTTGCCGTGGGTGTAGGTATGCTCGTTGACAATTCCGTCGTCGTTATCGAGAACATTTATCGCCTGCGAAGTAACGGCGCTACCGCAGTTCAGGCTGCCGTTTCCGGCGCGATACAGGTAACGGGCGCGATATTCGCCTCGACCGCAACGACGGTCTGCGTTTTCCTGCCGATCGTCTTCACTGAGGGAGTAACGAGAACGCTCTTCCAGGATATGGCGCTCACGATCGGCTACTCGCTTCTTGCAAGCCTCATCGTTGCGATCACGCTCGTACCGGCGATGGCGCAGGGGATGCTCAAAAAGGAAAGCAAAAAGAAGACCGGCAAAAACGGCGAGTCGGGGCTTATCAAAGCGTACCGCCGCTTCTCCGGCTTTACGTTGGACCACAAGGCGGCTGTGCTGATCGTTTCCGTGCTTCTGCTTGGCGCTACGGGATATCTCGCCTTTGCAAGGGGCTTCTCGTTCATGCCCGATATGCAGGGGACGCAGATCTCCATAGACCTCACGCTGCCCGAAGAGGCTGAGTTTGAAGACGCAGCAAAGGCGACCGATGAGCTTACAAATCAGCTTCTTACCGTTGAGGACGTTCAAGACATCGGTGCGATCGTCGGCTCGAACGTGCTCTCGAGCGTGTCTATCGGCGGAATGAGCGCAGGCGGCGGCAACGATACGGCTGTCTCGTTCTACGTTATACTTAAAGATGAAAAGGATCTCTCAAAGCCGATCTCTGAGATTTGCGCCGAGATAGAGGAAAAATGCGCCGACGTTGAAGGAGAGGTCACGGTCGACGCCTCCGGTATGGGCGGCATGATGGATATGATGTTCGGCTCGGGCATCTCGATAAACGTCTATTGCAACGACATGGACGATCTGCAGAAGTATTCGGCAATGATTGCCGACACGGTAGGCGAGGTCGAAGGCGCCGAAAACGCCGACAGCGGCATCGGAGAGACTACCCAGGAGCTTCGCATAAGCGTCGATAAAGACGAGGCGACGAAGCACGGTTTGACGGTCGCGCAGGTGTTTATGGATATCTCTACGTTCATGTCGAGCCAGCAGACGGCTACTAACCTCGAAACGAAGGACGATTCGATAACCGTCGAGGTTATCGACAGCAAGAGCGAAAAGCTCACCGAGGACGATCTGAGAAAGCACGTTATCGAAACGACCGATATGCAGGGCAAGAAGATCTCCGTAAAGCTTACCGATATCGCCAAGATAGACAAGGCCGACAGTCTCAACACGATCTCAAGGCTGTCGCAGAAGCGCTACCTGAGCGTGACAGCCGACGTTATTGACGGCTACAACACGACGAACGTCGCAAGGGCTGCAAAGGAGAAGATCGACAAGCTCGACCTTCCCGATAACGTGACCTACGAGCTGACCGGCTCTTACGAAACGACGATGGATGCCGTTGTCGAGCTTGGAAAGATGCTCGCGCTCGCTGTCGTCTTCATCTACATGATAATGGTGGCGCAGTTCCAGTCGCTGCTTTCGCCGTTCATCATCATGTTCACGATCCCGCTTGCGTTCACGGGCGGCTTTATCGCGCTGCTGATAACAGGTCTTGACATGAGCGTTATCGCGATCATCGGCTTCATCATGATGGCGGGCATCATCGTAAACAACGGTATCGTTCTCGTTGACTACGTAAACCAGCTTCGGGCGGAGGGTATGCCGAAGCGCGAGGCGCTGATCGAAGCGGGCGTGACACGTCTTCGCCCGATCTTCATGACGGCGCTCACGACGATTCTCGGCTTGTCCGTCATGGCGTTCAACCAGGACGCAAGCTCTGCGATGATGCGCCCGATAGCTCTCGTTTGTATCGGCGGTCTGCTCTACGCCACGATCATGACGCTGTTCGTCGTGCCTGCGATCTACGACATCTTCAACCGCAAAGAAATGAGAGTCATTGACGAAAAGGAACTCGAGGTCATCGAGGAATAAGAAACAGCGAAGCGTCCGTGCCGCCAAAGTTGTCGCGCCGAACGCTTCGCTTTCAAGCTTTTATATTACATATTGAAATGAGGCGATCTGTCAAGTGACCGATCTTACACGTGAAAAACCAACGAAAGCCCTGCTGAAGTTCGCTCTGCCGATGGTGCTGAGCGTCGCGTTCCAGCAGGTTTACAACATCGCCGACAAGGTCATTGCGGGGCGCTACGCAGGAGAGGAAGCCCTCGCCGCCGTCAGCGCGTCTTACCCGATGACGATGATAATAATGGCGTTTGCGCTCGGCTCCAACGTCGGCTGCTCAGTTGTTATTTCAAGTATGTACGGCGCAAAGAAGTACAAGGACGTTAAAAGCACGATCAGCACGTCGCTTTTGATGGCGCTGGCAGCGGGAGCGGTTCTGTCCATTCTGAGCCTGCTTTTGTGCGACCCGGTTTTAAGACTTTTGCACACGCCCGAGAATATTTTCGCCGATTCGGCGCTTTACCTGCGCATCTACGTTTACGGCTTCGTGTTCCTCTACCTTTACAACGTCTGCACCGGCTCGTTCAACGCGCTGGGCAATTCCAGAACGCCGCTCTATTTTCTTATCGGCTCATCGCTTGCGAACATCGCGCTCGACTACGTTTTTGTCGCAAAGCTCCACTGGGGCGTTGCCGGCGTTGCGTGGGCGACGTTCATTGCGCAGGGCGTTTCGTCGATGCTTTCGCTTATCGCCCTTATGGTAGAGCTTAAAAAGCTTAAAACGACGGGCAAGGTGGAGCTTTGGTCGCCGTATTCTCTGCGGCGCATACTCGTGCTTGCTGTGCCGAGCATATTGCAGCAGAGCTTCGTTTCGGTCGGCGGGCTTTTCATACAGGGGCTTGTAAACAGCTTCGGCTCGTCGGTCATCGCCGGCTACGGTGCGGCGATACAGCTCAATACGTTCGCCATTACCGTTTTTACAACGTCGGCTAACGCCGTTTCAAACTATACCGCCCAGAATATGGGCAGCGGCCGATACGACCGCGTTAAAGAGGGCTTTCGTTCCGCCGTGAAGATTGACGCCGTGATAGCCCTGCCATTTGTGGCGCTTTACACGCTCTGCGGAACGTTTATGATAAAGTTGTTCATGGACAGCCCGACCGACGCGGCGCTTGCCACGGGGCGGCAGTTCATGCTGATAACCGCGCCGTTTTACTTCATTGTCATGGTCAAGCTTACGTGCGACGGCATCATGAGGGGCGCGTCGGCAGTAAAATACTTCATGATCTCGACGTTCTCCGACCTGCTGCTGCGCGTCGTGCTCGCCTATGCGTTTACGCCGTACTTCGGCTCGACGGGGATATGGATGTCGTGGCCGGTCGGCTGGGTCATCTCGACGGTTCTCGCCGTAAGCTTTTACGCAAAGGGGCTTTGGAAGCCCGCAAAAGATCAGACCGGCAAGCCGTAGCCGCCCGTCTGAGGGTCTTTGAAAAGCCCGAGCTGCGGCGGCGCTAACGTGAAAAACGCCGTCATCACGCAGTAAACGGCGAAGAGAAAAGCCGCAAGTGCAAAGTAGCGGTCGATAAACGTCGCTCTTGTTATGAGCCTGTAGGAGACGAGGTACGCAAGCGCCGTTATCGCAAAGCCGCTTATTATATCGATGATCGCAATGTTGTTCCCGACGATCCCCGTGTATGTATAGAAGAACACGGGGATCGTTATTATCATAACGTAAAGCCCGAAAACCTTTGACACAGCAAGACGCTTGAACGGCACTCCCACACAGAAGACCTCGACAAACGCCCATACGACGTAGGGAATGGAGAAAATTTTCAGGTGCTCCCACACGCTTTCATTTACAGCGGAGAAGAGCGCGGTAAAAAGCTCCTCGCCGCTCCACTCAAAGAGAAAATGCAGCACCGCAGCGGCGGCGCAGTTGAAGACAAAGCCTGCGATCTCGAAGCGGAGCAGTAAGCGCTGTGTCTTTTGGGGAAAAATTTCGTTTTGCATATTGATCGTTCCTTTCTGGGCGGTGACCCTCGCGGGACGAGGGTTGCGGTCAAGAGATGGTAAAAGTGCGAACTGTGAGCGGCGACACGCCGCACGCCGAACTAATGTTTGATATTTTCGGGAGAGTGTGTTATAATAGATTTAATTATATAAAAGAGGTGAGCTTTATGAGGAAATTAACGAAAAGTCAGCAAAAGGTCTACGATTACCTCGTGGAACATCGTGACGACGGGATCGCGCCTACGGTGCGCGAGATCTGCGACGCCACGGGCTTCAAGTCCACTTCGACCGTGCATAATCATCTGAATACGCTCGAGCGATACGGCTATATCTCCCGCCGCCCCGACCGCGCAAGGGCTATCTTTATAAATAATCTCGACGGAACGCCCGGCAGCGTCGCCGTGCCGATCATTGGAACTGTAACCGCCGGTATGCCGATACTCGCCTTTGAGGAGAACCTCGGCTACGTCACCGTTGATGAGAGCGTTAAAAGAGGGCGTGAGATCTTCGCGCTTCGCGTCAAGGGCGACAGCATGATAAACGCCGGGATCTATAACGGCGACGCCGTCGTCTTCGTGCGCCAGTCGACCGCAGAAAACGGAGATATCGTTGTGGCTCTGCTAGACGACGAGGCGACCGTCAAGCGCTTCTTTAGAGAGGAGAATTACATAAGGCTCCAGCCCGAAAATCCGGAGTATGAGCCGATAATCTCAAAGGAGGTCAGGATCCTGGGTAAGGTCGTGACGCTCGTGAGAAATTATGAGTAGCCTGCGGAGGTGGCCATGTCACATATAAATAAACCGATGAAGGACGGCAAACCTCTTGAAATCGAGAGAAAATACCTTATAGCCCCGCCCGATGAAAAAACTATGGATATTATCCGCACCTGCCACGGCTACGACTGCTCGCGCATAGAGCAGATGTATATAACAGGTGAAAACGGCGAGGGCGGCAGGATACGCCGCAGAGACTATAAGGACGAGTGCCGCTTCTATTACACCCTGAAGCAGGAGATAAACGGGCTTTCACGCTTTGAAACGGAGTATGAGATTACACGGGAGGAGTATGAGCGCCTTTCCCTGACGATGCTCGGCGGCACCCACCCGATAAAAAAGTACCGCCACTGCTTTGAGTTCGACGACCAGCTATTCGAGCTTGATATCTACGACTTCGACGAAAGCTTCGCGACGCTCGAGATCGAGCTTGAAAGCGAAGACCAGCAGGTGCGCCTTCCCGGCTTCATCAACGTTATAGAGGACGTCACAGGGGACAAGCGGTACAGGAATTTCGCGCTTGCTCACCTTTAAGCTTCTTTTGCATAATTTATATTTTAATTTCCCGTTTATTATTACTTTGTTCACCTTTTATCATTTAATATTGATTATAATTTAAACAGACGCCGCACTTGGCGCAAATTGGAGGTAGAAAATATGAGTGCAGGAAAGATACTTGTTGTAGATGACGATACAAACATCTGCGAATTGTTAAGATTGTACATAGAGAAAGAGGACTTTCAGGTCATAATCGCTAACGACGGCAACGAGGCGCTCCGCCTTTTTGAATCGGAACACCCCGATTTTGTAATGCTCGACATCATGCTTCCCGGGCTTGACGGCTGGGGCGTTTGCAGAGAAATCCGAAAAACGTCGCAGTGCCCGATAATCATGCTCACGGCTAAGGGCGAGGTCTTCGATAAGGTGCTCGGGCTTGAGCTTGGCGCCGACGACTACGTTACAAAGCCCTTCGAGGCGAAGGAGGTTGTCGCGAGGATCAGAGCCGTAATGCGCCGCACCGGCAAGGCAGAGGTCTCGCAGATAAAAGAGGTAAAGTGGGACAAGCTCTCGATCAACCTCACAAACTACGAGCTTAAGGTCGACGGCAAGCAGATAGATACGCCGCCGAAGGAGATGGAGCTTATCTATCACCTCGCAAGCAACCCGAACAGGGTGTTCACAAGAGATCAGCTTCTCGACGAGGTCTGGGGTTTCGATTACTACGGCGATTCGAGAACGGTCGACGTTCACATCAAGAGGCTCAGAGAAAAGCTCGAGGGCGTTTCCGATAAGTGGGTTCTCAAAACCGTTTGGGGCGTCGGCTACAAGTTTGAGGTCAAGGAGTAACGAGGCGATTCTTTCACCATGAAAAAGAGACAGACCATATTCAAAAAGTACCTTTGGCTGAGTATGATCGCCGTGTTTCTCGGCTTTGCGATACTCGGCGTGATGATTGTCTTCTTCGTTACGCAGTATTGGGAGGTGGAAAGATGGGAAAGCCTCACCAGCTACGCCACGACAGTCTCTCTGGCGATCACCGACAAGGCGGTCGTCGAAAATGACAGGGCGACCTTCCCGAAGGAGTATGACGATGTGATCCGCGATACGGTGCGCACGCTCTCCGGCGGGCTTCATACCGACTTTATCGTGACCGACGAAAACGGCGCCGTTACGTTCTGCTCCGAGAATGCGGAGGGCATCGATACATTGACCGTGATAAAACCGGAGCTTGTCTCGGCTGCGATGGACGGCCGGCTAAAAGAGGTGTCAAACTTCGGCGGCGTTTACGAGGGCAGATATTATATTGTCGGCGTACCCGTCCAGACGCTTAAAAACGGCGAGCTGCAGCCGATCGGCGCTGTGTTCGTTACAAGCTCCGCTCAGCATTACAAGGAGTACGTCGTGACGCTCGTCAAGATCTTTTGTTCGGCGGGCATCATCATCTTTGCTCTGATCTTCTGCTTTGTGGGGCTTTTCTCGTATCAGCTCACAAAGCCGCTCGGTCAGATGGCGAAGGCGGCGAAGGCGTTCGGTAAGGGCGATTTCTCCGTAAGAGTAAATACGACGAGCAACGACGAGATCGGCGACCTCGCGCGCTCGTTCAATAAAATGGCGGATTCTCTCGCTGCAAGCGAGGGTATGCGCAGGGCGTTCGTTGCAAACGTTTCACATGAGCTGAAAACGCCGATGACGACTATCGCGGGCTTCATCGACGGTATTCTCGACGGCACGATACCGAAGGAGCGCCAGCCGTATTACCTCAATATCGTTACGGTCGAGATAAAACGCCTTTCAAGGCTCGTTACGTCGATGCTTGCTCTGTCGCGCATCGACAGCGGCGAGCTGAAAATGGTAAAAACGAGTTTCGATATCTCGTCTACCGTATTAAATACGTTCCTTACCTTCGAGCAGAAGCTTGAGGCGCGCAAGATAAATGTCGTCGGGCTTGACGAGCTTCAGCCGCTCGTGGTCGAGGGCGACCCCGATATGATCCACCAGGTCGTTTACAACCTTGTCGAGAACGCCTCGAAGTTTACGAATGTAGGCGGCGATATAACCGTGAAAACGCAGGAGGTCGGCGACGAAGCCGTCGTTTCGATCACCAACACGGGCGAGGGCATCCCGCCCGAGCAGATCGGCTTTATTTTCGACAGATTCTATAAGACCGATAAGTCCCGAAGCCACGATAAGAACGGCATGGGATTGGGGCTTTACCTTGTTCGCTCGATCATCCGCCAGCACGGCGGCGATATAACCGCCGAAAGCGTAGAGGGCGAGTATACAACGTTTGAGTTCCGCCTGCCCAAGAAGAAAAAGGAGCAGGGGAAAAAGCACCACGAAACCGAAGCGGAAGAGTAAAATTTTATTGAATACCGAAGTCTTAATACTAATTTCAAATTAAATGCTTTAATTTGAAATGCGCGTGCTGCGCACGCTGATGCCACGCAAAGCGCATCATCCCGTCTCATACAAACTCAAACGCGCCTGCGGCGCTATAAAAAGCTTTTAAAGCTTTTTAATTTAGTTTAAGAATGACACTTGAAATGCCGGAAATGCTTCGCGTTTGTAAATTAAAGGCAGCAGCCTTTTAAGTGTGCGCTGACAAAGAAAACACATTGACCTGTGAAGTCAAATTTGGTATAATGTATGATATAAGCGGATATATCCGCTTATTATGAGAAAGATAAATTAGGATGGGAAGATATGGACGAGCCATTTGATTTAAACAAAGATACCCCCGAAAAGAAAATAAATAATACGCCGCCCGAGAGCGCAGAAACGCAGCAAATAAGCGGTGACACGCCGCCGGTCGACCGCAGCCCGGAAACCGAGTATATAAACCAGTCCGGTGTGCGTACCGTGAGCGGCGACACGCCGCCGCCGGTCGGCCTCAGCCCGGAAACCGAGGATATAAACCAGCCCGGTGTGCGTACCGTGAGCGGCGACACTCCGCCGGTCGGCCGCAGCCCGGAAGCCGAGTATATAAACCAGTCCGGTGTGCGTACCGTGAGCGGCGACACGCCGCCGCCGGTCGACCGCAGCCCGGAAACCGAGGATATAAACCAGCCCGGTGTGCGTACCGTGAGCGGTGACACGCCGCCGGTCGGCCGCAGCCCGGAAACCGAGTATATAAACCAGTCCGGTGTGCGTACCGTGAGCGGCGACACGCCGCCGCCGTCGGTTGTGTCGTTGGAGGGGCGGAAGGTGGAGCTTGAAAAGAAGATCAGCGAGGAGATAGAGCGCCAGCCCGACGCGGCAAGGCCAGACGCCGTCTACGGCGCAGCGTATCCCGCAGCGGATCAGAGCAAGCTGCCGATCTCAAACGGCGCCAAGGCGTATATTATCCTTATATCCGGTCTTGTCGTTGTTTTCCTGATCGCGTTCATACTCGAGTGCTCGAGAGCGTACAGCGAAAACGGCATCTTCGGCGGAGGCCTCGATCGCTTCATCGATACCGATTTTTCCGCATATGACCCGTTCAGCGACGACGATAAGGCCGACGAGAAGGATAAAGACAGCGACGAAAAAAAGAACCCGTTCAGCGGTCTTTTACCGTTCGATTTTGACGACAGCGATGTCCCCTTTGATTTCAGCGACAGCGATGAGGCAGAGGAGACGGATCACGATAAGCCGAGCGCTCCGGCCGATTCCGGCATTAAAGCCGCTCCCGACGCAGAAAGCGTTCTCGACCTGTATTCCGCCGACCTCGAGGTGAACGATCAGCCGGGCGATATAGATACCGCTGAGTATACCGCAGCAAAGGCGTATAAAAAAGTCTCCGATTCTGTCGTGAATGTTGTCGTTTATTCATCGGCAGATAAGATAGGCGACTCGAATTATAAGTCCGGCACAGGCTCGGGCATCATCGCGACGAAAAACGGCTATATCATCACGAATAGCCATGTTATCGAGGATTCTAAGGACACCGGCGTGGAGATAATTACGACGAGCGGCGAGCATTACGCCGCAACGACGGTCGGCTTTGATACGAGAACAGATCTTGCGGTCGTTAAGATTGACGCGGAAGATCTCAAGCCCGTCGAGTTCGTTAACTCCGATCAGCTTGAGGTAGGGCAGGACGCTATCGCGGTCGGCAACCCCGGCGGCGTCGCGTACTCAAATTCGCTTACAAAGGGCTGCGTTTCTGCGCTCAATAGGACTGTACCATCAAATACGCTCGTCTCGTATATCCAGACAGACGCGGCGATCAACCCCGGCAACTCCGGTGGTCCGCTTCTCAACAGCGCAGGTCAGGTCATGGGCATCACGACCATCAAGATCGCCAGCACCGATTACGAGGGCATGGGCTTTGCGATCCCGTCAAATACGACGATCGAGATCGCTAACAGCCTCATCGCGGAAGGCTTTGTTGAGGGCAGAGTCCGCCTCGGTATAATCGGCTCGGTTTATATGGCAGGCGCAGCCGACGATATCACCGGCATCAAGGTGGAAGCCGTTCAGAGCGATTCGCCGCTCAAGGCTACAGAGATTAAAGACGGCGACGTTATCACTGCGATCAACGGAGTGTCCGTCCCCGATTTCACAACACTTTATTCTCAGCTTGGCAAATATTCGCCCGGCGACAAGGTAAAGCTTTCGATCTACCGTCCGCCGACTCCCGGAGATGCGGGTAAGGAGTTTGAGGTCGAGATCGAGCTGCTCGCCGACACGGGAGATGCGCTTCCTGAATAAATTAAATAATATTTAGTGCTAAATATTATGTTATAAAATGAGCAAATTCACCATATATCGAGTGAAATTTTGTACAATAATTCTTTTTGAGAAGTAAAAAATCTGTCTTGGAAAAATTTTTTGAAAAAAATTTAGTTTTTTTCAAAAAAACTATTGGAATTTTACAAAAAATATAGTAAAATATATATGGTAGATATTTTACATATGGGTGGGATGGTTTATGCGTGGAGTAAAAATTGTAAGTAGAACCGAAACTACGAAAATCATAGTAGATGACGAGACCAGGCCGATTCCGATCATACTCTTCTTACTGTTTACCGTTGCAACGACGGCAGTGAGCATTGTCGGAATAGTAAATCCGGAGCATCGCCGTTGGGCGTTCATCATGGCAGTATGTTACTTTATTGTCAGCGCCCTTCTCTTCACCGGTTATTCTACGACCGTGTCGAAGCAGAGCACATATAAGTACAAGGTTATCGTTGCCGAAGGTACTGATATGGATGAGTTCTACGACAAGTACGAGGTCCTCACACAGAAGGGACGAGTTTACGAAGTCGTGGAGAGAAGTTGAGGTCAATAATGCAATTTTGCGGGCAGCCGTTAAAGCTGCCCGCTTCTCCTTTTTGTGCTCAAAAACAGTGAAAAAACACTGCGTTTTCCTTGTAATTTCCTGCGCTTTGTTATATAATATAATGTGGGTCAAAACAGTCTGACGAATGGTGAAGCTGTTTTGCGACCGAGTCTTAATACTAATTTCAGATTAAATGCATTAATTTGAAATGCGCGTGCTGCGCACGCTGATGCCGCGCAAAGCGCGTCATCCCGTCTCATACAAACTCAAACGCGCCTGTGGCGCTATAAAAAGCTTTTAAAGCTTTTTAATTGAGTTTAGTATAATAACAACGCCCCGTCACCTTGGGGCTGTTACCCGTGAAAGGACTGATCTGATGCTGTATTCCATACTTTTTAGCGGCGGACGCGTCAACTTCCTCGAGATAGTGATGCACATTCTGGCAACACTCGTCGTCATAACTGTTATCCTGCCGTTCCATGAGCTTGCGCACGGCTTTATCGCCTACAAGCTCGGCGACGATACGGCGAAGCGAATGGGCAGGCTTACCTTTAACCCGTTAAACCATATCGACCCAATAGGCGCTCTTTGCCTTCTGCTGGTTGGCTTCGGTTGGGCGGAGCCGGTCCCGGTGAATATGAGAAGGCTCAAAAACCCGAAGCGCGATATGGCGCTCGTGGCTCTCGCAGGGCCTATGGCGAATCTGATCGCCGCTCTCGTCGGCGCTATCCTTAACGATCTTTTCGTCGTGCTCCTAAGCGCGCATTTTTCCGAAGCCGTATGGTTCGATGCGATAGAGTTCTTCTTTGAATACTACGTCGTGGTGAACGTGGGTCTTGCAATATTCAATCTTATCCCGCTGCCCCCGCTCGACGGCTCGAAGATACTGGCGTCGTTCCTGCCCGACGGAGCATACGAGAAGTTTCTGCTCAACGAGAGGAAGCTCTCGTCTATACTCATCATCTGCATCGCTCTCGGTATCGTCGACAAGATCGTAGCGATCCCCGAGTCGTTCGTGCTGACGTTCATTTACTTCCTTGCGGGGCTGCCGTTTCGGCTGTTTATATAGGGAGTGAGTCGTTTGGAACAGATAACGTATACGCTGCCCGTGTTTGAAGGGCCGCTCGACCTGCTTTTGAGCCTTATCGCGAAAAACAAGCTGAATATTTACGATATCGAGATATCGCTGCTTCTCGAGCAGTATACCGAGAAGATAAAAGAGATGCAGGAGCAGCAGTTGGATGTCGCCTCGGAATTCCTTGAGATGGCGTCGCGCCTCGTTTACATCAAATCGACGATGCTGCTGCCGAAGCACGAGGAGGAGGCAGAGGAGCTTAAAAAGGAGCTTACCGGTCAGCTTCTCGAGTATCAGGAGTGCAAGCGGCTCGCAGCCGTGATGGTGCAGATGGTGTCGTTTGACGGCTTCTGCCGTGAGCCTTCAAAGGTCGATTACGACATGACGTACACACGGCAGCACAACGCCATCGTTCTGGCACAGGCTTACGTCAGAGCAGCCGGCAGGGGCAAAAAGAAGCTCCCGCCGCCCGCCGAGGCGTTTAAGGGGATCGTCGCAAGGCGGATCGTGCCGGTCGGCACAAGGATAATCAAGGTGCTGCGCACGCTCAGGCGAAATGGATCTTCGCCGTATTCTCAGCTTTTCGTGGAGTGCGAAGACAAGTCTGAGCTTGTTGCGACGTTTTTAGCGATCCTGGAGCTTGTCAAGGGCAAGCGGATCCGGGTCGAGGGCGACGGCGACAGCGCGCAGGTGCGCATCATCGAGAGGAAGGAGCAGCAGGGTTGAACAAAGAGGAAATATCGGCGGCGATCGAGGCGATACTTTTCGCAAGCGGTACGCCCGTTGAAACAGAGAGGATCGCGGCGGCGCTCGGGCTTGATACGGCGACCGTTACAGACTGCGCCGGCGAGCTGATAGATACATACGAAAAGGAAAAGCGCGGCGTGCGCATAATAAGGCTGAACAAAAGTCTGCAAATGTGCTCAGACAAGCAGTATGGCGCATATGTGCGTAAGGTCATGGACATGAAGAAGAACACGCCGCTTTCAAACGCCGCCATGGAGGTGCTTGCGGTCGTGGCGTACAATCAGCCCGTGACGAAGGCGTTCGTCGAGCAGATCAGAGGAGTCGACTGCTCCGGCGTTATGACGAGCCTTTGCCAGAAGGGGTTGGTTGAAGAGAAGGGGCGGCTGGAGCTGCCAGGCAGACCGCTGCTCTACGGCACAACTGACCATTTTCTGCGCTGCTTTGGCATAGAGACGCTTGAGGGGCTTCCGCCGATCGAGCAGAAAAAGGAAGACACTGAGGAAGAAGCCGAAGACGAGGCGTAAAGCCGAGATCATTTAAAACGGGGGGGGGAGCGGTGTTGATTGCAGTCAAGATCATATGGTGGACGCTTTTGGCGCTGCTGATCCTCATAGCGCTGGCGCTCGCCGTGCCGACAAGGCTTTACGTGCGCTACGCCGAGGAGATAACGCTGCAGGTGCGCTACCTCTTCCTGAAAATAAATGTACCCGTAACGGAGGAACAGAAAGCGCGGCAGCAAAGCAAAAAGAAGAAGAAAAAGCCGAAGCCCTCCGAAAAGGAAGAGAAAACAAAGAAAGCCGAGAAGGGCAATAAGCAGGATAAAAAGGACAAAAAAAAGAAGTCCAATCCGGTCGTTAAATGGCTTAGGGGGCTTTACAAAAAGGGAGGCGTCGACGCCATCATCGAGGCATTCAAGAAGATAGCGAGCCTTGTCGGGAATGTGCTCAAGCCCATATTCCGGCACATAAAGCTAAGGAGCCTTAAGATCAATGTTGTGGTAGCCTCGGACAACGCAGCCGACACTGCGGTAAATTACGGCAGGCTGTGCGCAGGCGTTTACCCCGCTCTGACGGTGATATTGAGCGTCGTCAAGTACGACGACTACACCGTAAATATTTGCCCGGATTTTGACAAAACGGCGCTCGAGCCGGACATCTCAGCGGAGATATCGCTCGTGCCTTGGGCAGCCGTAGGCGGCGCTATCCATGCGCTCGTGCGGTTTATCGCTTTTAAAATAAAGGGTCAGCTCTGAGAGCGCCCGTCAATATAATGAAGAAAGGTCGTAATAATATGGCAAATCATCTCGAAAACATGATGGACACTACAATGGAAAAGATCAGACAGATGGTCGACGTCAACACCATAATCGGCGAACCCGTCATCTGCCCCGACGGCACCGTTATAATCCCCGTGTCGAAGGTGAGCTACGGCTTTGCGTCCGGCGGATCCGATCTGCCGAACAAAAACGGCAATTCAAAGGACAACTTCGCGGGCGGCAGCGGCGCGGGCGTATCTATCCAGCCGGTAGCGTTCCTCGTTGTCAATAACGGCAACGTGAAGATGCTCAACATGGAGTTTGACGGAGCAGTCGACCGTGTTATCTCGATGATCCCAGACATAACCGACAAGGTTAGCGAGCTTTTTAAGAAGACGGGCAAGTCAAAGAAGAAAGCGGATGACGAGGCGGATATACCCGAGGCAAAGCCGGTAAGTAAGAAGGCAGCGCTTCGCAAGGATCCCTCGCTCGACGAGGCAGCCGATATCGACGACTCCGTATTCTGATAAATACACGTTCTTTTTCACCGCTTTACGTCATAAGCTTGTATAAAAAACAGGAGTGGTGAATTGATGGTAAAACGGGTCATCGGCGCTGTGCGCTTTACGGCAGCTGCATTGGCGGCGCTCATCATTGCGGCGATTACTTCCCCTACTGCTTTTTCAGAGGAGGAGGGCGAACAGCCGCAGCTTTCGGCATACGCTTACAGTCTCTACTGCGTGAACAACGGCGAATTCGTCGCTGAGCAGAGAGGCAGCGAGAGGCTTCCCATGGCGAGTACGACCAAAATAATGACGGCGCTGCTTGCGCTTGAAGCCGACGAGAAAGCGGGCGGGCTTTCGGTTACGATAACACCCGAGATGTATGCCGAAGGGTCGTCTATGTACCTTGCGGCAGGCGAAAAGGTAAAGATGAAGGATCTTGTCGGCGGGATGCTGATGGTCTCGGGGAACGACGCCGCAAACGCAGCGGCACTCACGATCGGCGGAAGCCGGGAGGAATTCGCGCGGCTTATGAACGCCCGTGCGGCGGAGCTTGGGCTGAAGGACACTCATTTCGTAACCCCGTCCGGACTTGACGCGGACGGCCACTTCACAACGGCGCGCGACCTTGCAAGGCTCATGGCGAGTTGCATGGAGAACGAGACGTTCGCCGGGATAGAGTCAAGCGGCAGCGTCACGGTGGACTTTATAGAGCCTGAGGACAAATCGCAGACGTACTACAACGAGAATCGTCTGCTCACAAAATATGAATACTGCATCGGCGGCAAAACGGGCTTTACCGACAAGGCGGGAAGAACGCTCGTTTCGTGCGCCGAGAAGGACGGCGTGCGCCTTGTGGCGGTCACTCTCAACGACGGCGATGACTGGAACGACCACCAAGCGCTCTACGACTACGGCTTTGACACGCTCTCGATGGAGAAGCCCGAGAAAAGCGGAGAAGAATTCAGCGTGACGGTGGTAGGAGGAAGCAGCGGCAAGGCCATGCTTACGGCGGGCGAACCGCCGCTCGTGTGCAGAGGCGTGGGAGAAAGCGAGATCACGACGAGGTGCGAGCTTGCGCCGTTCGTTTACGCCCCTGTCGAGAAGGGGCAGAAGCTCGGCGAGCTTAAATATTACACCGGCGGAGTTTACGCGGGCAAGGCGGATCTCACGGCCGCGGAGAGCGTTGGCGCAGACGGCGCCGCGACAACCTTTACGGAGAATATAGCAAGCTTTTTCAGAGCGCTTTTCGTGCGGCTGAAAGGGCGCTGACGATAAAGTAACGGAGGAAAGAAAAGTGGAGGAAAAGGTAAGGCTTCAGAAGGTGCTCGCCCAGTGCGGCGTGGCTTCCCGGCGAAAGGCGGAGGAGCTTATCGAGCAGGGCAGCGTCAAGGTAAACGGCAAAACGGCACACCTTGGTGATAAGGTCGACCCGAAGAAGGATAAGATAACTGTCAAGGGTAAGCGCATAAGCGCTGCCGCAAAGAATAAATACTACTACATCATGCTGCACAAGCCCAGAGGCTTCGTCACTACAATGAAGGACGAGCGGGGCAGAAAGTGCGTGGCGGAGCTTGTGAAGGACGTTCCGGCAAGGGTCTACCCCGTAGGGCGGCTCGACCGAGAGAGCGAGGGTCTGCTGCTGATGACGAACGACGGCGACTTCGCCAACAAGGTAACTCACCCGACGCAGCACGTAGCTAAGGTGTACCGCGTTACAGTGCGCCCGACGATCACAAAGGAGCAGGTGGAAGAGATGACTTCCGGCATGGTGATCGACGGCAGAAAGACTCAGCCATGCGACGTTCACGTTGTGACGCGCGAAGAGGGAAGAGTGGTCCTCGAGGTTATTCTGAGGGAGGGCAGAAACCGCCAGATCAGAAAGATGTGCGAGAAGCTGGGGCTTGAGGTAGCAAGGCTCAAGCGAACGCAGATCGGGCAGGTAAAGCTCGGTATGCTCCCGCAGGGGAAGTGGCGCGACCTCACCCAGGAAGAGGTTCGCCGCCTCACGGCACAGCCGAACACCACGGTTATTACGGAAAACTACAAATAATGAAAACGGGCGCGGCAGAAGAAAAGCCGCGCCCGCTCTTTATGGCAAACAAAAGCCCCCGCAGACTGCCTGCGGGGGTAATTGATCTTTTATTCTCCGTCGCCGTACCATTCCTGGTCTTCCGACTGGTCTGTCTGCTCGGAGCTTTGATCCTCGGGCTCCTGCTCGCTCGGCTGAGGATCAAGGCTTTGCTCGGCTTCGCTCTGCCGGCGCTCTTGTTCCTCGATCTCTCTCATCATGCTTTCGTAAGCCGCCGCCTCGCTTGCGTCGCGCTCACTCTGGATTCTTCTGCTTTCGGCAAGTTCACTTTCGATGCGCAGACTCTCGGCCTTTTCGCTTTCCGCAATGCGCTTGCTCTCGGCCTTCTCGCTTTCCTCGCGCAGACGGCTCTCTTCCTTTTCGCTCTCTATACGTTCGCTCTCGAGGCGTTCGCTCTCGATGCGTTCGCTCTCGATGCGTTCGCTTTCAAGGCGCTCTTCCTCTTCTCTTTCGGCTTCTTCAAGCTCGTCGAGCGCGAAGTCGTGCTTCGGCTTTACCTTACGGATATCCTTCTTGTCGAGCTTGTAGTCGCCGTCATACCAAGGCGTCTGACCTGCGCGGCAGGCTGTGCCGAAGTCGGTAAGCTCCTTGCGCTGACCGCCGTTTCTCGCGTAATAGCACTGCGGCCATACGGCGTCGTGGTTGAGGACTGCTTTTGAAACGTCGACCTCTGACGACTCGCCCTTTCTAACTCTTCTTGCTACGATGACAGTTCTGAAGTTTGTGAACTCATACGAGCAGGTGGAGAGCGTGAGAAGCTGGTCGTTCTCGTTTACGGTAACGCCCGTGTCGATGAGTGAACGCTCCATAACGTTATAGGCAAAGTCCATAAAGTCGGTCTCGCTGTTAAAGGTACCTCTGAGGTAGTTAAAGAACTCGCCCTGCTCCGAGAGCGTGTTCGTCTTGAATACGGAGATGATCTTCCAGTCGGCATCGTATTCGGGCGTATCGAACTGGATAACGGGCGTCGACTTGTAGAAATTGATGTCGGCGTAGCTTAAAAGCTGATGGAATACCTGGCCGTTATCCATGTTGTGGCCGTGAAGGATTATGTTCTTTGACTGGATGCTCTTCGTGCAGCGGTAGTCGATGAAGATTGAGCCGTAGCTTGAAGGGTTGCCCTTGTAGTCGCGGTGGAGATAATACTGCGAGTAGTCGCCGTCGCCCTTGTGCTCGAGAACGGGGTAGTCGATATACGTCGTCTTCGGGATGTATATCCAGCCCATGATCTCGGGGTTGATTGCCTGGAGCTTTTCAAAGCGGCTTGGCTCGTTGGGGTCGACGTCGGTGTCGCTGTTTACCTTTACGGGGTGAACGATCTCGCGAAGATCGTCGTAATTCTTCTCTACCTGCGCCGGCTCGATAAAGAGCAGCTTGCAGAGTATGACCGCCGTGATGATGAACGTGATCGTCGCTACCATGAGCACGACCTTTCTCACGATTTCAAGAGGCTTGTCGCCCTTTGTGGGGATAAAGTTTGCAACGAAGCCGTTCTTCTTCTTTGGAGCAAAATCCTCCTGCGCGGTGGAGTAGAGGTCAAAATGATCGGTGATCTTGCCGCCGACGAGGTAGCCCGTTGTGATGCCCCTTGCGGAGGTAGCTTTCTTTGCACCCGCGATTATCATCTCGGCTGTCGGGACCTTGGTCAGCGATTCCTTAGGGAGCGCGAGAACGAGCTTGTTGTCGTAAAGCATAAAGCAGCCCTCGTAGCCTCTTCCCAGGTCGCCCGCCGACCAGATCTCATAGATAACTCTGCTGTCAGAGTCGGTATCGTTTTTTTTCTTCTTGCGGCTCTGCTTGCCGTCTGCTTCAAGCTCATTTGCAACGTCGTCGAGGGCGGCGCCCTTCTTGACGGAGCTTTCTTTTTCGCCGCTTTCGCCGCTCTCAGTGTGCTTCGGGCAAAGCTTTTTGAAGAGCTTTAGCGTGTCGCAGTCGGCAGTGCCGTCGAGCGCGTTTGCGATGATGATGAGCTGGATTCCCTCGTCGGTCGCGTAGCTCTGGCGAAGCGCCTCGAGAAGCTTTATCTTGTCATCCTCGAGATCGGTCTTGTAGAGGATCTCTATATCCGCTTCCTTGAGATGATTAGTTACGATATTCATCTTCTTGTCGAGTGATTTGGGGTTGAAGGATTTATCTACTATTGAGTAAATTTCCGCTTTCAATGCGATACAAACCTCCTGTCGGTATGTTCTCTTTTCTTTAAAACCTTGACATTATATATGATATCACTTAGGATAGATAACATTGACCTTGACGTTCTGCACGGCTTCTTCGATCATCTCGTCCCAGACGACCGCAGCCTCGGCTTTGCGAACCATCTCGGGCTTCGGCTTTGTGCGCGGGTGGCGGGGAGTGAAGACGGTGCAGCAGTCTTCATAGGGGAGAAGCGACGTTTCAAATGTGTTGATCTTCTCCGAGACAGCGACGATCTCCTTTTTGTCCATGCCGATCAGCGGTCTGAACACGGGCATCGTTACCGTTTCGTCGGTGCAGGCGATCGCGCCGAGCGTCTGGCTTGCGACCTGACCGAGGCTTTCCCCCGTTATCAGCGCAAGACACTCGTGCTGCTCTGCGATCCTCTGAGAAACACGCATCATCATGCGGCGCATAATAATCGTGAAAAGATCCTCGGGGCAGCTTCGCTTGATCTCCTCCTGTATCTTTGTAAACGGTACGGTGTACATCTCGATGCGCCCCGCGTAGTCGGAGACGATCTCAAGCAGTGTGCGCACCTTTTCTTCGGCGCGTTCGCTGGTGTAGGGCGGGCTTGCGAAGTGGATCGCCGTAAGCTCGATGCCTCGCTTTGCCATCATGTATGCCGCAACGGGGCTGTCGATACCGCCGCTTATAAGAATAGCCGCTCTGCCGCCGCTCGGGATCGGCAGACCGCCCGCACCCGGGAGCGCGTTGGCGTGAACGTATGCCGCCATATCTCGTACCTCGACCGTCACGGTGACCTCGGGGTTGTGGACGTCGACCTCAAGCTCGGGGAAGCTGTCGGCAATGAAGCTGCCTACTATCTTCGATATATCGGGCGAGCCGTAGGGGAACTTTTTGTCGGAGCGCTTCGACTCGACCTTGAACGACCTTGCATCTTCAAGTGTGTCGGCAAGATATTCAATTGCTGCCGCCTTGATCGCCTCGATGTCCTTTTCAACGGCGCACGCCCTGCAGTAGGCGACCACGCCGAAGACCTTGCCGACCTTGTCGGCAGCCTCGTCCATGTCGATGGAGTCGTCGAGGGGGGTTATCCTTATCGTTGACTGAGAAGCCTTTACCTCGAACGGACCGAGGGGATTAAGCTTCCTTCTTATGTTCTTGATGAGAAGGTCTTCAAAATTCTTTCGGTTCAGCCCTTTTAAAACGACCTCGCCGACCTTTGCAAGTATGATCTCTTTCATATTTCTTTTCTTTCCTTAACCATACGCCTTCACAAGCGTTTCCATGCCTTCCTTCACGGCGGCGGCGAGCGCGTCGGCTTCTTCCTTCGTCGAGTCGCACGAAAAGCTTATCCTGAGGGCGGAATCTATTCTTTTATCTTCAAGTTTCATAGCGGAGAGAACATGGCTCTTTTTGCCCTTTGAACAGGCAGACCCGCTTGAAACGTAGATCTCTTTGTTTTCGAGAAAATGCAGCATCGTCTCGCTGCGAACTCCGACCGCCGAAACGTTGATGATGTAGGGCAGAGCGTCCTGTGGAGAGTTCCTTACAACGCCGCCGATCGCTTCAAGCTTTGAAAGCGTGTAGTCGCGAAGCTGCGTTATCGCGCCGAGCCTTCCGGGGATATCCTCAAGCTCTTCGCAGGCGGCTGCAAACCCGCAGATAAGCGGCAGCGCCTCCGTGCCGGGGCGGATCTTCCGCTCCTGTTCGCCGCCGTAAACGAGCGGCTTTATGTGAACGCCCTTTTTTATGAAAAGAGCGCCGCAGCCCTTGGGGCCGTGTATCTTGTGCGCCGAGACCGTAAGCAGATCGCAGCCGAGCTTTTTTACCTTGATCGGCAGCTTGCCGTAGCCTTGAACGGCGTCGCAATGGAAAAGCGCCGGGGCGTTTTTTTTCTTTATTATTCTCTGTATGCGCTCGACGGGGAGTATCGTTCCAAGCTCGTTGTTGACGTACATCGCGGAAACGAGGATTGTGTTCCCGTCGATCGCCTGTGAAAAAGCGTCTGAGCTGATACTGCCGTTTTCGTCAGGCTCTATGTAGACGACCTCGAAGCCCTCGCTTTCAAGCTCCTTACAGGCTTCAAAAACGGACGAGTGCTCGAAGGCGGTCGTAACTATTTTGTTCCCGCGCTTTCGCCTCGCTCTTGCGGCTCCCAGAACGGCAAGGTTGTTTGCCTCCGTTCCGCCGCTCGTGAAAATAATCTCGCTCTCGTCTGAGCCGATCGAATCGGCAACTGTACGGCGGGCGGCTCTGAGCGAGCGCTCCGCTTCAAGACCCTTTGCGTGAAGCGACGACGGGTTCCCGTAAACGCTGCCAATGATTTTCATCATTGCTTCGGCGGCGCGGGGCGACACCCTTGTGGTAGCGCTGTTGTCAAGATAAACCTCCAAAAAGGCACCTCCGTATACACATTCCAAATTCGCCGATATCAATTATACAACAAATTTGTTACAAAATAAAGCACAAATCCAACATTTTTTTAATTTTTCCATTATGTTCTAAAATGCGGGAAATTATGCTCGTACAGTGTATATTATTTCACATTTTTGAAATAATAGCAATGTGCAAAACAAACAAACAATTCTTAAAAGAAAAAGATTTATTATTAACGAAAGGGGATAGCCTTGTGGAGATATCAAAAAAGGAGTATTCCGAGCTTACAAAGGCGAAATCGCCGGACAGTACATTGGCCGTCAACTGCCTTTGGGCGTTCTTTATCGGCGGGCTTATCTGCGTGATCGGGCAGGCGCTTACGGAGCTTTACAAAGCTTTCGGGCAGACTGAGCAGGAGGCGGCGACGTGGACGTCGGTCACGCTCGTTTTTGTCGGCGTACTGCTTACGGCTCTCGACGTTTACGGTAAGATCGCAAAGAAGGCCGGCGCCGGAACGCTCGTTCCGATAACGGGCTTCGCAAACTCCGTCGCAAGCCCCGCCATAGAGTTCAAGTCGGAGGGCTTTATCCTCGGGCTTGGCGCAAAGATGTTCACCATCGCCGGACCGGTGATCGTTTACGGCACGCTTGCCGGTGTGATCTACGGCGTGATCCTTGCGGTGACGGGCGGTTAGACGAAATAAAGGAAGCGCAAGTTGACCCTGCGCTTCCTTATTATTGCACGTATATTTAGTTTTCGTTTGAATTTCCGATGAACAAAATGTTAAACAAGGAGCTAAGCTCCAACAAGCTCGCTTGATTGGAGCGCGCGACGTCGTCAACAGACGTCGGAGCTTTAGCTCCTGCGGGCGTCGGTGGGGGATTTAAACCCACCACCGACGTACGTATGGCACCCGCCGCCTATAGAGGCGGGGGACATAGACGTCTGTTATATTTTTTGAAAAATTTATATCGCCGCGCCATACTACAGTATGCAGTACAGCAGCGCCATAATGACGCCGGGGTCGGCGCCGTCTTCGCTCAGCAGTGCGATGAGCAGGATTATGAGCGTCTTTTCTTTATCTTCAAAAAGAGAGGAAAATATATCCGTCTTTGTGACGGCTCCATCCGTGACCTCAGGCGGCGGTTCGGTTTTTGGCGGCTCTGTTTCCGGCGGCGGAGGGCTTTGGACGGTCCGGGTCGAGGGCGTGCGCCTGCGATACATCGCCCGTGCGCTGCTGACCGCCTCCGCCTGCATTTTTTCCATATCGGTCATGATCTCCCTCCTAAAACAGATTCAATAGATCCTTATCTTTCAAAAGCGGGACAAGGCGGATCACGCGAAGAATCCTTATCGCCTGCTCGAGGCGCTCCTGCCGCTCGGCGCTGAGAAACGGCTTGACTGCGCGGAGCAGGCGTATCGAGTCGTCGTCCTCCCGAAGCGAGCTTAAAAGCGGCATGAACTTCATCACAGCCGGGAGCATATCGGCGGCGCCTGCCATTCCCGAAAGAGAGGGCAGCTCCGGCTCGGGCGGCGGGGGAGGGCTTTGCCCCTGGGGCGGAGCGGACTGCCCGAACAGCCCGCTCAGGCTTTTTATTTGCTCCATCGCCCCGGGGTCGGAGAGGATCCGGCTTATCTCCTGCGAGAGGTCATTCATTTCGCCGCAGGCTCTTTAAAAGCGCCTGCGCCTGCGGTGTGGCGAGCAGCTTTTTCGCCGCCGCCTCGTCGGACAGTATCTTTTGGAGCTGCTCCGTTTGCTGCGGCGAAAGCTTTGACATTATGCTTTTAAGGTCGCCGCTTTGCGCCGCATTTTTCACCTCTTCGGGCGACGCTCCGAGCGCCGCGCCTGCCTTGCTTGCAAGCTCGTCGGCTGCATTCTGACGGTTATTCTGCTGAGGCCTTCCGCGCATCTGCCGGTTCCTGCCGTAGCCTCTGTTGTAGCCGTTCATATTAAATACCCCCTTTTGCGGCTGCTTTGCCGCTTTTTCATTTTATGCCGGTGAGCGCGGGGTTATTACATTCCGAAACGTTAAGATCGCAACAGCCCGATTAGTTGGCTGCGGGAAAAATAAATGTGGTATGCGGCAGTAAAGTTGCCATACAAGACAAAGCCGCAACGGTACTGCCTGCGGTCGCTCGACCGCCCGATTAGTTGGCTACAGGAAGAACATATTAAAATATGCGGCAATAAAGATATGATGCATATAAAGTTGGGCGGTACTGCCTGCGGTCGCTTGGGCGCCCTTTTAGTTGGCTGTGAGAAGAATAATTTTGGTATGCGGCATTAAAGTCGTTATATAAAACAAAGCTGCAGCGGTACTGCCTGCGCCCGCTTGGGCGCACAAAATCTTTTGCGGCTATTGCAATTGATCCTTCGTTTATTGTATAATTATAAATAAAGCCGCAAAGCGGTAGAATGACAAAGGAGCGTATGCCTTATATGAAGCTTATAAAAGGTTTTGTCAATACATTGCTTGTGATCGCGATAATCGCGGTCGTGGGAGCGGGCGTAGGGATCGTGTATCTTACGGTCAACGAGTATTCGCCCGACAGCGTCGAGACGGTCGAGGTTTTCGGCTCACCGACGACCGAGGTCGCCGCAGGCGACAAGATCATGGTCATGACCTACAACATCGGTTTTGGCGGAAAGTACGATTCACAGGAGTATTACGCCGACGGCGGCGCGGTAATGAACGCCGGCTCGTCGTCTCTTGTCAGTGACCACCTCGACGAGATGATAAAGCTTTGCGTCGACAGGAAGGCGCACGTCAACTTCTTCCAGGAGGTCGACGTCGACTCCAAGCGCTCGTTCAGCATTGACGAGGCTAGCCTGCTTTCGTCGAAGATACCCGGAAGGGCTAGCTCGTTTGCGAACGACTACATCTGCGCGTGGGTGCCGGTACCGCCGACGGGCTTTGTCGGAAGGATCGAGTCGGGAAGCCTTACGCTCACCCGCTTTGGCGCGGACAGCGCCGAGCGCAGAACGATCACCGACGGCAGCGCGTGGCCTGCAAGCACATGGAGCCGCAAGCCGTGCCTGCTCGTTGACAGGGTGAAGCTCGGCGACAGTACGAAGGAGCTTGTCCTCATCAACCTGAATTTTGAAAAATACGACGACGGCTCGGTCAGAAAAGCGCAGTATACCGAGCTTTGCGAGTTTATGCAGCTCGAATACGCCAATGGCAACTACGTTATCGCGGGCGGCAGCTTCAACGCAGTTCTGCCGTCGGTCGACAAGTCTAAGAACGAGTCGGAGGCGGCGGGGAATTTCACGCCCGTTGACCTTTCGACGGAGAACCTCACGGGCGGCTGGAAATACTGCACTGACGATTCGACTCCCACGATGCGCCTTATGGATCAGTCCTTCAACGAAAATTCGTCGGTTTACGTCGTTGACGGCTTCATCACCTCCCCCAACACGATCGTTGAGAATACGCAAACGATAGACGCTCAGTTCCATTACAGCGACCACAACCCTGTTGTGACGCAGGTCACGCTCGTGAAGTAACAAGGGTGACGTCATGGACTGTTCGATCATATACTACATTGCATATAAGACTGGCTACATTCAGCGAAGCCTTACGAAGAAATTCCGCACGATGTCGAACATCACGGTGAAGACGGGCTATGCCGCCGTATCGCCGCAGGACTTGCAGGCGAAATTCCGCCGCGCCTTTGAGGAATCGGAGCTTGTTATCGTCGTGGGCGGACTTTCGGCGCCGGGCGGCGGCAACGTAATGACGGCGCTTTCCGACTACTTCACGAACGAGCGCCTTGACGTCGGCTTCAACAAGCGCGTCATAAACGAAAGCGGCGAAGACGGCTACCTCATAAAAACAGGGCGCAAGTATGTGCTCGTACTTCCGGACGACCCGGAGGCGGCGGAGCGTATGTTCGGCGCGGAGCTGCTCAAAAATATCGACACGGCAAACCCGCCGGGAGAAGAGGTTGCCGAGCCTGTCAGGAACCACACGGTCGTTTTCGCGCCTGAGCCTGACGACGCGATGGAGCGCCTGAAAACGAAGAACAGCGCAAGCCTTGTCGCCATTATCGGCATCTCGCTCGCCGTTGCTGTATGCGCAGCAGCGGCCGCGTGGATATATTACGTTTACCGATGAAAGGAAACATAAAAGCAGAGTTGCTCTATATAATCGAAGCCAAAGGCTTTCCTGAATTATTCATTTTTAAGTTTTCATACTAGTTTCAAATTAAATGCTTTAATTTGAAATGCGCGTGCTGCGCATGCCGCGCAAAGCGCGTCATCCCGTCTCATACAAACTCAAACGCGCCTGCGGCGCTATAAAAAGCTTTTAAAGCTTTTTAATTGAGTTTAGTATCAGTCTTCAGTATAAAAACACCCCGCACAAGTTTGATTCAAACCTTGTGCGGGGCGTTTTTATGCCGGTGTTATTATCTGACCTGTCCGTCGCCTCTGATGATGAACTTCATTGAGGTCAGCTCGTTTAAGCCCATCGGACCTCTTGCGTGAAGCTTCTGGGTCGCGATGCCGATCTCCGCGCCGAGACCAAACTCGCCGCCGTCGGTGAAGCGTGTGGAGGCGTTTATGTAAACGGCTGCGGAGTCTACCTCGTCGGTGAACTTCTGCGCCGCCTTGTAGCTTTCCGTTACGATGGCTTCGCTGTGGCCTGTGCTGTACTTTGCGATGTGTGCGATCGCATCGTCGATCGTGTCGACGATCTTTACGGCGAGAATGTAGTCACCGTACTCGGTGTACCAGTCGTCCTCTGTAGCTGCTTCTACGCCGCTGAGGATAGCCGCCGAGCGTTCGCAGCAGCGGAGCGTTACGTCCTTCTCGTCGAGCTTTGCCTTGATCGCGGGCAGCGCTTTCTCGGCGATGTCCTTATGGACGAGGATAGTCTCGATAGCGTTGCAGACCGACGGTCTTGATGTCTTTGCGTTGTAGATGATATTTACCGCCATGTCGATGTCGGCGCTTTTGTCGACGTAAACGTGGCAGTTGCCGGCGCCCGTCTCGATAACGGGTACCTTTGAATTTTCAACTACGGCTCTGATAAGACCTGCGCCGCCCCTGGGGATAAGCACGTCGACATATTTCGTAAGCTGCATAAGTTCGACGCTCGACGCCCTTGAGGTGTCTTCAACGAGCGCGATGCAGTCCTTCGGAAGCCCTGCGCCGGCGATAGCCTCGCGCATGATGTCGGCAATGCACTTGTTGGAGTTGATAGCTTCCTTGCCGCCTCTGAGAATAACGGCGTTGCCCGATTTAAGGCAGAGCGCGGCAGCGTCGCTTGTTACGTTCGGGCGCGCTTCGTAGATAATGGCAATAACGCCGAGCGGCACTTTGACCTTTTCGATCTTCAAGCCGTTCGGGCGGACAGTGCCGTCGAGCACCTTGCCTACGGGGTCGGGGAGAGCCGCTACCTGGCGCACGCCGTCGGCCATGCCCTCGATGCGGGCGGGCGTAAGCGTGAGGCGGTCGATAAGCGCCGCTCTCGTGCCGTTTTCACGGGCAGCCGCAAGGTCAAGCTCGTTCGCTTTGACGATCTCGTTCGTCTTCTCTATGAGCGCGTCGGCGATCGCCAGCAGCGCCTTGTTTTTAAGATCTCCCGCGGTAAGCAGGAAGCGGGCAGCCGCCTTGGCGTTTTGCCCCATCTGTTCTAACATTGACATTTTTATCACCTCAGATGATCTGTTTTAATATGTATGGGATATCACTTTTTTGCCTTGAATACCGTGCCGATCTGTCTGCCTTCGAGAAGGTCGTAAAGGCGTTTCGGGTTTTCGCCGTTCATAACGCACATATCAATGCCTGCCGCGACGGCGATCTCCGCCGCGATGACCTTTGTGCGCATACCGCCCGTACCTCGGCTGGAGCCTGTGCCGCCCGCCATTGTGCGTATCTCGTCGGTTATCTCTTCAACTACGTCGATCTTCACGGCGTTCGGGTCTTCTCTCGGGTTGGTCGTGTAAAGACCGTCGATGTCGGTCAGCAGGATGAGCAGGTCTGCGCTGACGATCTCGGCAACGGTTGCGGAAAGACGGTCGTTGTCGCCAAAATTCTCGCCGTCAAGCTCATCGATAGCTACGGTGTCGTTCTCGTTTACGATCGGGATGATCCCCATGTCAAGCAACGCGTTTATCGTGTTGATAACATTCTGCTTCTTGTAGTCGGTGTCGACCGCGAATTTCGTAAGAAGGATCTGAGCGATATTGTGGTTGTACTCGCCGAAGAATTTATCGTAAATGAACATCAGCTCGCACTGCCCGACAGCCGCCACCGCCTGCTTGTCCTTGTTTTCCTTCGGACGGTGCTTTAGCCCGAGCTTACCCACGCCTACGCCGATAGCGCCGGACGACACGAGGATTATCTCCCTGCCGGAATTTGCAAGGTCGCAAAGCACCTTGACGAGCGTTTCAACGCGGCGCAGGTTTAGCCTGCCGCCCTTGTGGGTCAGCGTCGATGTGCCGACCTTGATAACGATTCGTTTTGCATTGTCCAAGTCCATTTCTTTTCCTCTTTTCTTTCCCCAAAAGCCGCCCGGGAGTCAAAGCCCGGTGCGTTATTCTGTTACAGTGCGAGCTTATCGCACGTTTTGATGAATTTTTCTATCTGAGCCATGATAACGTCGGCGCCGCCCTCGGTGTTGCTCTCGATGTTGAGCGGCATTATCGGGTCGTGAACGCTCAGGCGAAGCAGGAACCAGCCGTCGCCGTGGTCACGGTCGAGCGAAACGCGAACGCCCTCTCTGCTGTCGTCAGCGAGCTTCCAGCCTTCCTGCGTGAGCGCGTATTCGTTGAGCTTGTCGATAACGCTTTCGCCGTAGCTGCGGAAGTCATGCTCGGTTATCTTGTAGCGAACCTCGCGCTCCTCCTTCGCCTCTTTGAGAGACGAGATGAAGTCTTCGAGCGTTTTGCCCTCACGGCGAAGCTGCGCCGCCTTGATGATGATCTTCGTGCAGAGGTATGCGCCGTCATCGAGGAAGTAGTTCTCGCGCATAGCCGCATGACCCGACGTCTCAATGGCGAGCGGACAGTTTATGCCCTCGTTATTCAAACGGATGGCTTCATTGATAACGTTCTTGTAGCCTCTCTTGAAGCGGTGGTGTTTGCCGCCGAGCGTATCCTCGATGAACTCCTTCAAGCCGTCGGAGGTGATGGAGTCGGTAACGATCGTGCCGCCGTTGTTGCCCTCGAGCGCGATAGCCGAAGCTACAGCGACAAGGCGGTTGCGGTTGATCTCTTTTCCGCTGCTGTCCACTGCGCCGCCTCTGTCAACGTCGGTGTCGAAGATAACGCCGAGGTCGGAGCCGCTTTCGAGAACTGCCTCGCAGATCGAATCCATAGCCGCCTTGTTCTCCGGGTTCGGAACGTGGTTCGGGAACATTCCGTCGGGGTCAAGGTAGCGGCTGCCCGAGGTGTCGGCGCCAAGCGGTGCAAGCACCTTGTCGGCGTAGAAGCCGCCCGCGCCGTTGCCTGCGTCTACGGCGATCTTGAAGCCCTTGAGCGGGTGATCGTAGTCGTCGGCGTTCACGCCCTTTTTGATCTCTTCTCGAAGCCTTGCGGCGTAGTCGGTCATGTAGTCGGTCGGCTTGATCTCGCCCTTCCTGCCCTGAGGCAGCGAGGAAGCGTCTCCTTTTTCAAAAAGCTGAGAGAGCTTCTGCGAGATCTCGAGCAGCTCCGTTATATTTTCGCTTTCAAGTCCGCCCTCGCGCGTGAAGAATTTCAGACCGTTGCGGTTGAACGGATGATGACTTGCGGTGATCTGAACAGCGCCGTCACATTCAAGGTCGACCGTCGTCATGAACATAGACGGAGTAGACGCAAGTCCGCAGTCGAGAACCGTAACTCCGCAGCCGGAAAGAGCGCCGGATACTACGCCCGCGATAGCGGGACCGGAGATCCTCGAATCCCTGCCGACGGAAACGGTCAGCTCCTCGGGCACTTTACCGAGCTTGTCGGAAAGCCAGAGCACGAACGCCTGTGTGATCGTTTCGCAGACTTCGAGCGTGAGGTTTACGTCTTCGCCCGGTACGCCCTCGGTCGCAACTCCTCTTATATCAGTTCCGCTTTTAAGGCGGCTCCATTTTTCTTCCATATTCACTTGCTCCTTGCTCATATTATTCTGTTTTTGGGGTAGGATAAGAAATATCAAACTGCCGTTTCTAATTATACATTATATTTCTGCAAATGTCGATAGTTTAAATGAAATAATCCGTGTTTTTAAGCGGGGAAGCTGTTATTCGGAGCTTTTTGCGCGGCTTTTTATCTCAGATCAATATATCGTTAAGGGCGCTGCCCTTAAAACCTGCGAGGGCGCCGCCCTCGACCCGCAACCCTTTTGAAAAAGGCTTGACCGAAAACTTTAGTTGTTATGCTTTCATCTTTTCCGAGGTATCGCTATGAAACATCTGATCTCACTCTCAAAAGTTAATAAATACTATGTCGGCAGCGCTTCGAGCCTGCACGTCCTGAAGGACGTTTCGCTCGATATCGACAAGGGCGAGCTCGTCGCGATAACCGGATCGTCCGGCTCGGGCAAGTCTACGCTCATGAATATCCTCGGCTGCCTCGATGTGCCGAGCAGCGGCAGCTACCGCCTGCGGGGGAAAAACGTTGTCTCGATGAGCGAACGCAGCCGTGCGGCGGTGAGGAACCGCGAGATAGGCTTTGTGTTTCAAGGCTTTAATCTGATCGCCGCGCTTACCGCCGAGGAAAACGTCCTGCTGCCGCTTTTGTACCGCAATATGCCGCAAAAGGAGCGGGTCATGCTTGCGCGCCGCGCGCTCAAAACGGTCGGGCTTTCCCATCGGATGGATCACAAGCCGTATGAGCTTTCGGGCGGGCAGCAGCAGCGAGTGGCGATAGCCCGCGCCATCGCCGGGGGTCCGCCGATGATCTTGGCCGACGAGCCGACCGGCAACCTCGACTCTGCCTCCGGCGAGATCGTTCTCGAGTCGCTTCTGCGCCTCAACGAAACGGGGCGCACCGTTATCCTTATCACCCACGACCCGAAGGTCGCCGCCTTGGCCCGCCACAGGATAGTCATCGACGACGGTCGCATCGTTTAAACGAGCGAGGGGATATCCTCAAAGCGATCGGCCTTGACGGCGCAGTCGACCTCGCCGAAGCCGTAGGCTGCGTGAATGAAGTCTATCTCGGCGCTCTCTGCCGCTTCAAAGTCGGAGATCGTGTCGCCGATGTAGACGGGGCGAGAAAGCCCGCAGCGCTTCTCAAGCAGGCGGATATTGTCGCCCTTCGGCAGACCCGTCCTGCCGGCGCACTCGTAGTCTTCAAAGTATTTTTGCAGCCCGTGAGCCTTGAAAAATGCCTTGATGTAGCCGTCCTGACAGTTCGAGACGATGAAAAGGCGGTGCGTCTTTTGAAGTGTCTGAAGCGTCTGCTCGACTTTGTCGTAAAGCACTCCGCCGCGCTCGGCGAGGTACTGCTGCTCGGTCGAGGCGCAGCTTTGCTTTATCTGCGCGCGCTGCTCGGCGGTCGCCTGCGGTATCACCCTGTCGAATATCTGCTCAATGCGAAGCCCCATGCAGCGGCTAAGCTCCTTGTAATTCATCGTCGGCTCGATGCCCGCATTTTCGAGGGCGCTGTTCCAGATCGCGACGACACATTCGACGGCGTCCCAGAGTGTGCCGTCGAGGTCGAAGATGATCCCGTCGTACTTGTTCATATCGTTGCTTCTCCTTGCAGTAAAAATAAAAAAGTTTAGTTTTTGGCGGCGTTGTTTTCGATTTTTGTACATTTTGTTAAAAATGTCGATGAAAATGCGCCCCGATACGGAGTCTATTTTAGCAGTTTTTATGAAATTTTGCAACACTCATCAATAAGTTGATAAAATTTCACATAAATGTCATAAAAAACATTACATAGAATACAAATAAGCGGTGTAAAATCATTACAGATAAAAAGTGGGAGAGTATGTATCCGAATATTATTCCCGAAAAATGTTGATTAACACATGTCAAAATGCACAAAGAAATCTTTAAAAGATTGGAGGCTGATAAAGAAGTTTAATTCTTTCAAAGAATTAACACAAAACGGTATTTTTATATAATTTAAGAGAGAATATGCGCAACCGCATTAGCCCGTTAGCAATTATCGGGCAGACAACCGCATTAAAAGGAGGAAATGCTTCATGACTATCAGAAAAACAACGGTCGCAAGCAAAGCAATTGCAGTGTTGATGGTAATTACACTGCTGTTTGCGGCTAACTGCATCGTGCTCGGGGCGTCCGCAGCAGGGAATCTCGGCACCACGGTGTACCTCAAGACAACCGAAACTACTACGCCTTATCTCCATTATTGGGATTCCGACGGCAAAGGCTCCGCATGGCCGGGTGTTGCAATGACCGCAGAGGGCGGCGACGTTTATTCCTATGACATCGGCGCAGACCTCAGCACGCTCAAAGGCGTCATCTTCCTTAAAGACGGCGGCGGCGACGGCAGCAAGATGACCGGCGATGTTGATGTCATCACAGGCAACCTCTACGACCTCTCTTCAAAGACATGGTCGATGTATGACACAAGCGCTCTCAGGATCAAGAGCTTCGGCGCAGACCTCGCTTCGCCTCAGTACACAGGCAGCAAGATCACCCTTTCGATGGACGCAGAGGGCGGCGACGGAAACCTCCAGTATCAGATCATGGTAAACGACGCTATCCTTTCGGATTTCTCGGCTACAAAGAGCGTTGCATGGGAGCCGACAAGTGCAGGCGACTACACCATCAACTTTACCGCTAAGGACGGCGCAGGCGAGTCCAATACAAAGACTCTCTCCTACACAGTCAAGTCTGTAGACGGCGCTGAAGAGCCGATCTTCCTCAGCGCTACACCGGCAAACGGCACGCAGATTAAGAAGGACTCCGCGGTAACGGTAACTGTAAACGGTGCAGGCGGTCAGGTCAACAACAATATCCTCTTCTACAAGACAGAGGTTAAAGACCCCAGCGGCAACGTTGTAAACACAGCTTACTATCAGACGGGCAATAAGGTAGCATTCCAGCCCGATACGCTCGGCGACTACACCGTAACGATGTACATCCAGAGCAACTCCGTAAAGAACGATACGACGATCGCTACTTACACCTACACCTGCACGAACGACGCGCAGACCCTTCCTCCCGAAATTGACGATCCCGTTATTTCCGACTCCGACAAGCCCGTTATAACGAGCGACTCCGATAAGCCTGTTCAGTCCGACAGCGACAAGCCGGCTCAGTCCGATTCCGACAAGCCCGCAGAGTCCGACAGCGACAAGACCGCAGAGTCCGATTCCGACAAGCCCGCAGAGTCTGACAGCGACAAGCCCTCCAACTCCGATATCGACGTTCCCGATACAGACTTCGGCGACTACGACGAAAACGGCAAGACAGAGCTTAAAGACGCTTACGCTATTCAGGCAGACGTACTTGCAAAGAAGACCTTTACGGCAGATCAGATCGCAAAGTGCGATGTCAACCATGACGGCAAGATCTCCCTTAAAGACGCTTCGCTTATCCAGCAGTACAGAGCAGGTCTTGTAGTTCTTAAATAATTACAGAAGAATTGATTTAACGGCAAGGGAAGCACCGCCCCGAGCCGCCGAATGCACACACAATAAAGCTGCTGCACGGCGGTATGGCAAGTGCTTCCCTGATTTGATTGAATAGAAATAATTAAATACGAATGGTGGAATGACTTAATGAGTGCAAAAAGGATCATTGCCGCTCTGCTCTCGATATTGATGATCGTATCGCTCGCAAGCGTTACGGCGGGAGCTGCGGATAATAACACAACAGGCATCACCGTTCATTATTACTGTGAGGACGGCACCCCGACAGTCTACTACTGGAACAGCCTTCCCAAGAATATTGAAACGGCATACCCCGGCGAAAAGATGGAGGCGGACGCATCCGCCGGTGCTAATTGGTATACCTTCACGTTCAAGGACGTTACGAAGATCAATATGCAGTTCATCTGCAACGGCAAGAGAACTGCTGAGCTTACGAAGAACAAGCCCGGCGAATACTGGTACAAGGGCAACCGCTGGATAAATGGCGTTGACCCAATTCCCGGCCCCGACTATGAGAGGACCGACCTCAGAGAGGATTCGATCTACTTCGTCATCACGACGCGCTTCTACGACGGCGACACCGGCAACAACGTTCACTGCTGGGACGACGCTCAGGCGAATAACCCCGATTCCGACCCCGCGTGGCGAGGAGATTTCCAGGGACTTATCGATAAGCTCGACTACATAAAGGCGCTCGGCTTCTCCGCTATCTGGATCACTCCCGTGGTTGAGAACGCCAGCGGCTACGACTATCACGGCTACCATGCCTTCGACTTCTCGAAGGTAGACCCCCGCTACGAGAGCGACGGTGCGACATACCAGGATCTTATCAATGCGGCTCACGAAAAGGGCATGAAGATAATCCAGGACGTGGTATGGCAGCACACGGGCAACTTCGGTGAGGCTAACTTCTGCGAGCTTTTTACGAAGGAATATGACGACATCTCCGATCTTGCAGACCTCGAAAAGACGATGGTCCCGACCGACAAGCTCCTCAGCACCTACGGCCTCTCTTCGCCCGACGATTACTGGGCGCAGAAGCCCGGCATTCAGTACGACCAGCGCCTCCAACTCATGAAGGACACGACGGTCAAGGCAAACAACGCGACCGACAGCCCCAACTCCGACGTTGGCGTTGCCGACAAGGTATCGACAAACGGTGTTTACAACGCCGATAACTACTACCACAACGGTTACTGGCAGAGCCTCAACTGGGACGACTGGACCTGTAAGTACGCTCAGATTGCCGGCGACTGCGTAGACCTCAACACCGAGAACCCCGCCGTTGCGGATACTCTTGTTGACATCTACTCCGACTACATCAACATGGGTGTCGACGCCTTCCGTGTCGACACCGTAAGGCACATCTCGAGACTTTCGCTCAACAACCTCTTCCTTCCCAAGCTGACGAGCGTTGCCGACAACTTCTATATGTTCGGCGAAATTTGCTGCCGCTACAATAACATCTGGTATCGTGAGCACGCTTCCGAGTCCGTTCAGTTCTACACATGGAAGGAAACGCAGGCCAAGTACGCCGACGCAAAGGGCTGGAGCTTCAACTCCGACCCCGCTAGCGTAAACGCGAACATGGATCTCACCCTCCAGCATTGGGCAGACAACGACAGCAATTTCAGCGAACAGCCCACCTCCAAGAACGCGTTCCTTGAGGGCAACGCATATCACGAGCCGGACTACAGCCAGTTCTCCGGCATGGGCGCTATCGACTTCACGATGCACTGGAACTTCGACACTGCAGACGGCGCATGGAACTCCGCACTCCAGGAGGATAAGTACTTCAACGATTCCACATGGAACGTCGTGTATGTTGATTCCCACGACTACGCTCCCGACAAGTCACAGGCTACCCGCTTCAACGCAAGCGAGGCTACATGGGCAGAGAACCTTTCGCTCATGTTCACCTTCCGCGGCATCCCCTGCCTCTACTACGGCAGCGAGGTACAGTTCCAGAAGGGCATGAAGATCGACGTAGGTCCGAACGCTCCGCTTTCCACAACGGGACGCGCTTACTTCGGCGATTACCTCGAGGGCGACGTAACGGCAACGGATTTCAGCGACTACACGGCAAGCGGTACGGTAGCCGAAACTCTTGAAAAGCCCCTCGCAAAGCACCTGCAGAGACTCAACGAGATCAGACGCGCAGTACCCGCTCTTCAGAAGGGTCAGTACTCGACAACTGGCTGCAGCGGTAAGTACGCTTTCAAGCGCCGCTACACCGACAGCACCGTAGACAGCTACGCGCTCGTAGCGGTTTCCGGAAAGGCGACCTTCACCAATGTTGAAAACGGAACATACTACGAGGCAGTTACGGGCGAGAAGGTTACTGTGACCGACGGCAAGCTCACTACCGATTCGATCGGTCAGGGCAATATCCGCGTATACGTTCTCGATACGGGATCAGGCTCCATTACCGGCAAGATCGGCGAAGACGGCAAGTATATCAAAGGCTGATTTTAAAAAACGTTGGTAATTTCGTATTGATTTATCACAAAAAACTGAAAATAAAAATACCCCTCATTAGTAACGACTACTGAATTTTTATTAGATATAATCTAAATATTTGACATTTGTCCGAAGATGGTTTATAATCTAAGTCGATGAGCGTATAAACTTGTATGTTATGCGCTCCGGGCTTTTAAAGAAAAGAGCAGGGGCATGGCGATCGTCGCCGCCTCTCAAGCTAGAATTGAGAAAGAAGGTTATTCCTATGGCAACAAAGAAGGCAGCTGCTAAGAAGGCAACAGCTAAGGCAGCAACAAAGGCAGTTAAGGAAGTTAAGGAAGAAGTAAAGGCTCCTGCAGCAGAGGTAAAGGCTGAGCCCGCAAAGGCAGCAGCTCCGAAGGCCGCTCCCAAGGCAGCAGAAGTTAAGGCTGAGCCGGCAAAGGCTCCCGCTAAGACAACAAAGACAGCAGCTAAGCCCGCTGCTAAGAAGACAACTGCAAAGGCTAAGGCTGAGGCTAAGGTCGAGGTCGCTATTCAGTTCGCAGGCGGTCAGGAAGCGGTTGCAGACATTATTGAGAACGTTAAGACTGTTATCGGCAAGGACGTTAAGGATCTCAAGATCTTCGTTAAGCCCGAGGACAGAAAGGCTTACTACGTTGCAGACGGCGTAGAGGGCGAAATGGACGTAAACTTCTGATTTGAAGTTGATCTCTTAATTTAACGCTATATTGCGCACACGATCATTTCGTGTGCGCATTTTTTGTTCGGGATCACGCAGGGGGCTGACTTTTTTTGCTTCGGCGGTAGACGAAAACGAAACGCTGTGATATAATATATAATGTATAATCGGGTAAACTGGCGGTATGGTGCGTTTTTTGCGGGCTGCTGCCGCCCTATATTGAATCAGCAGGTGAGAAAATGTCTTATCCAAAGGAACGAATCAGAAATTTCAGCATAATTGCTCACATAGACCACGGCAAAAGTACGCTTGCCGACAGGATCCTCGAGCAGACAAAATCGGTCGCGCTGCGCGATATGGAGGATCAGCTTCTCGACAATATGGAGCTTGAACGCGAGCGCGGCATTACGATAAAGGCCCACGCCGTGACGCTCAACTATAAGGCCGACGACGGCGAGGAGTACGTTTTCAACCTCATCGACACGCCCGGTCACGTCGACTTTAATTACGAGGTATCGCGTTCGCTCGCGGCGTGCGAGGGCGCTGTGCTCATCGTCGACGCGTCGCAGGGTATCGAGGCTCAGACGCTTGCCAATACCTACCTTGCGGTAGACGGCGGACTGGAGATCGTGCCGGTCATCAATAAGATCGACCTGCCGAGCGCCGACCCGGAGCGCGTCATAAAGGAGGTCGAAGACGTTATCGGAATCCCGGCTGAGGACGCGCCGCAGATCTCCGCGAAGATGGGAACGAATATCCACGCTGTGATGGAGAAAATCGTCAGCGATATTCCCTCGCCCGAGGCGGACGAATCGAAGCCGCTCAAAGCGCTTATCTTCGACTCATACTACGACAGCTATAAGGGCGTTATCATATACGTAAGGCTTATGGATGGGCAGGTACACGTCGGCGACGAGATAAAGCTGATGGCTTCCGGCAGCACGTTCACCGTAGTGGAGTGCGGCTACCTGCGCGCGACCTCGCTGGATCCGGTCGGCGCGATCTACGCCGGTGAGGTCGGCTACATCGCCGCGTCCATCAAGCAGGTACGCGACGCTCAGGTCGGCGACACCGTAACGCTCAGCTCCCGCCCGGCGGACGAGCCGCTTCCCGGCTACCGCCCCGCGCAGCCGATGGTCTTCTGCGGCATCTACCCGGCGGACGGCGCAAAGTACCCCGACCTTAAAGACGCTCTCGACAAGCTTCGCTTAAACGACGCGTCTCTCTCGTTTGAACCGGAGACGTCGGCGGCGCTGGGCTTCGGCTTCCGCTGCGGCTTTTTAGGGCTGCTCCACATGGAGATCATTCAGGAGCGCCTTGAGCGTGAGTATAACCTCGACCTTATTACGACCGCGCCGTCGGTCATCTACAGGATAACGAAAACGGACGGCACCGTCGTTATGATCGATAACCCGACGAATTACCCCGACCCGGCGCTCGTCGCGAAGGCGGAAGAGCCTATGACCGACGCCCACATCTATGCGCCGAGTGAGTATGTCGGCAATATCATGGAGCTTTGCCAGGACAGGCGCGGCGTGTTCAAGGATATGACATACATCGACTCCGACAGAGTGGATATCCACTACGAGCTGCCGCTTGCCGAGATCATCTACGACTTCTTCGACACGCTTAAATCGAGGACGAGAGGCTATGCCTCCTTCGACTATGAGCTGAAGGACTACGCCGAAAGCAAGCTCGTCAAGCTCGACATCATGCTCAACGGCGACGTTGTCGACGCGCTCTCGTTCATCATCAACGCCGACAAGGCGTACCCCAGGGCGCGCAAGATGGCAGAGAAGCTCAAGGAGAAGATTCCGCGCCAGCTTTTCGAGGTGCCGATACAGGCGTGCATCGGCGGCAAGATAATCGCGCGCGAAACGGTCAAGGCGCTGCGCAAGGACGTGCTTGCAAAGTGCTACGGCGGCGATATCACGAGAAAGAAAAAGCTGCTTGAAAAGCAGAAGGAAGGCAAAAAGAGAATGCGCCAGCTCGGCACCGTCGAGGTGCCTCAGGAGGCGTTCATGGCAGTACTCAAGCTCGACACGGATTGATATAGGAAGGAGAATTCAAAATGAACTATTCGGTCGCCAATATAAACGGTATAAACATCTTTTTCAGAGAATGCGGCGACAGCAGCAAGCCTACTTTCCTGCTGCTCCACGGATTTCCGTCTTCAAGCCATATGTTCAGAAACCTTATGCCGATCCTCGAGGATCACTTCCACGTTATCGCTCCCGATTATGTCGGCTTCGGTCAGTCCGACGCGCCGGGGGTTGACGTCTTTGAGTATACCTTCGAGCATCTCGCCGATTACACGCAGGCGCTGCTTCGTGCGCTCGGGGTCGAGCAGTATTATATGTATGTTTTCGATTACGGCGCGCCGATCGGCTTCCGCATCGCGCTGAGAGAGCCGGAAAGGATACTCGGCATCGTCAGCCAGAACGGCAACATTTACGAGCAGGGCCTTGGCGAGAAGTGGACGACCCGCAAGATTTACTGGGACACTCCGACGGCGGAGCTGAGGCTTTTCCTACAGTCGTCCTACGCTCCCGAGACGATCATTCATCAATACATGGCGGGCGAACCGCTCGGCAACATTTCGCCTGATGGCTACTCGCTCGACATTTACTATTCACGCCGCGAAGGCTACGCCGACAGGCAGGATTCGCTGATACTCGACTACAGAACAAATGTGGCGCTTTACCCCGAGTTCCAGGAGTACATCAGGAAGCATCAGCCGAAGCTGCTCGCTATCTGGGGCAAGAATGACGAAAGCTTCCTTCCCGCGGGCGCGGTGGCTTACAAAGAAGACGACAAGAACGCCGAGGTCATCCTTCTTGATGCCGGTCACTTCGCGCTTGAAACGCAGTACAAGAGGATCGGCGAAGAGATAATTCGCTTCTTCTCGGAGTAAGAAGCGCGGCGCGTAATTGAAAAGGCGGTGATATTTATTGTCTGATCGAATAATCGCGGCGGCGCTGTGCGTGGTCTCGGCGCTTGCGCTGTCGTCTTGCAGCGTCAATGTAAACGAGATCGTCAGCAGCAAGCCGGAGAGCAAAACGAGCAGCGTCTCGACAGCAGCGGACACCGATACTCACACCGACGTTTTTTACACGAGCGATACCGACTCTGCCTCAGACACCGACACTCAGACAGATACTCAGACCGCCTCCGAAGCCGATGCCTTTGACGAGAGCAAATATCTGACGATGTTCGTCTCCGGTGCGGCGGAGATACCCCTGACCGCTGACGCGCTCTACGGCAGCGAGGAGGTGGGTTCGCTTAAAAGCGGCGACCGCGTCTCGGTCGTTCGCAGAGATGTTATGGAGTACACGTTCGTCTATAGCCATACGCTTGAAAAATTCGGCTACGTCGGCACGCAGTACCTCGCCGATTATCTTGAGGAAACGACGATAGGCGAGGTGTGGTACGTCAAGCCGGCGAAGGCTCAGCTTTACTCCGACGCGTCTCTGATGGAGGTGCTCGAAAACGTTTCGATGAACGATATGCTGACGGTGCTCGTCAAGCGCACCGACGGCAAGTGGCGCGTCTGCGACAAGCAGGGCAGCGTCGGCTACATAGACAAGGGGCTTCTTTCGGAGAAGAAGGTCAAGGCTGAAAGCTCGTCGAAGTCAGGCAGCAAGTCTGAAAGCAAAGCTTCAAGCAAGACCGAAAGCAAATCGGAAAGCGAGAACGAAAGCTCGGCAAAAAGCAAGACCGAGAGCAGAGCGTCGTCTTTAGCGGCTTCTTCACGTACGGTCAGCGGCTCTTACACCGGAAAGGGCGAACCGCCCGAAAGCTACACGGAGTACATCGTCGACGTTGACGTCGGCTACCTCTCGCTTCGCGACGTGCCGAGCGCGGACGAAAGCAAGCTTCTCGGCAAGCTTTACTATGAAGACACGGTATACGTGATCGACACGACGGGCGGCTATTGGTACGTTTATTCCCCGACGCTCGGAATGTACGGCTACGTCACCGGTGACCCGGATTATCTTTATCCGGCGGATT
>ONFG01000009.1 GCA_900317025.1 uncultured Eubacteriales bacterium | reverse complement strand
TCAACGTCCTTGAAATCAGCGTCGTAAACGTTGCCGCCTTCGTCGTTTGTCGGTGCTGCGCCCGGTGCGCCTGTGGGCTGTGCGTCTGCTGCCTGAGCGGCTGCTGCGCCTGCCTGGTAGAGCTTAGTCGAAACGCCCTGAACACACTTTTCAAGGTCTTCTCTTGCAGCCTTGATCTTTTCGATGTCGTCGGTCTTGATGGCGTCACGAACGTTTGCCGCCTTTGTTTCCATCTCGGTCTTGTCGGAAGCGTCGATCTTGTCACCATTTTCCTTGATGAGCTTCTCTGCAGCGTAAGCCATGTTCTCGGCTGCGTTCTTCTCGTCAACGGTCTCTCTGCGCTTCTTGTCTTCGGCTGCAAACTTTTCTGCCTCGGCAACAGCCTTGTCGATGTCTTCCTTGCTCATGTGAGTGTCGGACTTGATTGTTACCTTCTGCTCCTTGCCTGTGCCGAGATCCTTTGCCGATACGTTTACGATACCGTTGGAGTCGATGTCGAACGTTACCTCGATCTGCGGGATACCTCTCGGAGCCGGAGCGATGCCGGAGAGAATGAAGTCGCCGAGCTTCTTGTTGTCTCTTGCGAATTCACGCTCGCCCTGGAGAACGTTGATCTCGACCTGCGGCTGGTTGTCTGCTGCCGTGGAGAAGATCTGGCTCTTCTTTGTCGGGATAGTAGTGTTTCTGTCAATGATCTTTGTCATGATGCCGCCCATTGTCTCAACGCCCAAAGACAGCGGAGTAACATCAAGGAGGAGAAGACCCTCAACCTCGCCGCCGAGAACGCCTGCCTGGATAGCAGCGCCGATAGCTACGCACTCGTCGGGGTTGATGCCCTTGAACGGCTCCTTGCCGATAAACGACTTAACTGCGTTGATAACTGCGGGAATTCTCGAAGAACCGCCGACCATGAGAACCTTGTCGATGTCGTTGATCGAGAGCTTGCTGTCTGCGAGAGCGCTCTTAACGGGGCCCATCGTACTCTGAACGAGGTCTGCCGTAAGCTCGTCGAACTTAGCTCTTGTGAGCGTGAGATCGAGGTGCATCGGGCCGTTTTCGTCCTGCCAGATGAACGGGATATTGATCGGCGTGCTTGTTACGCCGGAAAGGTCGATCTTAGCCTTCTCTGCGGCTTCCTTAAGGCGCTGCATCGTCGTCTTGTCGCGGCTTAGGTCAACGCCGTTTTCACGCTTGAACTCGGCGATCATCCAGTCGATAATCCTCTGGTCGAAGTCGTCGCCGCCAAGACGGTTGTTGCCGGCTGTTGCAAGCACCTCCTGAACGCCGTCGCCCATCTCGATGATAGATACATCGAACGTACCGCCGCCGAGATCGTATACCATTACCTTCTGGTCGTCTTCCTTGTCAATGCCGTATGAAAGAGCTGCTGCCGTCGGCTCGTTGATGATTCTCTTAACGTCGAGACCTGCGATCTGACCTGCGTTCTTAGTAGCCTGACGCTGTGAGTCAGTGAAGTAAGCCGGAACTGTGATAACAGCCTGTGTTACAGTCTCTCCGAGGTATGCCTCTGCGTCTGCCTTGAGCTTCTGGAGGATCATTGCGGAGATCTGCTCGGGAGTGTAGCTCTTGTCGTCGATGGTCACCTTGTAGTTTGTACCCATCTCTCTCTTGATGGAGCTTACGGTCTTTGCCGGGTTGGAAACTGCCTGGCGCTTAGCGATCTGACCGACAAGGCGCTCACCTGTCTTGGAAAAGCCTACTACGGACGGAGTTGTTCTTGCGCCCTCTGCGTTAGCGATCACGACCGGCTCGCCGCCCTCGATAACTGCTACGCATGAATTTGTTGTACCTAAATCTATACCTATTGTCTTAGCCATGATGATTTCTCCTTTTCAAATTTTATATATTTCAGTTAGTTTTCTAACAAAGCTGACTTAATCGTTATTCGGCAGATCAGTTTACTGTCTGCACCATTGCGTGGCGGATGATCTTGTCGCCCACCTTGTAGCCCTTCTGGAATACTGTCGATATCGTATCGGATTCAAGCTCGTCGTTATCAACGCTTGATATCGCGTTGTGGAACTCGGGGTCAAACGCTTCGCCTACCTCGCCAAATGACGTAATATTGAGCTTTTCAAACGTCTTCGCAAGCTGGCTTGCGATCATCTCAAGACCCTTTCTGAATTCCTCGGGGGCGTTCTTTGATGCATCGATCGCACGCTCGATGTTGTCCGCAATCGGGATTATCTCACCCACCGTGTCGCTGACGGCGTTTGCGTAGATAGCCGCTTTCTCGCGCTCCGTACGGGAGCGGTAGTTTGCGTACTCGGCAGCCGTTCTGAGAAGCTTTTCCTTCTCGTCGGCAAGCGCCTTTTCAAGCTCCGCTGTTTTGTCGGGAGCGGTCTCCTGCGCCGCTTCCTCCGGCTCTGCCTGAGTTTCTTCTGCGGCTTCGGTCACTTCTTCTGTTTTCTGCTCTTCAAGCGTTTCCTTTTCTTTCTTGTCATTACCCATTTATTCAGATCCTTTCGGTGTATTTCCTCAATTATTCGATCATCAGCAGCTCGCGCATCTGCTTGCCTACCGTCTCCGCGATATATTCGAGCGTCGCGACCGCGTAAGCGTAATCGTACCGCATTGGGACGATCGCCGTTATAAAGCCGCCGCTTGTCGGCTCTATCGCATACGGCTCTGCGACGAAGCTGTAGCCGCCGAGCGCCTCGTTTCCCGTGTCGGAGCCGATCAGGATGTTCTTTCCCGTGCGAAGCCTTAACAGAAGCGCTTCAAGCTCCTCGTCGGAGTGAAGAAGCCTTGTAAGACCTCTGAGCGCCGCCGCGTCGTTCTCGCCGTCGAGAAGAAGGTTTGCCCTGCCCGAGACCGTCATGCTGAAGCCGCCGACCTCGCTGCACGCGTCCATTATCGCCGCCAGAACGCTCGGAACGAGGAATGCGATCTCTCCCATACCGACCGCCTGAGTCTGTATGAACGCAGGCGTTACGCTCTTTACCGGCACGCCCTCGAAATCTCTGTTGAATATCGTTTCATATATATTCACGATATCGGGCGTTATTACGTAGTCGCATTTAAAGAGCCTCGTTTTGATAAGCCCCGTCGACGTTATGAGCACGACCATGCAGGTCTGCCGCCCCGTCTGAACGAATTTCAGCGTTCGTATCCTCGCGTTCTCGGAAAACGGGGTCGTCGTTATCGCCGCCGCTTTTAGAAGCTGCGCCGTAAGGTCGCCGGCTTTTGTGAGAAGAGTCTCCGGGTCGTCGCACCGTGAGTGAAGCTCGTCGAAGACAAACGCCTTCACGCCGCTTTTGAGCGGCTTTTTTTCCATCAGCCGATCGACGTAAAACCGGAAACCATCTTCCGACGGCTGCCTGCCCGCCGAGGTATGCGGCTGAGTTAATAGCCCCATCTCGGACAGCTCCGCCATCTCGTTGCGCACCGTAGCCGAAGACACGGGAAAGCCGAGCGTACTGCACAGCAGCTTGGAGCCGACCGGTTCGCCGCTTTTTATGTACTCGTCAACGACCGCCTTGAGGATCTTCAGCTTCCTCTCTCCCGTCTGCATATGCTCACCTCGCTTTTTAGGAATTAGCACTCTACACCTTTGAGTGCTAATCTAATATTTATTATACATTTATTCTTTAATTTGTCAAGTCATTTATGCACGAAAAGTTTTTAAAATATTTGTGAACTGTGCGCGGTGACAGCTTGTTTTATTCGCAGCAGACATTCTGCGCGATCAGACGCGCCCGGCACGTCTGCTTTATTGCCTGCGGTATTTCCCCTTGACTGCCGGACAAAAACGCCCTATAATGATAATATATTAAATCGAAACGGAGGAGATCGCATCATGGCAATGCGCTCGAAGGTTAATTTCAAATGCCCGAAATGCGGAAAGAACGTCGAAGCGGAGCAGTGGAGCGCCGTAAGCGGCGACAAAAACCCGCAGCAGAAGATGAAGCTGCTCGACGGCACGCTCTTTAAAGCCGTATGCAAAAACTGCGGCAGGGAAAGTACAGTCGGCTACCCGCTGCTTTACAACGACATGAAAGAAAACTACATGATCTGGCTTGTTTACGATGATGAGGAGATCCGCCACGTTACCGACTACTTCAAGCGAAGCAAGAGCGAAAATCTCAGCGACGACGACACCGTCGAGCCTGCCGATCCCGAGTGCCGCCAGCGGATAGTCCGCTCGCCAGAAGCACTCAGAGAAAAGATAATGATCTTCGACAGCGGGCTTGACGACAAGATAGTCGAGATAATGAAGCTCGCCTACGCAAAAGAAGCGCAGATGAAGCTCCGCGACGACAGTGTCGCTGCCGCTCTCTTTTCCAACCGCGACGGTGAGAAACAGATCGAGATGTACACAGAGAAGGGCAAGGCGTTCGTTGCGCCGATGTCAAGGCAGATATACGCCCATCTCGACGACAAATACGGCGGCAAGGCAAGCTACGCCGAAGACCGCGTATACATAATCGACGATGTATGGGCGTGGGATCTGCTCCGTGCATCCCGCTCATAAAGGAAGAGGTGACTTATAATGAAACTGCTGTATGCCGAAGACGAGCCTGCCATGAGCGAGGCTGTCACCGAAATACTCAGACATAAAAATTACATCGTCGACGCCGTTTACGACGGTGAGGAGGCGCTCGACTACATTTTCTCGGAAACGCACTACGACGGCATCATCCTCGACGTGATGATGCCGAAAAAGAGCGGCATGGAGGTTCTTACCGAAATGCGCCGCCGCGGCATCGGCACGCCCGTTCTGCTGCTTACGGCAAAATCGGAGATCGCCGACAGGGTCGAGGGCTTGAACGCCGGCGCCGACGACTACCTGCCGAAGCCCTTTGCCATGCCCGAGCTTATCGCAAGGGTCGGTGCGCTCGTTCGCCGTTCAGGCGAGATGATCCCCGACAACCTTACCGCCGGCAGCGTCACGCTTAACCGCACGACGTTCGAGCTTTCGACTGCCGCCGGGAGCATCCGACTTTCAAAGAAGGAGTACCTCATGATGGAGATGCTCATGAAAAGCCGTGAGCAGCCCGTTTCGACCGAAAGCTTCATGACGCGCATCTGGGGATACGACAGTGAAGCGGAGCTGAACGTCGTCTGGGTGTACATCTCGTATCTCAGAAAAAAGCTTGCCGCGCTCGGCGCCGATATCCGCATCTCCGCGCTGCGCGGAAGGGGCTACATACTGGAGGAATCGAAGAATGCTTAAAAAGCTGAAAGCACGGTTCATTCTCCTTGCTATGGTCTCAATGACCGTTACGCTCATAATCGCATTCACGGCAGTAAATATAACTCTGCGAGTGCAGATGTCGCAAAGCACCGATATCATCATCGACACGCTCTACGAAAACGGCGGTCACTTCTCGCTCTTTAAGCACGCCGACGACCGCGTCTTCTCCTCCGACAGCGACACCGACAATAATGAGCGAAAGCAGTTCATGTCGCCCGACGGCATTTTCATGCACGCCGAAACGCCATATGAAACGCGCTACTACGTCGCTTACCTCGACAGCTCCCGCACGCTCATTGAAGCCGATTTCAGCCACATCGCACTTTCAAACACAGAAAGCATCGGCAGCCAAATAGCAGAGATAGCCTCTCTGAAAAAAACGAAGGGTTATATTTCCAACTATCGCTTCGGCAAATTTGACACCGACGACGGCATTATGATAATAGGCGTCGACTGCTCGAAGAATATGCAGACGATAAATATGCTCACGCTGATAACACTCGTGACAATCCTATTCTGCATCGTTATCGTGCTGATGCTCCTGCTCGTTTTTTCGGGCAGAGTGCTGCGGCCGTTTGAGGAAAACAGAGATAAGCAACGCCGATTCATAACCGACGCCGGTCACGAGCTGAAAACACCGATCGCCATAATCCGCTCCAACACCGAGGTCATGGAGATGATCGACGGCGAAAACAAATGGCTTGCAAACATAAAGCAGCAGACCGACCGCATGGGCAAGCTCGTAAAAGACCTGATAGAGCTTTCAAAAATGGACGAGCAGACACTTTCCGAAAAGGAGAAGCAGCGCATCATTCTCTCAGAGATCGTATACAACAGCGTTGAGTCGTTCCGCGTTCCGGCGGAAGCAAAGGGTATTGCGCTCACCGCCGACATCGCGCCGAACGTCGCCGTTATGGGCGACCTTGAAGACATTGTCCGTGTGACGGGCATACTCCTCGACAACGCCGTAAAATACACCGACGACCGCAAAAAGATCGACGTCACGCTTTCCGCAAAGTCGAAGAAGGTGTACCTTCGCGTATCGAACACCTGCAAGGGACTTGACCCCGGCAGCGTTGGGAAATTCTTCGACCGCTTCTACCGCAGCGACGAGTCAAGAAACTCAAATACGGGCGGCTACGGCATAGGGCTTTCAATGGCTCAGATGATAATGCAGAACCACAAGGGAAGGCTCTCCGTCAGTTACTCGGACGACGAGATCATCACCTTTACCGCGGAGCTTGCGGTATGCCCATAAAACACAAAAGCAGCATCGGTACAAAGCCGTGCTGCTTTTTTATCTTGTGTTACGCGTTGAACATCACGCGTTCGTTATCGAAAAGCTTCGTCAAAACGAATATACCGACAAGCGAGTACGCGACGTTTGACGCCGCAGTGATAAGAAGATTGATCGGTACCGACGAGAACGAGAAGATCCCCGACATTCCCTGTATCGTATTGTACAGCGGGATAAAGAACCAGAAAAATTCGACCCTCGGCTCCGACTGGTACATCGTCGAAAAGCTCATAAGCATGACCACAAGCATCAGAGGCATCACCATCGTGCCTGCCTCCTTTACGCTCTTTGCAAGCGTTGATACGATTGAGATCAGCGTGATGAACAGGAGCACAGTCGAAAGTATAAGTAAGATCAGCCATAGAAAATCGGCAGCCTTATAGACCTGCGTAGAGATGATCTCCGTTTCGTCGCCCATGCTCGCCATAAGCGCCGGCAGCGAGAGAAACGTTCCCAAAAAGCTCGACAGACCTCCGAGCAGCGCCATCACCGAAAGTGCGCACACCTTGCCGAGAATTATCTGCGAGCGGGGGACCGGCGTTATCAGCAGCGCCGCGATCGTTCCTCTCTCCTTCTCGCCGGCTATGCTTTCGGGCGCAAGCGCCACGCACGACGAATACATCAGCGTCATCAGCAGCATCGGGAGGATCATCGCGAGGATAGTTCCCGTAGTGTCCTCATCGGTGGCGAGGTCGTAGTCTGCATCTTTGCCGCCGTTGATATCGAAGACATTGCTCACGCTGCGCTCAACGCCGTCAAGAGCCGCGACCACCCGACTGTACGCCTGAGACGAGCCGATGTCCGCGGAGTTGTACCAGATCTCTACATTCTGCACGTTATCGACGCCTGCCGTATACGAGGCGAGCGCCTCTTCAAAGTCCTGCGGGAAAACAACGCACAGCGAAAGCTCGCCGTCCTTCACCTTCTCCTTTGAGTCGTCAAGCTGCGCCAATTCGATATCCTCTATCTCGAAGTCCATTTCGGCGAGTGTCTTTGAAATGCTCTGCGGCATATCGACCGCCGCCGCGGTGAACGAAGATGTTTTGTCCTTTAGCATGGTGCTCATGCTGCTGCCCATCAGAGAGTAGATCACGTAGATCAGCAAGCCCGGCATTATCACCGAGGTAAAGAGAAGCCGCTTGTCGCCGAAGAACCGCGCAAGCTCCTTTTTAAAAACGATCAAAGCTCCGTTTTTCACAGCTCATCACCCTTCCTTTCCCTGTATAGCTCGAAGAAAACGTCCTCGAGTGGTCTGCCGCCCGTGATCTTATCGAGCGTACCGACCGTTACCATCTTTCCGTCGATGATGATCCCGACTCTGTCGCAAACCTTTTCGATAAGGCTGAAAATGTGGGTCGAGATCACGACCGTTTTGCCCTGCTCCTTCAGCTCCAGCAAGAAGTCGGTAACGACCTTCGCCGTTATAACGTCAAGCCCGTTTGTTGGCTCGTCAAAGATGATGATATCGGGATCGTGGGCGACCGCCACAACGAGCGACACCTTCTGCTTCATGCCGGTCGAAAGATTCGCGACCTTTACGTGCGCGAATTTGTCAATGCCGAAGCGCCCGAAAAGCTCCGCCTTTCGCCTGTCTCTCGTTTCGTCGTCGATACGGTGCAGATCGCAGAAATAGTTAAAAAGATAATCCGGCGTAAAGAAGTCCTCAAGCTTTACTTCGCTCGAAAGGAAACCGATCATGCTCCTCACCTTGGCGGGATCGCTCACCGCGCTTGCGCCTCCAAGCAGCGCGTCGCCGCTGTCGGGCTTGATAAGCGTTGCAAGCATTCTCAGCGTAGTCGTTTTTCCGGCGCCGTTAGGGCCTAAAAGCCCGAATATCTCGCCGGAATACGCCGAGAAGGAAAGCTCGTCTACCGCCTTCAGCGTGCGGCTGTCCAGCTTTTTGAGCTTCTGCTGCTTTGCAGAAAGCTTAAACGTCTTTGAGACACTGTCTACCTTTAGCGTTTCTTTCATTTTTCATACCTCCCATATTGAATTTTATTCTTCCAAGGCCTTCTCAACGGCTCTTGCAAGCTGGTCGGCGCACGATGTGCCTCTTCCGGCGCAGTCGTTGCCTTTAAGTATCTCTACCGCGTGCCTGGCGTCGGCGCCCTCGAGGAGCTTGCCTATCGCCTTAAGGTTTCCGTTACAGCCGCCGACAAAGCTCACATTGTAAAGCTTGCCGCCTTCTATCGAAAAGCTTATCTGCCTTGAACAGACGCCGTTCGGCGTGTATGTGTAGTTTTTCATGATGTACCTCCTTTCGGCGTTTATCACGCCTTTTTCATCTATTATATCATACAATTGCCGTTCTGACCAGTAGTTACAAGCAAAAAGCCTGCGCTGCACAAAATACGTGAGCGCAGGCTTTCTGCATTTTCAGTATATATTACGGGATCAGCCCTCGTCAAACTCGCTTACAAGAGACGAAACGGTCTGCTTTGCGTCGCCGTAGATCATAACTGTGTTGTCATTTGTGAACAGCGGGTTCTCGACGCCCGAGAAGCCCGTTCCTTTGCCTCGCTTAAGAACAAAGACGGTGCGCGCCTCAAACGCATTGATGATTGGCATACCGTAAAGCGGCGAGCTTTCGTCGCTGATAGCCGACGGGTTTACAACGTCGTTTGCGCCGATTACGATCGCAACGTCGGTGTTCGCCATCTGCGGGTTCATCTCGTCTGCCGTTTTGAGCTGCTCGTAAGGCACGTTAGCCTCTGCAAGCAGCACGTTCATATGACCGGGCATACGTCCCGCAACCGGGTGGATAGCAAAGCTTACCTCGGCGCCGTTTTCCTCGAGCTTGTCGCAAAGCTCCTTTACGGCGTGCTGAGCCTGAGCGACAGCCATGCCGTAGCCGGGAATAAATACAACGCTGGAAGCTGCCTCGAGAATGAGGTACGCGTCCTCAACGGACATAGACTTAGGCTCCTTCTGCTCGCCCGAAGCGCCCTTCTTTGCAGCCGCGCCGAAGCTTGAGAAAAGCAGGCTGTAGAGCGTCCTGTTCATAGCCTTGCACATGATGAGCGTAAGGATAAGTCCGGACGTTCCGACAAGGCAGCCCGATACTACGAGCACAGAGTTCGAGATCGAAAGACCTGCAAACGCCGCCGCGAGACCGGAGAAGGCGTTGAGCAGCGAGATAATAACGGGCATATCGCCGCCGCCGATCGCAACAACCATAGTAAAGCCCAGGATAAGATAAGCCGCCGTAACGACGATAACGCCGATCTTACCCGTCGGTGCGTCAAGCACTCCCGCAACGCTGAGCGCATACATCGCAACGCCCGCAAGACCTACCGCTGCGAGAAGACCGTTTACAAAGTTCTTGCCGGGGATAACGATGTTCTTTTTGAACATCTTGCCGGAAAGCTTTCCCCATGCAACGACCGATCCGGTGAAAGCGATAGCGCCGATGGCAACGGTAAGGCCGAGCGCAACGCTCGAAAAGGTGTTGATGCTCTTATCGGTCATGTACTGAGTAAGCGCAACGAGCAGCGACGAAAGACCGCCGAAGCCGTTGAAAAGCGCTACAAGCTGGGGCATTCCCGTCATCTCAACCTTTTTAGCCCAGACTGCACCGATAACGGAACCGAGCGCGATAGCCGCGATCGTCCACACATACGCGTTCGTGAGCGGCGGTTGGGTAAGCGTGTCTGTAACATTCTTTTCAAACAGCACCGTCACGACTGCAATGAGCATACCAACAGAGGACAAAAGATTGCCCTTTCTTGCCGTATCTGCCTTACCTAAAAGCTTTATGCCTCTGATAAACAAAACGGCGGAGATCATATAGAATACAGTCGTGGAAACAACTCTTAGATTTTCCAAACTCACTTCTTCTTGTCTCCCTTCTTCTTGAACATTTCAAGCATTCTGTCGGTGACAAGATAACCGCCAACAACGTTGATCGTTGCCAGCACGATCGCAGCGAAGCCGCAGATGTTGCTTATCATGCCCTCTGTGTGGAGCGCTACCGCCGTAGCGGAGATAGCGCCGACGATCGTGATGCCCGAGATAGCGTTCGTACCGGACATAAGCGGTGTATGAAGCTGAGACGGGACCTTAGAGATAAGCTCCACGCCCAGAAATCCCGCTATAACAAAAACGAAAACAAGCAGAAGTATTTCTCCGATTGCCATATTATTTCTTTCCTTTCTCCGATCTTATTTAAAGCGCTCGTGAATGATGCTGCCGTCCTTTGTGAGCAGGCAGCCCTTCATGATCTCGTCGTCGAGGTTTACTTTAAACTCCTTGCTCTCCTTGTCGTAGAAGTGAGTAAGGAACGCCGTGAAGTTGCCCGAGAGCATTTTTGATGCGTCGTAGGGTACCTGACGCTCGAGCATATCGCCAGACATGATGATAACGCCGTTGTCTCTGACTACTTCTTCAAAGAGCTTCGAGCCTTCAACGTTGCCGCCCGTTGATACAGCCATGTCAACGACAACTGCGCCCGGCTTCATGCGGTCGAGAACGTCATTGCCGATAAGTCTCGGTGCCTTTCTGCCGAACACCTTCGCCGTCGTGATGACGATATCGGAGCGCTCACAGACCTTTGCCTGCGCCTCTTGCTGCTTCTTTACCTGCTCGGGGGTCAGCTCCTTTGCGTAACCCTGGTCGGTCTGCCCCATCTCTCCGAGGTCGATCTTAACGAAGCTTGCGCCGAGCGACTTTACCTGCTCCTCAACGACGGGGCGTGTATCGAACGCGTCAACGCGCGCGCCGAGTCTCTTCGCCGTAGCGATGGCCTGCAAGCCCGCAACACCTACGCCGATAACGAAAACTCTTGCCGGGTTGATAGTACCCGAGGGGGTTACCATCATCGGGAGGATCTTCGGCAGCCTTGCGGCAGCGTTTACGACTGCTGCGTAGCCCGCAAGAGACGTCTGCGACGACTGAACGTCCATCTTCTGGGCAAGCGTCGTTCTTGGGATCATCTCGAGCGAAACCGCCTGCAATCCAGCCTTAGCCATCTCTCCGAGCAGCTTCTTCTCGTTGAACGGGTCGAGGTAGCTCAGGTGAAGCGTATCCTTTTCGATGCCCTTTATGCTTTCGGGCTTAAGTATTCTCAAAACGATATCCTTGCCCTTATAGCCCTCTTCGTTTGTAGAAACGAGCGCTGCGCCTGCCTTTTTGTAATCTTCATCATCAAAGCCACTTTTTGCGCCCGTGCCTTTAACGACGGTGATCTCATAGCCCATCGCGGCAAGCTTTTTAACGTCGTCGGGGATCAGCGCCGTGCGGGTCTCTCTCGGGTCTGTCTCCTTGCACAGTAGGATCTTCTTCATTGTTTTATTTAACTCCTTTCGGGACGTTTTCAAATAGACAGCATAAGGCAGCATCGCAAAAATGCGATGCCGCCTCGTTATATTTCCGGAGGGGATCAGTCGTAGGTTTCCGTATTTTTAGTATATTCGCAATCCGTGATAATGTCAAGGCGTTTATCACGTTCTGGAGTTTTTATAAGCATATCCGGGTGGTTTCCGTTAAATGGGCAAACGGACAAAGCGTCGGTTTTTACTTTTTTCTGATCGTTATCCATACTGTCGTCCCTTCCGTAATATATTTATTAACTGTTTATCAGACGATGCCCTGAGCGTTCATCGCGTCGAGAACCTTTTCAAAGCCTGCGAGGTTCGCGCCCGCAACGTAGTTGCCCTCGAAGCCGTAGCGCTTTGCCGCGTCGTCAATGTTTGCGTAAAGGTTCTCCATGATGTTCTTGAGCTTGGAATCCACCTCTTCAAATGTCCAGCTCATGCGTTCGCTGTTCTGAGACATCTCAAGAGCGGAGGTAGCAACGCCGCCTGCGTTTGCAGCCTTGCCGGGAACGAAGAATACGCCGTTGTCCTGGAGGTACTTCGTAGCAGCCTCGGTCGTGGGCATATTCGCGCCCTCGCATACTGCGATAACGCCGTTTGCAACGAGCGCTTTTGCATCTTCAACGTCAAGCTCGTTCTGAGTAGCGCAGGGAAGCGCGATGTCTGCCTTGACGGACCATACGCCTCTGCCCTCATGGTACTCTGCGTTCGGGCGATAAGAGGTGTACTCTGTAAGTCTTGCGCGCTTTACTTCCTTGATCTCCTTAAGAGCCGCAACGTCGATGCCGTCGGGATCGTATACCCAGCCTGTGGAATCGGAGCAAGTAACTGCCTTTGCGCCGAGCTGAGCTGCCTTTTCGATAGCGTAGATAGCAACGTTGCCGGCGCCCGAAACGACTGCCGTCTTGCCGCTGATGTCTATGTCATGCGCACGAAGGAGCGCGTCTGTGATGTAAAGAAGGCCATAGCCCGTAGCCTCTGTTCTTGCGAGCGAGCCACCGAACGAAAGGCCCTTGCCTGTAAGAGTGCCTTCAAAGAGGTTTCTCATTCTCTTGTACTGACCGAACATAAAGCCGATCTCTCTTGCGCCGGTGCCGATGTCGCCTGCGGGAACGTCGGTATCTGCGCCGATATACTTGCAAAGCTCCGTCATAAAGCTCTGGCAGAAGCTCATGATCTCACGGTCGGACTTGCCCTTCGGGTCGAAGTCGGAGCCGCCCTTACCGCCGCCGATCGGAAGACCGGTGAGGCTGTTCTTGAAGATCTGCTCGAAGCCGAGGAACTTGATGATGCCGAGATTTACCGACGGGTGAAGACGAAGACCGCCCTTGTACGGGCCGATGGCAGAGTTGAACTGCACACGGTAGCCTGTGTTTACGTGAACGTCTCCGTTGTCGTCGATCCACGGCACGCGGAACTTGATCTGTCTTTCGGGGTTTACAAGTCTTTCGAGCAAAGCGTCGCGTCTGAAAGACTTTTCATTTGCATCAACGATCGGTCTGATAGAATCGAGGACCTCACGTACAGCCTGATGGAATTCAGGTTCGTTGGGGTTTTTCGCAACGACCTCTCCCACGATCTCATCAACATAAGACATAATACTTTTCTCTCCTCCTGTTGTCTATGCAGTGACTGCGGCTTCAGTGCCGCAAAAGGAAACCAAAAACAAGGCTCCCCTATGCAAAGCAATAAAGCCTCACGATAAAATAATACTAAATTTTCTCCTTTTAAAGCAATATTACGGCAGGTCTCAATTTCAGACATCGTCCGTTAAAAAACGGACTTTTTCGTATCAAAGCATGACCACCGATAACTTATCTGCGAAAATCGGAAGGCACTTTGCCCGTGACCTTCTTGAAGACCCTTGTAAAATAATCGGGCGACGAATAGCCCAGAATCTCGCTTACCTCGTTGACCTTGTAATGCCCGGAGGAAAGCAGAAGCTTCGCGTAATCCATGGTCAGCCGCTTGTAAAACTCGCTGAACGATACGCCCGCCCTGCGCTTGAAGTAGCGCCTGAAATAATCGGGATTGAAGCCGAAGAAATCGGCTGCCTCCTCAACGGAGGCGGCTCTGCCCTGCGTTTTTAGCAAAAACTCACTCAACTTTTCGAGCATAGCGGCGTTGTTGTCGGCAACGGGTATTTCCTCAAGCGCCGCGTTCATGGCGTTTGCGTACTCCTTGCCCGTTATCCGCCTGCTGACGAAATCGGCGGCTCTCGTCAGAGCGTCCTTCATCTCGTCGTTGCGCACCGGCTCGACCAGACAGTCTATTGCGCCCAGCAGGAAGCATTCTCTTATGTTTTTCGACGATTCAACGTGACTTATAACGACAGCCGAGATTTCCGGACACCTCTTCTTCGCCTTTGTCAGGAATGAGACGGCTGCGGCAGACTTGGGGCGGTCTATGCACAGGACCAGGTCGCACTCCTGATTTGATGCGGCGTCGATCGCTTTGTCAACGTCAAAGGCGTGCCCTGTTATCTCAAAGCCGCACTCGCGCCACACGGGCATATCCGTAAGCCGCCTCATTTCGAGACTGGACGAGTCGAGAACAAGTATCTTGAAAAGCATGAGCACACCTCCTTTATCGGAAAATAAAAAAAGCAGGGCTGTCCTGTTGATCTCTCAACAGAACCGCCCCATTGCTTGATTTTAATTTATCACAACGAAAAACCAAAGTCAACGGAAAAAGTCGCGTTTATTCAGATTTGAAAGGAAAAAGTCGGAAATTTACAGGCAGTTTTTCCGACCTTTTTCTAACTTCTTCGTACCGCTGCATCGCAGCTTTTCGACACGGTGATTTTCGGACTTTTTGAATTTTTTTAAAGTTCCCCCTTGACAAAACGTCCAGAAGAGGTTATAATTTGGTCATAGCGAAACGGCAATGACGTCGTGGCTTAAAGCCCGTCACAGTCGTTTCGCTTTTTTATTTAAAAGCAAACGGCAACGGCGCTGTTGGGTAAAATACACCCCCACGCCGCTGCCGTTATTCTTTACCGCTGTTTGTTGATATGTTTAAAACTCCACGCATGGCGGCGCTTGCGGCTTTGCGTGTTGACATAAAAAACTTTAAGAAAAGAAGTGGAATTTATGACAGACTCAAACGTTACTGTATTGTTCTCCGACGTCAATACCATGTGGACGCTCATCGGCGCCGCGCTCGTCTTCTTTATGCAGGCGGGCTTTGCGGCAGTTGAGGCAGGCTTTACACGTTCCAAAAACAGCGGCAACATCATCATGAAAAACCTTATGGATTTCTCGATCGGCACGCCGCTCTACTGGCTCGTCGGCTTCGGCATCATGTTCGGCACACACTCGGCGATCTTCGGCGGGATTGACCTCTTCACAAGAGGCGACTACACGGCGATTCTCCCCGACGGCGTAAGCTTCTTCGCTTACTTCATCTTCCAGACGGTCTTCTGTGCAACGAGCGCAACGATCGTTTCCGGCGCGATGGCCGAGCGCACGAAGTTCTCGTCCTACTGTATCTACTCGGCTGTTATCAGCCTTATCATCTACCCTGTTTCGGGTCACTGGATCTGGGGCGGCGGCTGGCTTGCTCAGCTCGGCTTCCATGATTTCGCAGGCTCTACGGCGGTACATATGCTCGGCGGTCTGTGTGCGCTTGTCGGTGCAGCGATGCTCGGCGCAAGGATCGGCAAATATGACAAAAACGGTAAGCCGAAGGCTATCCCCGGTCACAATATTCCCTTAGGTGCGCTCGGCGTATTTGTCCTCTGGTTCTGCTGGTTCGGCTTCAACGGCGGCTCGACCGTATCTATGACAGACGGCGGCGCAGAGCTTGCAAGCATCGTATTCTTCAACACAAACCTTGCCGCAGCAGTGGCAACTCTCGCAACAATGATAATCACATGGATCCGCTACAAAAAGCCCGACGTCTCGATGACGCTCAACGGTTCTCTTGCCGGACTTGTAGCAGTCACGGCAGGCTGCGACTGCGTAAACCCGTGGGCGGCTGCCATCATCGGTCTTCTCTCCGCATTCGCAGTTGTATTCGGCATTGAATTTGTCGACAAGGTCCTCAAGATCGATGACCCGGTCGGCGCAGTAGGCGTACATTTCTGCAACGGTCTTCTCGGTACTCTCCTCACCGGCGTATTCGCCTCCAACAAGTGGCTTGCAGACGCAGGCATGACAAGAGGCTATTTCTTCGGCATCCAGTGCCTTGGCGCGCTCGCCGTTATCCTCTGGGGCGGCGTTACTATCACGATCACATTCTTCATCATCAAGAAGACTATCGGTCTGAGAGTTACCCGTGAAGAAGAACTGCAGGGTCTTGACCTGCCCGAGCACGGCCTTGTCAGCGCATACGCAGACTTCCAGCCGATTTTTGCAACAATGTCCGCACCGACGAAAAACGGTGCAGCCGCAAAGGCAGTTTCCGCAAAGGTCGACATCGACGAGGCTGTTCCGGTCGTTCTCAAAACTCCGAAGGCACCGGTCGCTTCCGACGTCAAGCTCACGAAGATCGAGATCTTTGTACGTCAGGAGTGCTTCGAGTCGCTCAAGCAGGCAATGCTTGATATCGGCATCACCGGCATGACGGTAACCAACGTGCTCGGCTGCGGCGTACAGAAGGGTCAGCCCTCTTACTACAGAGGCGCCGTTCAGGAGATCACGCTCCACCCGAGAGTTCAGGTCGAGATCGTCGTCAGCAAGATACCGGTAAAGACGGTCATCGACGCTGCAAAGAGCGTTATGTACACCGGTCACACGGGCGACGGCAAGATCTTTGTTTACGACGTCGAGAACGTCGTAAAGGTACGCACCGGTGAAGAAGGCGTAGACGCCCTCCAGGACGAAGAGCAGTACTGATAATTAAGCCTTCTCCTCATTTATTTACATATCTTGATCAATCGAAGACAAAGCCCCGGCTCTCAAAAGGAGTCGGGGCTTTGTCCAAACGCACAAAAAACGCTGCGTTCAGATAAAAGTAATATTTCTCATACTAATTTCAAATTAAAGGGTTTAATCAGAAGACGGTATCAGTTACCCGTGCTTTTATAAAACCGCAGGCTAAACCGCCAGAACGCATATGCCAGCAGATACATCGCAACGCCGACCGCCGGCGTTATGTACATGAGCCACCCGGGGTACTGCGCCATGTCCGGCTTGCGAAGGAAAAACTGCGCCGGGAAATAGTTGACGAACGCAAACGGCACCACGATAAGCAGGATTGCCTGAATAAACTTGTTATATATGCTCAGCGGGTAGATCGCGAACTTGCGCATATTCCAGTAGAATATCTCTTTAAGGCTGCCCGTCTCGAGCACATAAAATGTGATCGCCGAGAAAGTGAGGAACACCGCGCCCTGAATCAGCACGCCGCCCGCTACGCACATAACGTAGTACAGTACGGTCTTTACATCCCACTCGATGCCGACCCTGTTCGCCGAGACAAGCAGCAGCAGAAGCCCCAGCGTACCGTGGCCAAACGCCGCAAGCCAGTCGGCTCCGCAGAGCACAAGCTGCGTAAGAACGCCCCTCGGGCGCACCATAACGCGGTCGAAGTCGCCATGCTTTATCCAGTCCGGAAAGTCTCTCAGCGCCATGAAAAAGACGATGAATATGCCGTAGGTTATAAATATCAGGCTGAACAGGAACAGAAGCTCGTCGATGCTCCAGCCGTTCACCGTACCGAATTTCTGAAGCGCCAGGTACATCGCGATTATCCCGCCCGCCTCTCTGAGGAACACTGCAAAGATAACAACTATCGCGTCGACCTTGTATTGAAAGCGCGATTTAAGCCCCGACTTTGCGTAGGCGAAGAAAAGTGAAAGTATATCTCTCATAGCTCAGCCCCCTTGTACGACAAGTCGCTTGATCCCACAGCGCCAGCAGACCTCTCCGATAACGTAAAGCACCGCTATCCAGACAAGCTGCTTTGCAAAGCCGAGAGCAACCTGCATCTCATTCAGCTGCCCGAGATAAAGCTGCACGGGCATGAAATAGATCGAATCAAACGGGGTAAAGTGCAGTATACTTCTGATCCTTTCGGGCATGAACCACATCGGGATATACGCGCCTGCAAAGATGTTTATCAGTACGTTCTTTATCGTTACAAGCCCCCATACGCTGAACAGCCAGAACGAAAGGCTCTGCACGATGAAGCTTATCTGCCACAGCACGATGTAGCCAAGCATCACGCTCGCAATGCACAAAATCAGATCTAAAGCACCCGACGGAGTGGAAAGGTGAGCGAACAATGCTGCGATCACCGCCGTGGGAAGGAAATTGAACACGACGTTGAACGCACCCTCGCCCGCGTCTTCAAAGAGCATTCTAAGCTTAAAATTCACGGGCTTTAAAAGCTCGTTTGCGATCGTCCCCTGCTTTATCTTGTCCTGCAAAAACATCTCGTTTTTGTGAAACGCCGAGCCAAGCCCCAGCGAGATCAGAAAGCTAGTCGTCACCATAGAGAACGAAACGCCGTCTATATAGCTCTGACCGCTGTAAAGCGCCTTGTATATGCTGTAGTAAACAACGAACGACAAAAGCGTGTTGAGTATTCCGAGGAAATAGTCGAAGCGGTAAGCCGTCTTGCTTTTGAAGCGTATCACCGCAAATTGTATATATCTGCTCATAGCCGCCTCACCCTATCACGATCTTCCCCAGGTAGATATCGCGTATCACAGCGTCTATTCCGGGTTCCTTTATGCTTATGTCCTTTATGTTGTGCGTGTCCATCAGCGCCGCCATCACCTCGCCTGTCGCTATCTCGTCGGTGTTGAACGTGACAATCCTCTTGTGCGGGTCGCCGCCCGCCTCGGCGACCTCAGTCTTCGGTATATTAAGGAGCACGGGCAGCCTTTCAAACTCCGCCTCGATTATCCTCGTTGAAACGTAGCCTTTTCTGACGTTGTCGAGACTGCCGTCGTAGAGCTTCTTTCCGTCGTCGATGATGATGAGTCTTTCGCACGTCTGCTCAATGTCCTGCATATCGTGCGTTGTGAAGATCATCGTTATGTTGTCGGTCTTGTTGAGTGTCTTGATGAAGCTTCGGATCTTGTCCTTGCCCACAACGTCGATGCCGATAGTCGGCTCGTCGAAGAATACGATCTTCGGCGAATGAAGCAGCGCCGCCGCGATGTCGGCTCTCATTCGCTGACCGAGCGAAAGCTGACGAACGGGCTGCGAAATAAAGCCGCCGAGGCCGAGCAGCTCGGTGTAGCGCTCGAGGTTCTCCTTGTAGAGCTTGTCGGGTATCCTGTAGATGTGCTTGATGACCTCGTAGCTGTCGAGCGGTGAAAGGTCCCACGAAAGCTGCGACTTCTGCCCGAAAACCACGCCGATGTTCGCAACATACTCCTTGCGCTGCTTGTGGGGAGTGTATCCGGCGACCGTGATCTGCCCGCTGTCGGGGCAGAGAATGCCCGAGAGCATTTTTACCGTCGTCGATTTCCCTGCGCCGTTCGGGCCGATAAAGCCAACCATCTCGCCCTCTTTTATCGAGAAGCTTACGTCGTTTACCGCTTTCTTTAACTCGTGCTCGGGGTAAAAGACGTTTTTCAAGGCGCCGATGAAGCCCTGCGCCCGTTTTTGTATTTTAAACGTCTTACAAAGCCCCGATACCTCTATCATGTTTTCCGAACTCATAATTGCCCTCCTTGTAGATCTTCTTGACGATCTGCTCGATGGTCGGCTTCTCTATAAGGATATCGGAGACGTCCGCGCCCTTTATAAGGCTGCCGGCGATTTCCTTCGACCCGATGTGAGAGGCGTCGTAATAAAGCCGCAGCTCATGATTTTCGAGGATATATCGCTCGATCGGGTAGTCGCCCGGATCGGGCGGCATACCGGCGCTGCGAAGGTGCAGGGAGCTAAGCCCCAGATGCGACCTTTTCAGCCGGTCGAGACTGCCGTTATAAACGAGCCTGCCTTTGTCGAGCAGCACGACGCGCGGGCAGATCCTTTCAAGCTCCGCCATGTCGTGCGTGGTGAGGATAACGGTAGTGTTGCCTGCGGCTGCAAGCTTCCGAAGAATATCGCAGATCGTTTGCTTTGCCGTAACGTCGACGCCGATAAACGGCTCATCGAGGATAAGCAGCTCGGGCGAAAAGAGCAGGCAAGCGGCGATCTCCGCCTTCATTCGCTGCCCGAGAGAGAGCTGCCCGACGCGGTAATGCATAAAGCCGGAAAGCTCCAGCCGCGCTGCAAGCTCTTCGGTGCGCTCTTTGCAAAGCTTTTTCGGAAGGCTGTAAATATTTCCGATAAGCTGCATATTGAGTGAGAGCGTCATATCGTCGTACAAAAACGAGACTCCCCTGCCGAAGTCGTGAATGTAGCTGTCGGTTATCTGGGATCCTGTTACCATGCCGATATACGGGCGCGTGTGCTTCCTTTCGGACGGCTTCTCTCCGAACGCTCTGATGAATCCGCCACTTTCGCGGTAAAGCCCGCAGATAAGCTTGACAAGCGTCGTCTTACCCGCGCCGTTTGCGCCGATAAGCCCAACCGCCTCGCCCTTTGCGATATGCAGCGAGACGCCGTCTACGGCTGTCACACCGTTTTGGAACGTCTTCTCAAGCTCCTTCATCACGATCATTTTTCACTCACCGCCTTCATTTTACATCATTTTCCGAGATTTACAATACATTTGGGATAAACGGCACTCATCACGGGACAAACAGCAGGAGCGCAGCTCCTCCGCACTCTTTTTTATGAAAAAACCGGTATCATCACGGTGATGCAGAACTGCCCGTCTTCCTCGTAGATATCGGTCATACCGCCGTATTTTTCGGCGATCGACTTTATCTGCGTTATGCCTACGCCGTGACCGGCCTTATCGGGCTTTGTCGTCGAAAGACCGGGGTTTTCGGCGAGGACGGAGCGGTCAATCCTGTTTTTGACCGTGATCGTTTCGTAGCCCCTCTTTCGGCACACCGAAACGTAAATAAACTTCTCCCGGGCGTTCATGCTTGCCTCAACCGCGTTGTCGAGCATATTACCGAGCACAGCCGAAAAGTCGACGCTGCCCATCGCTTCAAACGAGAGGTTCTCGATCTCCGCCTTGAACGCGATACCATTTTGCTGGGCGTATTCAAGCTTCGTGTTTATGATGTAATTCATCACGGAGTTGCCCGTTTTGATATATGAGTACACGCGAGTTAAGTTGTCAAGCACAACAGACAGGTACTCGCGCGCCTCGTCGACCTCGCCGGCGTTTAAATGCGAAGCGATCACCATGATATGGTTTCTCATGTCGTGCTTCAAGCGCCGCGCGTTCTCGTAAAGGCGCTCGACGTCCTGCTGCCTTATACGGCTCTGCTCGTGCTCGGCGGAAAGCTCGTCGAGGCGGTATTTCAAGTCGAGGTTCTCCGCAAGGCACGCCGTATACTCCTGCTCGAGGCGCTCGTATTTTTCCGAAAGCTCCTTGTATTTGCTCATCTCAGGTACCTCATTATCGCTTTTTTCACGCTCTCGCGGTTCGTTCTGCCGACCGGCAGCAGCTCGCCGCTGTCGAGCCGAAGCTCGTCCCCCATCAGCGCGTAAACGCGGCGCTCGTTTACAAGAAAGCCCTTGTGTATTCGGATAAAGCCATTGCCGGCAAGCTCGCCCTCGAGCGACGCGATCGTACCGCGGAATCTGTACACACGCTCGCTGCAGTGAAGGTCGATGTAATTTGAATCCGACTCGAAGTAGAGGATATCGTCAAGCGGCACGCGAAACACGCCCTCGCTGTTTTTGAAAGTAAAAAACTCGCTGTCCTTTTGCAGCCCGGCGATCATCCTCTCCACTACCGGGACGATCTCTTCGTCAAGCCTGCTCTTGCGGATAAATGCAAACGGTCGGTACTGAAACGAGCTGTATACGAGCGCATCGTGGCTCGTGACAAAGACGAGCAGAGTTTTTAAGTTGTTATCAATGATATACTGCGCTATATCCATGCCGCCGAGCCTCGGCATATCTATGTCGAGAAAGAGCGCCTGAGGCGCGCTGCTTTTCAATCGCTCAACGAGCGCGAACGGGTCGTCAAAGGCGCAGACCTCCGCTTCGCTGCCGCACCCGTCGAACGCCGCCTTTATCTTTGCGCATATCTCCTCGAGTACTCTCTTCTCGTCGTCGCAAACTATCGCCGTTATCAAGATACCACTCCTTCCTATCTTCCCCTGCGGTATATTCACATAATAAATTTTACCGATACTCCCCTTCCATGTCAAGTGCTGCGCCGGCAAGCGCCGAGAGCTGTCTCTAAAATCATACGCGTGCTGCGCGGCGGCGCGCCGCACCCTGCAGGGCACTTCAAATGCCAAAAGAAAAGCACCCCTTATCCAAGGGGTGCAGAGTCACTTGTTAAATGCAGCCTGTCATTCGGCGTATTCGCCTGCTGGGATAAGGAGCGCCTTAATCGGAAAGTTGTCGATCACTACATTGTCGGCGCTCTTAGCGTAATAGTTGGCGGGCATGGCCTCCCTAAGGTTCTGCTCGTAGGCGGTCTTTTTTAGCTCGTCCGTCATCTCGGTCATATCCAGCCATTTGCCGCCGCTGTACAAAAAGCTCTCGCCTTTGTTCACAACGGTCTTCGCCGTTATCTCGCCCGGAAGGTCGGTCGCATACGGGATCACGTCGGTGTAAACGGAGGCGCCGTCATCGGTCTTGCGGGTCATCGTTAATACGACCGAGTATTTCTCCCCCTTGCTCAGCCGATACGTCTGCCTGAGATCTATCTTGTGCGAGCCGCCGAAGCGATGAACGCTGTCGCCTTCCTCAAGAAGCTCTCCGGAGTCCGGGTTGCCATCCTGCGGGGCTTTGTAGACCTCGTAGTGTACCGATGTATCGGGAGCCTTTGTTCTGTAAGTGAGCTGATAAAGGTACTCGTCCTCTTCTGCGTCGAACACATTCGCCATTTTAGTCTCGCTGTCATAGTCCGCAGACGCGCACCAGCCTATCATCAGAAGGTCATACTGATCGTAATTGAGCGTGGTATACTTCACGGAGTCCGCCCTGTCGAACTCAAAGCTTATCGGGAACGCAAGCGTGTGATCGTGATAGGAGATATAGAACGAACCCATGCCGTCATATCCGCCGTTTTCTCCGTTGCTGTCCTTGATGATAAACGCGCCGTCCGTCGGAGGGATACTGTCCGGGTCGGTCTCTCCGACGTCGTTCGTCTTCGCGAAATTCTCCTTAGGGTAATCATCATCGTACCCGACGATCGTGATAACGTGGTTCTGCTCATCGGCGGTCGTATATGTCGCCCAGTTATCGTAATTCATTCTTCCGAAAACAAGCGCCGCAACCGAAACGGCATGCCCCTTGGCGATCTCGGATCTTATCGCGTTGACGCCATCTTCATTGTAAACGTAATTCCCGTTGGCGTCCTTAGACGCGGGAGAGGGCAGAAAGCTGCCGTTTCTGAGCAGAGCGCTGATCGGCGGATTGCGGTACAGAGCATTGAGCGGTATCGACCAGTCGCCGCTCTGAGAATAATTCTCGTAATACTCGTCTATTTCGTTTCTTTCATTTTTGTCGGAATAGGCGTATGGGTACACACCGTTTACCTCGGTCGATTCGTCAACGGGGCCGAAGCCGGACGCAAAGAAGGCAGTTCCCGAAAGCCCCGCCACGCCTAAGTTGAATACAGCGTTCTGATGCTTGCTCTCAGCTTGGCTGACGTCGTAGCCCTCGCCCACCTGAGACGCGCGCACCTTGCCGACTTTTACGTCCTCCTCCGTTATGCTGTGGTATACGTACCAACTGAGATACCTCTCGGAGAAGTTTACATTGAAATTGTTTTCACCGGCCGGAACACCAAGTTCGTTCACGTAAAGATACGAGCTCTCGGCGGCGGCGATATTTCCGAACGACCAGCAATCGCCGAAGGCCTGGCGTTTTACCGGTGTGACATAATTCTTCCCGTTGTAATCTCTCAGGTCGACCTTTGACGGCAGGCTCTCCTCTTCATTGACGGAAGGCTCTTCGGAGTCGGAAGGAGCGTTGTCATCGGCGGCGGTCTCTTCGGAAGATATGCTTTCGGTCGACAACATACTTTCACCCGCAGCCGCGTCGCTGCTTGCAGCTGGCTCGCTGACGGGTGAGCAGGCAGCAGCGGAGCAGATCAGCAGTGACGAAAAAATGACGGATAAGATCTTTTTCATGGTCAAGCTCCATTCTATATAGTGTACCTATATTTTAAACCGTCTGCACGTCATATATCAAGCAACCGTTTACCGGGATATCCAACCATTAGGATTAAAAATCAACTATCGGTTTAGATCAGCGGCTTTTCTCTGTCAAACATATTAAAGACCGGGAACGGGCTCCCCTTTGCGATCTCGTCGGCAAAGGAGAGCAACGGTACGGCGCAGCTTTCCCGGCGAATGGTGTAAGCGTCTATCTCGCCCTCAACGGAGGCGATCTTGATATGCTCCGTCAATTTATAGTCGCAAAGGATATCCATGCAGCGCACCACCTCGTGAAGGTCGTAGCCCGTTCCGTGGCTTATAAGCTGCGCGGTCAGGGGGATACACGGCTTTGAATAAAGATAGCAGATAGTTTTAAGCATACGCTCCTGCGAGAACAGCTCGAAGACCTTTCTGATCGCCTTGATACTGCCGGCTTCGTTAAACGCGCTCTCGTTATCGCGCTCCGCGAGAAGATAGAACTGGCTGAACCCGCCCGACAAGCGCCCAAGCGCCATGCCGCCGTCGCGGATCATCTTCAGATAGTAGTCCTGAGATTTTTCTTTATGGATATCCGAGCGGCCGATAAACGTTTCGCTGAAATCCTCGGTAAAATCGGAGTCGCCAACAAGACCGAAAAAGACCGACCAGCAAATATCGAAGGCGCAGCGAAAAGCCTCGTCCTGCGGAAGGCGGCTCAGCCTTTGCGTTAACAGGACCTGAATGTCCCGTTCCTCCCTGCCGTAAAGCGAGTTGATGTCCACATCGAGCGCATCGGCTATATCTGGCAGTATTTCCGCGTCCGGAACACCTCCCCGCTCCCATTTTGAAACGGCCTGCGTGGTAACTCCGACCACGCTGCCAAGCTTTTCCTGAGTATAGCCCTTTTTTATACGGTACTTCTTTATCTGCTCTCCTATGCTCGCCATTGTTTACCTCCGTTTATACAGTCCGATGATGTTCCGATGTTTGACCTTTTCAATTATTTTCCGACCATAAGCTTATACAAAATTCTACCATTTGAAACGGGCGTTGTCAATGCGTAATGTTACTTTCTCTTTCAAAGCTGAACCGCCGCAGGCAAGACGAAGCCTTCACGCGCTCCGTTCAAGAGTACGTGAAGGCTTCGCTTTAATTCATACAGTTTTTTATATCATTATCTCTTTTCCGACGATGCCGTCGTCGATACCTACGCTGTATCTGAGAACAGCAAGCGCATCGTTTGCGGTAACGCTGCCGTCGCCGTCTATATCGGCGAGCTTATCCTGTTCGGGTGAAAACGTTTCCATGCCGATGCTTGAGCGCAGTATCGCAAGCGCATCGTTTGCCGTTATCAGCCCGTCGTCGTCGAGATCGCCGCATACGGCTTTCGGCTTATCGTCGGGAGTATCCGGCGTATCGGTCTTTATGTCGGCGCTTGTGTCGCTGTCCGTATCGGAATCGCTGCCGTCGTCCAGAAGGACATAGTTTATATTATGATCCTTTGCATACTGTTCGCCGTGAGAATTTGAGTAGCAACCGAGTACAAAGTCATCGTCCACAGGGAAAACCATCTGCTCCCACGTTTCGCCACCGTCATACGAATAAGTGGGCAGATCGGTGACCTCCTTGGGAATATCTATTCTGTTCAAGGAATAACACCCGTCAAAAGCCCACGCTTCAATCGTTTTTATGGATGCCGGAATATTCACCGAAACGAGCGAGGAGCATTGAGAAAAGCTGTTGTCCGGTATCACCTCCAGCTTTTCGGAAAGCCTGACGGTCTCCAACGAGGTGCAGCCGCTGAAAACAGCCCAACCCAGTTTTGTAACAGAATCCGGTACAGTCACATTTCCGATCATTGAACAGCAATAGAACGCTTGATCGCCTATCTCTGTAACGGTATCGGGAATAGCTACGCTGTCGCTTTTCTTTCCCCTAGGGCAATAGATGAGCTTTGTAACAGCTTTGTCGTAAAGAATACCGTCCACTGTTGTATATGCTTCATTATTTTCGTCTACAACGATTTCTGAAAGTGTTGCTAAGGTCGATACTCTTCTGTTTTCTTCCCATATATCCGTCCAATTAAAACCACCGGTGATTGATGTTACCGATGCGGGTACGATGATCCTTTCGGGGCAGTTTTCATCAAACGAATCTAGAGATAAACCCGCAACGGTTCTTCCGTTTATGACGTCGGGTATCGTAATCTTTTGTTCACCGCCCGTGTATGCAACGATCCGAGCACTGCCTTCGCCGTTTATATTATAACGGAATTCGCCAGCTATAAGCTCATACATAATAGAATTATTTTTTGCATACTCTTCTGCGCATGAGCCTTACGTGCAGAATATCCTGCTTCGGAAACCGCTAAATGCGTCCTCTTCAATAAGTGTTACGGAGTCGGGGATCGTTATATCTCCGAGAGAGTAACAGTACGCAAAGGCATATTTACCTATCGTTTTCAGGGATTCAGGCAGTATAACGCTTCTCAGCTTCAGATCATCATTCACTGTAAGACCGCTTCCACCTCCGCTGTAGCTGTTCGGTGAATCTTTTTTGAAGTACATAGGAATGCTTTTTACACCCTCAGGTATCGTTACATTTTCCTCACTTCCGCGATACTCCACGAGAATATCGCCTGCAATGATAAAATCGCCGCTTGGGTTCTCATAAACGGGTGTACCAGCAAACGAGTTGTCGTATATTGTACTTACGCCTGCGCCGCCGATTACGTTTGCAAGCGAAGTGCAGCCGAAAAACGCCTCCTCCCCGATCAATGTCACCGAATCGGGAATGTATACGCTTTTAAGTGAAGTACAATCTTCAAACGCACGGGTACCGATCGATGTCACCGAGTTAGGGAGTGTAATGCTTTCGAGCGAGGTACAGTCGTAAAAAGCTATTTCTTTTATCTCGCCGACCGAATTTCCTAGCGTAACGTTTTTGAGCGATGTGCAGTTACCAAAGGTGCAGGGCGGAATTGTCGTTACCGAGTTGCCTATGGTCACACTTACAAGCGATGTACAATCGGTCAATATTCCATCTTCAGTGAGTTCATAGTCAAGCGTTGTCACGGAATCCGGAATAATGAGGCTTTTAAGTGCCGAGCAGCCCGAAAAAGCACCGAAGCCTATTTTCGTTACCGAATCGGGAATCGTAATGCTTTCAAGTGCAGTACACCTGTAAAAAGCTTCATCGACGATCTTTTTAACTGTTTTCGGGATCGTGATCTCGCCTTCTGCATCGTCCCTGCACTTATAGAGGACACCGTCTCCTACGATCACAAGGTCGTCGGGATAGTTATCCAGCCACGCAGTTCCGAAAAAAACTCTGTGTCCGACCTCCGCAACCGACTCGGGAATGTGAATTTCTTCAAGAGACTGACAACTATTAAAGGCGTCTTTGCCGATCTCTGTTAATTTATCGGGGAGCAGAATATTTTCAAGAGATTCACACCCATAACAAGCGCCTTCGTCGATCTTCGTTACAGAATCAATCACAGAGATACTCTTCTTTGTCTGCGGACATCTGATAAGCGTTGTCTTATCCTTGTTATACAGCACGCCGTCAACAGAAGAGAAATAATTATTGTCCTTATCGACAATAAAGCTTTCAAGCGACACGCAATCATTAAAGGAATTATAATACATTTTTGATAAAGATTTTGGAATCTCAATATTTGTCAATGCTTCGCAGCCGTTAAAAGCTCTGAACCCAATTTCCTGCAGCGATTTGCCGAGCTTTACGCTTGCAAGCGAATCGCAGTCTTCAAAAGCCCGCCACTCGATCTCTGTGACCGAATCGGGAATAATCACGCCGGTGATCGAACGTCGATATATAAACGCCTGATCTCCTATCTTCGTTACGGTTTTTCCATCTATCTTGTCCGGTATCGTTATCTCGGTTTCGCTTCCTATGTATTCCTCTATTGATACCGTACCGTCATCAAGCACCTCATACTCATAATCCCCGTGGGATAACCTGTCGCCGCTTTTTTCGGTGCTCGTCGCCTGTGAGCCTTCGGATGAGGTTTGCGCAGCGCCTGCCGAAAGCACAGATCTTGTTGATACTGCCATTGTTGCGGCAAGCAGCAGCGCAAGAATTTTTCGTTTCATCAGATTTCCTCCTAAAAAATGGTAATAAAAAAAGCGCACAACCGAAGTCATGCGCCAAAAAACACAAAGCTCCGATTGTCGCCAAACAATTACGCAATTTTCGCAACACTTATCTAACCAAATTGCAAAAACACATCTGAAGGAACTTGTGCTTTTATCATACACAAATCAGATATGTTATTTGCATTCAGCTTCAAAAGTATGCAAAAATCCGGAGCGGTTACAATTATACATAACCGCATAGATAAGTGAATATTAAATTGCGTAAAAATTTGGCACTATAATTATACCATACTTTATAGAGGATCTTTTTGCAAGCAAGGAAGAAGGCGCAGAGACAAAAACATACACGCGAGGCTCCACACGGTAAAAAAACCTCTTTTTGTAGCTGCCTATTTCCGGAAAGACTACCGCCAGCGCCATGATAAGTATACCTATGCCGGAGACGATCGGGTTCTCGGTCGGTACTCCCAGTGCCTTTTCGACTATAAGAAATTTCGCTATCATTGCCGCGTCTATCAGAAGCCGCGTCGTTATGGTACCGTATCTCAGCATATCGAGCTGCTGAAAGTAGAACGCATAGAAATACAGCGGGACGACTATGTTGAATTGCCCGAGAAGATCGGCTTTGGTGATCGTCAACTTTCATACCTCATTTCAATAGTTATATCTTCTTCGTTAGATACCTGATGTACGCCTCACGCGTTTCCATGAAGCGTTTCTGACTTATCTCCTTCGTCTGCGCAATGTTTATCCAGAACGAGTAGTGGCAGCGCTGGAAGTACGGCGGCAGCCTGCGCCTTCGGGTCGGCAAGTGCCCAAATGATTTTTATTTTTGAACAAAATATTTTTAAAATCGAATATGCGGTTGACCGGAGACGGACGGAGAATTATCATAAATATAGCCGCACAAGACTGCACGGTGAGCTTAGACGGCTCACCGATTCATCAGCTTATCACTATCATCGACCGATCTTGTGCGGTCCCTTTTAACAGATCGGATCGCAGCGCTGCCGGTAGATCAATACCCATATCCTTCTTGAGGTTTTATGAGATACCCATCCTTCTCCCATATATCAGCAGCGCCCGGTCCGATCCGCTCCTGCAAGGTACCGCACCCTTCAGTGGGGCGATCTCACAGCCGCATTCCCTATAAGCTGTGAGAGTAACAAGTTGAATGTGCGGCGGTAATCAGCGTTATAAACAAACTCAAACGCGCCTGCGGCGCTATAAAAAGCTTTTAATTGAGTTTAGTATCAGACGGTAATGCCCGCGTTTGCTCAACCGCCCGATCAATATGATCCTATACATAAGAAGTAAAGATCCACTGTCCCGAACTCCTTCTTCTCTGCAAAAATCTGCCCTCTCCGCGCCGTTTTTACGGCTTGTCAGGAGCGGGCAGATTCTGCTGCTGCACAAGAAAATACCGAGGGACCCCCTCGGTATTTTTCATAGTCATGTTTTTACAGGATTGCCAACGTTGTTATCGGCCTTGATTCCTATGCTGCGCCTGAGTATTGCAAGCGCGTCTGCACTCGTTATTTCCAGATCGCCGTCAAGGTCAGCCTGAGTGATCTGATCCTGCGTCAGCTCTTCAAATCCCAGGCTTGCGCGAAGCGCGATAAGCGCGTCGTTTGCCGTAACGGAATTGTCGCCGTCAATGTCGCCCATTACGGGGTCATACGGCATGATATCGGCGTGATCCTTAATGTAGAAGTAAAAGACACAACGGCCTTTGTAGTTATCCTTACCCTCTGCGACCACCCTCGCCTTGCCGATGTCCTTGTTGTTTATATAGCAGAGCGTGTAGTCAACGTCGGGCGTGAGCGTTTTATCGCCGTCCTTTATAACGACCGGCGGGGTGATCTCCCTGCCCGTGTACTCATAATTGAGCGCCGTGTCAAAGGATGAGAAAACAAGTCCGTCGATCAGTATCGTCAGATCCCTTATGTCGGGCTGCGCCTTTTCGAGCGCCTGCTTGTCAAAGTCGTCGTCCCCGGGGTATACATACGGGATATCGTTCGCCTTTGCGTATTCCTCCGCATAGGAGCCTTTGCAGCATACCATCCTGAAGCTCTCGGGAAGCTCGGCGAACGCATCTTCTCCTATTCTCTTGACAGAAACAGGCACATAGATCCTCTTTACCGACTTCATGCCTCTGAACGCTTCGCCGCCGATAGTGACTACCGTGTTCGGGATATCGACGGCCTGTGCCGCTTCGTTATTCCTTAGCGATCCGGCGCGAATCTCCATAGTAAAATCCGGGCGGTCATAGTACCAGCCGCTCTTAAACATTGCCGGTATCTTCAGATACCAGATCCCGCCCTTTGCACCGATAAAATCAACGGTGCCGTTGTCGTTAGACTGGAACTCGTATCCGTCAGATGTATCCATTGTATCGAACGAGCCTGCGTACGGTCTTGCCAGATCCACGCCGTTATCGGTATAAATATCGTAGAAATCGGGCGTTTCCTTCGCGGCATTGAACCTCACGATATCCTCGTATTTTTTGATCTCGAAGGAATACTCATAAACGTCCTTGTACTTATCTTTTCCGGTTATCGTCATATGCGCTGTTCCCGGCTCGTTATTGCGGCTGTAGGCAACGGTGTAATCCTTATCCGGTACAAGTTCCTCATTGCCGTCAAATATATCTGTACAGGGCTTTATCTCATAGCCCTGATATTCGTATACTCTTGTGATAGAATGGTCAAGCTCGCCGTCGATGTATATCTTCAGGTCGCATATGCTGCGCCGAGCTTCATTTTCGGCAGCCGTTTCATCCTCCGTATCGGTCATACCGACAGCAGCCGGAAGCCTATCGCTTCCATCGAAGCGGCAAAGATCATCGACACAACTCGGATCTCCGAATTCAGCCTGCAATTCGCTTGGATTATTGCCGCTGTCCGAGTCCGGTGCGGCTGTTCCCTGTGTGAAAGCAGGAATGGATACATTACTTGCTGTTATCATTGCCGCTGCGATAAGCAATGAAAAAAATCTGATCCTTCTCATAATCGATCCTCCTTTATCAAATGTATAAGCTGTGCTGAATTGCCTACTGATCTACAGACTGATATCTTTATCCCTATCCGTACCGAACCTGAACGCCGCCCGCTTAAACATACTGCATTACCGTTCATTTATTAGACGAATGGATCATCCATTTCTCTCACCTTTGTTATGAAAAAATCGGAGCAAATATTTGTGCAATCTGTATCGTTTATTCAGTACATTCGAGGCTTTTTTTATATGCCCGTAAGCACATGATAAACCCACGGCGGGTTATTAAGGGTAAAAATTACAGTCTCAAAAAGCAGTGATATCGCCAAATATCGCATCTTTTGATATAATGTAGACAGCGAGAGACGGCGGAGCATATCGTGGCAGCTCGTAATCGAGCGATCAATTCTTTTAAGGCTGTTTTTGCTGTTTGAAATAACCTTTATGATCCCGGAGCGGAGACTGACTGGTTTCAAAATTTTTTAAAATCATTCCCCGAACAGACGACAAGTTGTTATTAATAGTGAAAGCACTTGACAGTGAGCCGAAATGACCCACTGATGATCCATCAAAGAGTCTTTGCGTTCTCACAGCCGAGAGCGTAAAGGCTCTCTTATTGTGAGATCTGCCATTTGCGGAAGAACGGTCAACCGATAATGAACTTGAAAGCCATTGCTCGGAATTGACAGGCGCGGGAGCGTGTGCAGCCCGCTCAAGAGGAAGTAGAAAAAGACGATCGGGGCAGACCGATACCGCCCGAATTCGTGTGAAAAAAGCAGTCCTTGCACGGCGTTTTACCGTCCAAAGACTGCTCAATATCAAATACGATTCTATTACCACATACTAACAAATATCACTACATTACCGTTTTCCTGCTTGATACACAGTGTTTCCATATCCTTATCGGCTACAGTATATACCTTGTCATTCGGCGAAAGCTCGATCTCATAATTGAAGTACGGCACATTGACTGTCTCAAAGTCCGATACATGACCGAGAAATCTGTCCGCAGGGTAAGCATTTGTGTCAAGCATAGTAGAACAGTACGGAGTACCGTTCACAATAAGCTGTCCTGCTTTTGCAAGTGCGACCGTGCCGCCGCTGCTCAGTTTAATGATAAGCACATAGGGCTTTCTTTTACCGTGTACACCTCGCCTGGACAGTCCTTTATATATTTGTATGTTCCGTCAAAGTCGCTCGCGGCGCCGATGTTCTCGTCAAGCGTAAAGCCATCATCGTACTCGGTGAGCTTGTTCAGGAGCTTGAAAACAGATCGGCAGACGACAAGAGAAAAGACGTATAAATACAACAGGCATACCGAATTAGATTATCGGTATGCCCGCTTTTGGAATATAGGATTTACTCGGAGCTATAAGTTTATGAAAACTGATGATCAGGTCAGGCACCTTACCAAAACTCTAAGTAAGCATAGCTTCCTGCTCAAGCTTTATCTCTTCATTCAGCATAAACTCAATGCATTCCCGGCAGTCTGAAAGAAGCTCGCTGAGTAAAAGCTTTTTCAGCTTTTCACCGTATTCCTTGTCGAATGGCTGTGCAAGCCCGCGGTACCGTTCAAGCTCGCCGGAATCCATTGTTTTGACAGGGTGATAAACGCGATCGGCAAGCTTTTTGTACTCTTCAAAATAATTTTTCAAAAGCAGATCGACATCCATGTTTTCGCGTATCACATTCAGATAGCTTCTGATATTGTGATAAAAGGATCTCAGCTCGTAGTCGCGCTTTTCGGTATTATTGCGCGCAATTATCAGCGCCTCATACATTCTGTCGCGGTTATCGATGTATGCCTGATTCAGCGCGGAGTATGTGGAAAAGACGAGAGAATTGTACTCTGCCGTTCGCTCTGCCGTCAGGTCTTTCAGCATACGCATAACGTTTATGGCGTAGGGCTTCGGAGTGATGATCTCCGTAAACGAGCCGTCAAGAAATTCCCTGTCTATCCAGCCCGTTTTTTCGAGCCTGCGTTCGATAATGCGGGCTTTCCCGCGAATTGACGAGCTATCCGTTTCCTCTGCTTCGTCTGAGTCTTCAACAACGTATTCTCTGTTTTCAAGGATCAGTTCGATCTCAGCAAGAAACGCTTTCAGCCTGATGTTTATCTCCTCTTCAAAAAGCTCATACAGATTCATCAATACATCGACATATATCTCGCGGTTCTGAGAGACAAGCACAGAAAAGAAATTAGCGGGAATGATATTAAAAACATTCATGATAACCATCCCTTTGACATAGTAGTTTTTGACCCATTGTACGGTTTTGGATTAATTATTCCGCAATTCTGACAACATCATAATATCATACAAAAGATAATAAAGCAAGGGGGGAGGTTTTAAGTGGAATCGATTTTTGCTGTATTGATACCAAGAGGTTTATGAGAGTCCCGGACACCCGCAAATTAAGAAGCACCTCCACCATTTCGTACGTGAGAATCTGATATTTCCATGGCTTGTTTTTACGCTCAAGATAGTCGTAGAATGCAGTTCTGGTTACCTCCATAGCACGACAGTATAAGCTATTCCTAACCGTAATCTTGCCTTATGCATCCATGTTCCCGGTGTTCCTTTCGGAATTCCAAGTTCCTCCGATGCGGCTGTGTTCCCGACCTATCTTGCGAGCTTGATCGCCTGCTTCTTAAATCCTCATCATACTGTTCTCCTGTTCCCTTTTTTGACCCTTTCCTTTTTCTTTTACTATACTTCGGTTGTCTGGATTGTGTCAAGTTTTATTATACACCATCAAAAATGTTGGATAAAATTTTTCGGTCAGTAGTCGCCGGGTGCCCGAAGGCGAAGCCGTAGGAAATGCCCTTGGGGTACAGTCGCCACAGCCTATTTTCGAGCAAAAGAAAAGCAAGCCGCTTATCAAAAACGGCTTGCTTATGCGGTTTTATAAGAGCTGATAATCGGACTTGAACCGACGACCTCGTCCTTACCAACCTGACCACCGACTTTTTACTACTATCCGTCATCGTCCAAAAATGGCTGTTTCAAGCCGTTTTCGTCACATTCCATGGTGCGTATCTTCTGCTTATCTTCGATAACTTTTGCTGAAGTTGTGCACCAAACGTGCACCAATAATTTCTGCTCGACAAGGCTGTTGTTATTTCGACAAAGAGAATTATGCGGCTGCTCAAATACGCATCTACTATCGAAACTATTAAACTGTTTAACTCATGACAGAGCTTTTTACACTCTACTGTTGCAAATGACACAACCTATAGTGTCACTTCTTCTTTGCAAGCAGCAGATATTCCTTCATCAGACCGATCTGGTGCAGCGGTGCGGGAAGCACTACGGAATCTCTGCTTGTCTGCACCATCACCATTCGGAGATAATTTGTAAACGCAGCCCACGTCCGGGCGTCGTCGCCGGGCTGAAGCTGTATCGGATAATACTCGACCGGTCTGCATTCGTCATAGCTTTTGGAAGGATTATCAAATCGGGAGTTTTTGAAGCTGAGAGTGTAGTCTTTGTTATTGGGACGCGGCTCAATACCCCAGAACACCTTTTCATATTCAAACATTCCGCTTGCGGATCTGTAATTTTCTTCGTCCTTCTGCGGAGTATAATAATCGGGGATTTCCTGCGTGCGCACTCTCATGATACGCACGCCTGTACCGCAGAACGAGCGCATATCGGAGTAAGTTTTTGTTCCCGTTTCGATCTTTGATGGGATATACTGCTCCAGATATTCGTATTGCCCGATCGTTTTATCTGTCAGTCCTTTCCATAATTGGCGAGACGTTCCGTTTGCCTCCGTCAGTATCATAGCGGAAGCATTTCGATAAAGCTGCGATATACCGATCAGCTTGCTGCGAAATCCGCCCTGCGCCGCACTATTGCACAGGCGGACAAAATCCTCCTGACGAGAAAGCGCCGAAAGCTTCAGCAGCGCCTGCGGGTAACTAAGATGATAAAATCCGGGAATATCGCAATTGACTGCCATTTTTCCGCTTCTTACATTGTAGGTGATATAGATTGGAAGATGCTTTGCGGTATACTTCGCTTCTTTGGACGCTCCTGCCCACAGCGGGCGCAGCTGACTCAACACTCCCAGGCCTATGACATCTGCATCAAAAGCAGGGCTTTTTTCGGTGTTTCTTGTTTCATTAAAGCAGGTATATCCAAACTGCCTGAACAGATCCATCACAGCGCCGCGAGCACGCATTTTCGGGTCATCTTTTTCGCCGTCTTTTTTGTGCGAAAATATAAACTGCGTCAGTCTGTTTGTATCTGCGAAGCCCGCACGCAGAGCCGCTTTAGGGTCGCCTGCTTCTTCCCGCAGATCGGGCGGCAGTATCACAAGCGCACCGACGATATCACTTGAAGCCGGTATTATCCCACGCACCTTTTCGATGCGCCGGCGATTCTCCTCATACTTATCGGACCGCATCAGACCGCCAAGCTCGCCCAATTCGCATTCCTTTATTTCGATAGGGATAACGGAGCCGTACTCCTCGCCGCCGAAATACTCTTCTATCTCGTTTTTGATAAGTCCGATCAATTCGCCGTCGGTTCTGTGCCCGTATATCTCGATCGTAATTTGCGAAAGATCGACGCAGTCTCTTAAACGCTGCCTGTTCATCGCCTTGTCCTTCTCTTTCGTCAAACGAACAGAGAGGCTTTTGTCAACAGACTCAACCTCTGCCAAGGGCGCGGCGAAATCCTTCATATACTCCGCTATCTGAGGAAATATCTCCGCCTTATCCACAATGGGAACGCCCGTTCCTATGTTCGTATATGTAAAAGACATACCGTTTTTGTAGGGCAGGAGTATCTGAGTTCCGGATGACGCTTTTATAAACGTTTCCGGGGAGAAAAGCACATCTTCGGCAGTCGGCAGAGAGTCGGTATAATAAAGATCATAACACCGCTGTTCGGGCTTGCTCCAAAAGTGCTTGTATAAATATTTGCCCGATTCTTCGTCCTTGTTCGCACTTTGAAGCATTGTAATACTGCGGTATTTGTTTTTATTTCCAGAAACATATGCGTGGATATTCTCACCCAGATAAATATTCTCCCTGTTTGCGTTCGAGATAAAACGTCTGACAGAACAAACCACGGGCAATATACATTTCCTTTCGGGCGGCGTTGTCTGAACGGACATTTCGACTGCGATAGAGAAATAACAGGGGTTTTTCTTTTCATCGGAAACAGGGCGGCTCATGAGCTTTTTGCTGCCGCAGCTGCATAAAGTCAATTCATGACCGGAGATAGTTATCGTCTTTCCCAAAAGCGCATTGGCAGCGTAAATGGCAAAAGCGTCGAACGCATAGTCTGTCAGCGCATGTCCGTTATCGTCAAACAGCCGCACTTCCTCACAGCGAAGAAAGCTTCGCAGCGTATCAGGTTCTGCCGCTTCACAAAGCTCTTTTATAAGCGCCTCCGTTTCGGGCGTTCTTTTTTTGTGTTCTCCATATTCCGACATCGACCAGATCTGCAATATCTCGCAGATGCTTTCCGCATCGGGTCCTTTCAGAGAGACAAGCCAGCAGCTGTCGTCCGATGTTTTTTTCATGGGATTGATCTTCACGACATCGTCGAGCCAGCTCATCAGGTAACCGTAAAGGACATTGGTTTTTAGATTGTACTCCGTGTTGAACGTTGGGTTCACAGATAACTGAAGGCGAAGAAGCAGCTCCTTCCAACGCGGGGGGAAACCAAGAAAATACAGCTTAAAGATCTTATTCGTCTTCGGCGTCATTGCCATCGGGTATATACATGACATTTTCATTTACTCCTTTCATAAAAGCCGTATAAAACGGCTCGTAAAGAGAGGCGGCTATCGCTGCCGACTGCTCGCTTTCCATCATCTCATTGAGGTAATATCTCAGTTCGTTAAGGCTGTCGTAACCGCCGCGAGAGCTTTCTGCGGCGTGGAATGCTCCGTCTGCGAAATAAACGCAGGGTGCGTCCTTAGTCGGATCGGTGATACGCGCAAGTCTGCCGAAAAGCTGCAAGATGAGAACAAACAGAGCTGCCGTTACATCTCTGCGAAGAGTTTTGCTGATATATCTCAGCGTTTTTCGGGACTCGACCTCCATTTGCCGCCATTGACGCGCGGCATAGCCGCGAAGATTATCTGCTTTCTTATAGCCGTTCGACATACTGTCGCTCATAGCTCTCTGCTCGGCGAGTCCGTTCAGCTTTGCGCATTTTGAGGATATTTCATTCGGCACGGGCATAGGTCTGACCAAAAAGAAAATACTCCCGAATACCGAGTGACCGTCCTTGTCAACGATATTGTAGCCGCGTTCTATCGCCTGTGCCGGCGCGACGAGTATTTTGGCGCGGTGGCTGTCAAAGCCATGCACATTGGCTCTGAGTACCTGTGTGTTAAGTTCTATATCATCGGTTCCCTTGCTGCGCACCATACACGCGGCGGGTTTTCCGTCAAGAAGCTCGTTAAGCGCTTTTTCTGCCGTTATCGCTTCATTATAGCTGTTAACGATCATCAGGAGCTTTCGCCCTTTGTTAAGCTCCGCTCTGACCGTTTCTATTATTTTTTGTATAACAAGCCGTAGATTACCTGTACGTTCATCTGCTCCGGTTCCGGACACACGTACGCCCGTATACAAGTCGATCATTTCTGTTTCGCACAGCTTATCCCGTTTCCACGGCTCCGCTTCGAGTATATACTTCACAGGAACATTAACATGATACTCCAAACAGCCCGGCGCCCAACTGGAGCCTGACATCAGCAAAACATGAGGTCCCGCGGGAGAGCCGTCGTTTTCGAGTCTAAGATACGGCATCCTGTTCATAAGAGCACGCCCGAAGGCATACTGACGATAAAGCTGCAGCCCCCTTTTAGGATCGTTCCTCATACCAAATAAATTGCCCATTACCGATGAAGGCAGAAACTTTTGCTGAGCGGTAAAGCGAGCCTGTAAAAAATCGAAAAGCTCCGTTTTATCCTTATTCTCATCGGAAAGATATGAATACGCTGTTTCAAGCGACTTGATGTAGTTGTCAAATCCCGTCAGGATAAGGTAAAGTTTGATATGCTTCAAAAGCACAATGTCGGCTTCACATCCGTTTTTTGACAGCCACTTTTTCAGTTTGCGCGTAAACTTCTCGTCATTCTCAAGCTGAAGCGCAATATCTAAGATCGTATCAAGTTCATCGTCCTTCGGCGTATCCATTGCCGTTTCCAGCATCGTCAGTATTTTCGGTGTGAGTTTGTTTTTGCCGTTTTCGGATTCTTCGCAAAGCCTGTGATAAAGAGTCATAGCGGAGAAGGTTTCTCTCAGCATATATTTCCAAGGATCCTCGATCGACTGTATCGCCTCACGCACTCTTAATGAAACTTCAAAAGATTGATTGCGCGCAGTTGAATAGCAGCGTTCATTTTCGTCCATCGCGTCCTGTGAAGCCGCGTCCCTTTTCATGTCTTTTGCGCAAGCGTCCGCATTGCTTTTCATGAATTCCAAAAAATCGGTACAAGGCGTAAAAAACTCATCAAGCGTTTTCTGGACCTTATCGCATTCATCGAAGATAACAAGGTCGGTCTGTTCAAGCACATATTCAAGAAACAGTTGTCCGCTTCCTATGATCTTTACAGCAGTCAGTCCCTGAACTGTAGTCACGATCACATCGCTTGTATATATCTCCCTGTACATTCTTGTCGTCGGGCAAATGTCAATATACGGGCAAGTGTAATACGATCTTCCTTTCTTTAGGCTTCGGCACGGCTCCTCACCGAATTTCGGTACGGCACCGTCTGAATTTGACATACCGGAAATTATGCACGGAGTTGTCAGATACTCCGAATAAAGCGGATCGAGGTACATCTCATCGGGTATTGACATCTGGTCTATATATTTTTCCCGATTGCCTCGACCAATGAGAGGAGACGCGCTGATATTCAGCCTGCGAAAATATCCGACTGTTTTGAGCACCTCCGATATGGTATCGAGCACGATCACTATTTTCTTTCGCTGCTTTGCAAGCCGGTAAGTCAGCACCTTCATAAGCGTAGATTTTCCCGCTCCGACCATGCCGACAAGATCAACAGCTTCACTGATGTCGAACTGCTGTGCAGGTCTTACTTCATTTTCGCAGACTTCTTTTATAAGATTTGACTGCAAAACATCATAGCTGTGATCCTTGGGAAGCAAGCTCTTGATCTCACAGGCAGAATTCTTCAATTCATCTATGGTCACACAGATGTGTTTCCTTTTGCTCTTCGGTTCGTACGAACGAGCCGGTATTTCTCCAATCTTCGGTATTGTTACCTCGACCGGCGGTGTGTCGCTGCCCTTGATATAGTAGCTGTAGGTTCCGTCAGACGCAATTCTCGCCGCTTGTCTCTCTTCGTGATAAGCCTTGATATATGAAATATAAGTATCCGCACGATTGGGTTCGATCGCTGTGTCGTTATTCCTGCTAAGCTTTAAAACGGTTTTATCATTGGTCGTCACCTCTGTGATATTATAAAGACGATATGCTTCGTCGATTTCACGATAGCTTTCCAAAAGGCGGAGCCAGTTCTGCTTGGAACTGCATTGCTTCAGACAGATATGAGCTTTTTGTAAGAATGCTGTCTCCCGAGCGTCGTTTATTCTTCCGATCAGAGAATAATTTTGAAGCAGCAGAAACGCTTTTGAAAGGTCGCCCTCGGGTGCGCAAAGCTCCATAACGGCAAGCGTCATCTCGGTTTGAACCATTTTATTGATATCAATGCCATTCGGATACGCTTTCAATGTGCCCTTTATTCTGTCAAGCTCGGTCTTCATTATATCGCCTCCTTTATCTTTTGATACAGCTCTTTGTCAGTCATAAATAAAACGCCGGGCTGTAAAGCGTCTTTGCAGATATCACAATACGCAGGATTCTCTGCTTTGCGTTCGTGCGGAACAACATAAATATGCTCGTCCGCCTGTTCGGAAGTAAAACTCCCGTCGTTTTTTATCTGCGACGCAAGGTTATAGGGATTTAGATGTGTCTTGGCATCTATCGCCCAGACGCTCCCATCGGGCAGTATTATCTTTATATCATATTTATCGTGCTCCGGCCAAAGCTCGGTCTCGCACCCAAGCTTTTCCGCCTCATTGCGTATTTTGATCTCTATTTTTCCTGGTATACACATATAGCGCATCACGCCGTGGACGAGCCTTTTCTCATAAGAGCTGTCGATCCTTTCGAACTGATCGCGTGTTCGGTGAGTACGGCTGCATGAGTTGTTGCAGCATACCGATCTTTTCCCGATAAAACGCATAGTCCAGCCGCATTCGGGACATTTATAGCTGTCCTGCGGGATATCTTCGTATGCAGCGTTGAACACACTTTGTATTTCGGGAGAATTATGTGCGATCTTGAAGCGGCGTATATCGCGCCCCGAACACAGCGGGTGCAGGACAATAAATTCCCTCACCGCCGTATACTCTTCGGCGGACAGCTCGCGCATTTTACGATAAGCATTCTCCTGAGTCAATGCGTTGAAAAAATCGCTCTCCGTAGTCGCGCAAAGCACGGCACACTCATCGGTAATATCGAATACATTTCCGTCGTAAATCTCCGCAAGCGCCCCCGTATTAAACAGCGGATATTTTTTCAATTCGGCAGTAAACGCCGTATCCCACCTGACAAACCAAGATCTGACCGGACGTGCGGCAAACCTCTTCAAAAAAGCGTTCTCGTGAAGTTCGGAAAGGATATCAGCACGTCCGTTTTGTGCAGCCATAGCAGCCAGCTTGTTTATACCGTACATCAATTTCTCGCTATAAAAATATTTTTCAGGTCTTTGTGATTTTTCGTACAATCCTGCGGCAATAGCATAGATCATACTATCAAATTCTGATTCTTTCAATTTTCATACCTCCTGTAAAACAAAAAGCGCTTCCCGAAAAAATATCGGAAAGCGCATACATTCTTAACTGAATAAAATGCAAAGTCAACGCAGTCACTTCTATACAAGTTCTCCTTGGCTTTACATTGCATACTTTATGATATTTTTCGTGTACGCCTTTATTCTAACACACGTTCTCCTTCCTGTCAAGTAGAATTTTACATATTTAATTTTAATACAAAACACATCATATAGATCGCGTAAAAATCGAATATGTTCTCAGAATACAATTGACATTTTACTCAATATGTTGTATCATAAATCAACACTAATTTTTCGACGAAAAAGGTAAATGCAATGAATAAAAACGAGATCATTTTATACGAGACCTCCGACCACTCCGTGAAGCTCAACGTCAGCACAGACGGCAAGACTGTATGGCTGAACAGAGCGCAGCTTGCCGAGCTTTTCGGACGCGATATCAAAACCATTGGCAAGCACGTCAACAATGTACTGAAAGAGGAGCTTTCCGATGACAATTCAGTTGTCGCAAATTTTGCGACAACTGCCGCTGACGGCAAAACATATCAGGTCGAGTACTATAACCTCGACGTGATAATTTCGGTCGGGTATCGCGTTAAATCAAAGCGCGGCGTGGAATTCCGCAGGTGGGCGAACAGCGTTCTCAAAGATTACATAATCAAGGGCTATGCCGTGAATAATAAGCGTATAGATCAGATCGGAGAGGTCATACGCATTATGAAACGCGCGGAAAATCAGCTTGACGCAAAGCAGGTGCTGTCGGTCATCGAACGCTTCAACACGGCGCTCGATCTGCTTGACGCATACGATCATCAGACTATGCGGAAGCCGTCGGGCAGCAAGGCTGTTTATGTTTTAAATTACGACGAATGCCGCAGGGTAATTGATGAGATGAAATTTGCCTCGGGCAGCTCGCTTTTCGGCAACGAGAAGGACGATTCCTTCAAGGGCAGCATATCGAACATTTATCAGGAATTCGACGGCGTGGAACTATATCCGACGCTTGAAGAAAAGGCGGCAAACCTGCTTTATTTCGTTACAAAGAACCATTCGTTCTCGGACGGCAACAAACGCATTGCCGCGACGATGTTCCTGTATTTCCTCGACAAAAACGGAGCGCTGTTTCTTGATGATAAAAAGACGGAAAAAGCCATCGCCGACCAGACACTTGCGGCGCTGACGATCATGATAGCCGAATCTCAGCCGAGCGAAAAGGAAATGATGATAAACGTAATTATGAATTGTATGTTGAGATGATTATATTAAACAACGGGCATACCGATATTGCTTGTCGGTATGCCCATAGTGTTTATACGTCTTTTCTTTTATCGTTCGCCGATCTGTTCTCAAGCTCCTGAACAAGATCACCAAGTACATCAGACGCACGCTCATCTGCTTCTTCAAGAGCGTGAACATAGCGGTTTGTCGTTTTCATCTGCGAATGTCCGAGTCGTTCAGCGACCGTCTTTATATCCACGCCACTTATCAGAGAAAGCGTTGCAGAAGTATGTCTGAGTGCGTGAAACTTGCGATGCGGCAAGCCGTTTCGCTTCAAAAACTTGTCAAACATCTGCGTCGGGCTTGTCGGGAACATAATGTCGCCGTTATCCTGAATAAAAACCCAATCCGCACCTTGCCACGCAGTCCCAAGACAGAACCGGCGTTTTGTATGCTCGTCTTTCAACTGCAAAAGCATATC
>ONFG01000003.1 GCA_900317025.1 uncultured Eubacteriales bacterium | reverse complement strand
TCAAGCCCCGAAGTGAAGCTGCTTCGGGGCTTACTGCATCTTTATTTGATTCGCTAAGGCTTTTACTTCTCACACCTCCGGCGGCAGAGCCTTTTTGGCGGACAGCTTGCTTTTGCTGAGAGAAAGCTTTTCTTTGAAAACGTCGGCCATCAGCTTTCGGCCTTCGGGTGTGCGGAGCTTTGCGAGAGGCAGCTCGCCCGTTGCGACCATCACCATGACGGATATGTACGCTTCGCCGAGCGCCGCCGTGAGCGCCGAGGCTGTCGCGGCCGAGATAGCGCCGCCTGCAACGCTACCTGCGCCCGGTATCATTTTGAGCAGCGCCGATACGATAGCCCTTCCGGCGATGGTCGTTCCGGTCGTGCCGATCATTGAGGAGAGTATCGCCGACAGAGTACCCTTCTGCAGCGGGATGCCGAAAACGGCGGTTATCTTAGCGAGCATTGCGATCTGTTCGGGAACGAGAACGGCGGCGTCCGAAAATGGTATTGGGACGGCGCCCGTTACTGCGGCTGCCTTTGCGGCCTTTGCCACCACCGCCTGCGCCTCCCGTTTTTTTATGTCTATGCTCGCTTTCTGAACGGCTGCGAACGTGTTCTGAACGGCGGCCGGTATCAGGTTGTACATGACCTCGGTCAGCTCCTCAAGACCGTACGCTTTTTTAACGATGTCCTCGTCAAGCTCATAATCTTCAGCGAGAACAGGTACGATCTGCTCGACGGGCAGATCCTCTCTGCGGATCGCGTCAAAAAGCTCGCGCGCGTCTTTCTTAGAGTACGACTGCGTAAGCACGATGATGACAGGCACGCTGCACGTAGTAGTCGCTGTGAGCAGGCTTTTGAGAAAGAGTATCTCCGACGGCTCGATGCGGTGTGACGGCGTTCCTATGCAGTACCATATGCAGTGTACCGCCTCATTTACCGATCCGCTGAAAATCCCCTTGTGAACGAGTTTCTTGACCTCGTTGAGCAGGCTTTCCGCAGAGTTTTTACCCGCAAGCTCCAGCCCGGGCGTGTCATAGATCGTCAGCGGAAATCCGGGCTTGCTCAGCGGTCTGATATTCGCCGTAATGGGCTTGCCCGTACCGGTAGCGGCGAGGTTTTCGTTAAAAACGGAGTTGATGAGCGTACTTTTTCCTACGCCTGTTTTGCCAAGTATCAGCACATTAAGACGATTGAGACTGCTGTACTCCTTCTTTATGGCGCTGATGATCTCGTCCGCCATATTCACCGTATTAAACTCTTCCATATCCCATACCTCCCAAAAACTGTTTAATACGATAAAATTATAACATATCAGCGGCGGTCATTTCAATAGTCCGCGTACCTTTTTTGATAAGCTGCGTCCGGTTATATAATTTTATCGCGCAAAGACCCTCGGCGCGGAAATCGGAAATTCGCGAACAAAAATAATCGACGGCATAAATCAAAACCTTCGTTTTGCATATTTGTCGGATACGGGCAGTAGAGCGAGGTTTATATAAAGCTACACGTACTGCAAGCGCCTGCCGACCGCCATCATATTGTTGACATAGTGAGCGTACATGATTATAATTAAAACAGAATTTTGTAGATATGGGGGTAATTGGTATGTCAAATGTTGTATTGAAGCTTGTGCTTAAAGTAGTTTTAATAACGGCGCTGGTCCTGGCGGCAGCTTTTACCGTTTTCTCGCTGCATATGGCAAAGACTATCAGCTTTCCAAAGGGACTGACGCTCGAGGGTGAGAAGCAGTGGGCTGTATCCAACGGCATGTGGGGCGACCTCAAAAAATACACAACGCAGGAGTACACCGTGCAGGGAAAAGACGGCTACACGCTCCACTGCGAGCTTGTATCGAACGACAAAACCAGCTCGTCAAACAAATACGTCATCATCTCGCACGGCTACACCTCGAACCGCTACGGCGCGGGAAAATACGTCCCCATTTACATCGGGCTTGGTTACAACTGCGTGATCTACGATCTGCGCGGGCACGGTGAAAATGAAAAGACCGTTTGCACGATCGGCAACTACGAGGCGCAGGATCTCATAAAGCTGATCGACGATACATACGAGCGCTACGGCAGCGACATTTACCTCGGTCTTCACGGCGAGTCAATGGGCAGCAGCACGTCGCTCTCTGCGCTCGGCTACGATCCGAAGGTACATTTCGTCGTCGCCGACTGCGGCTTTACGAACCTCTACGAGCTGATCGGAACGGGCTTCAAAAGCAATCACCTCGGCTTTGCGGAGCCTGCCGTCGATCTAACGCTGAGACTGCGCTACGGCTGGAGCATGAAGGACACCTCCGCTATCGACGCACTTGAGGGCAACACCGTCCCGATCTGCTTTATCCACGGCGCCGACGACGACTTCATCACGCCCGACAACAGCGAGCGCCTGAAGGAGAAAACGGAGGGATACAGCGAGCTGCACATCGTCGACCATGCCGGCCACGCGCGCTCGAGAGCCGTCCTCGGCAAAAAGGCTTACGCCGATATCGTCAGACCCTTCCTCGAGGCGGTCGAAGAAGCTGAAAAGGATCAATGACAGAACCCCCGCAAAAAGCGATCAAAAGCCTTTTGCGGGGGAGATGTTTTATTCTGGGAAAAAATAACCGCCCGAAGCAAAAGCTTTGGACGGTCTGGTCCGAGTGACTGGAGTCGAACCAGCGGCCTCTTGAACCCCATTCAAGCGCGCTACCAAACTGCGCCACACCCGGATACTGTTTTTCTCAGCGAAAATTATTATATCATAATGAGAGGGAAAAATCAAGTGTATATTGGTTACAATAATGTAATTTTTTCGGCGGTTTGTCTGCAAATTATAAAACGAACCGGACAGATCAGACTGCCCGGTTTTGGTGTCGGCGTAATGCCGTTTTTTCGGTGGATAAAAGGTAGGTTTGATATCAAGCGTAGGGATTGCCGTTGTCAAACGGGTTGCCGCCGTATGACTGACCGCCTTGGTAAACGGCGGGGTTGCCCTCAGGACCGATGTACTGTGAGCTGCCGAAGCCAAGGATAAGGTAGAAGATACCCGAGAGAAGGATAAGTCCGATGCCGAAGCCTGTGCCGTGACCAAAGGACTTTGAAAGCTTGATCGAGAACATACAGAAGACAACGAGGTAAGCAAGACCTGCAATGCCGCTGAGAAGACCGATGAATGCGGAAGCGTCTTCACCCTGAGCGTTTGTGATGCCCGAGAAAAGACCAACAAGAGCTGTAAGACCGACCATAACACCGGCCATCTTTTTGTTCCATGCGATGTTAACAAGATCCCATACGTTGAGGATCGGGATGATCGAGTGCCAGCCCGGCTTGCCTGCCTTGGTAAAAATCTTCCACTGTGCTACAACGAGTAATACGTAAAATACTAAAGCAAATATAACCATACTGAACTCCTTTCCGGCTTTAGAGCCTGTAAAAGTTTAGATTAACCACCGTACGTATATTATACAATAAAGTACCGAAAAAAGTATAGTAAAATTTACAAATCATTCAAAAATCTGGATTCTGCACAATAATTATAGTTTTTTAGTATTAAATATTAACCCTTAAAGCAAAAAACAGGCCGGATCCGTGACCCGACCTGCATGTTTTATCAGTTGTAGGGGTTGCCGCTGTCGAAGGGATTCTGCGTGCCGCTGTAGTTTGACGAGCCGCCGTAATTTCCCGTGCTGCCGTAGTTCTGCGCGCCACCGTTCTGGGGCTGTGCATCGTAGGGGTTGTTCTGAGGCTGCGCCTGACCCTGCACAACAAAGCCGTTCTGACCTTCGTAGGGGGCGCGGCTGCTGCTTGTGAAGGTGTCATAGCCTGCGGAGCTGCTGCCGTTGCTGTAGCCTGTAGGCGCGTTCTGCGCGGGCTGACCGTAGGTCTGGTAGCCTCCGGCCTGGCTATAGCCGGTGTTCTGACCGTAAACCGGACCCTGTCCGAAGCCAGGCTGAGGATAGCCGCTCATTTCGGGAACTCCGCCGGGACCGACGTAGTATGAGTCGCCGAACGCGAGAATGCACAGAAAGATCGGGCTGAGGAATATAAGACCGATCGCAAACGCGCCGCTCTTGCCGAACGACTTTGCAAGCTTGACCTGACAAACGATGTTGACGACAAAATAAGCGAAGCTCGCAATACCTATCAGCGTATTGAGAACGCCGGAGGAATCGCTTTCGCTTATAGAGGTCGTGCCGCTGCCGAGAGACGATAAGATAAGAAGGACTACGCCTACTATCGCCATGTTCTTGCTCCAGCAGATCTCGTAAATGTCATAAACGTTGAGATACGGGATGATCGAGTGCCAGCCGGGCTTGCCTGCCTTGGTGAATATCTTCCACTGAGCGACGACCAACAGAATAGCCATCGCAAGCGCGATGAAAATGATCGCAACTAATGCACCGGCGAAAGAGGAGTCACTGTAAGAATCATTGAACATTTTATTACTTCCTTTCCAAATATGTACTTTTATTTATATAATCGTCACCTTCCGAAGGCGATCATATATGAAATGAAAATACTATCCGACGTTGATGCCGTTCTGACGGCAAAGCGCGAGCCAGTCGGAGTATTCCTCAAGAAGGAGCGTATACAGATCGTTGTCGCTGATCTGTGTGAGGTCGTTCACGTTAGCGAAATTTGCGTTGTCGATGAACCTGCCTCTGAGCGTGTCGAGCCTTTCAAGAAACTCGAACTGCTCCTTGCCGATCCCGATGAACTTCCAGAAGATGTTGTAATTGGAGGCCTCGGTAAGAACGTCCTTTGCGGCGCGCTTGTCGGAGTTTGCGCCATCGGTGATGAAGATGACAAACGTGGGGATTTTGAGCGCCTCTCTCTTGCCGAAGCGGTTAAGAATCTCCTGCATAATGGGCGCGTAGCAAGTGCCGCCGAAGTGATCTTTCTTCGAGAGAATGATCTTCTCGACGTAACCCTCGAGGTTTTCGGGTGTTACCGATTCAAGCTCCTTGTAGACTGTATCGAACCAGTAGAAGTCGAGCTCGGAGTTGTCGTCGAAATACATCGCCATCGGGAAAATTCGCTCCAGAAGCTCCTGGACGGTGCCGTCTTTGTACATGGTCCTCATCGAACCGGAGTGATCGAGTACAAACACGACCCGAGCGATGCTGCCGTTTACCGCAGATTTCGTCGCCTTCTGGTCGATGATGTCCTTGCGCAGTGTGAGCTTTTTGTTAAGCTCCGGGTTCTTCGTCAGGCTCACCGTTTTTTTCGGTGCTTCCACCTGCTGAGGCTTTTTTTTGAGCATATCCGTGGTTATCAGAAATCCCATACATTTACCTTCTTTCAGTTTTTTTAAAAATTATATCATATTTTTTTACATTGAGCAAGTAGCAATAACATATTTTGTGCAGATCTTTCCTGCACAGCACAGGCAGCATGGAATACCGCGGACTCCGTGGCAGGACACAAGGCCGAGCGGGCCGCGTACTGCTTGTCGGCGCTTGCCGACCACGCGACACACCGCCTGCTTGTGCGTCATATTATGATAAAGAGGCCGGTCGGGCGCTTGGCGTTCTCCGACCGGAGACTCAGAAGTATCGGGCGCTTGCCTGCTGACACCCGCCGGAGAAAGAACAAGACCCGAAACGCGGCGGTAAGCGTTGCTTAAAAAAACTCGGACGGAACTGTCTGTCGGCGCTTGCCGACCCGATCTGTGAGGTGATAATTATGGAAGAGAAAAATATTATTGTGATGAGGTCGCTTACACAAGCGCACAGAGGAAAGGATATGTTAATGAAAAAGGGGATAAGGGCGCAGATAATCCGCACGCCCGGCGGGGCGAAAAGCGGCGGCTGCGGCTACAGCCTTTATGTACCGGAGGGTACGCGCCGGGCTAAGGCGATCCTGCGCTCGGGAGGCGTGATATGATCTATCTCGACAATGCCGCTACCAGCTACCCGAAGCCAGTGTCGGTGCGCAGGGCGTTTGCGGGGGCGCTTGCGTCGTCGGCAAATCCCGGGCGCGGCAGTCACGCGATGGCGGCGGCTGCATCTGAAAGAATTTACAGGTGCAGGGTCAAGGCTGCGGAGATGTTCGGCGTACAAAATGCGGAGAACATCATTTTCACGCCCGGCTGCACCTATTCGATAAATATGGTTATAAAGGGACTTATGTGGAACGGAGGTCACGTCGTCGTCTCACGAACACGCGGCTTGTTGTCTGCACCCATGTGTCGAATGTGTGGGGGATGAAGCTGCCGGTCGAAAGGCTTGCAGCGATGTGCCGCCAGTATGGCGTTCCAATAATGATAGACGCGGCGCAGAGCGCGGGTGTCTTCAGGATAAACGCCGAGGAAAGCGGATTCGACTTTGTGTGTATGCCCGGTCACAAGGGGCTTTACGGCCCGATGGGAACAGGGATTCTTATCGCGCTCCGCCCGGAGATGCTTCACACACTCGTCGAGGGCGGAACGGGCAGCGGCTCGCGCTCACTCTCGCAGCCCGATTTCCCGCCTGATAAATTTGAGAGCGGCACCCCGAATTACCCCGGTATCGCCGCGCTTTCCGCGGGGCTGGACTTCGTCAGTGCGACAGGGGAGGAGCGAATACTTTCGCATGAAACGGCGCTGCTTTCCCGCCTTTGGAGCGCGCTCTCGCAAAACCCGCGCGTAACGCTCTACACTCCGCGCCCCGACCCGAAGCGCTCGGGCGGCGTGCTTTCGTTTAATATTGACGGAGTCGACAGCGAAGAGGCGGCGGCTTACCTTGCCGGTCAGGGCATAGCCGTTCGCGCGGGGCTTCACTGCGCGCCGCTCGCACACGAGCATTTCGCAACGGAGAACATCGGCGCGGTGAGAATATCGCCTTCGTATTTCACCGGCATGAACGAGATAAACTCTGCCGCCGCGGCGATAAACCGCCTTTCAAAGAGGCGCTGAGGCGTAAACCGCCCCGGGATCAGGCTTTCAGAAAAAAATTGTGCAAACTTCTTAAAAGCGGTTGCATATATCGAAATTTGTGGTAAAATATTATTGTAGCTGTAAGAAGCTCGCCGCCGATACCGGATCGGAAGATCATCGGCGCGTTAAAATAAATGTCGGCGCGGTCTGCCGGCGAGAGGGTATCAAATTACTATGGGAACTATAAATCAATGGCTTGAAAATTTTCTTGCAGTGATGCGCACCTTCCGCGTGAAGGACGCTATCGATATCATTGCCATCGGCTTGATAATATTTTACATTTCAAAGCTCGTAAGGGAGACCCGTGCGGTCCAGCTCGTAAAGGGTATATTTATCCTGCTGATCCTGTACGGCGCGGCGAACATCTTCGGTTTCACGATGATGACGGCGCTGCTCAACCGCTTTTTTGAGTTTGCCGTGATCGTGCTGTTCATTGTCTTCCAGCCCGAGATACGAAAGTTTCTTGAACAGATCGGGCGCAGCAATTACACCTACCGGCGCATCAGGGTGCTTCTGGGCGGGTCTGCGGGTGACGACAAGCGCCCCGCAATCAGCCAGTATCTTTCAATCTACGTCGAGGCTGTGATGCAACTGCACGAACGCAAAACGGGCGCGCTCATCGTCTTTGAGAGGCGCACCCGCCTTGGTGATATCGCCGATACGGGAACGATAATCAACGCCACGCCGTCTATTATGATGATAGGCAACGTGTTCTTCAATAAAGCGCCTCTGCACGACGGCGCGATGATCGTCCGCGATGGAAAGGTCTATGCGGCGGGCTGTATACTGCCGCTGACCCGTGACAACAAGCACGTTGACGACAACCTCGGCACGCGTCACCGCGCGGCGATCGGCGTAAGCGAGGTGTCCGACGCGGTCGTTGTGGTAGTTTCAGAGGAGACCGGTGCGGTCTCGATCGCGTTAAACGGCGAGATCACCCGAGACTATACAAGAGAATCGCTCACAAGGGAGCTTGACCGCCTTCTTATCCGGTCGGAGAGCGAACCCGCGGAGAAGTTCTCGTTCCGTTTCAAGCGTGAGAAAGGAGCGGAGAAAAATGAGCAGTAAAAAGAATAAAGACACAGCTCTTCAGACTGCGGCAGAAACCAAAGCAGAAAATAAGGCGGAAAAGAAGAAGGATAAAAAGCCCGGCAAAAAGCTCACACTTAAAAAGAAAAAGAGATTTTCGCTCGGCGGGCTTTTTGAAAACGACAAATTCATGCTGGCGTTCTCGCTCGTCATCGCGTTCTTTATATGGACGTCGATGTCGATGAGCAACGGCGAGACGGTCAATTACCCTGTTACGTCGATCCCCGTCACGATGGAGCTTTCCGAAGACGCCAAGGGGGACAACCTCTCTGTCGTAACGATTGACGGAATCCCGCTCGACGAGTTTGAGGCTACAGTCAAGGTCAAGGGCAACAGCGTTACCGTCGGCTCGCTCAAGCCCAGCGATATCCAGGTCTACGGCTCGAATCTCGGCAACATCGTAGGCTCAGGCACGTATAACGTCACGCTCCTTGCAAGGCAGCTCGGCGTAAAGAACAACTACGACATCGTCTCCGTCACGCCCTCCGAGGTGAAGGTCGTGGTCGATAGGAACATCACGACGGAGCTTACGATAGAATCCCTGATCAACGCAAGCTCGCCCGTCGAATACTATATCGGAGCGGCTTCTCTCTCGCAGCAGAGCGTTACCGTGAGCGGCCCCGAGCAGAGCGTTTCAAAGGCTGTAAAGGCGGTCGTCTCGACCGATGTTGACAAGGAGCTTCAGGAAACGACTACGCTTACGAACCTCGATGTGAAGCTTCTCGACTCCGATGGCAACGAGATATACGACGACTCCATCACCCTGTCTCCGGCAGAGGTGGACGCGACTATCCCCGTGCTTGTCAAGAAGACGGTTCCGCTTACCCTAGAGTATATCAACGCGCCTCCGGGCTTTGACGGCGAAAGCCTCGTCAAGCTGGAGCCTGCCGAGATCGAGGTCGCGGCGGCGGCAGACAAGATCGACTCCGTTTCGAGCATCTCCGCCGGAACGATCGATCTTTCCACGATCTCTTACGGAATGACGGCGATGTCAACGAGCATTGTGATGCCGGAGGGCGTGCGAAATCTCAACAACATCGAAACGGCAACCGCAAGCTTTGATTTCTCGGGGTATTCAACAAAGTCGTTCGTACTGACCAACTTTGATTCGCTTAATCTGGCTCCCGGTCTTACTGCGGAGCAGACGTCCTACGGAAGAGTGAACGTCAGGGTCATAGGGCCGAAAAACGAGATAGCGGAGCTTACGTCAGACAATATCACGGCGACGGTCGATCTCGACGGCGTAAAGGTCGGAACAACTGTCATGCCCGTTACCGTCAGGGTCGACAACAGCTCGACCTCCTGGGTATACGGAAATTACACGATGAACATTACCGTCAAGGACGCAAGCGAGGTCGATGTTACCGCATCAAGCTCGTCTGCGTCAAGTTCGGCGGCGTCAAGCTCGTCCGTGTCAAGCTCGGCGGCGTCATCATCATAACGAAATAAAAAAACTCCTCTTGATCTTGAGAGGAGTTTTCCGCTTATAACACGCCATTATCGCGGCGCATAGAAAAGAGAGGTTGCAGATGAAAAAATGGACGCTCAGCAAAGGGGACAAGAGCCGCGCGGCGGAGCTTGCAAAAAAGCTCGGCATCTCGCCGTTCGCGGCGGCGATGCTTCTCATAAAGGGCTTTGAGAGCGCAGACGAGCTGAGAAGCTATATAAGCGCCAAGCCCGACTTTGCAGACCCGTTTTCAATAAAAAATATGGACAAGGCGGTGCAGCGCATAGAGCGGGCGATCGACGACGAGGAGAAGGTCTGCATCTACGGCGACTACGACGCCGACGGCGTTACCTCGACCGCGGTAATGTACCTCTACCTGAAAAGCCTCTGGTGTGATGTGTCGTATTATATCCCGGCAAGGGAGAGCGAGGGCTATGGGCTTAACAACGGCGCGGTAGACAAGCTCCACGAGCAGGGCGTAACGCTCATCATTACCGTCGACAACGGCATTTCGGCGTATGAGCAGGTAAAATACGCTGCCTCACTTGGCATTGACACCGTAGTGACCGACCACCACGAGCCGCCGGAAAGACTGCCCGAAGCGGTCGCCGTAGTCGACCCGCACAGAAAGGACGACGAAAGCGCCTTTAAGCATTTCTCGGGCGTCGGCGTTGCCTTCAAGCTGATAATGGCGCTCGAGCGGACAAACCTCGACCTTGAGGAGCTTCTCGACCGCTTTTCGGATATCTGCGCCATCGGAACGGTTGCCGACGTCGTGAGCCTTTCCGGCGAGAACAGAACGCTCGTCCGCGAGGGATTGAAGCGCATAAACGAGAATAAGAACATCGGGATCACCGCGTTGAAACGCCTCTCCGGCTGCGGCGAGCGCCGCCTTACATCCGGCGACATCGGCTTTATCTTAGCCCCTAGGATAAACGCGGGCGGCAGACTCGACCTGTCGCAGAAGTCGGTCGAGCTTTTGACGACCTACGACGAGGGGCGCGCCGAGGAGCTTGCAGAGGAGCTTTGCCGCAACAACGACGAGCGCAAGCGCATCGAACGTGAGATCTGCGACGCCGCGGTAAAGGCGCTCGACGAAAACGAAAGTATTCGCAGCCGGAAGGTAATAGTCGTGGCGGGCGAGGGCTGGCATCAGGGCGTGATCGGTCTTGCGGCGGCAAGGATAAAGGAGATCTACGGCAAGCCGACCATTGTTATAAGCGTAGACGGCGACAAGGCGAAGGGGTCGGCGCGCAGCGTAGAGGGCTTTTCGATGATAGCGGGCGTTACTCACTGCGCCGAGCTGCTGTCTATCTTCGGTGGACACCCGATGGCAGCGGGAATGTCGCTTCCCGCCGAGAACATAGACGATCTCCGCGAGAAGATAAACGAGTACGCCGACGCGCTGAGCGACGAATTTTTGCCGACTATTGAGATCGCCGCGCGCCTTCGCCCGGGAGCGCTCGGTACGGCGGACGTCGAGTCGCTGTCGCTTCTCGAGCCTTACGGCGCGGGCAACCCGAAGCCGGTTTTCGCCTTCGGCGGCGTGACGCTCAGCGACGTTGTCCCGCTCAAAGACGGAATGTATGTCAAGGTGCTCTTCCGTCGCGACGGCGCGTCCGGCTCGGCTGTGTCTTTTTCGACTTCATACGACGCTTTTCCGTACAAAAAGGGCGACCGCGTCGATCTTGCGGTTGACGTTAAGATAAACGAGTACAACGGAATAAAGAGCGTATCTCCTCAGATACGCGAGATAAAATTCACCGACGACGACAACGAGGCGCTGCTTCGCAGCAAGCGCGTTTACGAAGAGTATATCACGGGCGCGAAGCTTGACCTAAAGCAGAAAAATGAGCTTGCCGTCTCCCGCGACGATTTCGCCGCGGTCTACCGCTTTCTGCGAAGCAGCGGCGGATTTAAATACCCCGCGGAGATACTTCTTCACCGCATCGAGCGCAAAACGCTCACGCTCGGCGGGTTACTTTTATGCATAAAGGCGATGGAGCAGCTCGGGCTTGTTACCTGCGCGCACGGCGGCGAGGCGCTCATTATTTCGGTCTGTGAAAACCCGCAGAAGGTCGATATCATGTCCGCGCCCATTTTAGAGGGGCTTAAATAGAGTTTTCAGAACGATACATATTATCGTTATATTGTTGAATTTGACGGTAATCGTTAAATGAATTGAAATATAATCGTGAAATTACGTATAAAACTGTTGATTTTTGCTGAAAATCGCTTATAATATATTATAATAGCCTTTTTGTATGGCGCTTAGGCGCGGCGTTTGGGGAAGACCGTGCCGTAAAATGAAAGATCGGGAGAGGTGTGGTTATAATGGCAGCCAACAGGAAATACTATCAGGATTACGAAGAGCTTTGCGAGCTTATGGATAAAAGCTCGGGCGACTACGACCGTGAAAAGATCGAGCGGGCGTACCGCCTTGCGGAGAAGATGCACGGCGATCAGCGCAGAATCTCCGGCGTGCCTTATATCCTGCACCCAACGTCGGTTGCGTGTATTATCGTCGACCTCGGCATGGACACTGACTCTGTCGTCGCGGCGCTGCTTCACGACGTCGTCGAAGATACGCCCGTAACGCTCGAAGAAGTCTCCGCGCAGTTCGGCGAGGACGTCGCCCACCTTGTCGACGGCGTAACGAAGATCAGCAAGATCGCCTATACCGAAAAGGAAGAGCGCCAGGCTGAGAACGTCCGCAAGATGCTCATCGCCATGGCGGACGACATCAGAGTCATAATCATCAAGCTTGCCGACAGGCTGCACAATATGCGCACGATCGACTGTATGCGCGAGCAGAAGCGCCGTGACATCGCGCTCGAAACGATGGAGGTCTTTGCTCCGATTGCCCACCGCCTCGGTATCAAGGCGATCAAGGACGAGATGGAAGACCTTTCGCTCCAGTATCTCGACCCGATAGGCTACAAGGAGATTGAAACGTATCTCGAAAACAATATTGCCGACGGTCAGGGCTTCATCAAGAAGATAATCGCGCAGATATCGGAGCGCGTAGCAAAGGACATAAACGGCGCGACCGTCAGCGGGCGCGTAAAGAGTATCCACGGAATTTACAAGAAGCTCATCGTTCAGGGCAAATCTCTCCAGGAGATTTATGATATCTACGCGGTGCGCGTTATCGTAGATACAGTTTTCGACTGCTACAACGTCCTAGGTATCGTTCACGATATGTTCCAGCCGCTTCCGAGCCGCTTCAAGGACTATATCTCCACGCCGAAGCCGAATTACTACCGCTCGTTGCACACGACGGTTATCGGCACCGACGGTGTGCCGTTTGAAGTACAAATAAGAACACGTGAAATGCACATGACCGCCGAATACGGTATCGCGGCTCACTGGAAATATAAGCTCGGCTTAAACAACAAAAGCTCCATGGACGAACAGCTTGCATGGATCCGCAAGATGCTCGAAAACCAGGAGGACAATCATGACCCCGCAAGGCTCATCAAAGACATCAAGACCGATCTCTCGTCCGATGAGGTATTCGTCTACACGCCGAGGGGGAAGCTCATTAACCTGCCTATGGGTTCGACGGCGATCGATGTCGCCTACGCTATCCACAGCGAGGTTGGCAACAGAATGCTGGGCGCCAAGGCAAATTACAGGATAGTCCCGATCGACTACGTCGTAAAAACGGGCGACATCATCGAGATATTAACGGGTAAGGAAGGCTCCGTAGGCCCTTCGAGGGACTGGCTCAAGATCGTAAAAACGAGCGATGCCCGCAACAAGATACGCCAGTGGTTCAAGCGCGAAAAGCGTGAAGAGAACATCGTTCTCGGCAAGGCGGAGTTTGAGAAGGAGTGCCGTAGAAACGGTATCGACCTCGGCGAAGCTGAACTTATGCGAATGATGGAGCCTATCCTCAAAAAGAAGAACATTCCCAACATGGAGAATTTCTACGCCTCCATCAGTTACGGCGGCACCGTTTTATGGAAGCTCCTGCCGAGAATGAAGGAGGAGTACCTCAAGATCGTCTCTGAAAAGGAGCGTGCCGACGGCAAGGAAGAGGAGTTCGTCGTTCCGATCATCGAGGAGCCGACTCGCTCCGCAGCTTCAAAGAGCGGCGTTATTATCGAGGGCATGGACGACGTAGATATCAAGCTTGCTAAGTGCTGCACGCCGCTGCCGGGAGACGACATCATCGCATTTATCACGAAGGGTCACGGCATCTCCGTTCACAAGCGATCCTGCTCGAACGTCCCCGAGAATATCGACGAATGTGAAGACCCGACCCGCTGGGTAACGGCGAAGTGGGCGGAATCCATCAACACGTATTTCAGTACCGTTATCGAGATCAGAGCGATCGACAGAACGGGGCTTGTAGCCGACCTTTCCGGTCAGCTCGGCAATATGAAGATCCATATCCACAACATGAGCTCGAGAGCGCTCGGCAATGGCAAGGCGGTCGTTCGATTCAATATCACGGTGCGCGACAAGTCGCACCTCAGAGACATCATATCGAGGCTTGTCTCCGTCAAGGGCGTAACGTCCGTCGAGAGAACAAGCAAGGGCGCGATATGGTAATAGAGCTATCAGTGATAAATAATCATAGTTTCGGATCAAGCCTTTTTCAAAAGGCGCCCGCAGGAAGTGCCCTTGGGGTGCTTGCGGGTTGAGGGCAGCGCCCTTAACGATTTATTAATCGTACCATTTCGCTGTGCGAAACGGTGCATAAGTTGAGATAAAGGAGAGTACCGTTTTGAGAGCAGTGATCCAAAGAGTATCAAGCGCGCAGGTCGATATAGACGGGCAGACCGTCGGGAAGATAGACAAAGGCTTCCTCGTTCTTCTCGGAGTCGGCAGCGGCGACGGCGAAAAGCAGGCCGGTGTCCTCGCGTCTAAGATCGCGGGGCTTCGTGTCTTTACCGACGAAAACGACAAGATGAACCTCTCGCTCGAAAGCGTGGGCGGAAGTGTTCTCGTTATCTCGAATTTTACGCTTTACGGCGACTGCTCCCACGGCAAGCGCCCGAGCTTCTTTGAAGCGGCACGCCCCGAAACGGCGCAGCCGCTCTATGAATACTTCTGCGCAGAACTTCTCAAGAACGGCGTAAAGGCGGTCGAGAAGGGCGTTTTCGGCGCTGATATGAAGGTCTCGCTCGTAAACGACGGTCCCGTCACGCTGATACTTGATACAGATAATATGTAAACGAAAAGGGCAACGCTTATGATAAGAATAACTTCAGTGACCGTCGGCGAGCTTGCGGTCAACTGCTATATAGTCACCGACGAAGCCACAGGCAAAACGGCAGTGATAGACCCCGGCAAATTCACCGTTGGTCTTGATGCGGCAGTTAAAGCCGCGGGCTACGATAACCTTGAATATATTCTGCTTACGCACGGTCACTTCGACCACATTGCCGGAGTGGAGCAGCTCCAAAAAAAATCGGGGGGCAAGGTAAAAACGGCGATCGGTAAGCTCGACGCGCCGCTTCTTTCCGATGCGAGGGCGAACCTCAGCGTGATGTTCTTCGGCACGCCGATAACGTGCGCACCCGCCGACATACTGCTCGAAGACGGCGACGAGATAACGCTCGGCGAGAGCACCTTTAAGGTCATCAACACGCCGGGTCATACGGCAGGCTCGGTCTGCTTTGTCTGCGGCAGCGACATCTTCTCGGGCGACACGCTGTTTCGCCGCTCCGCAGGGCGCACCGATTTCCCGACCGGCAGCATAAACGCGCTTATGCGCTCGCTCTCCCGCCTTGCTGCGCTCCCGGGCAGCTACGCCGTACACCCCGGTCACGACAGCGAAACGACACTCGACGAGGAAAGGAAAGCAAATCCGTATCTCTCAGCGGATCACGGCTATAACTTTATATGAAGATATATTACGAAAACAACGACTTTGACTATGAGCTTGACAAGCTGACAAGAATGTTTTTCCCGAATGAAAAGCTTGAAGCGGTGAAAACACCTGCCGATACATATGAGACCACTCATATTGTCGTCAGGCTTTTTGAAGAGGGCGGCAGGCGGTGCATTTTTACAGAGGTCTGTATAGGCGACTTTTGTGAGCGCTCCAAAAAAACGCTTTCAGACGGCGACGACGCTGAGCTTGAAGCGGCGTTGCTGCTTTACGATCACCTGACGAAGCTTACGGGAGTGACTCCGCCGTGGGGCGTTCTTACGGGAGTACGTCCGATCAAGCTTTTTCGCCGCCTTAAAGAAGAGGGCGGACAGGAGTACGCCGTGAATTATTTCACCGAGAGATTCCGTGCTTCAAAGGAAAAAACGGCGCTCACCGTCGAAACGGAGAAAAACGAGGGCGAGATCCTAAAAAAGACGACCGACCGCTCGTTCAGCCTTTACATCTCCGTGCCGTTTTGCCCGAGTAGGTGCAGCTATTGCTCGTTCGTCTCGGCTTCTACCGAGAGAACGAAGCACCTCATCGAGCCGTACACTCAGCTTTTATGCAGGGAGCTTGAAGCGACTGCCGATATAGTGAAAAAGCTCGGCCTTCGCCTTGAATCGGTCTACATGGGCGGCGGCACGCCTACAACGCTAAGCGCCGATCAGCTTTCGCGGGTGCTTGGTACCGTCCGCAGCCGATTCGATATGTCTTCCTGCCGCGAGTTTACCGTCGAGGCAGGCCGCCCCGACACGATCACGCTCGACAAGCTCAAGGCAATGAAAAGCATCGGCGTAGACAGGATAAGCATCAACCCGCAAACCCTCAACGACGAGGTTTTAAAGCGCATCGGCCGCCGCCACACCTCCGAGGACATCTTCGTCTGCTTCAAGCAGGCGAGGGAGTGCGGTTTTGACCACATAAACATGGATCTCATCGCAGGGCTTCCCGGCGATACCGCCGAAAGCTTCAAAAAGACGCTCGACGGCATAACGGCGCTGTCGCCCGAGAGCATCACGATCCACACGCTTTCGATGAAGCGCGCCTCCGATCTTACGCAAAACGGAAAGATGATAGACAAGCACGAGGCAGAGGAGGCAGAGCATATGCTTACTTACGCGGATGAAGCGCTCCACAAAAACGGCTATGCGCCGTATTATCTCTATCGCCAGAGCCGAATGGTAGGCAACCTTGAAAACACGGGCTGGTCGAAGCCCGGAAAAGAGGGCTACTACAACGTCTTTATTATGGACGAAACACAGACGATAATTGCCTGCGGCGCCGGCGCCGTCACAAAATTAAGCGCCTCCATGAGCGATATCGAGCGAATATTCAACTTCAAATACCCATACGAATATATAGACCGCTTCGATGAGATCCTGAGGCGCAAGGAAGGGATTGAACGCTTTTATGATAAACCTAGGTAATTCATACAGACGGTACGCGCTTACCGTTGACAAGATAAACGAATACGCGAAGCTTAATCCTGCCGAGTTTGTCAGCCAGGCGGAAAAGGCTTACAGAGCCGATGTGCGCGACATCGCGCGGCGTATTCTCGAATCGCCCGAGAGGTGTAGGGTCGTTATGCTTGCGGGGCCTTCCGCTTCGGGCAAAACGACGACGGCGAAGATGCTCGGCGAGGAGCTTGAAGCCCTCGGCAGCAGCGCCGAGATAATCTCGATGGATAGTTTTTACCTCGGAGAGGCTAAGGTGCCGAGAACGCCCGAGGGCAACCCCGATTTTGAATGTGTTGAGGCGCTCAATATCCCAGAGATCGAAAGGTGTATAAACGAGCTTCTGACGGAGGGCGAGAGCGATATCCCGACGTTCAACTTCGCAAAGAGCGAACCGACGGGTCAGACTATCCACGTGAGCTTAAAGGGCGGCAAGATTGCCATCATAGAGGGCATCCACGCGCTCAACCCGATCTTTACGAAGCACATAGCCTCCACAGGCGGGCTTAAAAAGATCTACATAAGCGTAAAGCAGGGCATTCACAAGGCGGGAGTCAAGGGCTACTTTGTTACCGCCTGCGAGCTTCGGCTCCTGCGCCGCTTAGTTCGGGACTACAAGTTCAGAGGCAGCACCGCCGATCACACCATTGGAATGTGGAACGATGTCTTGAAGGGCGAGAAGAAGTACATCGTCCCTTTCAAATACTCGGGCGACATCACGATCAATTCTATCCATATCTACGAGCCGTGCATAACGGCGAGTGAGGCGGTAAACATATTAAGCAAGGTATCTCCGGGTCACAGCGAATACGAATACGTGCAGGATCTGATAAAGCGTGCCGGCGCGTTCGTGCCAATCAGCGAAAGCTGCGTCCCGAAGGATTCGCTGATCCGTGAGTTCATCGGAAAAGGGAAGTATAAGTATTGATAAGAGACGATATATTTCTTATAAATGATGAATACTGAAAACTGAAGAATTAATAATAATTTCGGAAATGCTTCGCATTTATTTAGTAGTTTAATTCTACTCATACGAAGGGCAGGAAAGGCATAAACCCTGATCGCATACGGCGTCCGTTTGGGCGCAATGTTTACAAATTGTACTATATTTAATTCATTTAAAGTGATATAATAAACTTGCACGGCGCGATGCATCACGCGCACGTGCGGAAATTAGTAGACGGGAGCCGCAAGGCGGTTTCCAAAAAAGGGAGGATCTTTTATGAGTTTATTTGATGATGTAATTGTCAACGCAGCGGCAGCTGTAGATACGGTAGGCAAGGTAGCCGGCGAGGTGGTCGATAGATCGAGAGCGAGAGTTTCCTCTGCGGAGCTTAAAAGCAAGATCTCGAGCCGCTTTGAGTCGCTTGGACGCTACGTTTACGATTCGAGCGTTGCAGGCGAGCCGGACAAGGCGATCGTAAAGGAGTATATCGACAGCATCACTGTGCTTATCGGCGAGCTTAAGAGCCTGCAGGATTCCCTCACAGCCGACAGCGGCAGGATCATCTGCCCGAAGTGCTGCTGCAAGAATTCGGTCGACAGCATTTTCTGTAAGAGATGCGGCTCGTCGCTCGATTTCGCAAATTCCTACACATCGCCCAAGGCTGCGGCGGATCTTGCAAAGCAGCCCGAAGAGAAGCCCGCTGAGGCCGAGCCGACTGACGGTGCTTCCGAGGAATAAGCAAAATAACCCAAAAGTTTCCCGAAAGGTAATACATTGCAGTTCGCTGCGGTGTATTACCTTTCGTTGACATTGCAAGCAATATGTGGTATACTTTTACCCGACCGCATTCGGCTTCGCCGATGCATAAATGACCCGAAAAGAGGAGTTTATTTGAAGAAGATCAAAGCGAACAACAATCAAAGCTTCATTATGGGCGCAGCTATTCTGACACTCTGCCTGCTTATCGTTAAGATCATAGGAATGCTCTACAAGGTCAGCCTTTCACGTCTGTACGGGCCGGTCGGCGCGGCACTTCTGAGCAACGCGTACGAGCTTTATATCCCGCTGTTCACGCTCGCCACGGCAGGCTTCCCTATCGCCGTTTCGAGAATGGTCTCGGAGAGTATGTCGAAGGGCAGATACAAGGACGTCCGCCGCATAAAGGAAGTCGCGATCCCGTTCTTCGTGATCGCCGGTGTCGTGGCGTTTCTGCTGATGATACTTTTCAGCTTTTTCTACGTGAGGATAATCAAATCGCCCGACTCGTTCATCTCGATGATCGTCTTAGCGCCCGCCATTTTCTTCGGCTGTCTCGTCTCGGCTTACCGAGGGTACTATGAGGGCATGAGAAACATGGTGCCGACGTCGATCTCCGAGGTTGTCGAGGCGCTTGTAAAGCTGCTTGTCGGCTACTCGTTCGCATACGTTGTAATGAACTACGGCGGAAAGCTCTTCGGCATCACCGACGAGAGGCTGCTTCTCAAATACTCCGTTGCCGCGGCTATTTTCGGCATAACTCTTGGCTCGTTCTGCAGCTTCCTCTACATATACCTGCGCTACAGGATCCAGGGCGATGCGATCACGCAGGAGATGTACGACTCCGCGCCGAAGCCGAGAAAGAGGCGCGAAACATTCAGGATACTTCTCAGAACGGCTATCCCGATAGGTCTTGGTGCGCTCATTATGAGCGTTGCCGGAACGGTCGATTCAATGCTTATCCAGCGCCGCCTTATCCATATGATGGAGCGTATCCCGGATGCGCTGCTCTCGCAGTACCCCGGTCTGATACCGCCCGAGAAGGTTCAGGACGGTCTTGTCCACAGCTACCTCTGGGGTTGCTACAGCTATGCCCTCACGATAATGAACCTCGTCGTAACGGTGACTCAGGCTTTCGGAACGACGGCTCTGCCTAACGTTACCGAGGCTTATACAAAGGGCAACCGCGACTACTTAAAGCGCAGTATGGAGACGGTGATGCGCGTTACCTTCGTCTTCACTATCCCCGCGGGACTCGGGCTTACAGCGCTCGCCGACCCGATAATGCACCTCGTTTACGGTCACACCGACGGCGTTGATATCTCCGTAGAGGTTCTGAAGCTCATGGGTATCGCCGTTATCGTTTTTGCGGCGGCAACGCCGATGTGCAGTATGCTCCAGGCTGTCGGCAGAGTCGATATGCCGCTTAAGCTCTACGCTGTTGGAATGCTCATCAAGGTCGTTTCAAACTACATCTTCTGCGGCATCCCGCAGATAAACGTACAGGGCGGCAGCATCGGAACTCTCCTGTGCTACACCTTTGTTATCATCGTATCGATCTACGTTCTAATTAAAGAGACGGGCATCGTCCCGGATTTCCGGGTCGCCGTCTTAAAGCCGCTTGCCGCATCGGCGATCTGTATCGCGGCTTCGTGGCTCAGCTACAGGCTGCTTGCGAACGTTGTGCCGCCGCGCACATTGGGGCTTCTCATCGCGACATTCTGCGCGGTGTTCATTGCCTGCGTAGTATACGCCATTTTCCTGATTCTTTTCAGAGCTATCAGCAAGGAAGACGTTATGATGCTCCCGAAGGGCGCAAGAATCGCGTCTCTTCTCGAAAAATATCATCTTATAAAATAAGATACCTAGCCATAACACGAATATCACAAATTACTGTTATTTTGCTGTGTATTCTTCAAAATAAGCGATTTATTGCATATATTTGTATAAAAATGAAAAATACCCTTGAAAAATGCGGAGTTTTGAGGTACAATAGTAATGCTGATTTGAGGAAACCGGCCTTTTTTCAAAGCTTCCCGCGAAAACCTGCCGGTAAGCATCTAAAATACGTGTTTGGCGGGTCGGGGTCATATTTCGGAGTATAAAATGGATTTTAAGTTTAAAGATAAATATAACTTTGATGATCTCGTTGAGGTCGTAAGATGCCTTAGGCTGCCCGATGGCTGCCCTTGGGACAAAGAGCAGACCCATAAGTCGATCCGTCAGGACTTCATCGAGGAGACGTACGAGGTTATCGAAGCGATCGACAACGACGACGCCGACGGTCTGAAAGAAGAACTTGGAGACGTGCTTTTGCAGGTCGTTTTCCACACTCAGATCGAGCGCGAAAAGGGCACGTTTGACATCGACGACGTTGCAAACGACGTCTGCCGGAAGATGATAATCCGCCACCCGCACGTTTTCGGAGAGGTCAAGGCAGATACGACCGAAAAGGTGCTCGACAACTGGGACAAGATCAAGATGCAGACGAAGGAGCAGAAGACGCAGTCCGACGCTATGGACAGCATCGCGCGTTCGCTGCCGTCGTTGATGAGAGCGCAGAAGATCCAGAAAAAGGCGGCTAAGGTAGGCTTTGACTTTGGCTCTGCGGAGGAAGCTGGCAAAAAGGTCCCGGAGGAGCTTTCCGAGCTTCTTGAGGCAGTAAAATCCGGCGACGAGAGCGCCGCTGCCGAAGAGGCGGGAGACCTTCTCTTTGCGGCGCTCAACGTAGTAAGGCTCGCCGGGGTCAACGGCGAAAAGGCTCTTTACGATGCCTGCGACAAGTTCCTTGCCCGTTTCCGCGAGGTCGAGAACACGGTTCTCGCGCAGGGCAGGAGCATGAATGATTGTAGCTTATCGGAGCTTGATTCTATATGGGATCAGGCTAAGGAATCGCAAAGAAAGTAATTTCACGGTCAAGTGTCCAAGCGGTTCAGAATAAAGTAAAAAATGCTGCTAACGCAGAAAATGGAGGATTTTGTATTATGAACAAGACAGAACTCATCGCAAAGGTTGCTGACAAGAGCGACATCACAAAGAAGGACGCCGAGAAGGCAGTTTCCGCAGTTATCGACACGATTGTTGAGGCAGTTGCCGCAGGCGAGAAGGTACAGATCGTTGGCTTCGGCACATTCGAGCAGAGAGCACGCAAGGAAAGAAGCGGTGTTGACCCAAGAACGCATGAGAAGCTCACGATCCCGGCTTCCAAGGTTCCTGCATTCAAGGCAGGCAAGGGCTTCAAGGACATCGTTGACAAGAAGTAATTTACGAAATTGATTAGGTGCGGGCTTCGGTCTGCACCGTTTTGTTTTTTAGAAAGGATTTAGATATGAGACTTGACAAATATTTAAAGATCTCGAGAGTAATAAAGCGCCGTACCGTTGCAAACGAAGCTTGCGACGCGGGAAGAGTTATCGTAAACGGCAAGCCTGAGCGCGCTTCCTACGCCGTCAAAGTCGGCGACGTAGTCGAGGTGCAGATCGGAGCAAACCCGCTCAAATTCGAGGTCACGGCGATAAACGAGTACGCAAAGAAGGAAGAAGCGCCGTTGATGTATAAGGTGCTTTAAGCAGTCATATCGCGCTCAGATCCCGCATAGAATATCGGTAAAGGCGCTTCTTGCGCCGACTTTAAAGGTGGGAGAGTGCTTAAAATGGCAGAAAACGCATCAAAGGCGCCGAACGTCGTCATGCTTGAAAACCGCTCGAGCCTTACGGTCTCGGGCGTGAACGACGTTGACAGCTTCGACGAAAGGAGCGTCGTCGCTTACACAGATTACGGTCAGCTTACCGTTCAGGGAGAAAATCTCAACATCAAGCGCCTTTCGGTCGAGACAGGCGACCTCACGATAGAAGGCTCGGTATCGGCGTTGATATATACTGAAAACCGCCCCAGGGAAAACATCTTCAAGAGGATATTCCGATAGATCGGATCATAGTCACTTTCACTGTATTACAATCACTAAGCCGGTGAGCTTTTCCGAAAGGGGTATCTGCAATGCATCTTTCCGTTTACGAGCAGGGCGAGATCTTCCGCTTTGCGTTCCTGTTCGGCTTGCTGCTGGGTGTGCTTTACGATCTATTCCGTCTGCTTCGCGCTATGGGCTTCGACTCGCGCTCCGCGGTGTTTTTTCAAGACGTTGCGTTTATGGCGTGCTCGGCGGTTTTGTGCTTTATGTTCGCTCAGACGACCGTTCACGGGCGATTCAGAATGTTCATCATGGCGGGGCATCTGCTGGGCTTTGCTGCGTATAGAGTAACTCTCGGTATCGTGACAGGGCGAGTGTATAGCCTGTTAGGGAGAGCATTTAAGTGGGCAGCTCGCGCGTTAAACGGCGTGCTAGTTAAATTTGCCGACACGGCACTTCGCTTATCGGCAAATATATCGAGAAAAGTACACAATCTGCACTCGTCAGAGCCAATATGCGACAATATTGAAAATTTTTTTGATCAAATTTAAAATACCGCTTGCAATATGGGTGCGTTATGTTGTATAATCATGATGTCGTGAAGTTTATCACGAAAGGGATGTAAGCTTATGAAAAGGAAGAGGAAGGGCAGCCGCAAAGGCTCAGACAGCAAGCGCTTGTTCAGAGCCGTATTGAGCGCCATACTGGTTGTATTTGCCTTTTACGTCGTCTTCACTCTTGTGAATCAGCAGGTTGAGATCGCCGAAAAGAAGGCGCAGCTTGAAGAGCTTAACGAAGAGATCGTCATTCAAGAGGTCAAAAACGACGAGATGAAGCAGGTAAACGAGCTTGACGACTCCGAAAACGACGCCTATATCGAACGTATGGCGCGTGAGGAGTTCGATTATTCAAAGCAGGGTGAGCGTGTTTTTATCAACGTTGCGGGTGAATGATCGGTCAAAGAGCGCAGCTGCATTAAATCATTTCCGAAAGCCTTAGTGCTTTAACGGGGTGAACATTGAAGAGGAGCAAATTATTGTATGCAAATTGAAGTGGGGTCAGTTGTAGAAGGCAAGGTAACGGGTATCACGAAGTTCGGCGCATTCGTCGACCTTCCAGAGGGTAAGTCGGGCATGGTGCATATTTCCGAGATATCCAATACTTATGTCGAAAACGTTTCCGATTTTCTGACGGTAGGTCAGGAGGTCAAGGTTAAGGTCATAAATATCAACGAAAACGGCAAGATAGGTCTGTCGATAAAGAAGCTTACCGACTCCGGCGAGAAGCCGCAGGGCGACCGCAAGCCTCGCGCAGGCGGCCGCGACAGGAAGTTTCAGCAAAGGCGCGACGACCGTCCTCCCAGAAGCGACAGGAGCAGCTCTCAGCCTAGCATGAAGAGCGCCAACGCCCCCGGCGACTTCGTATGGCAGAAGACGACCGGCCCCTCGTCCTTCGAGGATATGATGACGAAGTTCAAGCAGCAGAGCGACGAAAAGATGTCGTCTCTCAAGAGAAACGGCGACGCTGCCCCGAGAAGACCGAGAAGAAAATAATACATAAAAACTGCGCAGTCGTAAGAACCCGGCTGCGCTTTTTGGTTGTATATTTTCCAATTTACACTTTTTTGTCCGATTCTTCTTTCTTATTCTTGACTGCCAAGATAATCATAGCTATGCTGTATGTTAAGATAAAGATAATAGTCGGGCGTGCTATAAAGCCTAATATAAATGTCAGCGGAATGTATATTAACGGGCTAATCAACACTGATAACAGAATTGTCAGCACAGGATGCCGGTTGTGCTTATTAAACCAAGCGGCTAAAAAAGATATAATCAAACCTAAAATAAACATTATTACAAGAATAATATATAATATTGTTACTGCATCATCCACTGTGATCGGCACCTCTAGCCTTTGTCTTATGCTGTTACACAATAAAAGCCATAATATTTCAATCTGAGTTTGAATTATTATGGCTTAAATATTTTTTAATGATATTCTGTTTTACATAAACGCCACGGCATAAAGCAGCAGCCCTGCGATTATCAGAAAGCATATACCAAGCACGAACGACGACGTAACGTCCTTGTACTCGACCGGACCGCCCTTTTTTGCGTCTGCGGTTATGTGCTCGAAGCTGCCTCTTCTCGGCGGCGTTTCACGCCCGAGCTTGCTTGTGACGGTGTGCTCGAAGCCGCCAAGCTTGTAGCTGTAGACGGGGTAATACGTATACCTTTCGTTCTCCCTGTGGCGGCGTGATCTCCTCACGATGTCGACGATCTTAGCATTGACGGTAGTCACGCGAGAACTTTGCGTATGGCGCAGCGCGTTCACTGCGTAGACAATGAACCCGACTCCGAAGCCTGTAAACGGCAGTATTAGAAGGACTCCGACCGCCTCCACGGTGTGGGCGATAATGATTCCGCCGAGTGCCGTCATGCGAAATATTAGTATAAGCAGCAGGAACAAAACGCCTATCGAAAACGCCTGTATCGAGTGCGCTCTGAATACCCTTCGAACGTCGCGCTTACGGAAGACGAGGTCTCTTTTAGGGTAGTAGTAGCAGCCGAGTACCTGCCCCTTCTGGCAGAACGTACTTGTTTCGAGAACGGCGCTTCGCCTCACTCCGTCAAGCTCGAAACCGACCGTCGTTTTCCAGTATTCTCTTACGAGAAATCCTTCCTCGCGCTTTAAAACTTTCTCGCTTGAATCCACGGTGCAGCGCACGTTCCTGCAAGAACGGAAGACGCTGAACACTGAGACGAGCTCGAAGAGGATCAGCCCAAAGCACGCCACCATGATAACGGTGGAAATTATCATAATGAGTTACTTCCTCTCATTCAATGTTATAATCTATTGAGATCGACTTCAGCGAAGGGGCAAGGCGCCGTGTCGCAACGCCTGCGGAGGCGAGCATCCTGCGCGACGTGCGTGTGCTCGGCGTATGGGCGTACTTATCGGAGAGGTACACGACTTCCTTTATACCCGACTGGATGATCGCTTTTGCGCACTCATTGCACGGGAAGAGCGATACGTATATCCGTGCGCCTCTCAGGCTCCTGCCGGTGGCGTTGAGTATCGTATTAAGCTCCGCGTGAACGACGTACTGATACTTTGTATCCTCGCCCTCGCGCTCCCAAGAATACTCGTCGTCGGAGCAGCCGGTAGGCAAGCCGTTATAACCCGTTGAAATGATGATATTATTCTCGTCTACGATACAGGCGCCGACCTGTGTATTTGGGTCTTTGCTGCGCTTTGCTGCGAGCAGAGCAACGCCCATAAAATATTCGTCCCAAGAAATATAATCGAGCCGCTTCATAGAATCACGCTCCAAAAAATACTAATAGAATTATATTACATTTCCCCCACAAAGTCAAGGTGGGCGGTCGGCATGTCGCCGCTCACAGTTCTGATTTTACTTTTTTGTAACGCTTAGCCAGTCTCCGCGCCGAGAGTTTGCTGCCTACTAAAATTCTACACTTATGGCGTGTCGCCGCTGACAGTTCGCGTTAATGGGTTTTCTTTGCCACAACCTCCGTCCTGCGCGGGTCGGCACGCCTGCTTTGTTGATCGTTCAGTTTATTGGTGGGGCGCAGGTATATTATGTTCCGAATGACGGATCGGACGGTGTGCGTACTGAAAAACCCCGCCGAATTTTGACTTCGACGGGGGAAAGGTTTTATACTAAACGCAATTAAAAAGCTTTTTAATTGCATTTATATGAGACGTGATGACGCGCTTTACGCGGCATCAGCGTGCGCAGCACGCGCATTTCAAATTAAAGCATTTAATTTGAAATTAGTATTAATTTTTACAGTTCTTCGCCATTTTCGATAGCGGCGATCTGAGCTATGCGGCGCTCGTGGCGGCCGCCCTCAAACTCGGTGTTGAGGAAAATATCGGTAAACTTCACAGCCTGTTCCGGCGTGATAACTCTGCCGCCCATGGCGAGAATGTTTGCGTCGTTGTGGCGGCGCGTCATCTCTGCGCAGAATTCGTTCGTAACAACGGCTGCCCTGATGCCCTTTACTTTGTTTGCGGCGATCGAAATTCCGATGCCCGTTCCGCAGCAGAGGATACCCTTGTCAAATTCGCCGCTTGCAACGCCTTCTGCGACCTTTTTTGCATAGAGTGCGTAGTCGACCGAATCCTCGGAGTAGCAGCCGAAATCGGTGTACTCGATGCCCTTCTCGTCAAGGTACTTGTTGATGGCTTCCTTTAAGCAAAATCCGCCGTGGTCTGCTCCAATTGCTATTTTCATAATATGATCCTCCTAAAATGTGATATATATTGATTTACTTGTTTGAAAGCTTCTGCTTTGCCATAAGTTCACGCTGAGCCTGCGGAAGTCTGAGATACTGCGGCATGAGCGTATCCGCGCCGACGGTTTTGACCTCTTCAAAGAGCCTTTCCGCGGCAAGCGCCGTAGATGAAGCTCGCTGGTAGCGCACGTTTTCGGCGGCAATATGGAGATCGCATTCGATGCCGCTCATCCTCGAGAAGCAGAGCTTCGCGCCGTCGCCGACGAGAACTACCTTTTTTCCGAGTGCTTCAAGCTCCTTAGAAAGCTCGTCTATCGTGAGCGCTCTGTCATCGCACAGGCGCTGCGGGATATCTGATGATACGTCAAACAGCGCATTGTAGACCTGATTGCAGCGCGCGTCCATAACGGCGCACAGCACCGTGTCGGGTTCGCTGAGATTATAAGCCATCGACTCAAGCGTCGAAACGGCGATACATGGCTTTTTTACGGCAAACGCCATTCCCTTTATCGCCGCGATGCCGATTCTCAGCCCGGTGAACGAGCCGGGGCCGGTGTTGACGGCGAGGCAGTCGATGTCGGAGAGCGAAAGGCGCGTGCTTTTGAGCAGTGCGTCCGTCATCGGCATTAGCGTTTCGCTGTGCGTCAGCATAGTATTAATAAAGAATTCCCCTTTGATCTCGCCGTTCTCCGTCACTGCGGCGGACGCCGACTTCGCAGAGGTGTCAACTGCAAATATCCTCATATATCAAGACCCTCGATCTCAAAAATTCTGTCGTCTTCGGTTTTTCCGGGTTTTATCGTGATCCTTACGGCGGAGTCGGGAAGAGCATTTTCGATGTTTTCGCTCCACTCGATGATAAGCACACCCGTATCGAGATAATCAAAAAAGCCCGTCGAATACAGGTCGTCCCAGCTCGTTATCCTGTACATATCGAAGTGGTAGATATTGAACCTCGCCTTGTACTCGTTGACGATCGCAAAAGTAGGGCTTGATACGTCGTCCTCGCAGCCGAGCGCCTCGGCGATAGAGCGTGTAAGCGTCGTTTTTCCCATGCCAAGCCCGCCGAAAAATGCGATGACCTCCGTACCTTCAAGCGCCCCGGCGATACGTCTGCCGACTTCCTCTGTACCTTTCAGACCTTCCGCATTGATAACAGTCATACAAAACTCCCTTTTTACTTGATTCCTTTGAGATTATAACACAAGAACACATAAATTGCAAGCACCCGGCAGGCGGCGTGTCGCACCCCGGAGGGCACTTCAAACGCCAGCCAATCAGCCTGCGCCTTCGTCTGGACTTCTTGGGACGTTTTGGGCGCCGCTCACAGTTTCGATTTTACTTTTTAGTAAGGCTTAGGTGGTCTCCGCACCGAGGGCTGCCCACTAAATATATACACTTATGCAGGCAAGCCACGGAAATCAGCTTTCTTTCCAAGAGTATTAAAAGTTTTTCGCCAAGCCTTTTTGAAAAAAGGCTTGCTGCCGGATGCATCGATTTCTTAGAATTGATTTTCGTGTCGGAAAGCACCGAAAAGGAGCTGCCGAAAACGACAGCTCCAAAACACTTCTGTTATTTATCACTTGAGGATACTGATAAGCACGCCTGCCGCTACTGCTGAACCAACTACGCCGGCTACGTTCGGACCCATTGCGTGCATGAGCAGGAAGTTCGAGGGGTTCTCCTCTTGACCGACCTTCTGTGAAACTCTTGCAGCCATCGGTACTGCCGATACGCCTGCAGAGCCAATGAGCGGATTTACCTTGCCGCCCGTCGCCTTGCACATGATCTTGCCGAAGATAACGCCGAATGCTGTACCCATCATGAACGCGAAAAGACCGAGCGCGATGATGCCGATCGTCTTAGGCGAGAGGAAGACCTTGCCGGTAGCCGTCGAGCCGACGGAAAGACCGAGGAATATAGTGATGATGTTCATAAGCTCGTTCTGAGCTGTCTTGGAGATACGCTCAACTACGCCGCTTTCTCTCATCAGGTTGCCGAACATCAGCATTCCGATAAGCGTTGCCGCGTCGGGAAGAAGCAGCGATACAACTACCGTAACGATGATCGGGAAGAGGATTTTCTCAAGCTTTGAAACGGGGCGAAGCTGTACCATTTTGATAGCTCGCTCTTCCTTCGTTGTGAGAAGCTTCATGATCGGGGGCTGGATAATCGGCACGAGTGCCATATAGGAGTATGCTGCAACAGCAATCGGACCTAAAAGTCCGGAGGCGAGGATAGACGTTACGTAGATAGCCGTCGGACCGTCTGCTCCGCCGATGATGCCGATAGCGCCCGCCTCGTTAGGAGCGAAGCCGAGAAGTATAGCGCCGATGAAGGTGATAAAAATGCCGATCTGAGCGGCTGCGCCGAGAATAAAGCTCTTCGGGTTTGCTATAAGCGGGCCGAAGTCTGTCATAGCGCCGATGCCGAGGAAGATGAGCGGCGGGTAAATGCCGTGCTTTACGCCCTGATAGAGGTAGTAGAGCAGACCTCCGATCTGCTCCGGCTTTGCGAAGCACTCGACGCCGTCGATCATGACTCTGGCGTATGTCACCGTATCATTGGGGTGATCTTTAAGATACTCCGCGACGGGGATATACTGTGTCTGACCGCCCATTGCGATGGCAGGGTAGAGGTTTACGAGAAGCATTCCAACCGCGATCGGCAGAAGCACGAGCGGCTCATACTGCTTCTTGACTGCAAGATAAATAAGAACGAACGATACCAGTATCATTATATAGTTTTCCCAAGGCAGGCTTGCGAAGCCCGAGTTGGCGAAGATACCGAGTATCGACTCCCAGAACTGCGTTAAAAAATCCATATTTCACACCACCTAGTATTCAATCAGAAAGCACGGGTATTTTCCGCCATGCCGGCAGCCTTCCATGCGCTGCACCTGCCTGACGTTTTCTGCGGTCTGGCTCTCTTGACGGACGTTACCACAGCGCCGCCCTCGCCGAAAATGACCTCGACCGCCGCCGCGATAGCCGCGATGACCTCGCCGGGGATCGTACCGTCGTCTGACTTTTCCTTTGCTGTCTCAACGGCGTGCGCCTTTTCCTCCGGCTTAGACTCGATCTTTGCTTTTTCAACTTTTTTTGATTCAATGCTGTTCTGAGCGTTGCTCACGATCGTACTGTACAGCTTGATGATAAGAATAAGCAGTACAAGAACGGAGAACACTACAACTATGCCAGTCAGAAGAATTATCAGACCGAGCTTTAAATTACCCAACATTGACACTCACTCCCTGCTCTTAATAGATTTTTTAGGCAGAAAGCGACTCTGCCAATTCATACAGATATTATTATAGTATAAATTAGTCAAATTTTCAACATTTATTACAAGATTTTCAATAAAAATTTTTATATTTTTTAATGTCGATGTGTTTGCTCCACGATCCGATACATACGCATAAATATTTCTGCTTTATTTTGGAATAATAGCTTCACGGGGGAGATCTGCAAATGAAAAAGATAATTGCTATGGTACTGATATCGGTAACGCTTATACTTATCGTATTTGCCGTGGGCTACACGCGCGTCGAGAGCACCGACTACACAAAGGGCGTTCGCATCTCCGAGAGGACGGCGGTCGAACGCATAAACTATACCGGCGCCGTGGAGTATGCCGACAGCGCTGCACAGAATGCCAAGGGCAGCGGCGTGGTTCAGGCGCTCTTTTTTAAAAACGGAGACAGCGTAAAGGCGGGCGACGTCATTCTGACCGGCTGCGAGACGAGCGCCGACCTCTCAGGGGGCGACCTGCTCTCGAGCCTTGTCTCGGGCAGTTCGGATAACGTTGCCTCTCTGCTCGAGGGCGGCAGCGTTGAAGCGTATACTGCGCCTAAGGACGGAGTTATAAGCGGGCTTGACCTTGAGCCGGGCGGGCTTTACATGAAGGGGCAGTCGCTTTTCAAGGTCTCGGGGCAGGAGAGCTTTCAGGTAAAGCTCGACGTCTCGGAAAAAGACATCTCAAAGGTCGGGATCGGGCAGGACGTTCGCATCGACTGCAAGGCGCTGCCGGGAATGCTTTCCGGGATCGTCTCAAACGTAGGCGACTCCGCGTCGAAAACGTCCTCCCAGTCTGGAAAGGTAACGGCGGTCAAGGTAACGGTCGCCGTCGACGGCAACAGCGAAGACCTGAAGCCCGGCTATACAGCCGACTGCTCGATCGTTACCGACATTAATAGCGGAGTGCTGCTCGCGCCGTATTCCGCGGTAATGTACGACGAGGGCGGCAGGGCGTTTGTTTATGCGTCGTCGGCCTCCTGCGTTGAAAAGCGGATCATCACGCCCGGCAGGGAGTATTCAAACGGAGTGGAGATCAGAAGCGGCTTAAAAAGCGGCGACATCGTCGTTTACGACGCGGCTAAGGTCAGAGAGCCGAAGAAAACCGTGGTCAGCGAGGTGACGGTCTATGCGCAGTAAGCTGAGCTTTACGGTCAAGTGCCTGCTTGAAAACAGGCTGCGTTTCTTTCTCACTGTTCTTAGCATCTCGGTCGCGGTGACGTCGGTGCTTTTGATAAACGCTGTGAGCAGCTTCGGCGTGCAGGCGGTGTGGTCAGAGCTGGACAGCCTCGGCATGAACGGGCTGATCGTTAGCGCCGACACCAGAGCGATTACCGACAGCGATGTCGAGAGCATGGAGAATATCACGGGCGTAGAAAAGGCGGCGCCCGTTACGGTGAACGCGTCGAAGGTGTGTATCGGCGGCGATCTTACCAACGCCATGGTATGGGGTATAGACGAAAAAGCCGAGGACGTCGTATCGTTTGAGCTGCTCTGCGGCAGGTTTATAGATAAGGGCGACATTCGCGGCAATGCGCGCGTTTGCATGATCGACCAGTCTCTTGCGGGCGAGCTTTTCGGCAGCGAGAATGCCGTCGGGCGCACGCTCGAGCTTTTGTGCGACCAGACGGTGCAGAGCTTTGAGGTGGTCGGGATCGTCAAAACGGGTAAAGGGATAATGCAGTCGCTTATGGGCAGCTACTTCCCGGCCTTTCTCTACGTGCCGTACTCGTCGGTGTCGGCGGGCTCAGACTTTAACCAGGTCTTTCTCAAAACGGACGGCGCGGTCGCCTCCGAACGGATAGCCGAGGGCGTAAAGCACGCGCTGCCTGCGGTCACGGTCGCCGACCTTGCAAGCCAGAAGGGTGTGCTTGAAGGAATGCTCGGGCTTGTGAGGACGGTCCTTACGGTCATCGGGGCGATCTCGCTGCTCGTCTCGGGGATCAGCATCATGAACATCATGCTGATCTCGGTAAACGAGCGCACTAAAGAGATAGGTATAAAAAAGTCGATCGGCGCGTCGAGCGGCGATATTATGCTTGATTTTCTCGCGGAATCGGTTATAATAGCATTTGCGGGGACGTCCGCGGGCATACTCTTTGCCTGCGCTGCGGCGTTCGCGGCTTCCACAGTTTTTTCGGCCGAGATCACGATCTCGCTTGCGTCTATGGTGACAGCGGTCGTGACGGCGGTGCTGCTCGGAATGCTTTTTGGCATATTCCCCGCGTACAAAGCCTCGCGGTTTCGTCCCGTCGAGGCGCTGAGGAGATGAGAAAGTGCTTGCAGCAATGTCGTATATCCGCCCGGATATCGTAAAAGCCGTGCGTTCTCTCGGGTTTAAAACGATCGGGACGCCGCCGTACAAGGGGCTTAGCGAAAAACCCGAGGCGGCTCATGCCGATATGCAGATAAAGGCGACCCCCGAGGGTGATATATTTCTGCTAAAGAATAACGAACCGTTCAACAAGATTGTGTTGGACGAGCTTCCGCAGAGCGCGTCCTGCGTGACCCTTACCGAGGACGAGATCTACGATTTTTCTTACCCGTACTGCGTGAAGCTCAACGCGGCGGTCGTCGGGCGGCACGTTATCGGGAATCTCCGTTATCTTGACAAAAAAATGACCGAACGCTTGAAAGCGCTCGGCTATGAGTTTATAAATGTAAAGCAGGGATACGCGGGCTGTTCGACCGCCGTTGTCTCCGGCAGTGCCGTTATCACGAGCGACAGCGGCGTCGCAAAGGCGACAGCGGCTTGCGGTATCGACGTGCTGACAATCTCCCCCGGGCATATCGGGCTTTGCAAAAGCTACGGCGGCTTCATCGGCGGCGCGTCATTTCTTGCTGACGAGGGGATGCTTGCCTTCACCGGCGACGTCACCCGCCACCCCGACTACATACGCATAGAAAGCTTCTGCGCTGCTCACGGAGTAAAGACACTGAGCCTTACCGACGCCCCGCTTCTTGACATAGGCGGGATAGTGCGAATCCTATGAGCGAATCCCGCTCGTTTGCAAGCTCTCCCGAGATGACGCGCTCGAGCATATCCGAAAGGCAAAGCCCCAGCTCTTTTCCCGGCGCATAGCCGATGGTGATGAGGTCGCGCCCGTTTACTGCGAGCTGCTTCATCGAAAAGCATTCCTTCCGGCTGAGGATATCCTCGGCCGTTTTTTTGAGCCTGTCGAGGTACTCGCAGCGCACTGCCCACTTGGGCGCGAGAGCAAGCGTATCGGCTTTTTTGAGCTGCAAAAGAAGAAAGAATATTTCCGGCGTGTGGCGGTTCATACAGCGCTTGACTGCCGTTTCTGTCTCTTCGATCTGAACGTCGTGGAGCTTTATGAGCTTGACGACCGTCTCTCTGGTGGCGTTGTCGAGCTTAAGGCGCGAAAGTATCGCGTTGGTCATATCCGCGCCGACCGATGCGTGGCCGTAAAAATGGCCTACGCCGTCCTTCATCGAGAAGCACAGCGGCTTGCCTACGTCGTGAAAGAGGGCCGCAAGGCGCAGCACTGGGCTGTCGGCGGGGGTGTTTTCGACGGCTGCCGCCGTGTGCTCGAGCACGTCGTATATGTGGTGAAAATTGTGCTGATCGAAGCCCTTCATCGCAGCAAGCTCCGGTATCACGACGGAGAGCACGTCTATGTACTCAACTATGACGCTGCGGGCGTTTTTGCCGCACACCAGCTTTAAAAGCTCCGAGGCAATGCGCTCACTGCTGATGTTTTTCAAAAGCTCCTTATTTGAAAAGACGGCTTCCTTCGTGCGCTGCTCGATCTCAAAGCCCAGCACCGACGAGAACCTGACGGCGCGAAGTATGCGCAGAGCGTCCTCGCCGAAGCGCTTGTCCGGGTCTCCTACGCAGCGGATAATGCGACGCTCAATGTCCTCTCTGCCGCCGTGAAAGTCGACGATCGCACCGTTTTCGTCAACTGCTACGGCGTTCATCGTAAAATCCCTCCTGGCGGTGTCTTCGCGCAGATCTTTTGTAAACGTCACGCTTTCCGGGTGGCGGTTGTCGACATAATCGGAATCGATACGGTAAGTCGTTATCTCAAGCGGCATCTCGTCTATGAGTACGGTAACGGTGCCGTGCTTTATACCAGTTTCTATCACACGGAAGCCCTCGAACACACGCTCCGTTTCCTCGGGATGTGCAGATGTGGTGATATCGTAGTCCTTAGGCTGCTCGCCGAGCAGCCTGTCACGCACGCAGCCGCCGATTATGTACGCCTCAAAGCCGTTCCTGCGCAGCATCCGGAGCGCCTTTTTTACCTGCGGTGGTAGTTTTACCATTCTGTTTCTGCCTTCCTTTTCATAACAAACCAAAAGCGTGCATATCCATGTAATACCGATATTTCCGCACAAGGAGGAGTCAGCTTATGAATATGACGCTTTTTGCCTGCATGATATGCTTTTTCTTTTTGATATTCTCCATGGCGGAGGCGCTTCACGGTGCGAAGGATCCGCTCTGGAGATCGTTTTCGGGAATGCTCGCGGGGACTGTCACCCTGCTTTTGGCGCACCTGCTCGAGCCACTTACCGGTATCCCGGTGACGGTAGGAGCGCTGACGCTCGGCACGGCCATGATAGGGGGCGTGCCGGGAGCGCTGTTGATAGTTTTTTTGAACGCGTTCTTTTTATGAGCGCTGCTTTCTGATGCCCCGCGTCTTTATCTCCTCGAGTGTCTGTTCGGCAAACTCGGCGTTGCCCGTTATCGAGGCGATCATCATTTTGTAGATCATCTCGGGGTTAGACTGGAAGTTGCGCTTGACAAGGCGCGCCTGCTTCGAGTCCGGCACATAGAGCTGGAAGCTGAAAAGATCGGACTCAAAGCCCTTGATGTGGCAGTCTACCATGTAGCCGTTTTTCTGCTTAATGATCTCGGCAGTGTTCTCTGTCTCGTTCTGCTCCTGCACCATCAGCTCGCATACGGCGGAGAGCGCGCGCTCGCGTATCGTCAGCGGCAGATCCTCGCCTAGGTTAGCGGCGATAAGCCTGCCGGATTTGCTGACGGTGTAGGTGTCCTGCGCCTCATCGGTGAGAATGATATTCTCCTTATTGCGCAGGTCGACGAAGGCGTCGATGATCTCAAAGTAGTTGGCGATACCGTTTTTTTGCATCGAGGTTATAACGTAGTCGCGTTTGATGGGCTTTTTGAGACTGTCGAGAATGTAGCAGATAAGCAGCCTCACATTGCTTCTTGTGCGCAGTCCGCCCGGGTCGATGCCGGCGTCCAGTGCGTCGTATTCGATTTCCATATCATCACCGCCGTTTCTTTATGGTTACTCATATTATAACACAACCCCGGCGGATTTGTACACAGCAATTGTAAATTTTTTCGTGAACTCTTCTGCGGCTTTAGAACCGGCAGCGGCGCTGCTTTGTTTTTGCCGCTGCCGTACAAAAGCGGATACACTTATATATAGTATGAAAAACGTTATGCGGATTATCACGGCGTAATTTGTGATAAATTGCCAAAAATAATTGTTTTTTATTGGCAGGTGCAATTCTTGACTTGAAGTGCGAAATCTGGTATAATATCGGCAGGGAGGTGTATGTGATGGATATTATGCCATTCATCTGGATCGCCGTAATAGTTATAATGGCGATCTTCGAGGGCGTTACTGCGCAGCTCGTATCGGTATGGTTTGTCGCAGGTGCGCTTGCGGCGGCGATCGTGAGCTTCTTTACACCCTCATTCCCGATCCAGCTTTTTGTATTTGTCGGTGTGTCGCTTGTTTTGCTTGCGGCAACGAGGCCCTTCGTCAGGAAGATTAAGTCTTCCACGAAGGTCGAGCCTACAAACGCCGACAGGTACATCGGCAAGACGGCCGTTGTGCTCGAAGACATCGAAGATGTCAAGGGCGGCGGGCAGGTCAAGGTCGGCGGAAGCGTGTGGTCGGCAAAGGCTGCTGCGGGGATCAGGATTCCTAAGGGCAGCGAGGTAATCGTTAAGGAGATCGTGGGTGTGAAGCTCGTCGTTGAACCGAAAGTGTGACCGAGTAAGTTTAAAGGAGATGATTGCTGTGAATGGTGCAGTTTTTTTCGGAATAGTTGTTTTTGTTATTATTGTTGTTATAATCTCAAACGTAAAGATCGTTGCGCAGGCTAACGCTTACGTTATCGAGCGCCTTGGTACCTACTACGGAACATGGTACACAGGTCCTCATGTAAAATGGCCCTTCCTGGACAGGATCGCCAAGAAAGTTTCGCTCAAGGAGCAGGTAGCGGATTTCCCGCCCCAGCAGGTTATCACAAAGGATAACGTTGGTATGCAGATAGATACGGTGGTTTATTTTCAGATCACCGACGCAAAGCTTTACACTTACGGTGTAGAAAACCCGATCTCGGCTATCGAGAACCTCACGGCTACAACCCTTCGTAACATCGTCGGCGAGCTTGAGCTCGACCATACGCTGTCTTCCCGTGATGTTATCAACTCTAAGATCAGGGTCATCCTCGACGAGGCTACCGACGCCTGGGGCATCAAGGTAAACCGTGTTGAGCTTAAAAACATCCTTCCCCCGAAGGAGATCCGCGACGCAATGGAAAAGCAGATGAAGGCTGAGCGTGAGCGCCGAGCTAGGATTCTCGACGCAGAAGGCGAGAAGGAAAGCCAGATACTCGTGGCACAGGGTCACAGAGACGCTGCGATCCTCCAGGCAGACGCTATCAAAGAGTCTAAGATCCGTGAGGCTCAGGGTGAAGCCGAAGCTATCCTCACGGTACAGCAGGCTTATGCTAATTCTCTCAGAATGTTAAGTGAAGCCGATCCGTCGAACAAGGTAATCGAGCTCAAGAGCTTGGAAGCGCTTCAAAAGGTTGCCGACGGCAAGGCTACGAAGATCATTGTTCCTTCAAATATGCAGAATCTCGCCGGTATCGTTACCTCTATCAAAGAGATCGCAGGTGCAGATCTGCAGAAATAACTATTCCGGAATATTATTAAAATCAAAACTGCAGCGGTCGACGGGTCGCTGCAGTTTTTTCGCAGTGTTGGATCTTTTTTACGGCTGCTTTCGCCACCCCTTTTTAAAAAGGCTTGGTAAAAACTTTAATTAATGTTCTTTTAAGAAAAGGTATTTTTCGTGGGATTATTAGCGGAAATATTGACTAATTCGTAATCTTCTGTTACAATAATGAAAGATGTCGAAAAATGTTTCGGCAAATGACGTAAAAGGGATCGTGTCAAATCATGAAAAAACTGGTTTCTGTAATTCTAGCCTGCACACTGCTAATTATGGCGGCGTTTACGGGGTGCAGTATGCCGTTTGCGGATTTCATCGTGAAAAACGGCAAGGCTGATTCTTCCGAAAACGAAAAGGAAGACCTCACCGACGGCGAGGTGTTTTTCCAATTTACCGAGAATCCCGAGATTGACTCCGACGAGCCGGAGCAGCCGTCGACAAGCCCACTCTCTCAAGAAAAGATGAAAGAGATCGCAAAAAACGCTGACGAGGTCATCTCGCAGTACCCCGACTTTTCCGGCACGGTGCTGCTTTCCTCGGGCAACAGGATAATATATGAGAAATCCTACGGTAAAACGGGCGTTAAAAACGGCGAGAACGAGAACGATACGCTCTATCAGATCGGCTCGGTGACGAAGCAGTTCACCGGCACGGCGATAATGCAGCTCGCCAAGGAGGGTAAGCTCAGCACCTCCGACACGATCGATAAGTATTTTCCCGACTACGATTACGACTTCATCAAAAATATCACGATTGCGCATCTGCTCGAGATGTCGTCCGGCATGGGAGATTATATGGCGATCATCGAAAACGACGAAGAGAAGGTCAAGGCGTATGTAAAGGCGGCAAACAAGTCGGATGAAGCCGCGAAAAAGTACATCGTCGACACGATATTCGAGGGTGGAGTGTTCGCCGAGCCGGGCAAGGTCTACGAATACTCAAATTCGGCGTACTACCTTCTCGGCATCATAATCGAGCAGCTTTCCGGCATGAGCTACCGCGACTATCTTCAGACTAATTTCTTCGACAAAGCCGGTATGAATAACACGTACTTCGTCGGCGACGGCAAGGACTGCTGCACCGGCTACTCCTACGCAGAGGAGAAATACGTCTCGGATAAAGATACAAAGGAACTGACCGCAGAGGGCGGCTACGCTTACCTTTTCTCGGCGGGCTCGGTCGTCTCGAACGTTGAGGACGTCAACAAATGGCTGAGCCTCGTTACGACCGACGAGATCTTCACCCCGCAGGACAGGAAGACGATCGAAAAATCGCTTCTTTTCTACAACTACGGCTGGAACACCTCTGACGACCTGTGGCACCACAGCGGCAGGACTTACGCTTACTCGTCGCAGGTCTATGCCGACTACAAGACCGACACGAAGCTGGTTGTTCTGACGAATTTGGCTTTCTACGGCGAATTGAACGAGATCTCGATCAAGCTGTATCTGCCGCTCGTCAACGCTGTTAAGCAGACGAAGTAAGAAAAACACTTAAAGTTTTTGTCCAACTTTTTTACAAAAAAGTTGGCGGGGTATGGGGCGGCGCCCCATAAATGCACATACAAATAAAAAGCAGAGCAAAATAAACGCGAAGCGAGAAAACAAAAGCCTTCCTCTCCCAAAAAAAGCAGGCACGAGGCGAAGCTAATGTGCCGGACATAGAGCATGAAGGCTGAGATTGCTCAAAAAAGCATAACGTATTAAAGTTCCTTGCGGTGCGGAGATCAGCTTTGCATATAAAAAACTATAAACGGAACTGCATCCGGGCGCCTGCCCGGCGAGGCGAAGCCAATGTGCCGGACATAGAGCATGAAGGCTGAGGTTGCTCACTTAACTGTAAAATTTATAAATCAAATATTCACCCGGAAAGCCGGCTGCAATATCACGTTGCAGCCGGCTCGTCGTATTTTTCAAGCTCTGCCCGCAGTTTCACGATTATCTTCTTTTCCAGCCTTGAAATGTACGACTGCGATATCCCGAGCATATCGGCGACCTCCTTCTGAGTGTGGCAGCCCTTGCCGTGAAGCCCGAAGCGAAGCTCCATTATCTCCCGTTCGCGCTGCGTAAGCTTTTCAACCGCCGAGAGGAGCATACTGCACTCCACCTGCTGCTCCAACTCTGCATTTACTGCGTCGGCGTCGCTGCCGAGAACGTCGCTGAGCAGAAGTTCGTTGCCGTCCCAGTCGACGTTGAGCGGCTCGTCGATCGAGACCTCGTTGCGCTGCTGCGAGCTTTTTCTGAGAAACATCAGTATCTCGTTTTCGATGCATCGCGAGGCGTACGTCGCAAGCTTGATGTTCTTCTCCGGACGAAATGTGTTGACCGCCTTTATAAGCCCGATTGTCCCGATCGAGATCAGATCCTCTATAGACGCCGCGCTCGACTCGAACTTCTTCGCAATGTACACGACAAGCCGAAGGTTGTGGGTGATGAGCGGCTCGCGTGCGCCGTTTTTTTCGGTCTGCTCCTCCTCGATGATGCGCTGCATTATCTGCTGCTCTGCCTCCTTTGAAAGCGGCGGCGGAAGCGTTTCAGGTCCATTGATGTAGTAGACTGTCTCGTCAGACAGCCCCTGCCCGAGCGTGTAAAGCAGCGCCTTTATAGATGAGATAAATCTTTTCATGTGTGAACTCCTTTCGTCAGTCGAGCAGCCCGCATGGTACGAGCGCACGGAAATCGCCCTGTATGTCGTCTTCACTGCAAAGCGCGATGTAAACGCACTTCCGGCACGGCTCATCGTTGATGTAAACCTCGTCCGCCTTGAAGCAGGGGAGAATGCCCCGTCCACCGACAGAAGAAAACGGCACGAACCGCACGCCCGAGACTTCGGTGCGGTAGCGCAGCGTCGTGACCGTCTCATATTCGGCAAGCTCTATCGGCGTCACCGCCGCCGCCGTCTCGCGCCCGATAACGATCACCGGGCATTGCGAAAACGGCTCGCAAAGCGAATTGCCTGTGTCGATCTTCGCGGGAACTCTCACGGCGCAGCCGCCCTTTTTCAATGTGAGCATACAGACGGAAAAGTCGTTTTTGTACCGCCCTGAAATTGTGTGGAAGAGGCGAAACGCGCCGTAGCAGACGACGGTGCAGAGGATCAGGCTGATCGGCGAGATGTCGAGGTAAACGATACTGTTTTTTACAACGAGTGACTTCGGCGAAAACAAAAACCACATCGCCGCGGTTATCCCGCCAAAAAAGAAAGTCGCAGTGAGGAAGACGGCAAAGAGCTTTAAAAGCCGTCGACGCCCCCGCCGCCCGAATGCCGAGAAGATGGTCGCGGCGCCTATAGCCGCTTTGAGCGGCACGTTTACGAAAAACGGCAGCACCGGCAGAAGTATCGAAAGCGCCCCGACCGCCCCGACCGCCGCGCCGAGCAAAAGCCGTCGTACGGAGACGCTCTCGTGCAGGTAAAAAGCCGCCGCCGAAAGCAGCAGAAAATTAATTATAAGGTTGACAGAGAGCAGAATGTCGATGTATATCGTTCGCAAGGGTCATCACCTCTTGATTACATTATCGCACCGGCTGTCTTAAAATTTTGTCACAATTATTTCAGTCGGTTAATTTTTATTTTGCACATACGAAGAGGTTTTGCCGGCATTTGAAAAAAGCTGCGGAAACGTGAAAAAGCGGCGTGAAATGTGACTATTATTTATATTTTGTGATTGTTGATAATGACGAATGATCTTCACGAACCAAACGTTTTTATATTTCCCGATCTTCAAATATGTAGTAAATATGAACGGAAATGAACAAGGAATTTACTTGCATTTTCGGAAAATGTGTGATATCATTAAATAGGTCAGGCAGGGATTGGCAAATATCCCTCCGGAAAATGACAAAGTTTTTTCAAAGGAGTAGTTTAAAATGAGCTATTTGGAAATTGAAAAGGTAGTAGGCAGAGAGATCCTCGATTCCAGAGGAAATCCGACAGTTGAAGCAGAAGTAACTCTTATCGACGGCACAGTTGCAAGAGGCACAGCTCCGAGCGGCGCTTCCACAGGTGAGTTCGAGGCACTCGAGCTTCGCGACGGCGACAAGACAAGATACCTCGGCAAGGGCGTTCAGAAGGCAGTTGAGAACATCAACACCATCATCAACGACACTATTGTTGGTATGGACGCTTCCGATATTTACGCAGTAGACGCAGCTATGATCAAGGCTGACGGCACAAAGGACAAGTCGAAGCTCGGCGCTAACGCTATTCTCGCTGTTTCCATCGCAACAGCAAGAGCGGCAGCTACAGCACTCGACATCCCACTTTACAGATTTCTCGGCGGTATCCAGGGTACAAAGCTCCCCGTTCCGATGATGAACATCCTCAACGGCGGCGCACACGCAGACAGCGCAGTTGATACTCAGGAATTCATGATCATGCCTGTTGGCGCTCCCACATTCAAAGAGGCTCTCAGATGGTGCGCCGAGGTGTTCCACAAGCTCAAGGCTCTCATTAAGGATATGGATGACGTAACGGCAGTTGGCGACGAGGGCGGCTTCGCTCCCAACAAGCTCGCAAGCGACGAAGACGCTATCGAGAAGATCCTCGAGGCTATCAAGGCAGCAGGCTTCGAGCCGGGTCGTGACTTCATGATCGCTATGGACGCAGCTTCCTCCGAGTGGAAGAGCGAAAAGGGCAAGGGCTTCTACCATCAGCCGAAGAGCGGCAAGGACTTCACTTCCGACGAGCTTATCGCTCACTGGGAAGCTCTCGTAGACAAGTACCCGATCATCTCCATCGAGGACGGTCTTGATGAGGAAGACTGGGAAGGCTGGCAGAGAATGACAGCTAAGATCGGTCACAAGGTTCAGCTCGTAGGCGACGACCTCTTCGTTACAAACACAGAGCGTCTTAAGAAGGGCATCGAGCTTGGCTGCGGTAACTCCATTCTCATCAAGCTCAACCAGATCGGTTCCGTTTCTGAGACTCTTGAGGCTATCAAGATGGCTCACAAGGCTGGCTACACAGCTATCTCCTCACACCGTTCCGGTGAGACAGCAGACACAACGATCGCTGATCTCGCAGTTGCACTCAATACCTGCCAGATCAAGACAGGTGCTCCGAGCCGCAGCGAGCGTGTTGCAAAGTACAACCAGCTTCTCAGGATCGAAGAAGAGCTCGGCGACAGCGCAGTATATCCGCAGATGGGCGCTTTCAACGTAAAGAAGTAATTTTTCTTGAAAAATAGTCTTTAAAACAGGTCCCCCGTGTGTTTGCACGGGGGATCTTTGGGAAGATGGAGGGGCGAGTATGGATATCTGGGATACATTATTTGAAAAAGCTAAAGCCGAATATCACCCCGAAGACGTTTCGCCGTTTATTTATGCGCACCATGTGGTGTGCGCGCTTGAAGCGGAGAACGGCGAGATCTTCACCGGCTTTTGCATCGAGGGGTGCAGCGGCGTAATGAACCTCTGCGCCGAGCGCGTTGCGGCGCTGAATATGTATGTCAACAGCGGGCAGACCGTCGTAAAAAGGCTCATCGCATTTCGCGATAAAGCGCCAAGCGAGAGCGACAGCTCATCGAGCGGGATGCCTTGCGGCGCGTGCAGAGAGTTCTTTATGCAGCTCGACGAGCGCAACAAAAGCATGGAGATCATGGCAGACTTTTCCTCTCGCCGAACGGTAACTCTCGGCGAGCTTCTGCAGAACTGGTGGGGAAACGAGCGTTACGAGCAGCAGTGCAAAGGGGAATAAACGTGAGCTACATAAGCGATATGAGAAAATACATCGGTCATGCGCCGATGCTGACGGCGGGGGCTACGGTCGCCGTTATAAAGGACGGCAGACTGCTTCTGACCCTCCGCTCCGATACGCGCACATGGGGCTTGCCCGGCGGCGCTATCGAGCTTGGCGAATCGCTCGAAGAGACTGCCGCGCGCGAACTGAAAGAGGAAACGAACCTCACCGCCGGAGGCTTTAAGTTTCTAAAGCTATACTCCGGGAAGGAACTGCATTTCATCTACCCCAACGGTGACGAGCTTTACACCGTAACGGCGCTCTACCTTGCGGAAAATGTTACGGGAGAGCTGCGCGTGAACGATGGCGAGAGCACCGGCGTCGGTTATTTCGCCCTTAATGAAATGCCGCAGCTTGAGCGCCGCGCTGCTATGATCGTCGGGTATCTCACCGGGACGGGAATGCTTTCATGAACGGCAGAGAGCCTGATCGTAATATAAAAAGAGAAGAAAAGGAAACATAGAAAATATGGATCACAGTGACTATTCAAAACTGAAAAAATACACAATGCCGACGGGCGGCTTCTTCCTGACCGGTCTGGGAGGGATCATGCTTGCTGTTATTATCGCGGCTTTTTTGGGGGGCTATGCTTCTCCTTTGGCTGCGGCGATACTTTTGTTTTGCTGCGCAGTATTCCTGTTCGTAGGCATTTTTGATTTCATCGCTTTTGAACGCTTGCTCAAAAGGATAAGGCAAAAAGGGGATCTGCCGACGCTTCTCGCCGATATGAACGGCGGAAAAAAAGCCTTCGGCGGCGCGCTTATCCTCGGCGAAATGTGGGCGATAGGCCATCATACCGGATATATGGAGAAATACAGCGATATCGAGTCCGCTTACGAGACGGTCATAACAAATAAAGGCTCTGAAGCGTCCCGAGCCTTGACGGTAAAGAGCAAAAACGATAAAGCTCCCCGGGTTTTATGCAATTTGAAGGGCGGAGGTAAGAGCAGCGAAGAGCTTGCCGAGGTACTTGCTTTCATGTCCTCGAAAAACAGGGAGATGAAATTCCGGGCGGAAGACGCGATTCGTATCGCAAAGCAGCGTGAAAACGACAGGTACTGAGCGCAAACGCCTCGACAAAGAAAAATAATAAAATTTCTGTAACCCTCTTGCATTTTGAGAAAACATATAGTATAATTATTAGGTGTCATTGGGCAGACCCGATGGCAGCTATTGCATTACACACACGGGCGCAGACGGTCGGTTTGGTGCTTGCATGAGCAAGTTTCCCGATAAGACGCTTGTGGAGGAAAAACCAAGGAGGATTAAAAAATGGCAGTAGTATCAATGAAGCAGCTCCTCGAGGCCGGCGTACATTTCGGTCATCAGACAAGAAGATGGAACCCTAAGATGGCAGAGTACATCTTCACGGAGCGTAACGGAATTTACATCATCGACCTTCAGAAGACGGTAAAGAAGCTTGAGGAAGCTTACGCTTTCGTTCGCGACATCTCCGCAGAGGGCAAGAGCGTTCTCTTCGTAGGCACAAAGAAGCAGGCTCAGGAGTCCGTTAAAGAAGAGGCTCAGAGAGCAGGCGCTTACTACGTAAACGCAAGATGGCTGGGCGGTATGCTTACAAACTTCACAACTATCCGCCGCAGGATCGCTCGTCTCAAGCAGCTCCGCGCAATGGAGGCTGACGGTACATTCGAGCTCCTTCCGAAGAAGGAAGTTATCGCTCTTCGCCACGAGATCGAGAAGCTCGAGAAGTTCATGGGCGGTATCGAAGACATGGGCGAGATTCCGGGCGCACTTTTTATCGTAGATCCCCGCAAGGAGAGAATCGCTGTTGCAGAGGCTAAGAAGCTGGGCATCCCGATCGTTGCGATTGTAGACACAAACTGCGATCCGGACGAGATCGACTACGTTATCCCCGGCAATGACGATGCTATCAGAGCAGTTAAGCTCATTTCCGGCACGATCGCTAACGCTATCATCGAGGGCCACGAGGGCCAGATGGGCGCAGCAGACGTTGAGGCTAAGGAAGAAGACGCAGAGTAATCTTGGCGTTTCACTATGAATTTTATCGTAAACTGCGTTATTAAAAAGGCGCAGTTTACGTGGTTTTATATCATAATTATTCGGAGGTACGGTACAATGGCAGCATTTACAGCAAAAGACGTAATGGATCTCAGAGCCAAGACGGGCTGCGGCATGATGGACTGCAAAAAGGCACTCACAGAGGCTGACGGCGACGTTGACAAGGCTATCGATATTCTCAGAGAGCAGGGTCTTGCAAAGGCAGCAAAGAAGGCTGACAGAATTGCAGCAGAGGGCGTTGCTTACGCAGTAACAAACGATGACAACACACAGGGCGTTGTTATCGAGGTAAACGCAGAGACAGACTTCGTTGCAAAGAATGCAGAGTTCCAGGCATTCGTTTCTCAGCTTGCTGAGACAGTTATGGCTCAGAGCCCGGCAGACGTTGACGCACTCATGGCTTGCAAGGCTGCAGGCGCAGAGATGACAGTCGAGGAGCTTCTCAGAGAGAAGATCCAGACGATCGGCGAGAACATCAAGATCCGCCGCTTCGAGAAGTACGATATGCCCTGCGTAGCATACGTTCACGCAGGCGGCAAGATCGGCGTACTTGTTGGCTTTGACACAGACGTTGATACAAAGAACGCAGACTTCGTTGCATACGGCAAGGACGTTGCAATGCAGATCGCAGCTCTCAATACGGCATACCTCAACGAAGCAGCAGTTCCGGCTGAGGTGATCGCTCACGAGAAGGAGATTATGGTAGCTCAGATGAAGCAGGATCCGAAGATGGCTAACAAGCCCGAGCAGGTTCTCGCTAAGATCGTAGAGGGCAAGGTGGGCAAGTACTATAAGGAGAACTGCCTCGTTGACCAGGAGTTCGTAAAGGATAACTCCAAGACAGTCGGCGCTTACACAAAGGAGACCGCAAAGGCTCTCGGATGCAAGCTTGAGATCGCAAAGTTCGTTCGCTTCGAGAAGGGCGAAGGCCTCGAGAAGCGTCAGGACGACTTCGCGGCAGAAGTTGCTAACATGGTAAAGTGATTTTGCCATAATAAAAAAGCTTACCCAAGGCAGACTGTAATAATGATCAGTCTGCCTTTTGACTTATCTGTTTTCCTGCAGATCAAGCCACGCAACTGTATGATTTCGGCAAAAAGCCGACCCTCGGCGCGGAGAACAACTAAGCCTTACCAAAAAGTAAAACCGGAACTGCCTGTCGGCGCTTGCCTACCTTTGGCGCAATTTCCTTGACAATTGGTCATTATTGAGTTACAATAGAATTGTTCTATTATGCACAGAAGACGCTTTACGCGTTTTTTTACATTGCAGAGACGATATAATAGGTATTATCCCTTCCAAAAGAATGCGTAAAACGCGCGATTTTGAATTATCGCTGCCATACACGGTGGTTCAGCACTGCTGAAATATCATGTATATCAGCGAGCCGCAAGAGCGGAGAGCTTTTTATAGACATCTTTATTTTACCGGCGAGCCGAAGCTTCCGTAGGCACCGTTGCTATTGGAAGCGTAGAGTAAGTCAGCCGCTGTGGGGTCACACGCTTTCCCCACAGAAAGGATCGTTTTTCCGGAACGCCTGAGGGTCGGGCTTACTAAACGCCGGTATCGTAAACCGAAGAAAAGACAGAAGAAACTATAATGACCCACTACAGGAGGAAATCTGCCAATGAATGCAAACAACAAAAAACAGAATACTACCGGAAAAGCTAAGGCATACACAAAGAACGGCGTAAAACCAAGGAGCGCGAAATACTTCAAGCACCATAAGCCGCAGTCCGCAAAAGGAAAGGGCAAGTCGGCTCAAAAGCAGGAGCAGAAGCCGCCGATCAGGATAATGTTCCTCGGCGGCCTCAACGAGATTGGAAAAAATATCACTCTCTTTGAGTGCATGAACGATATATTCATCCTCGACTGCGGTATGGCGTTCCCGGACGGCGATCTTCTTGGCGTCGACCTCGTTATCCCCGATTTTACCTACGTTGAGGAAAACGCCGACAGGATCAAGGGTATCGTCATTACCCACGGTCACGAGGATCACATCGGTGGTCTGCCGTTCTTGCTCAGCCGCGTCAAGTTCCCCGTTTACGGAACGCCTCTGACTATCGGTCTTATCGAAAACAAGCTCAAGGAGTTCAACCTCGATAAGCACGTCAGCCTTAACGTTGTGAATGCGGGCGACACAATAAAGCTCGGCTGTATGAAGGTCGAGCTTATACATGTAAACCACTCGATCCCCGATTCCGTCGGCGTTGCTATCCATACGCCCGCCGGAACGATCGTCCATACGGGCGACTTCAAGATCGACTGCACGCCCGTCGACGGCGGTATGATCAACCTTGCGCGCTTCGGCGAGCTTGGCAACAAGGGCGTTCTGGCTCTGCTTGCCGATTCGACCAACGCCGAGCGCCCCGGCTTTACCCCGACCGAGCAGACGGTCAGGGAGTCTTTCGAGAGGCTTTTCGCAAGAGCCGAGAAGAAGCGCATCATCATCGCGACATTTGCGTCTAATATCAGCCGTATCCAGCAGATCGTCTACTGCGCCGAAAAATCGGGCAGAAAGGTCGCGTTCTCCGGCAGAAGCATGATAAACTACGTCTCCGTCGCTAAGGAGCTCGGCTATATCAACATCAAGGACGAAACTGTCATCGAGCTTGATATGATCCGCCGCTATTCGCCGGAGGAGATCGTACTCGTAACGACCGGTACGCAGGGCGAGCCTATGTCCGCACTCTCGAGAATGGCTTATTCCGACCACAAGAAGGTAGAGGTCGGCTTCGGCGACTTCATCATCATTTCCGCAAATCCGATCCCCGGCAATGAAAAGGCTGTCGGCAACGTTGTGAACGAGCTGCTCAAAAAGGGCTGCGAGGTCGTACATGAGTCGATGTACGAGGTTCACGTTTCCGGTCACGCCTGCCGTGAGGAACTTAAAATAATACACGGGCTTGTAAAGCCAAAGTTCTTCATTCCCGTTCACGGCGAGCAGAAGCACCTGCGCAAACACGCGGAGGTCGCTCTCGCGATGGGCATGGAGCATAAAAATATCTTTATCGGCGACATCGGCAACGTGGTGGAGCTTAACGACTCTTACCTGAAGCAGCTTCCGAGCATTCAGGCGGGCAAGGTGCTCGTAGACGGACTCGGCGTCGGCGACGTAGGCTCGATCGTGCTTCGCGACAGAAAACACCTCGGTCAGGACGGTATCCTTATAATCGTCGCAACGCTCGACACCGAGAACGGCAACATCATCTCCGGTCCGGACATCGTATCGAGAGGCTTCGTTTACGTCAGAGAGTCCGAGGACCTTTTCGACGAGGTGCGCTCGAATGTCGACGATATCCTCTACGACTGCGCATATGAAAATGTTCATGACTGGACTACGATCAAGAACCGCGTCAAAGACGGAGTTTCAAAGCTGATCTATGACAGGACTCACCGCAGCCCGATGATCCTTCCTATCATAATGGACGTTTAAAGCCATAAATCATCTGCCGCTTTCCCGGCAGAGAGGGAGTTGAAGCGAATTGAGGCGACGCTTTTACATTCAGCCGCACTGCCTGGTATTCTCCGCGGTGCTCATCGCACTGGGGCTTACTGCTAAGCGCTACGACCACAATGTTTTCGTATTTGATATCACGCTAGCGTCGCTGTCGGCGGTGTTTTTCATCGCGATGGCGTTCAGATACAGGGGTCACGTGCGCCGCACCGTAAAGGCGGCGGTAAGCGGCATTAAGGGTATCAACAAGTCGTATCTCGAAAAATTCTCCGTTCCCGTTGTCGTAACGGGCAAACATGGTGACATTCTCTGGTACAATACGAAGTTTCGCGAGTCGGTCACAAATGGGGCCGACTGCTCGGGCGACCCTATCGCCCCTTATATAAGCGAAAAGGATATCTCTTTGTTCACCGACGGAAAGGGCGTCGACGTCGACCTGGGGGAGCACAGCTACACCGTGCTAGCTTCGGATGTTGACGACGGCATCGTATTCTACTACGTTGACGACACGGAGTACAAGAAAACGGCGAAGCTCTACATCGACACAAGACCGGTCGTTGCAACGATCAGCCTCGACAACAGAGACGATTTCGAGCGCAATAGCTCCGACGACGACGTCACGCTCGCTCTCATCAGAGTTGAGACGATCATAAAAAAATGGGTCGTTTCCTGCGGCGGCGTCTATTCCAAAAGCTCCGCGGGGCGCTACAAGGTTATTATTAGCGAAAAGAGCCTCTGCACCGCAATCAGCGACAAATTCAGCCTTCTTGACCGCGTGCGCAGCATAGGAGTCTCCGATTCGTCTCAGATCGTAACGACGATCTCTCTCGGCATCGGCCGTGGCAGCGACAGCCTGGCGGAGTGTGAGAAGCGCTCGCTCGACGCGCTCGATATGGCGTTCGGACGCGGCGGCGACCAGGCAGTCATCAAGGATAGCGACGATTACGAGTTCTTCGGCGGCGTTGCAAAGGGCGTCGAGAAGCACGAGAAGGTAAAGGCACGCGTTATTGCGAAGTCGCTGACGGAAAAGATAAACGAATCCGACAATATCTTTGTCATGGGTCACCAGACGTCTGATCTCGACGCGGTAGGCGCCGCCGTCGGAATGTGGAGCGTGATCTCCAAGACGTTTAAAGACCACAGGGTGAAGATCGTTGTAAATCAGGAAACGACGCTCACGGGGCTTTTCCTCAAGCGCCTGTTTGAAAACGGCTACAAAAACGTGTTCGTCGACCCTGCCGACGCCAGAAAGCAGGTCAATGACCGCACGCTGCTGATTATCGTAGACACACACTCGCCGACGTTCGTCGAGGATCCGGAGCTTTACGAGATGTGCAAAAACGTCGTTGTTATCGACCACCACAGAATGATGGTCAACCACATCTCGAATGCCTGCGTTTTTTTTCACGAGCCGTTTGCGTCGTCCGCCTGCGAGATGGTAACGCAGCTTGTGCAGTATATCAACGAAGACGCGCTCGGAAGCTATGAGGCAGAGGCCCTTCTCGCCGGCATAATGCTCGACACGAAGAACTTTGTCCTGCGCACGGGCGTCAGCACGTTTGAGGCGGCGGCATTCTTAAAGCGCAAGGGCGCCGATACGGTCGAGGTAAAGCGGCTTTTCTCAGACTCGATCGTGACCTACAGGCAGAGGGCAAAGCTCGTCGCGGAGGCGAAAACGTATCGCAGCAGCGCTATCGCGATCGCCGACGACGAGATGAACAAGCAGAGCAACATGAGGCTCACGGCGGCTCAGGCTGCCGACGAGCTGCTCAGTATAAAAGATATACAGTCATCTTACGTGATCTACCGCTCGTTCGGCAATACGTGCATCTCCGCGCGCTCGCTCGGCGACTTGAACGTCCAGCTCGTGATGGAACACCTCGGCGGCGGCGGTCACCAGACGATGGCAGGCGCGAACCTAGGCGATATTCCGCTCGAGGACGCAAAGAAGAAACTTATTGAAGCGATAGACCTGCTTTCGGAGAAGGCCTCCAACAGTACGGCTTCTATCAAAAGGAGGAACATACAGTGAAGGTAGTATTATTACAGGACGTAAAAGGCTCGGGCAAGAAGGGCGAGCTTGTAAACGTGAGCGACGGCTACGCCAGGAATTTCCTGCTGCCCCGCAAGCTTGCGAAGGAGGCTAACGCTCAGGCGATGAACGAGCTAAAAAACGCCGCCGACTCTAAGCAGTTCAAGATCGACACACAGATCGCCGAGGCTAAGAAGGCGAAGGAGAAGCTCGAAGCAAAGACGATCGTTATCCACGCAAAGTCGGGCAAGGAGGGCAAGCTCTTCGGATCGATAACCGCGAAGGAGATCGCAAACGAGATCAAGCAGCGCTACAACATCACGGTCGACAAGAGAAAGATCTCGATCACAGGCGAGATCAAGCAGTACGGCACCTACGACAGTGAGGTAAAGCTCTACAACGGCATCGCCGCAAAGATCTTCGTTCAGGTCTGCGAATAATCTTAGCCGGAACACAGCGGCTTACAAAACATTTGAGATGGTATAGGAGGGGAAGCTATGGCAGAACATGATAGCGGCAGCGGCGCTTATTCGTCTATGAAGCTGCCATATAGCCCCGAGTCGGAGCAGGCGCTTTTAGGCGCGATCGTCCTCGACCCGGAGTGTATGTCAAAGGTAGTAGTAACTCTGCCCAAGCCCGACTATTTCTATCTCGAGGTTCACAAGGTCATCTACCGCGTGATGCTCGAACTTTATACGGCGGGCAGGGCGGTCGATTTCCAGACCGTTATGGAGGCGCTGCGCCACGAACCCGATTTTGACGAAGCGACCAATAAATCGTACTTTATCGAGATCGTTCAGTCCGCGATCTCATCGAAAAACGTCTCCGATTACGTTTCGCATATACGCGAAGCGTATGACAAGCGTATGCTTGTTGCGGCTTCCAGAAAGACGATCGAAGAGACGCTCGAAAACGTTGTTGAAGCGGACGTTCTCATCGACGCAGCCGAGCAGCGTATATTTGATATCCGACAGGGGAAGGATATTGAAGGGCTTGTTCACATCTCCAGCGTTATCCAGGAGACTTACGACAGGCTCGATATGCTCAACTCCGCCGAAAGCGATGAGTTAAAGCCGATCTCGACCGGCATCTCGACGCTCGACAACTATATAACCGGCCTTAACAAGTCCGACCTGATCCTTCTTGCGGCACGTCCCGGTATGGGTAAAACAGCGTTTGCTCTCAATATCGCGAGCCACGCCGCCGTGAAGCTTCATAAGAGAGTCGCGTTCTTCTCACTCGAAATGTCGAAGGAGCAGCTTTCGTCACGACTGCTCTCCACGCTCGGCGCTATTGAGAGCCAGAAGATAAAGACCGGAAAAATGTCGGACGACGAATGGGGTAGGCTTATCCCGGCGGGCGACGTGCTGTCTCACTCCGAGATGTACCTAGACGATACGCCGAGCATTACCGTGCCCGCAATGAAGGCGAAGCTCAGACGTCTAAAAAACGTCCAGCTCGTCGTAATAGATTATCTCCAGCTTCTCCAGAGCGGCAGGAGGATCGAAAACAGAGTTCAAGAGGTCTCGGAGATCACGAGAAACCTTAAAATAATGGCGAAGGAGCTTAACGTTCCCGTTATTACGCTCTCTCAGCTTTCTCGTGAGAGCGAGAAGCGAGCAGACCACCGCCCGCAGCTCTCCGACATGAGAGACTCCGGCTCGATCGAGCAGGACGCCGACATCGTGCTCTTTCTTTACAGAAAGGGTTATTACAACGACGGCGAGAGCGACGGCTCCGACGAGGAAGACAGAGATTCGGGCGAGTGCATTGTAGCGAAAAACCGTCACGGAGAAATGGGTACAGTGCCGCTTCACTGGTCGGGTGAGCTTATGCGATTTACTGCGAGGGATACGTAACATGAAATCAACCCTTGACGAAAAGGTCACCCTAAGGCTTGTGCAAAACGATATGCTTGCAGGCGCGGCAGGCGTGATCGTTGCGCTTTCGGGCGGAGCAGACTCGATGAGCCTGCTTCATTTTCTTATTAAGAATAAAGCCGCACTCGGCATAGAGGTCGCTGCGGCTCATCTGAATCATAATCTGCGCGGCGAGGAGTCGCGGCGTGACGAACGCTTTGTCAGAAGCGAGTGTGAAAGGCTCGGCGTATCGCTCTATGTCAGGAGCGCAGACATTGCGTCCGTCGCAAAGCAGACCGGTAAAGGGATAGAGGAGTGCGGCAGAGATCAGCGCTACGCATTCTTTGCGGAGCTTCACGCTTCGACGGGCTTTCTTGTCGCAACTGCTCACACCGCGTCGGATAACGCCGAAACGCTGCTGCTTAACATCACCCGCGGCTGTGGGATCGACGGGCTGTGCGGTATACCGCCCGTTCGCGGCTGGGTGATACGCCCGCTTCTTTCCTGCACAAGGGAAGATGTCGAGGACTACTGCCGCGAAAACAGCATTGGATTCGTCACCGACAGCACCAACCTGTGCGATGACTACGCGCGCAACAAGATACGCCTGAACGTTCTGCCGGAGCTTCGTGCGGTAAACCCGTCGGTCGTTTCGTCTTTAAACAGGCTTTCGGCGCTCGCAATCGCAGACTCCGAGCTGATCGGTGAGCTGTCGCAGGAGGAGCTTTCGCGCTGCATGACTCCCGGCGGGCTTTCGCTACAGCGGCTCAAAGAGTGCCGCCAAGGGCTTCTGACTCACGTGATAAGGCGCGCCGTCGAGCAGCGTTTTGACATCACGCCCGAAAAAAAGCACATCGACATCGTGCTTCGTCTCATAAACGAAGGAAGCGGCGCCGTCGAGCTGAGAAAGGACAGGCTCGTCAGGGTTGAAAAAGGACTTTTGAAGCTTGAAGACACATCGGCAAATTTACCGATGAACGCTATAAAAACGGTCGATATGCCATTTTCTCCGGGTTTAATGCTTGAATATAACGGCAGAGTATACGTTATTTCCGAAAAAATAACGCCCGACTCTGATGATGACAATAAAATTAACAAAAAATTATTAATTGAACGACTATCATGTGATATAATATCATGTGATACGATTATCAGGAACAGGCGCAGCGGAGACGTTTTTTCGCCGTTCGGGAGAGGCTGCACAAAGACAGTGAAGAAGCTTTTCTCTGAAATGAAGCTGCCGCGGAAGGAGCGCGAGGAAAGACTTCTTATCGCTAACGGCAGCCATGTGTTATGGATCGAGGGAGTAGGGGCGTCACAGGACGCCGCGGCGCTCCCCGGAAAGGCGTATTACGAGGTAAAATCAGGGGTGAACAGCGATGACAGATGTGGTATCTAAGGTTCTTATCAGCGAGGAAGAGATCGCACGAACGGTCGACAGGCTCGCCGGAGAGATCAACCGTGACTACGAGGGCAAGGAGATCGTGCTGGTCGGGCTTTTGAAGGGCAGCTTCGTTTTTATGGGCGACCTTATGCGAAGGCTTACGATGCCGTGCATCATTGACTTCATGATCGTTTCGAGTTATGGCGGCAGAACGTTCTCCAGCGGCGAAGTCAACATCAAGAAGGATCTAGGCGAGAGTATCGAGGGCAAAAACGTTATTATTGTTGAAGACATCATTGACAGCGGCATAACCCTCTCAGCGGTTATGGAGATACTTAAAAAGCGAAACCCCGCTTCGCTCAGGCTTTGCTCGTTTTTGAGCAAGCCCGCAAGGCGCGTTAAAGAGGTAAAGATAGATTACCTCGGCACGGAGATCCCGGACGAGTTCGTCATCGGCTACGGTCTCGATTACGACGAGAAATACAGGAACATCCCGTGCGTGGGTATTCTTGATCCCAAATACATAGATTAAATCGTGTATGTAAGTACATAAAACAGAGGAGTGAATCTTTACTTGGATAATAAGAACAGTTTGAAGAATTGGAAAAGTCTTGTTTTATGGATCGTTTTCCCGATCCTGATACTTTTGCTTGCGGCGTTCATCGCATGGCAGACTCCGAAAGACGAACACGAGTATTCCGAGATCATCGGTATGTTCAGCGAGGGTCAGGTCGAGCACTTCGACCTCAAGGCCGAGAGCGGCGAGCTTAAGATCAAGCTCAAGGATAAGGAAGAGACGATCACATACTCGCTCGCATACCCGCAGCGCTTCCTTGACGACGTTTCGGAGTATGTCAAGGAAGACAGCAAGATGACCTACGACATCGAGCGTTCGATCGACAGCACCGTGCTGTGGTCGATAATCCCGAATATCGGGCTTATCATTTTCATTATCATAATATGGGTAGTGATTATGCGGCGAATGTCGGGGGGACTTGGCGGCGACAAAACGCTCAGCTTCGGCAAGGCGAAAATCAAAAACTCCAACGACGGCGAAAAGCGCAACGTGTTTGACGATGTAGCAGGCGCGGACGAGGAGAAGGAGGAGCTTCAGGAGATAGTCGAGTTTCTCAAAAACCCCGAGAAGTTCAACACTCTCGGCGCGAGGATTCCCAAGGGCGTTCTGCTTATGGGTCCTCCGGGTACAGGTAAAACGCTGCTTGCCAGAGCTGTAGCAGGCGAGGCGGGCGTTCCGTTCTTCTCGATCTCCGGATCCGACTTCGTTGAGATGTTCGTCGGCGTCGGTGCGTCGAGAGTAAGAGACTTGTTCGACCAGGCTAAGAAAAACGCTCCCTGCATCATCTTCATCGACGAGATCGACTCCGTCGGCAGACAGAGAGGAACAGGTCTCGGCGGCGGTCACGACGAGCGCGAGCAGACGCTGAACCAGCTTCTCGTTGAGATGGACGGCTTCGACGCAAACCTCGGCGTTATCATGATCGCGGCTACTAACCGCCCCGATATCCTCGACCCGGCGCTACTGCGCCCCGGCCGCTTTGACAGGCAGGTTGTTATGGCTCAGCCGACAATCAACGGCCGTGAAGAGATACTCGAAATCCACGCAAAGAACAAGCCGCTCGGCCCCGATGTTGACCTTAAAGTCATTGCCGCTCAGACGGCAGGCTTCACCGGCGCAGACCTCGAAAATATCCTCAACGAAGCAGCCCTTCTCGCCGCAAGGCGCGATAAAAAGGCGATCACTATGGACGAGATCGAGGAAGCTACGATCAAGGTAGTAGTCGGCACGGAGCGCCGCTCCAAGGTCATGACCGAGAAAAACAAGAAGATAACAGCTTACCACGAGACGGGTCACGCTATCGCGCATTACTTCTGCGATACGCAGGACGACGTTCATCAGATATCCATTATCCCGAGAGGCTTCGCAGGCGGCTACACGATGTCGCTGCCGAGCGAGGACAAGATGTACAGCTCCTTCAACGAGATGAAGGAAGAGATCGTCGTGCTTCTCGGAGGACGTGTTGCCGAGTCGCTCATCTTCGGCGATATCACGACAGGTGCATCCAACGACATCGAAAGAGCTACCGATATCGCGCGTTCCATGGTCACAAAGTACGGTATGAGCAAGAAGCTCGGTCCGATCGCCTTCGGCAAGAGCAACGACGAGGTGTTCATCGGCAGAGACATGGGTCACGTAAAGAACTACTCCGAGAAGGTAGCCTCAGAGATCGACGACGAGATCTACGACCTTGTAAGCGAGGGTTACGAGACCGTTACGAAGATACTCACCGAGCACATGGATAAGCTCCATGAGGTAGCAGAGGTGCTGCTTAAAAAGGAGAAGATCTCCGGCGAGGAGTTTACCGCCATCATGAAGGGAGAGCCTTACGAGGAGCCTAAGAAGGCACCCTCCAAAAAGGAAAAAACTGAAAAAAACGAGAGCAGCGGTGAGAAAAAAGCTGTGCTCGAAAAGGCAAACGCAGACGATGATACGGCGGCAAAGAAGCCGACTGAAAAGAAGTCGATCGAAAAGAAGCCTTCCGACAAAAAGCTCGCGTCAAATAAGTCCGCAGACAAAAAAACTTTGGATAAAAAAACTGCCGAAAAGTCGAAGAAGACTTTCCTCGGCAAGGAGAAAAAGTCCGACAAGACCGAAAAATAAAACCATGAGAGGCGGATGAGCCGCTTCTCTGAGAGCTGCATCCGGGTTATGATCTCGGGTGCAGTCTTTATATTGTGTGGTATTTGGAGAAAAGTGAAAATGGAGTGTATAAAGTGTCCGAAAAGAATATCATAGTAAAGGGTGCGAGAGAGCACAACCTCAAAAACATAGACGTAACTATCCCTAGAGACAAGCTCGTCGTTATCACCGGGCTTTCCGGCTCGGGCAAGTCGTCGCTTGCCTTCGACACGATCTACGCCGAGGGTCGCCGCCGCTACGTCGAGTCGCTTTCGTCCTACGCCCGAATGTTTCTCGGTCAGGTAGACAAGCCCGACGTCGACAGCATCGACGGTCTTTCCCCTGCCATCTCGATCGACCAGAAAACGACGTCCCAGAACCCACGTTCCACCGTCGGCACGGTAACGGAGATCTACGACTACCTGCGTCTTCTCTACGCCCGTATCGGCATCCCTCACTGCCCCGTCTGCGGAAGGGCGATCGAGCAGCAGAGCATCGACCAGATTGTCGGACAGGTGCTCGAAATGGAGGAAGGCACGAAGGTACTCGTCCTTGCTCCGATCGTCAAGGCTAAAAAGGGCGAGCACGCAAAGGTGCTCGACAAGGCTAGAAAAGACGGCTACACCAGAGCCAGAGTAGACGGCGAGATCTACTCGCTCGACGAGGAGATTAAGCTCGAAAAAAATAAAAAGCATAACATCGATATCGTAGTCGACAGACTCGTTATCAAGAAGACGATACGATCCCGCCTTGCCGACTCTATCGAAACGGCATCGAAGCTTGCCGACGGCATCACGATCATAAATGTGATAGACGACAAGGATTACATCTTTTCGCAGAAATACGCCTGCCCGATCCACGGCGGCAGCATGGACGAGCTTTCGCCGAGAATGTTCTCGTTCAACAATCCTGCCGGAGCCTGCCCGAAATGCACCGGTCTCGGCGTCTTCATGAAGATAGACGAGGGGCTTGTCGTACCCGATCCGTCGAAGTCGATCCGCCAAGGCGGCATAAAGGCTTCGGGTTGGGCGATGGAAGGCTCGACGATCGCCGCAATGTACATGGAGTCCCTCTCAAAAAAATACGATTTTTCGCTCGATACCCCTGTCGGCAACCTGCCGAAGGACATAATGCACAAGATTCTCTACGGAACGGACGGCGAGCGCCTGAAGCTTGTGCGCCGTAGCGAGTACGGCACAGGCACGTATGAAACGCCGTTCGAGGGCATCATCAACAACCTTGAGCGCCGCTTCAGAGAGACAAAAAGCGCATGGATAAAAGAAGAGATCGAGTCGTTCATGAGCGCGATCCCATGCGACGAGTGCAGCGGCAGAAGGCTTTCAAAGGAGAGCCTGTCGGTCACGGTCGGCGGCTTGAACATCAGCAGCTTCTGCGACTTTTCGATCGACGAGGCTCTCTCCTTCATAGACGAGCTTAAGCTTTCCGAGCGTGACGCAAAGATCAGCGAGCTTATCGTCAAGGAGATACGCTCAAGGCTTAACTTCCTCAGAAGCGTAGGGCTTAGCTACCTTACGCTTTCCCGTTCGTCGGGTACGCTTTCGGGCGGCGAAAGCCAGCGCATACGCCTTGCAACGCAGATCGGTTCGTCACTCATGGGTGTGCTTTATATTCTCGATGAGCCGAGCATCGGTCTGCACCAGAGCGACAACGAGAAGCTTATCGGTACGCTAAAGCATCTGCGTGACCTCGGCAACACCGTTATCGTAGTCGAGCACGACGAAGAGACGATGTACGCCGCTGACTATATCGTCGACATCGGCCCCGGAGCGGGCGTTCACGGCGGCGAGCTTGTGTGCAGCGGCAGCGTGAGCAAGGTCAAAGCTTGCAAGCGCTCTATTACAGGGCAGTATCTCTCGAAGAAGAAGTTCGTCCCGATCCCCGAAGAAAGGCGGCAGGGCAGCGGCAATTTCCTTACCGTTAAGGGCGCTCAGGAGAACAACCTTAAAAATATCGACGTCTCGATACCTCTCGGCACGTTTGTCTGCGTGACGGGAGTTTCCGGCTCGGGCAAGTCGTCTCTCGTAAACGAGATCCTTTATAACCACCTCGCCCATGAGCTTAACCGTGCGAAAACACGCCCGGGCAGGCACGAGAGCATAATCGGTACTGAATACCTCGACAAGGTCATAAATATAGACCAGTCTCCGATCGGGCGCACGCCCCGCTCGAACCCCGCGACGTACACAGGCGTGTTCACCGATATCCGTGAGCTTTTCGCCTCGACGAACGACGCCAAGATCAGAGGCTACAACTCCGGCAGATTCTCGTTCAACGTCAGGGGCGGGCGCTGCGAATCGTGCGAGGGCGACGGCATTCTGAAGATCGAGATGCATTTCCTTCCCGACGTTTACGTCCCCTGCGAGATCTGTAAGGGCAGGCGCTACAACCACGAAACGCTCGAGGTCAAGTACAAGGGCAAGAGCATTTACGATGTGCTTGAAATGACGGTCGACGAGGCGCTCGAATTCTTCAAGAATATCCCGAAGATACACCGCAAGATCAGCACGCTCAAAGAGGTAGGTCTCGGCTACATCAAGCTGGGGCAGCCCGCAACGACGCTTTCGGGCGGCGAGGCGCAGCGAGTGAAGCTTGCGACAGAGCTTTCAAAGCGCTCCACCGGCAGGACTATATACATTCTCGACGAGCCAACGACCGGTCTTCACATCGCCGACGTTCATGTGCTCATCGACGTGCTGCAGCAGCTCGTTGAGGGCGGCAACACCGTAGTCACAATCGAGCACAACATGGACTTCATAAAAACGGCGGACTACATTATCGACCTCGGCCCTGAGGGCGGCAGCGGCGGCGGTACGGTCGTCGTACAGGGGACGCCCGAGCAGGTAGCGCAGTGCGAGCGCTCCTACACCGGGCAGTATCTCAAAAAGATCCTTTAACTCAAGAAACAGGAGGCGGTAAAATGCCATTCGTTCATCTGCATCTTCACAGCGAGTACAGCCTGCTCGACGGCGCCTGCCGCCTTAAAGACTTAGTCAGATCGGTCAAGGAGAAGGGACAGAAGGCCGTAGCCGTAACGGACCACGGCAATATGTACGCCGCCGTCGAGTTTTATCTCGAAGCGCAGGCTCAGGGCATAAAACCGATCATCGGCTGCGAGGCTTACGTCGCGAACCGCAGACGCTTCGACAAGACGCCCGAGCTTGATGCGCGCCCCTTTCACATGATCCTGCTGTGTGAGAACATGGAGGGCTACCGAAATCTAACAAAGATGATCTCGCTTGCCTGGACGGAAGGCTTCTACCGCCGCCCGAGGATAGACGACGAGCTCCTGGAGAAATACCACGGGGGGCTTATCTGCCTTTCGGCGTGTCTTGCCGGCGAGATACCGCGCCTTATAACCGCAAACGACCTCGACGGCGCATACGAGAAGGCGCGCTATTATAAAAACCTCTTCGGCGATGACAATTTCTTTCTTGAGCTTCAGGATCACTCTATTCCCGAGCAAAGGACAGTCAACCGCGAGCTTATCAAGATGTCAAAGGCGCTCGATATCCCGCTTGCCGCCACAAACGACTGCCACTACGTAGACAAGGAAGACGCTTCTACTCATGAGATACTTCTCTGCATCCAGACGGGCCACACGATAAAGGACCCGGACAGAATGCGCTTTGAAACGGAAGAATTCTACATCAAAACGGAAGACGAGATGCGCGCCCTCTTCCCGGAGGCTCCCGAGGCTATAGAGAATACGCAGCGCATCGCCGACAGGTGCAGCGTTGAGTTCGAGTTTGGCAAAACAAAGCTGCCGCACTTCGAGGTGCCCGGGGGAGAGGATCACTTTGAATATTTCCGCCGCTTGTGCTTTGAGGGCTTAAAGGAGCATTACGGCGAAGACCCGGATCAAAAGCTGGTCGACAGGCTCAACTATGAGCTTGACGTCGTAAACAAGATGGGCTACGTCGACTATTATCTGATCGTCAATGACTTTATCCGCTACGCCCGCTCGCAGGGTATTCCGGTAGGCCCTGGAAGAGGCTCGGGCGCGGGCAGCCTCGCGGCTTACTGCATCGGAATCACGAGCGTAGACCCTATCCGCTACAACCTCATCTTCGAGCGTTTTTTGAACCCCGAGCGAGTAAGTATGCCCGACTTCGATGTCGACTTCTGCAAGCGCCGCCGCCAGGAGGTCATCGAGTACGTCAACAGAAAGTACGGCAGAGACCACGTTGCCCAGATAATCTCGTTCGGTACGATGGCGGCGAGGGCTTCCGTGCGCGACGTCGGCAGGGCACTCGACGTGCCGCTTTCGGTCGTTGACGCGGTCGCAAAGCAGATACCCGCCTCGCCTAACATGACGATAGATAATGCGCTTTCGATCTCGAAGGATCTAAAGCAGCGCTACGACACCGACCCCGAGGTCAAAAAACTGCTCGACATCGCAAGAAAAGTCGAGGGTATGCCGAGAAATACGACGACCCACGCTGCCGGTGTGGTCATAACTCGCGACCCTGTCGATACCTACGTCCCGCTTGCGAAAAACGACGACACCGTCGTCACTCAGTACACGATGACGAGGCTCGAGCAGCTCGGGCTTCTCAAAATGGACTTTCTCGGTCTTCGCAACCTCACGGTTTTAAACGACGCAAGGCTGATGATACAAAAGGAAGACCCGGGCTTCACCGAAGACGATATCCGCTACGACGACAAGGACGTTTTCAATATGATCTCGAAGGGCTATACCGACGGTGTGTTCCAGTTTGAATCAATGGGGATGCGCAGCGTTATAATGCAGCTAAAGCCCGACAGCGTCGAGGACCTTATCGCCGTTATCTCACTATACCGACCTGGTCCGATGGACTCGATTCCGAAGTACATCGAGAACCGCCACCATCCAGAGCGCGTCACGTACAAGCACCCGCTTTTGAAGGATATCCTCAACGTGACCTACGGCTGCATCGTCTACCAGGAGCAGGTAATGCAGATATTCCGCGTGCTTGCGGGCTACTCTTTCGGACGAGCCGATATCGTGCGCCGCGCCATGTCGAAGAAGAAGAAGGACGTCATGGAGCGTGAACGACGCGTGTTCATCTACGGTCTTGAAAATGAAGACGGCACCGTGGAGGTCGAGGGCTGCGTCCGCCGCGGCGTCAGCGAAAAGATCGCTTCGGAGATATTCTCCGAGATGGAGAGCTTCGCGTCCTACGCCTTTAATAAATCTCACGCGGCGGCGTATGCGACGGTTGCCTATCTTACCGCGTGGTACAAATACCACTACCCGAAGCAATATATGGCGGCGCTTATGACGAGCCTTCTCGATGACCACGGTTCGCTTGCACCGTATATCGACGAGTGCAGACGGCTCGGTATCCGTGTTCTTCCGCCTCACGTCAACCGAAGCGACCTCGGCTTCACCGTTCACGGAAGCAGCATTTTCTTCGGACTGATGGCGATAAAGAACCTCGGTTCACTGCTTGCAAAGGAGATAATCTCCGAGCGCGAGAAAAACGGAGAGTACAAGAGCTTTACAAGCTTCTGCACGCGCCTTGCGGGCAAGCGTCTCAACGCCCAGGGTGTAGACAGCCTGATAAAGGCGGGCGCTCTCGACGATCTCGGCGCAAACCGCCGTGAGCTGATGATGTCGCACAAGGAGCTTATTGAAGCCGTCGAGGCGGAGCGCCGCCGCAACGTTGAAGGGCAGCTTTCTCTCTTCGGCGACGACGACCCGCAGGAGTCTGTCATGTTCAGACTGCCGCAAATGCCCGAGCTTGAACAGCGCGACCTTCTCGCGTATGAGCGCGAGGTAATGGGCATCTATCTCTCAGGTCACCCTCTTTCGGAATACGAGTCATACATCAAAAGCGTTCGCCTCGATAAGCTCAGCGACATCGTAGCAAACCCGGAGCGCTTCGAGGGCACGCTGCTTCATCTTGTTGTGCTCATCGACAAGGTTCGCACCCGCACGACGAAAAAGGATTCTCTAATGGCGTTCGTACAGATTGAAGACCTTACCGGCAGCGCCGAGCTTATCGTATTCCCGAAAACTCTCGCGGAGTACAGCAGATTCTTCTTTGAAGGCAATGCCGTCGAGCTGTACGCACGGCTCGGTGACGGCGACGACGAAGTACGGCTTTTCTGCGACAGAGTAAGGATCGCACCGAAGACACCTCAGGGAGCGCCGCAGCCGCAGTCGTACACACGCCCCGACGGAGGCAAGACATACGACCCGTCGCTGCGCCTGTTTTTGAAATTCCCCTCGCAAAACTCGAAGGAATGTGAATATGCGAGAAAGCTGCTCGCGGTCTTCGACGGGCGCAGCCGCGTTTCGTTCTACTACGCCGACGAAAAGCGTTACGACCACTTCCCGAGGGAAAACAATATCGACATAAACGACGTACTGCTTCGCGAGCTTCGCCGTGTTCTCGGAGACGAAGCCGTCGTTTTGAAATAGAAGAAAAAGCCTTCTCTCGTTTGAGGGAGGCTTTTTGTGTTATACGTTATACTAAACGCAATAAAAAGCATTTTAATTGAGTTTGTATGAGACGGGATGACGCGCTTTGTGCGGCCTCAGCGTGTTCAGCACGCGCATTTCAAACTAAAGCATTTAATCTGAAATTAGTATTAGATCAAAAAGCAGCAGATCAATGAGTCTTTAAAGACGCGGATCCCAGATCCGCAGATGATCCTCCGGCTTATTTGCCCGATCGCCGCCCTCGTCGATGAAAAGAGTGAACAGCACGCTTGATAAAAGCAGTGCGGCGCTTGAGGTGAACGTCAAAGCCGTAGGGCGGGCAGCCGTATGTTCGATGTTTGAAAAGACGGCTGCTGCGGGCGCGAAGAATTCCCCGGCGTATCGCAGCAGCAGAGCGGAAAGTCCGCCTGTCACCGCTCTGGCGCACATAAAGCGTAGCGGCGGGCAGGCTGTCTTTCCGTTATGTGACGAGGCGGCGTAGACTTGAAAATGAACGCAAAGCCCGCCCCAGCCCGCAGCGAGAGCAGCCGCCCGGATCGGCAGGCGCATCGCTGCAGCGGCGGCCGTTCCGTCGGTGACCTCCAATATGCACCCGAGTATCACCCCCGGCAGCGTCGATCTCGATACGCCGAGTGCTTTCATGAGAAGCGGCGAAAAAGCAGAGAAAAGCACCACAAGCGAGCAAAGCGACACCGCCGACGTGCAGGCGCTTTTTGCTGCGCTCACAAAAGCCGAAGCGAGATCCCGCCGGCGTATGCCTGCAAAGGTATAGCCGGTTTTGCCCTGATTCGCGGGCTTATCCGCCCGCTTTTTTCGGGATTTTATCCGCGCAGCAAAGCCGAGAGTCGCTCCGACAACGACCGACGCCGCAGTTTGTGATAAGAACAGCAGCACTCCGAGCCTGCGGTCGCCGAAAAAGTCCTCGCCGACGGTGGCGATAAGAAAAGCCGGACCTGGGTTTACGCAAAAGCATAGCATCCGCGCCGCCTGTGAAGGCGTGATAACGCCTCTTTTTCGCAGCGAGGCAATTCCGACAGCGCCGACGGGGTAGCCGCCTACAAGGCTGAAGAGCACCGTCACGCCCGCCTCTCCCGGAAGATAGAACAGCAGCCGGGTCACCGGCGACAGCAGCCGCCCGAGCTGCTCAGATATCCCGTACTCCGCCGCGAACGCCGAGAGGAACATGAACGGGAAAAGCGACGGCAGCAGTTCTCCGAGGCAGGAATCAAGCCCCGCTCTCACTCCGTCGGATGCGGTGCGGTCGTCCGTCAATACGCCTGCGCAGGCGGTGAAAAACAGCGCCGTCACGAGAATAAAGGTCAGCCCGTCGCCGGATAGAAGCTTCTTTTTGTCTTTTGTCAAATCTGCACTTCCTTTCGCATCATTCGTTAGTAAATCATATTCGGGAAAGAGGGCGATTATGAGCTTGTATGCGGAACGTGGGAGCTTTGTCATAGACGGGGCTTCTGCCGAAATGTCTGCGTTTCAAAAAAATTGGAGTATGCTGTAGGCGAGACCGTTAGTCCCTGTACACTGAAAATTTTACGCTAATATAAGTTTTACTCATTCAAATTCCATGTGTAAATAATAAAAGCTCTTGATGATTTACAGCGTAGGTGGTATACTCGAACTATTTAAACGGTTTACTGATATTAACATAATTTGCTTCTCCTGGAGGGTCAGACAAGCTATGACTTTAAAGAAGATAGTCGAGCTGGAAGGCGTCAGCGTGGCGAGCGTCTCGAACGTTGTCAGCGGTCTTGAGAACAGAGTCGAGGCTGAGCTTACCCTTACCGGATTTGACGGCGACGGCAGCGTAACGGCCAACGACGCTCTCGCGGTGCTTCGCTACAGTGTAGGCTTTGAAGACGGCACCAACGTCGGCAAGCCGGCAAATGTCTGACATTCAGATTGACAGGGCGTTTCGACGTAAGTTTATAATAATACAGGGCAGCCGACATTCGGCGCGTGCCGCCCCCCATTACAAATGGCCACCGGGCGAAGAAAGTACAGTATTTGTCGGCAGTGCAGATCAAAATCTGCGTTTTGTATATTTGTCGGGCGCGGGAAACAGAGCATGGTTTATATAAAACTGCGTGCGGCCGATTGGCCGCTGCAAGAAGGTGGAAAATGAACGCTCGATGTGCTATAATGGTTTTACCTCGATCTAAAGGAGTGTTCCGAAATGATAACTCAATCTTACAGCAGCGAGAAAGCATCTCTTTTCCATCCTGGAGCTTTTCTGGGGGAGAGGAATTACATATGCGATACCGCGATCGTCACGTTTTCCCACGAGATACTTTCGGCGGTGCTCGAACGATACCCTCACAAGCAGGTCTCCCATAACTGCTCGGTAAACGGCCATCGACCAATCTATCTTCTCGACGCAGCCCTGCCGGAAAAAGACCCCGAGGCGATCTTCAAGTCGGTAAAGGATAAGGAAGAGATTACGAAGCTTGCGCTTTACGGTGAGATCACGGGCAAAGAGACTATCGCCGCTATAGACGAAAAGCTTCTGGAGTTCTTCAAATAAACGCAGCGATATATTAAGCAAAGGGGATACGTGTACGGCGGCTCCCTTTTCGCTTGTATGCAGCGCCAAAAGGGGACTCGAGTTTTGTATATTTGTGCTACGCGGGCAGTAAAGCATGGGTCATACAAAACTATGAGAGCGAACTGCGTGCGCTCCCTGCCCGCCGTTTTACCGTGGCGAAGAGGTTTCGGAAGACGCCATCGCTTCCGGGCATTTTGCAGGCTGTGGATTCAAGAAATGCCTTCTGCACGTCCAGCAGGCGATCATGGAGTTTTGCATTTCGAGATGAGAAAAGCTCTAAAATGCAAAAAGGATAATAATGATTCAAATTTTTTCCTTATATTCTAGACTTTTTGTTGAAATAGCGTTAAAAATGTGATATGATTAGGTTGTAAACTTGTTTTCGGAGCATTTACGAGCGCTTCTCCTCCGGAAAATGTCACAACTCAGCTCAAACAGCGACATCAATAGCTTGCCGTTAAGGAGAGTATACTATGATAAGCATTAATTTTGCGCCGGCTGCCCTAGTACTCACTGTATTTTGCCTGCTTTACAGTATGACTGCGAAGAGAAAGCAGTACAGTCTTTCTTCGGAATCCGTAACGAATAAACTGCTCAATCAGCATATCGTCTTTCTGATGCTGTTGATATCCGTCATTTTTTCGGCGGTGTCTTCGGTGGTCGGAACTTTTCTCCAGCAGATAGCCTCGGAGAAGACCGTGTTTTTGCAGTATTTATTCCACGCGATCTATTATTTTTTTCATGATGCGCTTTCTATTCTATTCTCACTTTACATCATGAACGTCAACGGCGCGAGCGTAGGGCGCAGCAGGCGTTTCTATGTGCTTTTCGCCCTGCCGTTCATTATCAGCGAGATCTTCGTTCTGACCAACGGTTTTACGGGATTCCTCTTTTATATCGACAATGAGTTTGTGTACCATCGCGGTCCGCTCATTCCCGCCCTATATATACTCGGTCTGATCTATCTTATTTCCGCATTTGTATTTTTCTTCCGCTACAAAAAGGCCACTCCTATGGTGGAAAGCAACGCCATCGCAACCTTGATGCTGCTTTCCGCTGCCGGAGTCATAGTGCAGGGGTTGTGGTCCGATCTTGTAGTCGAGCTTTTCGCGGAGTCGCTTTGCCTGCTCGGAATGCTTATGATGCTCGAAGAGCGCAGCGGCTACACTGACCCCGTAACCGGGACGCTCAACCGCGTAGCGCTTATCGACGCGAGCCGCCGTCTTATCGAGACGAACCAGCGCTGCAGTATCGTTCTGGTAAAGCTTACGAACATGGATCTTTTCTCAAAGCTTTTCAACGGCAGAGAGATGGACAGCCTGCTCATGCAGGTGTCGTCGTGGCTTACATGGATATCGTCAGAGGAGAGGCTCTATTATTACCGAAGCGAGAGCTTTGCGATCCTTATGCCCGGCGATGTCGTAAAGGAAGCCAACGCAGTGGCGGAAAAGATCCTCAAGCGCTTCAGCAAGGACTGGAAGTCCGACGAGGCTTATTTAAGGCTTGAGGTAGACGTCAGCGTAGTGGGCATTCCGAACGATATATCGACGATGGACGATCTGATGGAGCTTCTGGCGTCGGGTTACAAAAAGAAGGCGGCAGGGTCAAGGCTCGTCTCCTTCGACGAGATGTCCGAGAACCGCAACAACAGAAGGATCGAACAGGCGCTTCGCGACGCGGTGGATTCATGTAAGCTGCGCGTCTGGTATCAGCCGATATGGTCGGTCGAGGAGCAGCGGACGGTCGCCGCGGAGGCTCTTCTTCGCATCGACAGCGACGCTTTGCGCAATATCTCGCCCGAGGTGTACATACCGATCGCCGAGCAGTGCGGCATCATCCGTGAGATAGGATTGTTTGTATTTGAAGAGGTCTGCCGCTTGCTTAAAAACAAGCGTGTAAAGGCGATAGGGCTTTCTTATATCGAGCTTAACATATCCGTCTATCAGTTTATGTATGACGACGTCGTAAAGCGCTTTGAAGAGATACGCAACAGATACGGCATACCGGTAGAGCTGCTCAATCTGGAGGTTACCGAGACGGCGTCGACGAGCGAAACGCCTGCGGTCGAGCAGAGTATCAAAGAACTTCGCCGCCTTGGCTATACATTCTCTCTGGACGATTTCGGCACGGGTTATTCAAACCTGAAGCAGCTTATAAGCAACAGCTATAAAAACGTCAAGATAGATAAATCCATCCTTTGGGAGGCGGAGCACAGCGAAGCGACCTCATGTCTGCTCGACGGCTTGATCCGTGTGATCCGCAGCCTTGACTACAACGTAGTGCAGGAGGGCGTCGAAACGCCCGCACAGCTTGAAAGAACATCAAAATCCGGCGGAAATCTGATTCAGGGCTACTATTTCAGCCGTCCGCAGCCCGAAGACGGATTCATAGATTACCTTGAAACCGAAGCAGCTAAGACCGTCGCGGTTTGACTGCCTTGAAGCATTTTGTATTTGTCGGAAAATGACCGTGCTTTACTGCGGCCATTTTCACATAGTATCCTGCTTAGAAGCACAGCTTCAAGAGGTTTGTTTTGTGCTTTGTCATAAACCGCGCGAAGTGTGCAGGATAATTAAGAAGCAGATCGAATCGTCCGAGGGCGGCGCGACCGAGAGCGAACAGGTTCTCTATACAAAGTGTAAGGGTCGCTTGATCTTCAGCGAGAACAACACCGTCGTATGGGAAGACGACGAGGAAAACGCCGCAGACGGCAGGGTTTTTACCTTCGGAAGCAACGCAGGCGGCGAGACCGGCAGCGAGTCTGACTTATACCTCAGCGAGAGTGAGGCCTTCGCAAACGTAAAGCAGCAGGCAGGCTCCGACGCCGAGAACATTAACGCCTACAAGGGTCATGCTTCAGATGGTTTTTAGGCTTGGGTCGTAACGGTCGCTCCTACAGCAACAGCCGAAAGCGACGAGTATGTGACCTACTATTCCGGCTGCCTTTTCCGCTACTCGGAGTAAGGTCTCGGCAGCTCCGCACTATCCTAATAAATTCGAGCATCCTGTTCCTTTAACCGAGCCGGGTGCTTTTTAAGGCTGCTTTTTTTGATGATCCCCGCAAGCCTTGGCAGCGTAGTTTCTGTTGATAATATGGGGCAAGAGTAGAATTAACGCGGATAATTTGAATAATAAAGAAAGCAGTTATGACGAAGCATTTAATGAAATGAAACGGCAAAAGCCTTGAGGAGAAAGACATGGGTGTAAGTAAGCCATCCAAGATAAACAGGATCATATTCAAGATAATCTTTCTGTGCGTGTTCATATTCACTATTGTCATGGGCGTCCAATTGACAGAGATCGTCAGAAACGCGAAGAAGGACGATTCGGCTATAAACTATATTGAAAGCTGGGACGTTGCCGCCGCAGATGGCGAAATCTTAGAAGCGGGGCGCGTATACGCCGACGAAAGGGCTTATTCAGAGGACTTTACCTTGACCGCGCGCCTGCCCGACGATATCAAGGACGACAGTATCCTATGCTTTATGAACAGGAGCAGCGTTAAGGTATACATAAACGGTGTGCTTCGCAAGGAGTTCGACCGTTCAAATGATACCGCGATACCGGGCGGTTCCATCTAGGAATTCTACTTTATGGTGCCGCTGAACTCGTCCGATTCATCGGCTGAGCTTACCATCGAAAAAGGGAAGACCGACTGGAACCCGATGGTCGTTACCGAGACGTTCATCACCACCTTCGACGGCGTATACAACTATCTTGCGGAAAAGCACGGTGTCTCTTTTGCAATGTCGCTCATTGTCTTTGTGGCGTCGCTGCTCGTAACCGTGATTGGCCTTGTGATCCGCATCTGGAAAAAGCAGACTATTGATATGCTTTACGGCGCGCTTGGTATCCTGGATGTTGCCTGCTGGCTGATCGCCGTCTCCCAGATAACGCCTTTCGTGACGAGAGTCTATTATGTAGACGGCGTAATGGGCTTCATGTTCTGCATGATGATGCCGTTTGCACTGCTCATCTACATCAACTCTATCCAGAAATACAGGTACAAAACGTGCTATACCATCCTTTTCGTGCTGTCGCTCATAAACTTTATTGTGTGGTCGGCGCTGCATTTTACAGAGGTGTTCTCATTCCAGTCCGCACTCGTTTATATAGACTCTGTTCTTGGTCTGATCGCTCTCTGCGTGCTTGTGACTTTGTTGCTCGACGTGAGAAGCGGTCACGTCAAGGAATACCCCTATATGGCCGTGGGTTTCCTCATCTTCGTGATAATGTCCATCATCGAGGTAATCATGCTCATATTCTTTGAGATGAAGAGCAACGAATTGCCCATGCTCATCGGTCTGATGTGCCTGCTTATTCTTGTTGTTATCCAGCAGATCGAGGACATCAGAACGGTAAGAAGCAAACTCGAAGACGAGGTGCATAACAAAACACTCGAGAAAGAGCAGATGCTTATCCACATCGTAAAAACGCTTGCCGGAACGATCGACGCAAAGGACACCTACACAAAAGGTCACTCCAGCCGCGTCGCCGATTACTCGAGGGAGATCGCCAGCCGCTTCGGCTACAACGAATCGGAGCTTAACGACATCTATATGATGGGGTTGCTCCATGACATCGGAAAGATCGGCATACCCGACGCCGTGATAAACAAGCCGAGCAGGCTCTCCGACGACGAGTATGAGATGATAAAGAAGCACCCCGTAATGGGCGCAAAGATACTTCGCAATATCAAAGAGAAGACGGAGCTTGCCATGGGCGCGAGATGGCACCACGAGCGGTATGACGGAAGCGGCTATCCCGACGGGATAAAGGGCGACGAGATCCCCGAGCCGGCAAGGATCATTGCCGTTGCCGACGCTTACGACGCAATGACGAGCTACAGAAGCTACCGCGACCCTATGCCGCAGGAGCAGGTAAAGCAAGAGATAGAAAAGGGCAGCGGCACACAGTTCGACCCGTGCTTTGCGCAGATCATGCTGCAGATGATACTCGAAGACAAAGATTACGATCTTCGGGAGAAAAAAACGACGGATAACGATGCATAAAAGATAAGAAGAGACCCGCATCTGCGGGTCTCTAATGTTTGAAAAGTAAAGGCTTTCGAGGATTCATTCCCAAAGTCCCTGTATGCCTTCTTCCTTTATCACGTTTTTGTAATAGACAAGCTCCGACTGGATAAGATCGTCGATCACCTTCATACCGAGCAGCTCGACGGGCGCTTTGTCATCTGTGAGGATACGGCCCTCGCTCTCATAAGGTTCCAGCTTATCGGTTATGCTCTTCATAAACGCCGACAGCTCCGGGTTTGACAACGCCGAAGTCTTTTCGCGGAAGCGCCCTAGCAGTTCCGGGTCGTCCGAGGCGAAAAGCTCGCTGTTGGTGGAGGTCGGTATATTGAGAGTATAGACCTCGCTGAAAACGTCACTTATAGTGTCGGATATCCACGCGTTTATCGCGTCGTCCTTCTCCGAGCGCATATTCATGTTTACGACCATAACGCCGCCGTCGTTCAGGTGGTCGTGAACGAGCGTGAAAAACTCCCTCGACGACATCTGAAACGGGATCGTGATATCCTGGTACGCGTCGACCATTATAACGTCGTATTTCTTGTCGCAAACGTTCAGAAACGCCCTGCCGTCGTATGTGGTGACCCTGATATCCTTCGACAGATCGAAATACTCATAGGCAAGTTGTGTGATCTTCTCGTCGATCTCAACGCCCTCGATCGTCACGTTGTCGAAATATGAGGTACACTGCTTTGCGTAAGTTCCCGTACCCATTCCGAGAATGAGAATGTCGGTCTTGTCGCTGCTTTTATCCGCCATCAGCGGCGCTGCCATAGCGTAGTCGTAGTACATACCTGTCAGTCCGCCCGACTTCTTGTAGATCGACTGCACGCCGATCATAACGTTGGTCGAGAGTATCGCCTCGTTTTCGTTGTCCTTTACCTGCAAATAGTTGTAGACCGACTCACCCTCGTAGGCAAGCGCCGTCTCCCAGAAAGCAAACGACATCGACGGTGAGAGCACGCAGCAAACGAGGAACAGGCAGACCGACGCAACGACGCTTTTCTTGCCGCCCTTCGCAAAGACAAAGTATACTATGCCGATAATGAGCAGTATACCCGCGAATATAAGAAATGTTACTGCAGTTCCGACGGCAGGGATGGTGATGAATGTGGGGAGGAACGTTCCGATTATGCTGCCGATCGTATTAAACGCGCCGAGCGTGCCGACCGTCTGCCCGCTGTCGTCGAGGCTGTCGACGGTGTACTTTACGAGCGAGGGTGTTACCGTGCCGAGCAGGAAGAGCGGGAAAACAAAGACTATCATGCACGTTAAAAACGCCGCCCATATCAAAAAGTTGGTGCTTACAGTAACGACGAGCAGACCGGCGATCCCCGCGATAACGAACTTTCCGGCAAACGGTATGGCGGCGAGCCACACCGCGGCAAAGAGGATCCGCTTATAGAGCTTGTCGGGGTCAGGGTCCTTGTCGGCGCTCCTGCCGCCGTAGATATTGCCCAGCGCCATCGCGATCATGATAGTTCCGATGATTATTGTCCAGACGATCTGGGACGAGCTGAAGTAAGGTGCCAGCAAACGGCTTGCGCCAAGCTCCGCCGCCATTACCGACATTCCGGAAAAGAACTCCGTAAGATACAAATACCACTTTTTGCTGAGAATTGCAGGGTATCCCTGCTGCTTTTGCTTTTCCATAATAAAAGGCAGCCTCCGATCATAATTCACTGATATAATTGTACTCGCAATTGACCAAAACGTCAACCAGATCATGCCGAGTGCAGCAGGATCGCGATAAAGGATCTTCTCGCCATGAATTCGGGCATACCGGATCTTGGCTACGAGAGCGACGGGAGCCATAGAGATATGACTCCTTTTTTGAGCTGTAAGAATAGTGCGAAGACTGATCGGATAGCATTTGAAGTGCCGTCCGTGGTACGTCACGCCGCCCTACAAAGCGATTGACAACTCGTTTTATAAATGGTAAAATTATGAAAAGGCAGTTGAATCAGCCTTGCGGCAGCGGTCTGCCGTGAACGCTAAGGAAAGAGAGTGACCGACATAGAACCTTTAAACGTTTCAAGAGAAGATTTTCCCAAAAGCCTTGCCTCCGCAGATGGAATGAAGGCGATAGACCCGCCCTGCGACTATTATGAGATCACGTATGAATACGACGTTCCATACGTTGTCAGAGACGGCGGCGCGCTTTATTTGCAGATAATAAAGCCAATTGCGCCTTCGAACAGGACGCCGCTTATCATCTTCATACCTGGTTCGGCATTCAGGCAGCAAAACGTCAAGAGTAGAGTTCCCCAGTTGGGGCTTCTTGCCGCGAGGGGCTATACGGTGGCGCTGCTCGAATACAGAGGCTCGCAGCTTGAGCCGTTCCCCGGCTTTGTCCTCGACGCGAAGGCGGGCATAAAGTTCATGAAGAAGCATTCCAGGGAGTATAATATCGACCCAGAAAAGGTGTTCCTCATGGGAGACTCCTCGGGAGGTTATACCGCGCTGATGGCAGGTCTTACCTGCGGAGTTGCCGATTTGGAGGACGACGAACTGAAAGGCTTCGATTACTCCGTAAAGGGCGTCATAGATCACTACGGTCCGACGGATATAACGACGATGAACGACGAGCCGTCTATACAGGATCATCGTGTGCCGGGCAGCCCCGAGGGGGAGATGCTCGGCGGCATCAATGTGCTTGAGAACCTCGGTCTTGCACAAAAGACGATCGTCAAAAACTATATCAGCGAGAACCGCTTTGCCCCGCCTGTTCTCATTTTTCACGGAAGCAACGACGAGCTTGTCCCGTTTGGGCAAAGCTGCCGGCTTTACGAAGCACTGAAAAGCGGCAACAAGACTGCCGAGCTTTACCGTGTCGAAGGAGCGCACCACGGCGACAGACGCTTCTGGTCAAAGTATGTGATTGACCTGACAGCGGAGTTTATCGACAAAAACTGTTGAATACAATAAAGGTAAGCGGCGTGTCGTACCCCGGAGTGCGGTCTGACGGGACAGATACTGCCTGCAGGCGCACGCCTGCCGCGGCAAAGGCAAGGCAGCAACGCTAATTAAAAAAGGAGAGAAATATATGGATTTAATACAGAGCTTTTCCGTGGATCATACACTTATCGTTCCCGGTATCTTTACAAGCAGAGTAGATAAGGTAGGTACGGATACAGTTACAACTTACGATATAAGACTCAAAAGACCGAACAGGGAGCCTGCGATAGATGTTGCAGCAATGCATTCGCTTGAGCATATCATCGCAACTTACCTCAGAAACGATCCCGACTGGAAGGATGAGGTTATCTATTGGGGCCCTATGGGGTGTCTTACGGGATTTTACCTTATTCTCAAGGGCAGCCGTTCCCCCGAAGAGATATACGAGCTTTTGCTGAACGCATTCAAATCGGTCGGCAGCGCAGACGAAGTCCCCGGCGCAGCACCCGTAAACTGCGGCCATTACCTCATGCATAACCTCGGCATGGCAAAATGGTACGCCGATGAGTTCGTACAATACCTTGAAGCCAACCGCAGTGACCCAAAGATCTTCGAGTACCCGAGAACCGAAAGACTCGTGACGGAAGACGGTCAGCATTTCTTCGATTCGTGATAACGCGCCTCTTAGTCTGATGATTTGTAATACTAATTTCAAATAAAATGCTTTAATTTGAAATGCGCGTGCTTTGCACGCTGATGCAGCTAAGCGCTTACTTCGGTAGGCGCTTTTTTGTATGCTGCTGAGCCGATACAAAAAGTATGATCCTTAATGCGGCTTCCGGCGCGGGAGATCGGCTTGCGCAGATCAAAAAGCTTTAGCCCAAAACGCCCCGAGAAGACTAGCCGAATGCGCAGACTGATCGGTTGGCGCTCGAAGTTCGGTACGTGGTATCATGCCATACACGGAATATACAATGTATGCACTTGACACAAAGCGCGTTATGTAGTATATTAAAGTTAGCAATGTATAACTCAGAGATCCAAACAGACTAAAGCCACAGACTTAGACCTACCATATACGGAAAGGTGGAATTGTAATGAACACTACAGTTATCCCTGTCGAAATGCTGATCTTTGCCGCGCTTTTTACCGCCATAGTTTTTATGGCAGCGCGCAACGACAAGAAATACAGCGCCCAGAGTATCCACAATTACCCGCCCGATATACAGGAGGAGTATTTCAAGACGCATGAAAAAATGGAAGTCACCTACAGGTCAAAGAAGGTGATCCTGTCAAAAGTCCTCGGCATACTTCTCTTTACGGGTATCATTCTTGTGTGCGCATTGTGTGCGGGAGCGCAGACCTTTGCGCAGGGCTTCCTGCTGGCCCTTCTTCTTATGATGTGGATCGGTGCTTACGATACGTTCTTCCTCGATTGGGTGCTTTTTGCCAATTTGCCGATGTTCAGGCTGGAAGGGACCGAACATATGGATAAGGCGTATCATCAGAAGTGGTTTCATCTCAAGGGAATCCTTTTCCCGGGCAGCTTGTTCGGAGTGATAGTCTCCCTGCTTGTCGGGCTGCTTGTGACGCTCGTCAAATAATATAACGCTGTCGGGGCGGGCAGCAGACAGATCGCCCCGTTACTTCAGCGATATTACCGTTACTGCTGCGATCTGTCTCAAAAAAACCTAGACACGGTGCCGCGAATGTGTTATCATATTATCAGCGGCGCCGTGTCCATTTTTTACAGTAACGTGGATAATACGACAGCGGCGAGTCCGTCGCTTCGGGCGTTCAGCCCTGCTATCAGAATCAAGTATGACGGAACTTTCTGCGGGGGCGGCACGCGCCGCCACGCAAAACCGTTGGGAATTTTTTGAAAACAGAAGATGATCGCCGCATTTGAAAACTGATGTTGCGGGTGGTCACCGGGAGAAGACTGCCTTTAGGGAGTCTTTTCGGACGCGGGCGCAAACTGCATCCTATATAAATCTATGTCCGCGTACTGCGTGTGGCCGCTTGGCCACTGGGGGCGGTCAATTCGGAGTGTGAAACATGATTGAAAAGCTGTATCCTTATGAATGTGAAAAAAGTGTTTTCGATATCGACTACGAAAAGCTTTACGACTGCGGATATAGAGGGCTTGTCTTCGATATAGACAATACGCTCGTTCACCACGGAGACGACGCAACCCCCGAGGTCGAGGCGCTTTTTCGCAGGCTTCATAAAATGGGCTTCAAAACGCTGCTGCTATCAAACAACGACGAGGAGCGGATACTGCGTTTTATAAGGAACATAGACACGCTGTATATTGCCGATGCCGCAAAGCCCGACCCGGGCGGCTGCTTTAAGGCGGCTGAGATGCTTCAAACGGGCTTTGATCGAACCGTCTTTATAGGCGACCAGATATTCACCGATATCCTTGAGGCGACCAGATATTCACCGATATCCTTGCGGCGAACAGAAGCGGGATGGCGAGCATACTCGTTGATTACATCGTTGTCGACGAAAGGGCGTGGATAGGCTTTCGCAGATACGCCGAAAAGCTACTGCTCTTCCTTTACCGCCGCCAAAGGAAATACCGTGGAAGATTGTATAAAAACAGAAGGGAAAGTGTAACGTATGCTGCTGAACAAGAATAAAAACTTTTGTGATATCAGCCCGACCTGCTATAAGATATCCATGCAAAAGGAGATCATGAAAAGGAAGCTTAAAGACGTTGTCGGCGGCGAAGTCTTTTCAAAGAATATTCAAAATGAAAAGCTTGAATCTCTTGCAGCGGAGCACAGCTCGGGTCTCATTAAGCGCGGCCCCGGGATCGATCCCGTTTTGCAGGAGAACAAGGCGGTGAATATCAACATAGCGTGCAAAAGCATTAACGGTCTGATAATACACCCCGGCGAAACGTTTTCCTTCTGGCACACAGTGGGCAACACCACAAAGAAAAAGGGATACAAAGACGGAAGGGTCATCATTGCCAATAAGCTCATGCCGGGAATCGGAGGCGGGCTATGCAATCTTGCAAATACACTTAATCTGATCGTTCTTGAAAGCCCACTCGACATTACTGAGATCCACTATCACTCCGACGCGCTTGCTCCCGACGAAGGGAAGGACGTTCAGCTTCTCGTGTGGTGCAGCGACGAGAAGCTTTACGCCGAGCTGCGCAGCGAACGCGCTTTCCCGTATACATACAAGATCGTCGAGGAGGATCATCATTTTTCAAAGGAAGGCGAAAAATGGTACAGGATCTCTAAGATCTATCGCGAAAAATACGACCGCGCCACAGGAAAGCTCCTTGGGAAAGATCTTCTTCGAAACAACCATTCACAGGTGATGTTTGATCCGGAGCTTATCCCGAAGGAGCAGATAAGATAAGCAATAAAAGGGAGCGCAGGAAGCTTTGCCTGCGCTCTTCTTGCGTTTATTTACTTGTTAATATAACCGTACACGGCGTCTATTTGAGCCGTGATATCGCTGCCGAACGCACCGTCAAAAAAGGCGCTGCCTATCGTAAACGACCACGGCGAGATACGCGCTATCTCGTCAAGCCTGTCAAAGCTGTTGACGCTGCCCGCAATACAGACGGGCGCGTCCAGCTCGCGGACCAATCTGCGGTTTAGCTCCGATGCGTCTCCCGTATATCTGTAGCCGAGCAGGTCGATACCGTAAACTCCCCTTTTGATAAGCTCGCGCGCCTGCTCTATCATCTTATCCACAGACCCTTCAAGTATTGATGGGCGTTCCTTCACATCGCCGACAAACGGCATATATTTCAGTCCGTACGCCTTGCAGTATTCGTTTACCGAATCAAAATAAAGCGTACCCATCAGAATATCGATGCCGCACTTAACGGCGGTCTCTGCACCCGCGAGACACTCCTGCTCCGTGTATTCCACGACCTCAAGGCACGCGGTCTTTCCGCTAGCTTTAATGGCAGACGAAAGCTTCTTCATTTTGTCGAGGGAAAGCGGCTTTTCCTTAAAGCCCCAGTACAGTGCCTTTGAATCTCTGCACTGTTCAAACACTTCAAGTGCGTTTTCTACTGTAAGATCGTTGTAAGTAAGCATTACGATCAGTTCCGGTCGGTGACCCATTTTTAAAGATCCTTTCTCTGTAAATAACGATAATGCGCCTGTATTATCGGCATTTTTTACATTATAACATAAATTACCTGCGATATCAACAGATAAAGACGAAAATGCAGGCAGTTCCGATTTTAGTTTATCGTTAAGGTCAGCCGGTCTACGCGCCGATGGCTGCACACAAAGATCATACACTTACGACAAAAGATCAGCCCTCGCCGAGAGCTGATCTTTGTACGCTGTCATTCCTTGAAGGCTTCTGTAACGGCGCTGACGGTAAGCGCTCTTTGAGCGGACTGTTCGATCTGTGCCTCGCCGTCTCCCTTTTGAAAGCCGTAGCAGCCAAATCCCGAGTGGTTGCCGCCGTCTATCACAAGCTCGGTAAAGCCTGCCGGGAGATTGGGCTTATTGTCTTCGTAGTTTTTGAAATCCAGAACCCCGTCCTGTGTGCCGTAAGCGGAGACGACTTTAAGCCTGCCGTCGAGCTTCTCTGTCGCATAAGCGGCGCAAAGCACCACGCCGTCTACCTTGTTGGGTTCGTTTGCGGCAAAATATGCAGCCATCGAGCCGCCCAGCGAGTGACCTCCTACGATATATCGGTCATAGCTTGTTGAAGCGATCACTTTGTCTGCCTTGCCGCTGTCTAAAACCGCCAGACGAAACGGCATTTTCACCAGGTAAGTGTCGACGCCGCCCTCGGCGATCTCCCTCATGAGCGGTGCGTATGCTTCCTCTTCGACCTTTCCGCCGCCGTAGAAAATGAGCAGTACGTCATCCGACGGGCCATCAAAAAGCCAGCCGTCGACCGTTTCCGAGACTGCGACGGTATCGTCTCCCAAAAGCGCCGAGAGCGCATCCGGGGCTGCTTTGTAGTAAACGCCTGTATAAATGAAGAACGCTGCGGTCAAAACAACGACCACCGCCGGAATCAGAATACCGATAACATGAAGCTTTTTCCTTTTTATCTGTTTATTCGCCATAAATAATACCCCCTGTTTTCATTATACTCCTCATGAGGTCGATAAGTCAATTAAACATTGCGGGTCGGCGGCCGAGCGGCCGCAGGCAGTACGCGCTTTTAGTTTGTCATATTATTCACCGATTCTCCGCGCGGATCGGCGTATCCAATATGCCTTACTTTTCTGCCTGCTGAATCGTACACTTACATGCTTGGCGCTTTCTGACCCAAAAAAAGATAAGTGTATATTTTCAGTGGGTAGGCTTCGGCGCGGAGACCAACTGACCTCATCGGTAAAGTGAAATCGGAACTGCCAGTCGGCGCCTGCCGACCGAAAAAAGAATAAGTGTTGAAATCCATGGAGATACATTGTATAATTGTATTATGAAAGCCAAGCCGCAAAAGTGTCGCGGAGGCTCTTCTATCATATAATATAGAGGGCGGGCGTCCGGCGGGATAAGCTCCGCAGAGCGCCTCGGGGGTGGAGAAATATGGACAAAAACGAATACAAAAAACTGATACATTACACAAACCCGCGCCGTCATTATCTGATCGGTGGAATCCTTATGACTATCGTCGGTGCAGTGGTGACGTATGGCAGCTTTATATCGGGCGATCCTGTGGGGATCGTTGCCGGCGTGATCTTCACGCTGCTGCTCGGCATAACGCTCATCGCGTTGTCGGTCTCTCAGCGCCATAAGTACAAAAAGAAGCTGGAAAGCATTATGGATTCAAGCAAGTCGGCGCGGCTGCTTGCAGATTTCCAAAACGGCAAAAGGGCATTCGGCGACAAGCTAATTCTCGGTGACGTCTACATAATGGGCAAGTGCTCCGGCGTTATACGCGAATACGGCGAGCTTGTGCGCATCTACCAGTGGATCCCGAATAACGTATGCATCGGCAAGGAGCCGCGTTACCTCTCCGTCGAAACGGCGTTCGAGCGCAAGCTCGACCTCTGCGCGATACCTGGCAGGGGAAAGGATGACGAGGAGCTTAAACGCGTGATCGAAACGGTTACGTCAAAAAATAACGGCATCGCCGTCGGATTCATAGGGAGGTGAGCGGCATGAATGACGAAAAAGTAAAAAAGGATCTTATCAAATACGCTTCCAGACCCGCCGTGGCTCAGGTCATCGGTGTGCTCGCCATATTCTTTGTTGTGATGCTGTCTGTGGCGCTTATTTTTATCGGCACATATATCGTTCCCGTTATAGCGGTGCTCGTTGTAGGCTTTATTATAGCGGGGTTTCTCTTTGTGCTGAACAAGGCGATGAAACGATATTTTTTCGACACTCTCGCCGGGATAGAAGCCGACCCGGAGGCAATGAGAACGCTGCTCTTCGATTTTGCAAACGCAGGAAGAGCCTTTAACGGGCGAATGGTGCTCGGCGATCGCTTCATCATCGGGCGAAACACCGGAACGGTGGTGCCGTACTCCGAGGTGACGAGAGTGTATCAATACATCCATTCGACAAACGGTATAGAAGACTCCCGTATCCTCAAAGCAACTACATTTGAGGGGCGCACGATCGACCTCTGCTCTTTGCCCGGCAGAGGAAAGGGCGACGACGAGCTTAACCAGGTGATCGACTACATGATCTCAAGAAACGGCAAGATACGTGTAGGCTACAGGCAGTAAAGCGAACTGCCAAGCGCGCAGGATGCGGCGAAAAGGGACTTGATCTATGACAAAAGCGAATAAAAAAACACTTCTGGAGCGAATGCGCGACGGTGAAACGTTAACGCTCGCGCAGCAGATCGCCATGATCTTTGAGCTGAGCGTCCCGGCGATACTCGCTCAGCTTTCGAGCCTCATAATGCAGTATATCGACGCATCTATGGTCGGTCGGCTCGGCGCAGATGCTTCGGCGGCGATCGGACTCGTTTCATCGAGCACATGGCTTTTCGGCGGGCTGAGCATGGCTGCCGCTGCCGGCTTCACCGTGCAGATCGCGAACAGGATAGGCGCTAAAGACGAAACGGGCGCCCGCAGCATCGTCAAGCAAGGGCTTTTAACAGTCGCGTTATTCAGCCTTTTGCTTCTTGCTGTCGGTGCTTTGGTGAGCGACCGTTTGCCGGTCTGGCTCGGCGGCGGTGAGGCGCTTTGCAAGGGCGCGTCAGCATATTTTCTCGTCTTCGCGCTTTCGCTGCCGGTCGTCGGGATGAACTATACCGCCGCGGGAATGCTCCAATGCAGCGGCGACATGAAGATACCGGGAATTCTCGAGATCGTGATGTGCGCGCTTGACGTCATCTTCAACGCGCTGCTCATCTTCCCGCCGAGAGGGCTATCTCTTTTTGGGCTTTCGTTCACGCTCCCCGGAGCCGACCTCGGGATAACCGGCGCGGCTCTCGGCACGGCGCTTTCGGAGGTTGTGACCGTCTTTTTGCTGCTCTATTTTCTCCTTGTGCGCTCAAAGCCGCTTCACCTGAGAAAGGGCGAGCGGCTTGTGTTGAAGCCTGCCGACCTGGGCAGAGCGGTGAGGATAGCCATTCCCGTAGCGATCGAGCAAACGATCACCTGCGGCGCGTACATCGCGTTCACAAGGATAGTTTCTCCGCTCGGCTCCGTGGCGATAGCGGCGAACTCCTTCGGCATAACGGCGGAGAGCCTCTGCTATATGCCGGGCTACGGTATCGGCGCGTCAGCTACAACGATAATCGGTCAGTGCATAGGCGCAAAGCGCAGCGACATAACGAAGCGCCTCGGCAGCCTTACGACGGCTATCGGAATGGCGGTCATGACGGCGAGCGGCGCTTTGATGTTCGCTTTCGCCCCGCAGATGATCGCTCTTCTTACTCCCGACGAGGCGATAAGGCAGCTCGGCGCGGAGATACTGCGCATCGAGGCGTTTGCCGAGCCGATGTACGCCGCTTCGATAGTCGCGTCCGGCGTTTTCCGCGGCGCGGGGGATACCGCAGTTTCAAGCGTACTGAACTTCGTGAGTATGTGGGTAGTCCGTATCCCGCTCGCTGCGCTCCTGGCCACCTCCTACGGGCTTCCCGGAATATGGACGGCGATGTGTATCGAGCTTATAGTGCGCGGCATACTTTTCATTATCCTACTTGAGACGCGTTTCAAAAGGCGCGCGTTACAGGGGCGCTATGGCGCATGAAAAAAGCTCCCGGACTTCCGGGAGCTTTTCGTTATATCATATCTGTCCGTTTTTAATATGCAGGATATGTGTGCAGCAGCGGTCGATAAGCTCAGGGTCGTGTGTAACGATCAGAACGCTACACTCAATCGAAATACCGCGAAGTAGCTTTGCTGTCGCTTCCATACTTCTGAAATAAAGTCCGCTTGTCGGTTCGTCAAAGACGAAAAGCCTTTTCTTTGCAAGCAGAGCAGACGCGATGGCGACTCGCTGCTTCTGTCCTCCCGAAAGCGACATCGGGTGGCGGTCTTTATACTGCTCGATACCGAGCCTTTTGAGAATTGCGAGCGCTTTATCTTCATCGCTTTTGTCTGCGCCTAACATGACCTCTTCGAGCACCGTTTCGGCAAACAACTGATGATTTACGTCCTGCATCACCATATAAGATATCTTCCGCATCTTTCGGGGATTGTACGTGACCCCGTTCACTATCACTTTGCCCTTAAAGCCTCGCTGCAAGCTACACAGACACTTCACAAACGTAGATTTTCCCGCTCCATTATGACCTGTTACCGCGATAACTGATTTTTCCGGTAACTCTAAGCTGCCTATTTTCAGCGCAGACTGTCTGCTATAGCAGTAATAAGAATCGCTAAGGATCATATTCTCTTTTGCTGTGCTGCCTTTGATGGCATACAGTCCGGTTTTACCGTCAAAATAATTGTTCGGGCAATTAAAAGAGCGCAAACCAATTGACGTAAGACTATCCGGATCCAACGAGAAAAAGCTGCTCCCGTCATACTCTCCGAAAATACGTTCGTTTTCCATAAGGATCACTCTGTCGCAAAGTGAAGAAAGCCACCCCAAACGATGCTCCGCAATAACAATCGTTTTGCCGCTTTTTTTCAAAGCCGCAAGATACCTTTAAGCTGCTCGATGGAATCAATATCGAGATTTGAAGGCGGCTCGTCAAGTACAAAAATATCGGGCTGCATAGCCGCAGCGTCGGCGCACGAGATCTTTTGCTTTTCGCCGCCCGATAGGTTGAAAATACTCCGATCAAGCAGCCCGTTAAGAAGCCGCGTTACGCTGGTTTTGCCGCTGCCCGAGTCGCCGCAAAGCAGCACGCACTCACCCTTGAATATCGTGAGATCAATATTATTTAACGCATTATCATTTACGTTTTGATATTGAAAGCTCACATTCTTGATAGCTGCCGCGATCTCGCTCATATTACCGCACCGACCTTTCCAAACATAAAAAGAATATATACGATCAACAGCGACAGCAGAATTACGATATCCTGAACGCGAAAACCTATCCTGCATATATTTGTGCGCTTGACCGCTGTACCAAGCCCTCTGGTCAGCACTGCCGCCGAAAGCTCGTTGCCGATGTTGACCGAGCACACCATGAGCGGTATCAGTCTGTATTCGAGAATGTAGGATTACAATTTATGTGTTACAGTTAAAAAAAGAATAGCAAATAGGAAAAACCTGTGTTACAGTTAATCTACCACCAAAAACAGAACAAAGGAGATCCTATTTGCTATGAATACTGTAAAACAAAAGATGATGTTTCGTCAATCCCTAATTAAATACTCCGAGAAAAATGAAGTAACAAAAGCGGCAATAAAGTACAATGTTACCAGTCAATATATCTACTTTTGGAAGAGAAGGTATGACGGAACGCTCCAATCTCTTGCCGATCGTTCGCGCAAGCCTAAACATCACCCCAATCAACATACAGAAGAAGAAATAAAGCTAATAAAGGATATGCGCCGCAGAAATCCCAACGCCGGGCTGGTCGTATTCTGGGTCAAGCTTAGGCAGAGAGAGTATAAGCGAAGTGTTACCGGGCTTTACCGAGTGCTTCGCAAGCTTGGATAACCACGAAAAACACTCCCTAATCCAAAATATGTTCCAAAGCCTTATGAGAAGATGTATTATCCCGGACAGCGTGTTCAGATTGACGTCAAATACGTTCCGGCGGCATGCCTTGTGGGTGCTGCTAAGGGTAAAAATACTATCAGTACACAGCGATAGACGAATACACCCGATTCCGTTATATAGCCGCTTTTGCCGAGTACAGCACATATTCTTCAACGGCATTTCTTAATCAGCTGATAAAAGCATTTCCGTTTGAGATCGAGTGCGTACAAACTGATAACGGCACAGAATTTACAAAAAAATTTGGTGGCAGTAAAAGTAATGTTGATAAGACTATGTTTGAAGCTCGGCTCGCCGAACTGGATATCAGGCACAACCTGATCAGACCTTACACACCTCGACATAATGGAAAGGTGGAACGCTCTTATCGTAAGGACAACGAATAATTCTACGCTTCCCATAAATTCTACTCATTCGACGACTTCAGAAAGCAATTAGCTGTACACACCAGAAGATACAACAACTTTCCTATGCGCCCTCTCGGGTGGAAATCTCCTCGTGTATTTCTTGATCACTTTTTAGATACCGGTGAGGTTATTTTTTTCTTAAAAATGTGTAACACATCATTGACAAACCAACAAGTGTTCACAGGCTCTTTTTTTGCTCGATGGTAGAAATATTCATGAATTTGTGATATAATTAATTGTCCGATTAGTGAAACAAGATTGCACGAAATGGAGCTAAGATATGATTAAGAACAACCTTGAGATCGATGTAAAAGTAAAATGTCTGGAGGAAGGTGTCACACAGGCACAGCTGGCGCAGATGGTCGGCACCTCTGCACCGTATGTCAGCAGGCTGATAAACAAGAAAGAGGGCATCATCAATAAGGTCTTTGTGGATATGCTCGATAAGCTGGGCTACGACATCCAGCTTGTCTATGTGAAGAAGAAAGGGGCTGCTGAAGAATGAGCAAAGAAAGACTCAGCGCATTTACGGATGCGATATTGGCGATCATCATGACAATAATGGTGATGGAACTGAAGAAACCGGAAGCGGCAGATTGGGCTTCGCTCTTGGCGCTAAAATCTGATTTCTTTTCCTATGCTGTTTCCTTCTTCTGGCTCGGTGCCATGTGGGTGAATATCCATAACCAGTGGAGCAAAGTTGAGAAGATAGATAACAGGGTGCTCTGGTGGAGCATCATCATGCTGTTTTTTGCCTCTTTCTTCCCGTATGTGACATCCTTTGTTAGTGATCACTTTACAAGCCTTTTTGCGCAGATGCTTTACAGCGTGGTGGTGATATGTGTTTCACTATCCAACATGGCGCTTGGGCGGGCAGTGGCAAGAGCCAACGGTTCGATGAGCGCGTTGGACTATAGTTCCCGAAAAATCGTTGCAGCTGACCTAATCATTAAGGCGATTGGCATTGTTCTTGCGATCTTTGTTTATCCGCCGATTACCATGTTTGCCGTTATCCTGGCAGGGTGTGTGGTGACCTTCCTTCCACATATAGTGAATCGAAAAAACAAGAAACGAGGTGAGATCGATGCTGTATGATCCACATCTGGATTTATTCCTGCAGGTGGCGGAGCTTGGGAGCTTCTCCAAAGCTGCGGAAGCAGGGTACATCACACCATCTGCGGTCATCAAGCAGATCAATCTTTTAGAAGATGACCTTGGCGTTCGCCTTCTTGAGAGAACACACAGAGGGCTGAAACTGACAAAAGCCGGTGAATCCTTAAAGAAGGATGCGCCGGAACTGATCAGAATGAGCCGTGAAGCCGCATCAAGAGCCATCTCTTCCATGAAGAGTGACGGACACATTATCCGCATCGGCACGTCGCCTATGACACCGGCGGAAGTACTTGTGGAACTATGGCCGAAACTGTCCGAAATCCTGCCGGGGCTGAAATTCCAGCTTGTGCCTTTCGATAATACTCCTGAGAATGCAAGGATGATCCTGAAAAATCTCGGCGAAACCATCGATGTGGTCGCAGGACTGTTCGATGAGGATCTGTTAAACTACCGCGAATGTAATGGCATTGAATTGACCCGGGACAAGCTATGCGTGGCTTTTTCGGTCAATCATCCTCTTGCCAAGAAAAAACGTCTGTCTGTCAAAGACCTTTACGGGCAGGAACTGATGATGCTCTCCCCGGGCAGTATGGGCAGCATGGATGCACTGCGTGAATACCTTGTCGCCAATCATCCGCAGGTAAAAATCGTAGATTTTCCGCTCTATAACACAGGTGTTTTCAATGAATGTGAGAACGGCGGCAGGCTTCTTGTTACCACTGAGCGGTGGAAAACAGTACACCCACTCCTAAAGACTGTCCGCATGGGCTGGAAGTATGATATGCCATACGGTTTGATGTACTCCAGAACCCCGGATAAAAAAGTGAAACAATTTCTGAGCGCATTAAAAGAAATTATATGAGTTTATACCTTTTGGTATAAACTGTGTTCCGAAAAGAGACTTCTGTTTGAGGTCTCTTTTTCTTATACTTAAATCAAGGTTACGGAATGTACCGATATATTGAAGGAGAATTTTACGATGAAATATGTAACACTTTCTAATGGAATCAAGATGCCGATCTTAGGCTATGGCGTATATCAGGTGACAAAGGATGAGTGCGAAAGGTGCGTCCTGGATGCGCTGAAAGCAGGATACCGCAGCCTTGATACGGCTCAGAGTTATTTTAATGAAGAAGAGGTCGGTACAGCGATTGAAAAGTCCGGTGTTCCCCGTGAGGATATTTTCCTGACCACCAAGGTGTGGGTGGAGCATTACGGGTATGATGAGTGCAAAAAATCCGTAGAGGAATCTCTTAAGAA
>ONFG01000017.1 GCA_900317025.1 uncultured Eubacteriales bacterium | reverse complement strand
CCGGAGGCACCAATATGTTAAATATGCGGATGTAGCTCATCTGGTAGAGCGCCACCTTGCCAAGGTGGAGGTAGCGGGTTCGAGCCCCGTCATCCGCTCCAAAGAGAAGATCCTGCCGAGATGTCGGCGGGATCTTTGCTTTGTATTATTCATTCTTCAATTTTAAGTTTTCAGTATTCATTAAAAAAATCTCCAAAGCATCTTGCAATCGATCGGGAAATGGTGTATAATATCAAACGTACAAAAGATCATACGCGGATGTAGTTCATTTGGTAGAGCGTCAGCTTCCCAAGCTGAATGTAGCGGGTTCGAGTCCCGTCATCCGCTCCAAGCCGCCCAAAACGACGGGCGGCTGTTTTTGTATCTTGTGATAACTTGTTGAGAATAGTATCTTGAAATAAAGGAGCTGTGAGCAATGATGAAAAAAGCCTTGGCAGCAGCGCTGCTGCTTTTATTTCTTACAGCCTGCGCGGACAGCGGCGTGAATGAGACCGGCGGCGTGCCTTCATTTGCGGAGAACAGCACCGTGCAGTCCGCCGTGGCTTATGATGAGTCGTCCGCACCTGCAAGCCCGGGCGATACCGATACAGCCGCTTCAGCCGTGAGTGAACCGTCCGGTATCACATCTTCAAAGCCATTGTCAAGCGCCGTTTCATCAAAGAATACCTCGTCGAAAGCGGCTTCTTCAAAAAGTAATTCGTCCAAAGCGGCTTCTTCCGCAGCTTCTTCAAAGAGCGCTTCGTCAAAAGAAATTTCTTCGGCGGGGGAAACGTCAAAGTCGGCTTCGTCAAAGGCTTCAAGTGCCGCGTCAAAAGCGGTTTCAAGCGCTGCCGAGTCAAGCGCCGTTTCATCTCAGTCCGAGCAGACCGAACAGGAGACGCAGCCGGAGGAGAATACTCAGCAGTCCGAGGAAACGCAGCTTGTCGAGCAGGAGACGATCATATACTTCGATGAGTTTCCGATCGTCAACAGCGGCGAGATAGAGGCTCCGCCGCCATCGCCCGACGGCAGCAGCGAGGCGGTGCTTGAGCTTATCAACGCCGAGCGCGAAAAGGCGGGGTGCGACCCGCTCGTTCTTGAGAGACGGCTTTGCGAAGCCGCTGACAAGCGCTCGCAGGAGATACCGTCCCTCTTTGAGCATCAGCGCCCCGACGGCGCCGATTGGTTTACGGTGTTCTCCGAGGTCGGCGCAGGCTACGGCGTGTGCGCGGAAAACATCGCCGAAGGGCAGAAAACGCCCGAGGAAGCCGTCGCCTACTGGATGACTTCCGAGGTACACAGAAACAGTATCCTCGACCCGAGGTTCAAGCGCATGGGCGTCGGTCACTACCATATTGACGGCGATATCTACGGTGAATACTGGGTGCAGGAGTTTTCAGATTGATACTAAACTCAATTAAAAAGCTTTTATAGCGCCGCAGGCGCGTATGAGTTTGTATGAGACGGGATGACGCGTTTTGCGCGGCATCAGCGTATGCAATACGCGCATTTCATAATTAATGCATTTAATCTAAGGAGGCACTGATTAAAGCGAGTGCTCAGATTGCGCCGCCAGATTTTCAGGCAGATTGCGACGGTGCGGGTCTCCGGGGGAGACCTCTCGCAGCAGGCGAGAAGCACCGACCGAGGCGGCAGCCGAGACTAAAGATGCAAGCAAGATGAGTGCTCAGTCCGCAGGACGTGATTTAATCAGTGGCTCCCTAAATCAGTATGAGATTATTCCCCCTCGTGCGGCTGCATGAGGGGCTTTTTTGCAGGAATTCTCAGATAAAAATTCATTTTATCAAAATATTAACAAATTGTTGTTTGATTACATGGCGGAGATTTGGTATAATAAAACGGTACTATAATTTCCGATTATGGGAGGAATCTATCATGGGTTATACGATAGCACAAAAGATCATAAAGGATCATCTTCTGAGCGGCGAGATGAAGGTCGGCACGGATGTCGGCCTGAAGATCGACCAGACGCTTACACAGGACGCGACCGGCACAATGGCTTACCTCGAGTTTGAGGCGATCGGCGTGCCGAGAGTAAAGACGGAGAAGAGCGTGGCTTACATCGACCACAACACTCTCCAGACAGGCTTCGAGAACGCCGACGACCACCGCTTTATTCAGACGGTAGCTAAGAAGCACGGCATATGGTTCTCGCGTCCCGGCAACGGAATTTGCCACCAAGTCCACCTTGAGCGCTTCGGTATTCCCGGAAAAACGCTGATTGGCTCCGACAGCCACACCCCGACGGGCGGCGGCATCGGTATGCTCGCAATGGGTGCGGGCGGCCTCGACGTAGCCGTTGCAATGGGCGGCGGCGCATACTACATCACAATGCCGAAGATGGTAAGAGTAAACCTTTCCGGCAAGCTTTCTCCGTGGGTCTCCGCTAAGGATATCATTCTCGAGGTGCTTCGCATCATGTCCGTTAAGGGCGGCGTTGGCAAGATCATCGAGTACGCCGGCGAGGGCGTGAAGACTCTTACCGTTCCCGAAAGAGCAACTATCACAAACATGGGTGCGGAGCTTGGCGCTACGACTTCAATCTTCCCGTCCGACGAGGTAACGAGAGAGTTTCTCAAGGCTCAGGGCAGAGAAGAGGTCTGGAAGGAGCTAAAGAGCGACGACGACGCAGTTTACGACGAAGAGATCAGCATCGACCTCTCTAAGCTTGTTCCGATGGCGGCTTGTCCTCACAGCCCCGATAACGTGAAGACGATCGAAGAGATCGGCGCGCAGAAGATCGACCAGGTCTGCATCGGCTCATGTACGAACTCGAGCTACCTCGACCTCATGCGTGTTGCGGCTATACTTAAGGGCAAGACCGTTCACCCGGGCGTTTCGCTTTCAATCGCTCCCGGCTCGAAGCAGGTCTACAATATGCTCGCGCTCAACGGCGCGCTGGGCGACCTCATCGCGGCAGGCGCACGTATCCTCGAGTGCGCGTGCGGTCCGTGCATCGGCATGGGTCAGTCGCCTAACTCGGCAGGTATCTCGCTGAGAACATTTAACAGAAACTTCCTCGGCCGTTCCGGTACAGCCGACGGTCAGATATATCTCGTAAGCCCCGAAACGGCTGCCGCTTCCGCTCTTACGGGTGTCTTCACAGACCCGAGAACTCTTGGCGACGCCGTTGAGATCAAGCTCCCCGAGCAGTTCCTCATCAACGACAACATGGTCGTCGAGCCGATCGAGGAGTCGAAGATGGACGAGGTAGAGGTGCTCAGAGGCCCGAATATCAAGCCCTTCCCGAAGACCTCTCCGCTCGACGAGAGCATCGACGCTTCCTGTTCGCTCAAGGTCGGCGACAATATCACCACCGACCATATCATGCCCGCAGGCGCAAAGATCCTGCCGCTCCGCTCGAATATCCCGGCTATCTCGCAGCACTGCTTCACGGTATGCGACAAGGAGTTCCCGCAGAGAGCGCTCGAGCTTGGCAAGTCGGTCATCGTCGGCGGCTCTAACTACGGTCAGGGCTCGTCGAGAGAGCACGCGGCTCTCGCTCCTCTCTACCTCGGCGTTAAGGCTGTTCTCGTGAAGAGCTTCGCGAGAATCCACAGAGCAAACCTCATCAACGCAGGCATTCTCCCGCTTACGTTCGTCAACCCGGACGATTATGATAAGATCGACCAGGGCGACGAGCTCATGATCGAGAACGTTCGCGCAAAGGTCGAAAACGGCGAGCCGATCGTCGTAAAGAACGTCACGAAGGGCGTCGAGATCCCCGTTGACTGCGATCTCACCGAGAGAACGAGAGACATCATTCTTGCGGGCGGTCTGCTCGACTACACAAGAGAGAGCAATAAATGATAAACATACTGCTCGAAAGAGCTTTTATGTGCTTCTGGCTGCTGCTCGTCTCTGCTTTCCGATATCGTCCGTGAGATAACAAAGCACACCCCCGATGTTAATCCACCGACCGCAGATCTTAACATACACAAAGGAGAGAACTACAATGTCCGATAAAATACAGATGAAAACGCCGCTCGTTGAGATGGACGGCGACGAGATGACAAGAGTTATCTGGAAGATGATAAAGGATATCCTTATCACTCCGTACGTTGACCTCAAAACGGAGTATTACGACCTCGGCCTCGTTCACAGAAACGAGACGAACGACCAGGTAACGATCGATTCCGCAGAGGCAACTAAAAAGTACGGCGTAGCCGTAAAGTGCGCAACGATCACTCCGAACGCAGACCGCGTCAAGGAGTATGACCTCAAAGAGATGTGGAAGTCGCCCAACGGCACGATCCGTGCGCTTCTCGACGGCACGGTCTTCCGATGCCCGATCTTAGTTAAGGGCATCACGCCGTACGTTCCGACATGGACCAAGCCGATCACGATCGCTCGTCACGCTTACGGCGATATCTACAAGAATACAGAAATGCGTGTCACGGCAGGCTCTAAGGCAGAGCTTTGCGTAACGAAGCCCGACGGCAGCGAGGAGCGCTCGCTTATCCACGACTTCAAGACCGACGGCATCATTCAGGGCGTTCACAACCTTGACAAGAGTATTTCAAGCTTCGCGCGCTCCTGCTTTAACTATGCGCTCGACAAGAAGCAGGACATCTGGTTTGCGTCGAAGGATACGATCTCCAAGATCTACGACCACCGCTTCAAGGATCTTTTCCTTGAGATCTATGAGAACGAGTACAAGGCTAAGTTTGAAGAAGCCGGTATTTCGTTCTTCTACACGCTCATCGACGATGCGGTCGCACGCGTTATCCGCTCCGACGGCGGCTACATCTGGGCGTGCAAGAACTACGACGGCGACGTTATGTCCGACATGATCGCAACGGCGTTCGGTTCACTCGCGATGATGACCTCAGTTCTCGTTTCGCCCGACGGCGTTTACGAGTATGAGGCGGCTCACGGCACCGTTCAGCGTCACTACTACAAGCACCTGAAGGGCGAGGAGACCTCTACAAACTCCGTTGCAACGCTCTTCGCTTGGACTGGCGCACTGCGTAAGAGAGGCGAGCTTGACGAGACTCCTGAGCTTTGCGAGTTTGCGGACAAGCTTGAAAAGGCTACGATCAAGACGATCGAAGACGGCGTAATGACCGGCGACCTCGCGCTGCTCTCAACTCTGCCGAACAAGCAGAAGGTCAATACGGAAGACTTCCTCAGAGCCGTTGACGAGCGCCTCAGGGCAATGTGATACGAATATCTCGCCAATTCCGCAAAACGGAGGATCGCTGCGATGGCAAAAAGAGAAAGGATTTCGTCGTCCGTTGTCAGACGGCTGCCCCGCTACTACCGTTTTCTAAGGGAGCTTGACAAGCAGGGCATTTCCCATGTAAGCTCCAACGAGCTGGCAAAAAGAATGCGTTCGACCGCCTCGCAGGTTAGGCAGGATTTCAACTGCTTCGGCGAGTTCGGTCAGCAGGGGATAGGCTACTCCGTAACGCAGCTTCGCGAGGAGATAGAGGGTATTCTCGGCATCAAGTGCCGCTACCCGGCTATCCTCGTAGGTGCGGGCAACATCGGAACGGCTATCGCCAATCAGGTGATCTTTGACAACCGCTGCTTCGACCTTATCGGCATCTTCGACAAGGACGAGCGCAAGATCGGCGGCGTTATCAGCGGCATCACGATAACGAGCACCGACGAGCTGGAGCGCTTTTGTGAGATGCACGAGGTCGTTACGGCGATAATCTGCGTGCCTAAAAAGGCGGTCGAAGAGATCTCCGAGCGGCTTTACGCCTGCGGTATACGCAGCTTCTGGAATTTCAGCCACTACGACATAAGCATGAAGTACAGCGACGTGATCGTTGAGAACGTTCATCTTGCAGACAGCCTCATGCAGCTCTGCTTCCGTATCAATCAGCAGAAAAAAGAAAAGACGGATCAGTGATCCGCAGGCAGTATAAAACAATACCCGCACGGTGGGCGAACCATCGTGCGGGTAATTTTTATTCGGATAAGATCAGTAAACGAGACGATCCGAATCGGAGTGCGTCTCGACCGTTCTGATCGAGCTTGTTTCGTTCTCGTAATAGTAGTCGTCGTAATATCCTTCGTCCTCCCAGACGTCGGAGTCGCTGCTCTTCTTGTCGGAAGAGGTGTCCGTATCTGTGTCGGTCTGGCGGTCGAAGTAGAAGGAGCCTGCGGAAGCGGAGCTTGTCTGACCCTTTTCAAGGTCGCGCTTCATATCCTCTGCGTATTCTCCCGCATGAGGCGAATTCGTCTCATAAACGGCGTACTGTGCGCTGTGCGGGCCGGGGTTGATGGGGTAGCCGTAGCGCGTCATCAGCTCGTCTACCGTAACGAAGGTGAAGCCCTCGCCCTGAAGCTCGTCTATCGCGGCGAGCGCGCCGTCAACGCTCGTTTTGTAGAGGTCGTGAAGCAGGATAATGCTGCCGTCTCTGCTCTGGGAGACTATGGTGTTCTTGATCCTTCCGGCGTCCCTGACCTTCCAGTCGAGCGTGTCGAGCGACCAGATGGTGAACGTCTTGTCGATCTTCTTTGCGATCTCGTCGGTAAACGAGCCGTACGGCGGGCGGAACGCCGTAGAGCGCTGACCGCAGGCAGCGGCAATAGCGTCGTCGGTCTTTGAAATCTCGTCCTGCGCGGCAGAAAGCCCTGCCGAGGCGATGTCGGTATGATTAAAGGTGTGGTTTCCAATCTGATGACCGCTGCTTGCCATAAGAGCGACGGTGTCGGGGTATTGCGAAACGTTGCTGCCGACCATGAAGAAGGTAGCGCGGGCGCCTCTCTCGTTCAGCCCCTCGACGAGCGCCTGTGTGTACTCGCTCGGACCGTCGTCAAAAGTGATGGCGATCGCCTTTTTGCCGTCGAGCGTATCGGTGTCGATAACGAGCTTGCCGTCAGCGTCGAACTTCTCTTCTTTTACGACCGGGACGCTGCTCACCTCGGAAACCGGCTCGTTGCTTACGACAGGCTGTGAGGAAACAGCGCTTGTGACCTCTGCGGAGGCGCTTGTATCGGTGTCGGACGCGTCGTCCTTACTGCGTGCTGCGCCCTTTATGGCTGACGATATCCCGTGAATGATGAGCGAAATAAGGAGTATCACGATAATAAGCAGCACCGCGGCTGCAATGAGCATTTTCGCTCGATATTTGTACCCTTTTATCTGCAAAAACTCAGGAGTTTTTGACTCGTTCCCCGACAATGAAGCCACCTCTTTCTGATTTTGGACCGCAGAAGGCTCCCGAAAGCCCTTTTTTCGACGGTTTTATATATATACATCTTAATTATACCAAAATTCCACCCCCCTGTCAACCACTGCTCGGGCAGATGCACGGAAATCAACTTTCTTTAAAAGAACATTATACTCCTGACATTCAAAGCTTTTGATCGGTTCGCGTACTGTCAGCGGGCACAGTCTGCTCGCTACGGATAAAGGAAAAGCGCCCCGTCTTGGAGCGCTTTTTTTGTCTTCTATTTATTCCGCCGCAGCCGGTACTGATTCTTCCGCGGCGTCGGGAAGCTCTTCGGCAAGCTCAGAGTACTTTGTCTTTGTGAGCGTTATCAGAACGATGCAAATGACAAGCACGATCGTTACGGCTAATCCGCCTTCAAGCCCGAAGCCGCCGCCGTTCATGAGGGTCTTCGATTCGACGGAACTCATTTTGAACACACTGTCCACTTCATCAAATCCGCTTACGCTGATGCCGTAAAAATTGCCCTGAACGAAGTTCCAAAGCGAGTGGATACCGCAAACTCCCCAGATGTTGCCCCTTTTGAGGATGTAGAGCGCCTCAAACAGACCGAACAGCGAGATGTTGATAAATGCAAGAACGGTGAAGCTGTTGTTTCCAAGGTGCAGCGCGCCGAAAACAAGCGACGAAAGAGCCACCGCAAGCGCGATGTGAGAGCGCCTCGATATCGAGACCATGAGGTAGCCGCGGCACATTACCTCCTCGCTCATTCCCTGAATGAGGAAGCCGACGAAGAACAGCCCGATCATGCCCCACCTGATGTTGTCGGCAATGCCGCCGCTGAGAGCGCCCGTGAAAACGCAGATGCCGACAGCCGCAGAGAACATCAAGGTGCCGATAAGCATACCGACGCCGTACTCCGCAATGAAGTCCTTTTTGCGAAAGCCAAGAGTCGAGAGCTTTCGTTTCTCGATAAACCGGCAGTAGATGAAGATGACAAGCGTTACAATACCGGTCACGAAGAGCGAGGGGAGAACAACGCTGCCGCTTTTGACGGTCTCCGAAATCATGCTTGTGTACTCCTGATATGTGATATCGCCGCTTTGCATAAGGCGGACCGCCTCCATAACGCGCTCGTTGGAAAGCATATCAACGATCTCAATTGCAAGAACAGGCAGCGATGAGATGATTTCAGCGACGAGCAGTACGACGATAAATATCAACAGCTCAATGATAAAAAAGTGACCCTTGCTCTGAGCCTTTGCCTCTTGCAGCATTTTTGTTTGTGGAAACAGCTTTTTCATTTTGTCCTCCGTATTTTCTTTTCATATGCTTTATGACAGCCTTATACAGGCTGCTCTTCTATCTGTTCCTCGGTTTTGTTTTCATCATTCTTGATCTGCGGCTCCTTCACCGCAAAAAGCAGGACCGCCGTGAGTATCAGCATAGGTATCGCCGCAATAAGTCCGTTCGGCGCGGGACCAAGAAGCATATTCACGTTAAGGTCCGAGAGAAAGTAGAGCGGCAGCGCCGCAATGGCGTTGAATGCGCCGTGCATGAGCGCCGGGGCAATGATGCTTTTAGTCTTGTCGTAAAGGAATGACAGGATAACGCCTAGGCAGCACGTAATAAGGCAGAAAAGCGCAACGCCCGTCCACGGCTTGCCGACGTATTCTCCGCTGTACTCGTAGTCGATAAGAACGATGAGCGGCGCGTGCCATAAGCCCCAGATAACCCCCGAAACGATGAGCGCCGGTCTGCGCCCCCAAAGGCGGGTGAATGCCGGAGTCATGAAGCCTCGCCAGCCAATCTCTTCGCCAAGCGCCGGGATCGCGTTTATAAAAGGCGCTATAATGACTGCGGACACAACCTGAGATATAACGATCGCACTGAGTGGAACTCCGTTTAGTGCGCCGTCCTTGATATCCATGCCCTGCTGAGTGAGCATTGCGGACAAGCCGTAAAGCTCACTGCTGAAATTCTTCGGGAACACTGCAAAATAAACTGCCGCGCCCGCCGCCGTCATCAAAGCCGGCAAAAACCACGCAAGCAGCAGCCAGCCGATGCTCTTCTTAAAATCAGGCTTCCACAAAACGCCCGAGCGTTTCGGAGTAAGCCCCCTGCAAACGATCAGTGTAACGATCATCGGGATAAACATCACGCCCACAAGTATGATCTGAATGAGATCCTTTAAGAACAGGCAGGCACATATCTCCACCGCGTATGTCGCCGCAAACGTGATCGCAAGGTACATTATCAGTTTTTTTACGTCTTCTTTTTTCTCTGTCATTTCTTTTCTTCTCCTCTTTTTTATTATCATCACAAAAGAATGGAGTTTCGGCGCTATGCCGGTCAGCCCTCCATTGAAGCCTTTTCAAACGGATAAGGAAGGTAATCGGAAAGCTTCATCTTCCTGATGCCGATTTTGTCGGTAAGCAGCACCTCGAATTCGCCGGAGCAAAACTCGCTCAAAGCCTGCAAACAAACGCCGCACGGCTGGGTGATGATGGCAAATGTGCCGTCGCTCGAGCCTGCAACGGCAAGCTTTGAAAAGCGGCGCTTTCCGTCGGCGACGGCAGTGAAGAGAGCCGTCCTCTCCGCACAGCACGTTGCCCCGTAAGATGCGTTCTCAACATTGCAGCCCTTATAAAGAGAGCCGTCATCGCTAAGCAGAGCAGCGCCCACCTTGAACTTCGAGTAAGGCGAATAGCTCTGTCTGCTCGCTTCCTTAGCTGCGTCTATCAATTCCAAGTCTGTCATATTAAGTTACCCCCAAAACAAAATTTACCAAAACAAATATTATAATGCGGCCGCCGTTTCGAGTGCCGCCGTAATCATCTCGCCGAACGAATTCTGCCGCTGCTCGGCTGTAGTCTCCTTCTTCGTGAACGGGCAGTCGGATATCGTGAAGACCGCGAGCGCGTTTTTCCCTGCCTTCGCGGCGTTCAAGTAAAGCGCCGCCGTCTCCATCTCTACGGCAAGAACGCCCATCGCGCGCCACCTTTCGTTGCAGCTTTCGTCGGCGCTGTAGAACGTGTCAGAGCTTAAAACGTTCCCGATGTGTGCCTTCGTGCCGAGAGCTTCGCAGGCCTCGTCAAAAGCCTTTAAAAGCGGGTAGCTCGCCGTCGGAGCAAAGCTGCCGTTAAGCCCGAACTGGCTGCCGTAGGCGGAGTTGGTGCAGGCGCCGATCGCCGCCACGATGTCGTAAAGGTCGAGCTTGTCTGACAGGGCGCCCGCCGAGCCGATGCGGATAATATTTTCAACGCCGTAAAAGTTGAAAAGCTCGTAGGAGTATATCCCCATCGAGGGCATACCCATGCCGCTTGCCATAACTGAAACAGGCTTGCCCTTGTAAAGCCCGGTGTAGCCGAGCATTCCTCTTACCTCATTTACGAGGCGGGCGTTTTCGAGCTTGTTCTCCGCAATGAACTTCGCGCGAAGCGGGTCGCCCGGCATTAGTACGGTCTTTGCAAAATCGCCGATCTTGGCGGAAATGTGAGGTGTTGGTACGCTCATAAGATCCCTCCTTTTACATCTCTATTTTCTGGACGTTCTTTACGCCCTTTTTCTTGCATACGATATAAAACTCGATCGACAAAAAGCCCGCAAGTGCAAGGATTAGTGTCTGGATAAAGAACACGGGCAGGAAGCCGAGGCGATTGAGCCCGATCGCCGCGCCGCATACGGCAGCGGTGAGGATTATCTCAAGCGCCATATTGTAGAAAACGTGGTAATTGCCGCGAAGCGCGTTGACCTCGTCCTCCCATATGAGCTTCGGGTTCATCGTGTCAATGTAGATGCCGAGGTACGTCGAATAAATAACGGCGAGTATGCTCAGCAGCACGCTGTACGATGCAAAGCGGAAATCTATGCCGAGCAGCGCGCACGCCGTGATGATATATATGATAAGACCCGAGCCGCTGATAACGATGCTGACGAGAGCCTTCGCGTTGATTTGAGTCATGATCGGCACGGGCATATATTTCATCACCTCAAAGTGCCTGCCCTCTCTCGTGATCGCGCTCGAAGCAAGGCAGTTGAGCGCCGTAAGTATAACTGACACGCCGAAGACAACGAGCGTTGCGTAAAGCACAGTCGTTTCGTCGCCGTAGCGCAGCCTTTCCAACGCCTCGCCGAGGAAGTTGCTTTGCTTTTGCAGAACTACGAACAGGTAGATGAAGATCGGCCAGATCAGGTTGATGCCGACGCAGTTCGTAAGGTACGCGGGCGTTCTGACGAGTATTTTAAGCTCCTTTTTGAAGTACGTCATAAGGTGAGACGACTCCTTGAAGTGCTTTTCAAGGTCGGCGCTGTCTGCCTTTGAGCTTGACGCGCCCTCGCCGCCGCCGATGGCGATAACGGCTTTAAGATAGAGCTTTGACGCAAGCAGCAGAACGATGCCTACCGCAGTGGCGTTCACAGCGATATAAAGAAGGAGCGCCGCGATACTGCCCGCCATCGCCTTTGAAAGCAGCGGAACGTTAATGAAGATTTTATTGAGCACATTCACAAGCCCCAGCTCGTTATTGATGAGCTGAGACACAAACTTGTTCGTGTCAAAGCCGTTTGAGAGGTTGAGACAGACCACGAGCACTATGAGTATCGCGATCGTCGAGAATGCCGTTATCTTGCTGACTCTGTCCTTGTTTTTCAGAAACTTGGAGAAGTACATTACGATCATGCAGATGATCGCGCAGTAGCAAATCGGAAGCACAGGGAACGTCGCCACGCCGACTATTGCCGCAATGATGCTCACGGCGTTTATGCCGCTGCCGACGGGCGGATTGAAGCCGTAGCCGATCATAAAGCCCATCAGCGCGCTGAAAACGAGCAGGCACTCCATCACATTTTCCGAGAGCATAGTCGAGGCGAGCTTTGCGCCGACTATCTTCATCGGGTGGATAGGCAGCGGCAGCAGGTAGTTGAGGTCGCTCGAGAAGTAGAACACGCTCATGACCACGCTGAACCCGAACACGACAGAGAACAGCGCGACGATGTGCAGCATGAGCGCAAGTCCCGCCGAAACCGACTCCTCGCCGCCAAGCGTAACGAGACCGTTCGTGAGCGCATAGACCATGAACCCGACGAAGAAAACGACGGGAATGAAGATGAGGCAGACGATCAGTATACCCATGACAACGCCGAACGCCTTGCTCCTCTTTTTTTCTTCAAGCGTAGGCTCGACCGACGAGCCTGTTATTTTCATAAGCTGTAAAAATACGTTCATATCATCACCGCCGATCACTTTTTGCCGGTCAGCTCAAGGAAGATATCCTCGAGGTTTTTGTCTTTGTTTTTCTTTTCAAGCTCAGCGAGCGTTCCGTCGTAAAGCTTGTGACCCTTTTTGATAATGATGACCTTATCGCAGAGCTTTTCGGCGACCTCGAGAACGTGAGTCGAGAAGAATACGCTGTTGCCCTGCTTTGTGTGCTCGCGCATGAGCGCTTTAAGCTCGAAGGAAGACTTCGGGTCAAGACCTGTCATCGGCTCGTCGAGGATCCAGACCTTCGGCTTGTGCATGAGCGCCGCAATGACCATCAGCTTCTGGCGCATGCCGTGGGAATAGCTGAGTATCTGCGAGTTGAGCGCGTTCGTAAGCTCGAAGCGCTCCGCAAGCTCGTCGACGGTTTTCTTGCGCTCGTCGGCGGGCGTTTTGTATACGTCACCGATAAAGTTGAGGAACTCTATCCCTTTAAGGCGCAGGAAGACGTCGGGATTATCGGCGATATACCCGATCGAAGCCTTCGCCTTCAGCGGCTCTTTATTGACGTCGAAGCCGTTGACTTTGACCGTGCCTTTATCGGGGACGAGTATACCCGAAAGCAGCTTGATAGTAGTCGTTTTACCGGAGCCGTTAGGGCCGATGAAGCCTACAAGCTCGCCGTCGCCGACCGTAAAATTCATGTTATCAAGCGCCTTGACCTTTCCGTTGTACGTTTTGCTTACAGCTTTAAATTCGATCATAATGTACCGACCTCCTATTGTATAGTATTTAGGAATTCTCTCACAATTAACTAAAATGACCAAAATTTGTCTCTTAAAAAGAATTATACTATAAACATATGCTTTGTTCAACGTAATTCACAAATTGTTTACAAACCATTCACCCGTGTCTCGCCAACAACTTGAGCTGCACATAATGCAGGCTTGCCGATCCAGCCGTCCCGCGCGGGGTAAAGACGGTGGTAAAAAAAGTTGTTGCCGCGAACTGCCTGTCGGCGCTTGACGACCCGCTTTAGCACATAAAATCGTTAAAATATTTTTTCGTTTTCTATTGACTTTTTTCGTCTTATCTGCTATACTGAACGCAACGATCCGCTTTTGAGGTGCTTTATGACAGCTGTAACAGAGTATAAGTATTCGTATTTTTACTTTATTTACCGGGCTTTTATCCCGGTCTTATTGTCGTGCGGAAAGTGCTTGCAGGCGTAGCTTCGCCAAAGGATCACAGATATGACTATAAGACCGACGCAAAGTTCATGCGTCGGTTTTTTGTTGAAGGAGAGACATCATTATGAACTGTACATTTAAAAGAAAGCTGCCCGTACCGAAGGAGATGAAGGATTCGTTCCCCGTTACGGACGAGATGGCTAAGGTCAAGGCGGAAAGAGACGAGCAGATAAAAAAGATCTTCTCCGGCGAATCGGACAAATTCCTGCTCATCATCGGACCGTGCTCCGCAGATTACGAAACGTCCGTCATGGACTACGTGACGCGCCTTGCAAAGGTACAGGATAAGGTCAAGGACAAACTGCTGATCGTCCCCAGAGTCTACACCAATAAGCCGCGAACGAACGGCAAGGGCTACAAGGGTATGCTCCACCAGCCAGACCCGCTCTCCGATTCCGATATGCTCAAGGGTATCATCAAGATCAGAAAGCTCCATATGCGTGTGCTCGCCGAAACAGGGCTTACCAGCGCAGACGAGATGCTTTACCCCGATAATTACCGCTACCTCTCCGATCTGCTGTCTTACGTCGCAGTAGGCGCGCGCTCCGTCGAGAACCAGCAGCACCGCCTCACGGCAAGCGGCATCGACGTTCCCGTCGGCATGAAGAACCCTACCGGCGGCGACATCGGCATCATGCTCAACTCCGTAACGGCGGCTCAAAGCCCCCAGACGTTCATCTACAGAGGCTGGGAGGTCGAGAGCAAGGGCAACCCCTACGCCCACGCCATCCTCAGAGGCTATCAGGACCCGCAGGGCAGGAGTGTTTCTAATTACCACTACGAAAACCTGCTTTCCCTCTGTGAGGCTTACGAGAAGACGAACCTCAAAAACCCCGCCGTCATCATCGACACCAACCACTCCAACTCCGGCAAGCGCTTCATGGAGCAGATCCGCATAAGCGAGGAGGTCATCCGCTCGATACACCAGAACGACGACATCAAGCGCATTGTCAAAGGTCTTATGATCGAGAGCTACATCGAAGACGGCAACCAGCAGATCACCGAAGCCGACGACATGATCTACGGCAAGTCGATCACCGACCCCTGCCTCGGCTGGGAAAAGTCCGAAAAGCTCATCTACGATATCGCCGATATGATCTGATAATTTCACAAAACACGAGCTGCCCTTGCGGGTGGCTCTTTCTTTTGCTTGTTTTTACAATTTATTTAAAATAAAAATTTGCATTGCGGCGGCGTTTGTGTTATAATATACCATGTATATGTGCGGCTGTAATGAAGCGGCTCAAATCTAATGATCGAAAGGCGGTGGGCAGATGGGCGCAAAGGTCACTCTTCTTGCTTATACACCGATGCCGGAGCAGACCGTCGCGATGGCGGCCAAGCTCTGCTATTCAAAATCTGATATCTCGGACGTTAAGGAGGGTCTTACCGAAGAAAAGACAGCGTCCTTCCTCGATATGCTCAGTTCGCTGGGGCATCAAAGCCCGATCGAGCACGCCTCGTTCACGTTTGGCATCGAGGGCATCTCGCGCGCCTGTTCCCATCAGCTCGTGCGCCACAGGATCGCCTCCTACAGCCAGCAGTCGCAGCGCTACGTCGACGGCACGTCGTTCGAGTTCGTAACGCCGCCCGTTATCGCTGAGTCGCCCGAGCTTTCAAAGCTTTACAACGACGCCTTGGATACCGAGATGAAGGCTTACGAACAGCTCAGAAACGGGCTGATGGCGGCGAGCATTCGCAAGCATATAAAGGAAAAGGCGCTCGATATCGACGCGGCTCTGCCCGACGGCGAGCTTATCGAGGAGTTCCGCAAAGTAAACAAGGCGCAATGCTCGGCGTTTGAAAAGCAGAGCAACGAAGACGCCCGCTTTATCCTGCCGAACGCCTGCACGACAAAGATAATCTGCACGTTCAACGCCCGCTCGCTGCTAAACTTCTTCGAGCACCGCTGCTGCAACAGGGCGCAGTGGGAGATCAGAGACGTGGCTCAGCAAATGCTCCTGCTCGTTAAGGAGGTCGCACCGCACCTCTTCCAAAAGGCGGGACCCGGCTGCGTCTGGGGGACCTGCCCCGAGGGCAGGATGAGCTGCGGCAGAGCGGCTGAAATGAGAGAAAAATTCAGATAAGGGACTGACAGTATGAACGGCAAGCTCATCGTTATCGAAGGCTTAGACGGCAGCGGCAAGGCGACCCAGACGGCTCTGCTTTGCGAACACCTCGAAAAAGAGGGGAGAAGCTTTAAAAAGCTCTCGTTCCCGAATTATGACAGCCCCTCGTCGGCGCTCGTCAAGCTTTATCTCGGCGGCGAGCTTTCAAAAACGCCCGACGGCGTCAACCCTTACGCCGCGGCTGCGTTTTACGCCGTAGACCGCTGCGCCGACTACCTTAAATACTGGAGGGAAGACTACGAAAGCGGCGCGCTCTTCGTCTCCGACAGATATGCGACCTCTAATGCCGTCTATCAGACGTCGAAGCTTCCCGAGAGCGAGTGGGAGACTTACCTTCGCTGGCTCGAGGAGTTTGAATACTCTAAGCTCGGCGTGCCGAAGCCTGACATGGTGATCTATCTGGACATGGACGTTGACGTCTCGCAGAAGCTTCTTTCAAAGCGTTACGGCGGCGACGAGTCGAAGAAGGATATCCACGAGCAGAACGCCGGCTTCCTGAGAAACTGCCGCAAAACGGCGCTCTACGCCGCAAAGACGCTCGGCTGGCACGTTATCCGCTGTGACGATGGCGAAAGCCCGATACCGCTGGAAGACATCTCAAAAGAGATCATCCGCATTGCCGAAACGGTCCTGTGACCGGTCCGGCATCGCCTGTAATATAAAACGAAAAGCAACTGACAACACAACCGGAGGTAATAATTATGGTATACGTATTCCTCGCCGATGGCTTTGAAGAGACCGAGGCTATCGCACCGATCGACATACTTCGCAGAAGCGGCGTTACCGTTAAGACGGTAGGCGTAGGCGCAAAAAAGATCACAAGCTCCCACAAGATCACCGTTGAGGCGGATCTTACCGAGGACGAGCTTACGACTGACGGTCTGGAGGCTGTCGTGCTGCCCGGCGGAATGCCCGGCACGCTCAATCTCGAGGCTTCCAAGACGGTTCAGAGCTACATCGACTATGCCGATGCTAATGACATCCTTCTCTGCGCGATCTGCGCCGCTCCGTCGGTCTTCGGGCATAAGGAGCTTTTAAAGGGCAAAAAAGCGACCTGCTACCCGGGCTTTGAGAAAGACCTCGTCGGCGCGCAGGTAACAGACCTTCCGGCGGTTGCCGACGGCAATTTCATCACCGGCAAGGGCGCGGGCGCTGCAATCGAATTCGGTCTTCTCATAAGCGAGACTCTTTGCGGCGCCGAAACTGCCAACAAGGTAAGGGAGTCCATGCAATGCCCGTAAACCAGGATATCAAAGCGGAAAAGACGCAGCTTCGCAAGGCGCTTCGTACAAGCCGCCGCAGTCTTGACCGCGAAAAGAAAGCAGACTGCGACGCCGAGATCCAGAGCCGCGTGCTCTCTCTTCGCAGCTATGCCTCGACCGACCTCGTTTTTACCTACGTCTCTTTAGACACCGAGGTCGATACTCTCGGCATTATCCACGCCGCATGGGCCAACGGCAAGCGAGTTGCTGTTCCTAGGTGTCTGCCCGATTCAAACGAGATAGAGTTTTACATCATCAAGTCTCTCGACGACCTCGCGCCCGGTCATTTCGGCGTTTTGGAGCCTATACCGGAAAGGTGTGAGAAGGTCGGCGACTATTCACACGGGCTGTGCGTCGTTCCGGGCTTGAGCTTTGACGCCGAGGGCTACCGCTTAGGCTACGGCAAGGGCTATTACGACCGCTTCTTAAAGCAGTTTCACGGCGTTTCGGTCGGGCTGTGCTATTCAAGCGGCGTTAAATGGAAGCTGCCGCGAACGAGTTACGACGTTCCTGTCGACATCATCGCGACTGAGCGCTATTTAAGGCACACGCAAAGCGAAAGGTAAGAAGTTTCTGAAAGGATTGTAAATATGAGTGACGATAAACATTCAAACGAAGAGCTTGAAAAGAAGCTTGAAGCGACCAGACAGAAAAAGATCGACAGCTTCAAGCTGAAGATCGACGATATCGACGACGATACGGACGACGACATTATCTTCCCCGACGACGAAGAGGATCTTCTTCCCGATGAGTTCCCTTCAAGCCCCGGCAGCGATATCCCGTCAAGGCTTAACGACGAGGACGTTTACCGCTCCGAAAAGGAAGAGGAGCGCCGTCGCAAAAAGGCTCTTAAAGCCGAGCGCAAGCGCAAAAAGAAGAAGGCCAAGAAAAACGGCTGCGTTTTCAGAGTCGTCTGGCTCGTTCTCGTGCTTATCCTCGGCGTTTTCCTCGCCGAGTTCCTGCTTGTCGGCATCAACGACCTTCTCGGCCGCAACAGAGGCGAGACGGAGAAGATCATCATCAAGGTGCCGCAGGACGCCAACGTAAACGAGATCGCCGATATCCTCAGCGAGAACGGCGTTATAAGCAGCGAGTCTTACTTCAAGCTCTACGCAAAGGCGACGAAGGACGACGACATCATGTTTACCCAAGGCTCCTATGAGCTGACGAACAATATGGACTACGAGGCGATCATCAACTACCTTCAGTCGAACGCAAACCGCGTTGACACGGTCGAGATCCGCTTTACCGAGGGTATGACCGTTCTCGAGATCGCCGACAAGCTTTCCGAGAACAAGGTCTGCGACAAGGACGAGTTTCTGAGCCTGCTCAATTCCGACACGTTTGACGAGGACTTCACATTCCTTGCGGCAAACCGCCCGAAGGTATCTCAGACGTACTACAAGCTCGAGGGCTACCTGTTCCCCGATACTTACGAATTCTACCAGGGCGAGAGCGCCGAGACGACGATCTACCGCTTCCTCAACAACTACGAGACGAGAATGTACTACACGAAGCAGCGCATTGAGGTCAAGGACAGCGACGAAGACGAGTACGACGGCCCAAAGGTTATGTATGACGAGTACGGCAACGTTATGTACGACGATGACGGCAATGTCATGTATGAGACTGACACCGACAAGCGCAAGACCAAGAAGTATGAGAAGCTCACCATCGAAGAGCAGGCTAAAAAGCAGGGCATGACGATGGACGACGTTATCATTCTCGCTTCGATGATACAGTCCGAGGCAGCCAATACCGAGGATATGTACAACATTTCCAGCGTATTCCACAACCGTCTCGATACGCTCAAAAACGACGGCTACTCATCCTACGGAGAGTACATCAGAGGTATGCTCGATTCCGACCCGACGATGTATTACCCATACAAGAAGAACACGCTGCCCTCCGGCTTTGAAAGCAATTACAACACCTACAAGAACGCCGGTCTTCCCGCGGGCGCCGTCTGCAATCCGGGAATGGACGCCATCAAGGCTGCCCTCTACCCGAACGATACTAACTACTACTACTTCTGCCATAAGGCTGCTACCGAAGAGAGCGCCGCAGTCGCTTATTATGCCTCGACCTCGGGCGATCACCAGTACAACCTCTCGCTGGCAGGTCTCAACTGATAAAACACAAGCTGCCTGTGCGTTGTGAAAGCGGCGTACAGGCATTATTGCAAAACAGGAGTGATCTCATGAACGACCATAAATACGAGGTGCTGTCTCCCGCGGGCGACCTCGAGTGTCTGAAGGCCGCCGTAAGCTTCGGCGCGGACGCCGTTTACCTTGCGGGAACGCAATTCGGAATGAGGACGGCATCGAAGAATTTTACGAAGGAGCAGCTTGCGGAGGGGATCGATTTCGCCCATAAGCACGGCGCAAGAGTTCATATAACGTGCAACGTGCTGCCGAGAAGCAGCGAGCTTTCGGAGCTTCCCGGCTTTTTGCAGACGGCGCAGGAGCTTGGCGCTGACGCCTTCATCATCGCCGACCTCGGCGTGCTTGAAATGGCGAAGAAATACGCTCCGAAGGTCGAGCTGCACGCCTCTACCCAGACCGGCATCGTCAATTACGCCACGGCGAATGTGCTTTTCGGAATGGGCGTAAAGCGCGTCGTTCTCGCGCGCGAGCTTTCGATCGCCGAGATCAAAGAGATACGCAGGAATACCCCGCCGGAGCTTGAGATTGAGACGTTCGTCCACGGCTCTATGTGCGTCTCCTTTTCGGGGCGCTGCCTTATCTCAAGCTACATGACGGGGCGCGACGCCAACCGCGGCGACTGCGCGCAGCCTTGCCGCTGGAAGTATCACCTCTACGAGGAAAACCGAGATGGTCAGTATTTCCCGGTCGAGCAGGACGACACCGGCACATACCTATACAACTCGCGCGACCTGTGCATGATCGACCACCTGCCCGAGCTGCTCGAGGCGGGCGTTAAGAGCCTGAAGATCGAGGGGCGCGCGAAGTCGGCTTATTATACCTCCGTTGTGACGAACGCCTACGCCGGCGCGGTCCGTGCTTACGAGCGCGACCCGGAGGGCTACGTTCTGCCGCAGTGGGCGCACGACGAGGTAGAGAAGGTCTCCCACCGCGAGTATAACACCGGCTTCTTCTTCGGCACACAGCCGGGTCAGCAGACGGGCTTCGGCGGGTATATCCGCAATTACGACGTCGTTGCGATGTGCGAAAGCGGCGGCGAAAACGAAAGCATCATCACGCAGCGGAACAAGTTTCTCGTCGGCGACACGCTCGACGTTCTCCCTCCGGGAGAGCCATCATACGAGATCAGCGTGCTGGGGCTAAAAAACGAGAGCGGCGAAGCCGTAGACTCTGCGCCTCACGCGATGGAGCGCCTTACTCTTATCTCCGATCGCCACGTAAAAACAGGCTCGTTCCTGAGAAAAAAACGAAGCTAAAGTCATTATAAGCCTATAAATCACCGGGGCAGATCGCTTACGGTGATTTAATTTTTTGCAATAGAAATCTTTTGATGAAGTATTGACATTCGGAATAGAAGATGGTAAAATGTAATTGCGATAATACTGCGCATATTTATCAATAAATTCAAAAGGAGAATTATTATGAAACACCCTATTCCTACATGGACATTGAAAGACGTTGAACGTTGGAGAAGAATGAGTTCCTGTGTTGGACGCCTTATCAACTACACATTTACAGCTTCCGAGCGGCAGCAGGCTATTGATAAGCTTCAGACCCTTTACCCTGCGCGCCGTGTGTATCCTGCCTTTGCCGAGCGTATACTGTATTTATCGGAGCTATACTGATTTGCACAATCTCCCTGGAGGATTGCCGCTTTGCGATCCTCCGGGGGTTGTCTTTTATGTATATTTTATCTTGACATCCACATCTTTTTTATGTATGATTAATATAATACTTGTACTCAATAGAATTCAGACGGCCTTTTCGGATCTGTATCTGTTGCAGTCAGGTATTAGGCCACGGAGAAAAGGAGCTATCCTTATGTACGAATACTATCTGCGGGTCACGATGGCGGACTCGAAGGCCATAAGCGACGAGTTGCTTGAGGAAATCAAGCGTGTTATTGACGAATCTAATAAGAACGCGTCGTCTGCACGCATCAAGAAGACGATCACCTACCTTGGGCGCATCTCGGAATACGCGATCCGCGTAAAGCTCGAAGCAAAGCGGGAGCTTGTCCCGTCGAGGGCGCTTTCCAGCATATCGCGCGGGCTTTTGCAGCTTGAAGAGCCTATGCTGAGCGAGGTAAAGAGCCACGTCGAGCGCCACTGTGTGATCTCCGTAACGGCGGACGAGAACCGCCGCCTTACCGACCGCGAGGTCATGCAGGAACTGCTCGAAATATATTTCGGGCGCAGCGAGATGAGCACGACAAATAAGGAGCTTGCGCTTGAGACCGCCGACGAGGTGAGGCGTGCCGTGGAAAAATACCTCAGCCGAAAGCAAACAGAGAGAGTATAAAGGGGTGATCCGATGAACGGATACACTGACGACAGCACCAGAATACAGGACGAACACGATAAACCGAAAGAATACATGAACTTCAAAAAGCCCGCAGAGAATCAGTCTTTGCTGAGATCCGTTCTGATCTATGCCGGCAGCCTTGCCGTGATGTTCGCTCTTTATTCGCTGATTATTCGTCTAATAACGGGCGGGATCACGCTTGAGGGCTTCACCTACGCGGGGCTTGCGGCCGCTTTTTCCGCGATGGGCGTAAAGCTTTACATCGAAACAAGGCTGAACACGAAGGGGAAGGTTGCCCGCTGCACCGAAAAGGTGACGGCCTCTGTTTGCGGCTTCGATACCGAGTATGACAAGACCACGCTGTACCGCCGCCGCTTTATGTTCCAGTACGACGGCAAGGCATACGTTGTCCGCGATATCACGGCTTCAAGCTCGAAGCCGGAGGTCGGCGGCGAAGTCGCGTTGATGGTTAATCCAGCGTTCCCGTCAGACTGCTACAGCCCGCAAAGCAGCAAAAAGAGGATCAGATTCACATACGCCGCGGCTGCCGTTTTCGGTATGCTGCCGCTTGTTATGATCGTTATAATGTGTATCGAAAGCAAAGCTTTTGCCTGAAACATAACATAACATACCCACCCCGCAGCCGGACAACTGCGGGGTGAGTCTATATTCTCAGTGTGCAGCCCTCGGCGCGGAGAAGGGCTAAGCCTTACAAAAAATAAAAATTGGAACTGTGAGCGGCGCCAAAAACGCCCCAAGAAGTCAAGCCGAAGGCGCAGGCTGATTGGTCGGCGTTTGAAGTGCCCTGCGGGGTGCGACACTCCGCCCGAGGGTTTCTTGACTTTTTTCGATGTGTTTGGTATAATTAGCATGGATATATGTATATTCATTTTTTGAAATAAAAAGGCGGTGATGCTTTATGCGAAAACTGATCTTCACGCTTTCCGCCGTGAATGCGGTGCTGAATCTGATGGTGATCGGGATATTTATGCCGGACGAGGTAATAACGCTCTACGGTCCGGCGGGGCTTGCGCAGCTTCACGGCAGCAAGTGGTTCTATCTGATCTATGCGGCGATCCCGCTCGTGATATCGGGCGTGTTCCGCCTTACGGAGATCATCAATAATAAAAGCGATGGCGGCTCGGCCGGGGAGCCGGAAGAAGAGCCGGACGGCAGTGAAACTAGCGCCGTTGACGAGTTCCTTTCCGGGCGCAGCAGGAAAAGCGATAACGCAGATATGCTCTGCACATGGTTTTTCGCCGTTATAAGCTGGGTAATGACGGGGCTTGCGCTCAATAAGATCGAAAACATAGGAGTGATTATGCCTTCGATAATCGTCGTTATGCTCAGCGCGTTCATAATCTTTGCTTCGTCGCTCTACGGAGGAGGAGACAAAGCTGTCATCTGCGGCATCGAAGTCAAATGGCTGGAAGGCAACGCGCAGGCGCTCAAGCGCTCGAAGCGCATCTCCACTATGCTCGGCGTAATGGCGGGCATGGTCGGCGTTTGCCTTGCGGCGTGGTCGCTTGTCGTAAACAACAATATACCCAACTGCATAGCGGTCATCGAACTGCTTTTTATCGCGTTTTTAACGCCGCTGCTCTACTCATATTCGGCGTCAAAAAAGAGATCAAAGGAATAAAAAAAGCCCGGGAGCCTTTTATGAAGCTCCCGGGTCAGTTTTTTATATCGCTTCAACGCGAACGCCGCAGCGCTTGAGCGCCTCGATGTACTCAAATTCTTCCGTGCTGACTATCTCGCCCGGCGTTACTATCGGGATCCCCGGAGGGTAGGCGAAAATGCAGCTTCGGCTGACGAAACCGCCGCCTTCGGCAAGCTCGCGTGTAAGCTGCGTTTTCGGCAAAGCGTCAAGCTCGGCGTTCGTCATGCAAAGCCGTATCGGGCGGGGCAGCTTCGGCGGGAATGTGCTGCCCGAGGTGCGCTTAAGCGTTTTGTCGATCTCGCAAAGTGCCTTTGAGAGCCGCGAAAGCCCCTCGTCGGTGTCGCAGACGCTTGTCATTGCCAGCGCGTACATCGGGTATGCCATTTCAAGTTCCAGCCCGTATTCAAGGCGAAGCCGCTCCATAAGCTGCACTCCCGTAATGCTCGTGCCGCCAGTCGAGATAACGAGCTTGCCCTTGTCAAAGGCGTACCACCCGTGAGCGTCACCGCGGAGAACGTTCAGCTTTTCAAGTGCCTTTACGCTCTCGTAAAACGCCCGGAGTCGATTTTCGTACTGCGAAAACATTTCCTCGATGCCGCTTAGAAAGTCGAAGCAGGCGTCGATCGATGCCATCAGAACGTAAGACGGGCTGCTCGTTTCAAAAAAACCGAGGTATTTTTCAAAACGTTCGTGATCGACAAGGCCACCGTTTACGTGAGCGACCGCCGTCTGCGTAAGCGAGGGAAGTGTCTTGTGAAGGCTCGATATCACGATGTCCGCGCCGTTTGTTACCGGCTCGCCGGGCTTCCCGAACGAGAAAAACGGTAGGTGCGCACCGTGGGCGCTGTCGACTATCAGCGGGGCGCCGTGAGCGTGGCAGATGTCGGCGATCGCTTTAATATCGCTGATAACGCCTTCGTACGTCGGTGACGTCAGGATAACAGCCTTAGCGTTCGGGCAGTCTTCAAGTGCGCGAAAAACGCTCTGCGGCGTTATCGAGGCGCAGATTCCAAGCTCGTTCGTATCGGGGAAGATAAAGCGGACGTCAAGCTCCGAGAGGAAGCAGGCATTGTAGACCGCCTTGTGGCAGTTGCGGGCGGCGATAACGCAGTCGCCCCGGTGAACGACCGAGGAAATTGCCGCCAATATCCCGCAGGTGCTTCCGTTTACGAGGATATACGACCTTTCGCTGCGGTAGAGCCGCTGCGCCTTTTCCTGTACGTTTTTGAGTATGCCTTTTGCACTGTGAAGGTCGTCGAAGCCGCTGATCTCGGTGATGTCGATATCGTAGGGCAAAGCTGAGCCGAGCAGCCCTGAGTTTCGCTTATGCCCCGGCATATGGAACGGGTAGGCTTTCGTTTTTGAATACGCTTCGAGAGACGAGTAAAGCTCGCCTTTTTTTGTGTAACGCATGTTTTTTCTCCAAAATAACAGAGAGAACGCACAAGCAGCGCATTCTCCCGTTTTTTTTATCAGTTAAAATAGCTTGACAGCCCCGAGTAATCGTAATCGGAATACTCCGAGATGAGACCTCCCGCGATGTCGCCAAGCTTATCCTTCAGCATTCCCGCGGCGTTCTGGAGGGAATCCTCGAGAACGGGGTTCGTTTTGATAACGACATTGTCGTCGGTTATGGTAAGCGAGGTGATGTCGACCGTTACAAGCTCGCCCCAGTCCTGTATCTCAAGCCCGTAGTGCGTCGGAAAATGCAGCTCGGGGGAGGAGGCGCCGGTGTAAACGTACTTGTTGAAGGCGCCCAGGTCGGTGCCGTCGAGAATATAGCACAGCAGAGCGTCGGGCAGCGGCAGCTTGCCGACAGAGGCGTTTGTGAAGACGAGATCGATCTCGCCGTTTTCAAGCGTGATCGCACAGTCGGCGGCAAAGTCGAATGTGAAGCTCTCGTTTGCAAGGCGCATATAGCAGCGGTTGGAGCCGTCCTGTTTGAAGTTTATGTAAACGTCCGTCACGGATAGATTTTTTGACTCGCTTTTAGAGCCGCTGCCGATGAGGTATGCGGCGAAAGAGTTGAGCTGCCCCTCGTTTACTCTGTATTCGCTGTCAAGTATGACCGCTTTTGCAAGCTCGCCCGGCAGCTCGCCTGACGGCTTCGCCGTGAATACGCCGGCGTTTACGTCGGTAACGGCAAGCTTGAAGGCGATCAGCCCCAGCAGCACGATGAAAAGAAGAATGACGGCTATCGTCATGAGGAATTTTTTCAGAGCCTTTATAACTATCACCCCGTTATTTCAGCTCGGCGATCGTAACGCCGGCTTCGCCCTCGCCGTAAACGCCCAGGCGGAACGACTTGATATATTTGCACGTTCTCAGGTACTTGTGTACCTCCTGACGAAGCACGCCGGTACCCTTCCCGTGGATTATCGTAAGCTGGTTGATATTGCTGAGCACGGCGGAATCGATCGCAAGCTCAAGCTGCATGATCGCCTCCTGTGCGGTAAGCCCTCGAAGGTCGACGTCGGTTATCGCCTTTACGTCGTAGTTGCTCCTATTGACTGTCGCCTTGCCTGAGCGCAGGTAGCTGCCCGCCGTTTTCTTCTTATTATTTTCGACAAGGCGAAGGTTGTCGAGCTTTACCCTCATCTGCATGATGCCCGCCTGAACGAGTACCTTGCCCGACTTGTCGGGAAGCTCCAGAACGGTGCCGTTTTTGTCGATGTCGAAGATGAGCACATCGTCGCCGACCTTGAGCTTTCTCGGAAGGACGTAGCCGTCGTTTTCACGCTTTGCAACGGGGTCGGCAGTCTTTTCAAGCTCCTTTATCCTGCTCTTGAGAGCCGTTTTGTCGGCGTTTTCCGACTCCGCCTTTTTGCGGGTAGCCTCGATCTCGTCGAGAAGCGCAAGCGCCTTCGCCCTCGTCTTCGTCATGAGATCCTGAGCCTGCATGCGTGCCTGCTCGATCTCGTTCTGAGCCTGCTTGCGGACGTTTGCAAGCTCCTCTTCGGCCTTTCGCTGAGCCTTGACCGCCTTTCTGCGCGCATTCTCGGCAGCCTGTTCCTTTTTAAGAAGCTCCTGCCTCTGAACGTCGAGCGCCGATACTACGTTTTCAAACTCACGGCTCTCGGTCGAGACAAGCTCCTGTGCGCGGTCGACAAGTTCCTTGTCCATGCCGAGGCGCAGCGAGATCGCAAACGCATTCGAGCGCCCGGGAACGCCGATCAGCAGCTTGTATGTCGGGCGAAGCGTCGCAACGTCAAATTCGCAGCTTCCGTTTTCAACGCCGTCGGTGCGAAGCGCATACGATTTAAGCTCGGCGTAGTGGGTTGTGCAGGCGATCGTCGCGCCCTTTTTGCGGAAATCCTCCAGTATCGCCGTCGCGAGCGCCGCACCCTCGATCGGGTCGGTGCCGGCTCCCAGCTCGTCGAGCAGTACAAGGCTCTTCGAGGTGCAGCGGCCGAGGATGTCTATCGTATTAGTGATATGCGCCGAGAAGGTCGAGAGCGACTGCTCGATGCTTTGCTCGTCGCCGATGTCGGCATACACGCAGTCGAAAACGCTGAGACGGCTGTCGTCGGACGCAGGTATCATGAAGCCGCACGCCGCCATAAGAGTTAGCAGACCTATAAGCTTCAGAGAGACCGTCTTGCCGCCCGTGTTCGGTCCTGTGATGATGAGTGTGTCGAAGCTGCTGCCGAGGGTGACGTCCGATGCCACGACCTTATCCTTGTCGATGAGCGGGTGACGTGCCTTTTTAAGCTCGATTATACCGTCGCCGTTCATGATTGGGAGCGTAGCCTTCATCTTGTATGCGAGGTCTGCCTTTGCGAAGATCACGTCAAGCTCGACGGCGGCGCTGTAGCTGTTGATGATAAGCCCGGAGTGGTCGGAGACCTCGGCGCTTAAATGCCAGAGTATCCGCGCGATCTCGTCCTGCTCCTTCGATTCAAGAACCTTGATCTCGTTGTTTGCCTCGACGACCGCCATCGGCTCGACGAAGATTGTCTGCCCCGAGCCGCTCGTATCGTGAACAAGACCCGGCACATTTCCGCGGCACTCTGCCTTTACGGGAACGACGAAGCGCCCGTTTCTCATCGTGACGATGCTCTCCTGAAGATATTTTGAAACGACGCTCGATCGGATCATCTTGTCGAGCTGATCTCTCGCCTTCGATGAAGTAAGGCGGATCTTTCTGCGGATAGCCGCAAGCTCTGGCGAAGCGTTGTCGGCGATCTCGTCCTCCGAGATTATCGACGACGTTATCTTGTCTTCGAGGAACTTCGACGGGACGAGCGCGTCAAAACGCAAATCGAGCGATGTCTTCGTTCCTGCCGAGCGCTTGCGCCAGTCTTTGAGCGTGCGGATAACGTGAAGCACACGGGCGATCTCAAGAAGCTCGCTTGTCGAGAGCGAAGCGCCCGTCTTGCTGCGGCGCAGCGACTCGGTAACGTCGGAAAGCCCGCCGAACGAAGGCGAGCCGAACCGCCCCGAGAGCATATGCGCGTCGCTCGTTTCCGAGAGCCTGCGGTTCACGGTATCGAGGTGCTTCGAGGGCGTAAGCCCGAGCATTTTTTGGCGGGCGTCTTCGCAGCTTGTGAGCTGTGCCGCCTTTTCGAGTATTTTGTCAAGCTCCAGCGCACGGAGGTGGCGGAGCGTTTTGTTTTCCTTTTCCATATATGTAAATTCTCTTTCGGGTCACATTATGATTTGTTTCATGTTCTGATCTGTTTGTAAAAGTCGAGAGTGGTAAATCCGCGTTCAAGCTTTGAAAGAGAGTATTCCTCGGCTGCCTTTTCGAGTATCGGCAGCGACGATTCCGCCACGGTGAACGCGAACAGCTTGTCGAATTCGGCGTAAACGCAGTGGCGCATCGCAGCCGTAACGCCAAGCCCGGTGACGATGCGCCGGGCCTTTGTTATCCCTGCGCAGTCGCCGCAAAGGAGCGTTCCGTCGGCGGGGAAGAAGCTCATCGTCTCGTGCTCGTAAACGGCGCACTCGGCGCAGCAGACGAGGTTTGGCATATAGCCGCAGATCGACATTAGGCGCAGCTCGAACGCCGCCTTTACAAGCGGCGCGGGCTTTGTGCCTTTGCAGAGCAGGAACAGCGAATTGAGCGTCAGCCGCAGCTGCTGCTCCGACTGCTCGCCCTCCTGAACAAGCGTTCCCGCAAGCTCGCAGAAATACTGCGCAAGGGCGAGCTTTTCGATGTCGCTTCTCAGCTCAATGAAGACCTCTTTTGCGTGCGCCTCATCGACGACGAACCGGTCGCGGCTTTTGAAAAACACGAACTGCGAATAGGTGAGCAGACCGGTGGCGGTGCTTTTGGCGGCCTTGATATTCTTCGCTCCAGCCGCGTATGCGTGAACGACGCCGTTATCCCTTGTCAGAACGGTAATGACCTTGTCCGTCTCCCTGACGCTCTGTTCTCTTATCACTATCCCGTCGGTTACTATCTTCATCGTTTGTCTCCTGCGTATGCTTTGCCGCCGTATATTTAAGGTAATCGGCGACGCTGCCAGTAGCCGTAAAATGCTTCCATGCATCAAATTCGTTCATGACGATACCTCCGAGCGTAAGTTTTCCGGCACTTTCCGTGCTGTCATTATTATACGCCTCAAAAGGGGAAAATATTTCATTATTTTGTCATGGACGAGCGTGTATCATCAATCGAAGTTAGCCGGGTCGTATCCGAGCGAACGGAGTATATCCGTGCGGTCGCGCCAGCCCTCCTTTACCTTTATCCAAAGGCGGAGGTTTATCTTACAGCCGAAAAAGCGCTCCATATCCTGACGGGCATAAGTGCCGATCTTTTTGAGCATCGTGCCGCCCTTGCCGATGAGGATCCCCTTGTGGCTGTCTCTCTCGCAGTAGATCGTTGCGTCAACGTCGGTAATGTCGCTGCCCTCGCGCTGCTTGAAGCGCTCCACAACGACCGCCGCACCGTGGGGTATCTCCTTGTCGGTAAGGCGCAGTATCTTTTCTCTTACGATCTCGCCGGCGAGGACTCTGTCGGGCTGATCGGTGAGCGCGTCGTCGTCGAAGAAGTGCATACCCTCCTCGGCTTTGCTTTCAAGCGCCTTGACGAGGTCGTTTATCCCGCTGCCGGTCTGAGCCGAAACGGGGACGATATCGTCGAAGTCGTATTCCGCCGAATAAGCGGCGAGCTTCTCCATGAGCGCCGACTTATCGGGCAGACGGTCGATCTTATTGAGCGCAAGCACCGCCGGGATATGCTGTGCCTTGAAGCGCTCGATGAGCAGCTTTTCGGTATCGCCGGGCAGGCGGTCGCACTCTGCGACGAGCAGACAGGCGTCTACGCCGCCGACCGACTCCTTTACCGAGCGAACCATATATTCGCCCAGGCTATTGTGCGGCTTGTGCAGACCGGGCGTGTCAATGAACACGAGCTGCGTATCGCCGCTTGTATGAACGCCGAGGATCCTGTTTCTTGTGGTCTGCGGCTTTGAAGACACGATAGCGATCTTCTGACCGAGGATCCTGTTCATGATCGAAGACTTGCCGACATTCGGTCTGCCGACGATCGCGATGAATGCTGATTTCTGAGCGGACATATTTTTACCTCTCTCTACATTTTTTCACTTATAATAATACATCAAAATTAAAATTTGTCAACCGTCCAAGCGGGGGCGGCAGTTCGCGGTGATAGCTTTTCTTTGATACAGCCTCCGTTGCGCGCGTACAGCGTGCGGGTCTCCGCTGCCGCGTCGGTCGGTGCTTCCGCATTTGGCAGCGGTCTCCACTGGAGCCCCGCCACGCCGCCGGGCATTATTTTTGCCATTCTGCATATCATATATTGTGACATTTTGGAGGTGGTATTTATGGCTTGCAGGATCGCTCAGCTGCGGCATAAGGAGGTAGTGAATGAGTCGGACGGCGCGGTGCTTGGCTGCGTCGACGATGTAGAGATCGATACAAAAAACGCCTGCCTGGTGGCGATCGTCATCTACGGGCGCCCGAAGTTGTTCGGCTTACTTGGCAGAGGTCCCGACACCGTGATCCGCTGGGGCGATATACGTCTGATCGGCGAGGATACTATACTCGTTAGCTGCCGGATCTCTCAGCCGCCGAAGCGTAAAAGGCGCTTTATCATATAACAGGAAAGCGGCTTGTCACATGATTGCGTGAGCTATAGATAAAACCTATAACTCACGATACTGTTTATGTATTGGACAAAGCTAGAAAACCTATGTATAATATAGGTAAAGAAACACGAAAGCGAGGCGGGCAGCATGAACGGCTACCGAAATGCCACAGTTTCGTTTGAGGTGCTGTTGAGCCTTAACCGAATGTGCGGCTGATATCATTTTACACTAAACTCAATGAAAAGCTTTAAGAGCTTCTTATAGCGCCGCAGGCGCGTTTGAGTTTGTATTAGACTTCATTGACAGAACAAAACATAACGCATAATGCAGAAGGAGAAATATAAAATGGCAGACGTAAAGAACATTAAGGATTCAAAAACATGGAGCTTTGAAACAAGACAGGTACACATCGGACAGGAGCAGGCAGACCCCACGACAGACGCACGCGCAGTGCCGATCTACGCTTCGACCTCGTTCGTTTTCCACAATTCGCAGCACGCGGCAGACCGCTTTGGCCTTCGTGACGCCGGCAACATCTACGGCAGACTTACAAACCCGACACAGGATATTTTCGAGCAGCGCATCGCCTCTCTTGAGGGCGGCGTGGCGGCTCTCGCAACGGCTTCGGGCGCTGCGGCTATCAGCTACGCTATCGGCGCGCTTGCACGCTCGGGCGAGCATATCGTCGCTTCCAAGACGATCTACGGCGGCACATACAACCTGCTCGCCCACACGCTCCCGCTTTCGTCCGGCGTAACGACGACGTTCGTCGATCCCGACACTGAAGGCTCGTTTGAAGCGGCCATTCAGGAGAACACAAAGGCGATCTTCATCGAGACTCTCGGCAACCCGAACTCCAATCTCATTGACATAGAAAAGGTAGCGGCAGTCGCTCACGCCCACAACATCCCGCTTGTAGTTGACTCGACCTTTGCAACGCCATTCCTCGTTCGCCCGATCGAGTACGGCGCAGACATCGTAGTTCACTCCGCAACGAAGTTCATCGGCGGCCATGGCACAGCGATCGGCGGAGTTATCGTAGACAGCGGCAACTTCGATTGGAAGTCCTCCGGCAAGTACCCGTGGATCTCCGAGCCGAACCCCAGCTACCACGGAATCTCGTTCGCAGACGCAGTAGGCGCAGCGGCTTACGTTACGTATATCCGCGCTATCCTGCTCAGAGATACGGGCGCGACTCTCTCTCCGTTCCACGCGTTCCTGTTCCTGCAGGGGCTTGAAACGCTTTCGCTCCGCGTTGAACGTCATGTAGAGAACTCGCTCAAGATCGTCTCCTACCTCGCTTCTCATCCGCAGGTAGAGGCTGTTCACCACCCGTCGCTCGAAAGCGAGCCGAGCCATGATCTTTACAAAAAGTATCTCCCGAACGGCGGCGGCTCGATATTCACATTCGAGATCAAAGGCAGCGACGAAACGGCGAAAAAGTTCATCGACAATCTCGCTATCTTCTCACTGCTTGCAAACGTAGCCGACGTTAAGTCGCTCGTTATTCACCCAGCAAGCACGACTCACTCTCAGCTTACCGAGGCGGAGCTTGAGGATCAGGGCATCAAGCCGAACACGATCCGTCTCTCCATCGGTATCGAGAACTCCGACGACCTCATCTCCGCGCTTGACGCAGCGTTTGAGGCAGTCAAATAATCATACTACAGACCAAATAGACCATATAGATTTTCTGCCATGGAAAGCCCGTGCAGTGGGATCACCCCGCCGCGCAAAGCGCGTCATCCCGTCTCATACAAACTCAAACGCGCCTGCGGCGCTATAAAAAGCTTTTAAAGCTTTTTAATTGAGTTTAGTATCAGTATACACTCGAAGCTTTTTGCGACATACGGAGTGCTGCCTGCGTCGTATTTTTCTTAATAAAACTTATAGCCCCGGAAGCGGATCCGAGGCTTTGCTTTTGTCAGATATAATACTCGTCTGCGCCGAGCTTGTAGTACCTGTCGACCAGGTCTTTGAGCGTTACACCGTCAAGATAGTCGTTGATTGCCTTGTAAAGCCCCTGCCAAAGCTCGAGCGTGGGGCAGGAGGTCTGGCGTTCGCAGAGGTTGACGTCTCCGTCAAGGCACGAGACGGGCGCAAGGCTGCCCTCGGTGATCCTGAGGATATCGCCGACGGTGTAGTCCTCTGGCTTGCGGGCGAGCCTGTAGCCTCCCTGGTAGCCCCTGTTTGTGAGCAGCATACCCGATTTGTTGAGCAGCGGAACGATCTGCTCGAGGTACTTCTTCGATATGCCCTGACGTGCGGCGGCGTCCTTTAATGCGACGAAGCTGCCGCTGTTTACGGCAAGGTCGATCATTAACCGCAGAGCGTAGCGTCCTTTTGTCGAGATCTTCATGTTGATTTCCTCCGATACCATACATAATAACACTATTATATCATAGGTTTTGTAGGAATTCAATAATAAAACGGAAAATTCGGCAAAAAAGCAGCCGCGGGAAATCCGAAGCTTCCCGAACGGCTGCCGCCTGATCATTATTCTTAAACCGCGCCGACTTTTGTGTCGAAGATCGGGTGAAGGTTTTTTAGCGAGAGGTCAAGTATAGGGGCGGAGTGGGTGAGAGCGCCGCTCGATACGAAGTCCACGCCGATGTCCGCAAGCTTTGCGGCGTTTTCCTTCGTGACGTTGCCTGAGCATTCCGTCTGCGCTCTGCCGTCGATGATCCTGATAGCCTCCTTCATCGTCTCGATGTCCATGTTGTCGAGCATGATGATGTCTGCGCCTGCGTCTGCCGCCTCCTTGACCATCTCGAGCGTCTCGCACTCGATCTCGATCTTGCGCACAAACGGCGCGTACTCCTTCGCCATCTTCACAGCCTTCTCGACCGAGCCTGCCGCTCCGATGTGGTTGTCCTTGAGCAGAACGCCGTCGGAGAGGTTGTAGCGGTGATTATAGCCGCCGCCCGTCTTTACTGCGTACTTCTCGAAGATCCTCATGTTCGGGGTCGTCTTCCGCGTGTCGAGGAGCTTTGTCTTCGTGCCGTCGAAGAGCTTCGCCATTTCATATGTATATGTCGCGATGCCGCTCATTCTCTGGAGATAGTTGAGCGCCGTCCTCTCTCCGGAAAGCAGCGCGCGAATGTCGCCCGTAACGGTGGCAACGAGGTCCTTGTTCTTAACGATGTCGCCGTCTTTGAAGTAGAATTCGATCTGCGCGTTTTCGTCGAGTATCTCGAATACACGCTTGAAAACGCCTAGACCGCAGATGATGCCGTCCTGCTTTGCGATAAGGCTCACAACCCCCATTTTTGCCGTGGGCATAACGGCGTTTGTCGAAACATCCTCGCTCGAGATGTCTTCTCTCAGAGCGGACTTTATAAGCTCGTCTGCATTAAGCAGCATCGTTACGTTACTTTCCATTGAGGTGATTCTCCTTTGCTTTTTCTATTTCGCTTCTCATCACGCTGACGTAGTCGTCGCGAAGAAGCAGGTAGTCCCGATTTTCTTTGAGAAGCTTTTCGTATTTATCTGTAAGCTCTGCGCCGATCTCGGCGGGAGTACCCGTTTCGGTGATGTGCTTTGCCGCTCTCTTCGCGAAGACGAGGCTTTCGAGCAGCGAATTTGAAGCGAGGCGGTTCTTTCCGTGAACGCCGTTGCAGCTCGCTTCACCTACGGCGTAGAGCCTGCTGCAGGAGGTCCTGCTGTCCGAGTCGACCCAGACTCCGCCCATAAAGTAGTGCTGAGCGGGAACGACGGGAATGCTGTCCTGAGGCAGCGAAACGCCGTGTTCAAGGCAGTATTCGTAGATGTGGGGGAAATGCTTTCTGATCGTCTCCTCGTCGATGTTCCTCAGCGAGAGCCATACGTGCGGCGTGCCGTCCTTCTCCATTTGTTTGCGGATAGCCGCCGTGACAATGTCTCTTGGCTGAAGCTCATCGGTGAAGCGTTCGCCGTTTTTGTCGAGCAGTACGGCGCCCTCGCCTCTGACCGATTCCGAGATGAGGAAGCGGCGGTCGTGGTTCGCCATGTAGTAAGATGTCGGGTGTATCTGCACGTAGTCGATATTTTCTAGCTTTATGCCGTGCTCCATGCATACGCCGAGCGCGTCACCCGTTAAGTGGCGGTAGTTTGTCGAGTGAACGTAAAGACCGCCGACGCCGCCCGTTGCGAGAACTGTCTGCGAGGCGAAAATATTGTAAAGTGTACCGTTGCCGTCCTTTGCGACGACGCCGAAGCATTCGCCGCCCTCAACGATCAAGTCAACCATCGCGTTGTGCTCGAGTATCGTCACGTTCTCAAGCTTCCGCACTGCCGCAAGCAGCTTCGAGGTGATCTCCTCGCCCGTTATGTCCTCGTGGAAGAGTATCCTCGGGGTGGAGTGAGCGCCCTCTCTTGTGTAGACAAAGCCATTTTCATTTCGCTCGAAATCGACGCCGTAGGATACAAGGTCCGATATTATCTCGGGCGACGAGCGGATCATTATATCGACCGATTCTCTGCGGTTTTCATAATGCCCTGCCTTGAGCGTGTCTTCATAATAGCTCTCGTAGTCGCTCTCGTCTTTAAGAACGCAGATGCCGCCCTGAGCAAGGAACGAGTCGCTGTTTTCGCAAATATCCTTCGTGATGATGAGAATGTTCTTGTCCTGCGGCAGGTTGAGCGCGGTAAAAAGCCCCGCAACGCCTGTGCCGATTATCAAAATGTCTGCCTTTTTCATAATAGAAATTCCCCGGTTGCATTTTATGTAGCGCCCGCCGTCAAATCTTTCCGGCAGTTCGCTGTGCGCTGCCCGCTTGAAGCTTTGCGGTGGCTTTATATATACTTATTCCAGTATAACACACTCTGCCCGAGCTTACAAGATGAATTTTGAATATTGGCGGAATTAAGCAGAATTTGTATGATTGTTCAGTCAAAATTATGGAGTTTTCCTCGTTAAAAAATGGAGAAAACCGCGATGCTTTGGCGAAATTTTAGTGGCAGCCCTCGGTGCGGAGACCGGCTGACCTTAACGAAAAAGTAAAATCGGAATCGACTGTCGGCTCTTGCCGGCTTTTGCGAAAAAATCTCTTGACAATTTGGAAAGTATCGGTTATAATATTAACGTTATTCCGCCTAAACGGAGTAACTCCTTGCTCCGAGAGATACGGAGCCAAAGTCCAGAAGGAGGTGCAAAAGACATGGAAAAGTTACAGTATGATTACGAGTCTGTACTTGTTGTTTCCGCAAAGCTCGGCGAAGAGGGCGCACAGAAGGTAGTTGACTACTTCAAAGGCGTTATCGAAAGACACGCTGCTCTCAAGGGCGTTGACGACTGGGGCAAGAGAGCTCTTGCTTATGAGATCGCCAAGGAGACAGAGGGCTACTACGTTCTCTTCAACTTCACAAGTGACGCTGATTTCCCGGCAGAGCTTGACAGAAGATACAAGATCACAGACGGCGTTCTTCGTTCGTTGATCATCAAAAAAGACGAAAAAGAAGAGACTGCAGTAAAGACGGCTAAGCTCGAAAAGACAGAAGCATAAGGGAGGCAATATTTATGTTGAATGTTGTTGTACTTATGGGCAGACTCACAGCTGACCCTGAGCTTCGTACATCGTCGAACGGTACGTCCTACTGCCGCTTCTCGATCGCTGTTGACCGCAGCTTTTCAAGAAACGGCGAGGAGAGAAAGACCGACTTCATCAACTGCGTTGCATGGAGGGCGAACGCCGAATTCATTTCCCGTTACTTTGCTAAGGGGCAGATGATCGCCGTTCAGGGTTCACTTCAGCAGGACTCCTACACCGACAGAGACGGCAACAAGAGAACATCTTTCACCGTCAGCGTTGACAATGCACAATTTACAGGCAGCAAGAGAGAGTCGCAGGGCGGCGGCAGCAGCTACACAGGCAGCAGCTACGGCTCCCAGCGCGCAGACAATGCGCCCGAGGCGACTTACTCGAATGGCAGCGCAAGCGATTTCGCACAGACTCCGCTTGACGACGATCTGCCGTTCTAAGACGATTTTATTTTGATGATTTTAATGAAAAGGAGCGATAAAAATGGCAGACAGACCCGAGAGAGATAACCGCAGGGGCGGCCGCAGAGGCCGTAGAAAGGTTTGCGCATTCTGCGAGAGCAACGTAGCTTCCATCGACTACAAGGACGTTGGAAAGCTTCGCCGTTACCTTTCTGAGAGAGCTAAGATCCTCCCCAGACGTGTAACAGGTACCTGCGCTCGTCACCAGAGAGCGCTTACGGTAGCTATCAAAAGAGCAAGACACCTTGCACTTTTGCCCTACACAAGCGATTGATATCAGATCAATAACTACAGAGCCGCATCTTAAACAAAGCTGCGGCTCTTTTTTTGGAATGACAGAGAGGATCATATTATGGAATTTGAGCTTACGGCAGAATGTTTCCAAAGCGAGGTGCTCGAAAACGAGAACACCGTGCTCGTGGATTTCTTTGCTCCGTGGTGCGGTCCGTGCATGATGATGATGCCGATCATCGAGGATATAGCCGATTCAGACCCGGGCTTCGACGTCGGCAGAGTCAATATCGACGACGACCTCGAGTTGGCGCAGCAGTACGGCGTGATGTCGGTGCCAACGCTCATCGTCTTTAAAGGCGGCAAGGCGGCGGCAAAGCTTACGGGCTACCATAGCGAAGACGATATATTGAATTTCGTTAGGAGCGTCTGATAGATCTGCGCCGTCAAACGGCGTGAAGGGGGAAAGAAAATGAAAACAGGACTTGTGCTCGAGGGCGGAGGTATGCGGGCGACGTATACGATCGGCGTGCTCGACGTGATGATGGAAAACGGGATCGAGTACGACGGGATAATCGGCGTGTCGGCGGGCGCGATACACGGCGCGAGCTACAAAGCCCGCCAGCCCGGCAGGAATATCCGCTACTATAAGAAATACGCTCACGACAAGCGCTTCATGAGCTTTCGCAATATGATATTAACGGGCGATATGGTCGGGAAAAAATTCTGCTACGAAGATATCCCGTGGACTCTCGACCCCATCGACAACGACGCCTTCAAGGAAAACCCGACGGAGTTTTACGCCGTCTGCGCCAATGTTCTGACGGGCGGCACCGAGTATTTCAAGGTCGACGACCTCAAAGACCCCGTCCAGATGGAGTATCTGAGAGCCTCGGCAACGCTTCCGTTCGTCTCGAAGATCGTGAACGTCGGCGGCTACAAGCTGCTCGACGGCGGCATGACCGACAGCATCCCTTTGCGGCGCTTTCAGCAGATGGGCTTTGAAAAGAACGTCGTCGTCGCGACCCGCACCGACAGCTACGTCAAAGAGGCGGAGAACATCGGGCTTGCTAATATCCTGTATCACGCTTACCCGAATTTCCTTAATGCGATGAAGGAACGCCCGAAAATGTACAATGAGCAGAAGGAGTATATCCTTGCCGAAGAGAAAAAGGGCAGCATTTTCTTTATCCGCCCGTCGGAGGAGCTTGGTATCTCCCGAACCGACGCCGACCCCGACCACCTCGAGGAGGTGTATCAGATCGGCAGAAAGGACGCCGAGCGTCTTCTCCCGAAGCTTAGGGAATATCTCGAAGTGAAATAAATGCAATACGGATCATCAGTCTGAGGTTGAAAGACCGCTCGGCTGATGATCTTTTTTATGTATTTATTTGCTTGTGCAAAGTGTACAAAATTAAAATTCTAAAATCGAACAAAACGAAATCAAAAATGTCAAAATGACAAAGTTGAAATTTTTGCCAAGAATATATTGCAATTTTGTAATTTGAAATGTATAATATTCTTCGTCAGTTAATTGAGTGAAGGCTATCGGCTGACCCCGCAGTCGTCGGCTTGTGTAACTATGCGCCGTGGGGAGAGGCGCTGTTTGAAGAATTGTTTTGTTAAAGGGAGCGAATATTTTATGAGACTGGCAGTTTGTGAACGCTGCTGTGCAGATATGGAAAGGTTAGTTATTCGTTTAAAGAAGTATTGCTCACAAAGATCCGAGCCGCTGAAGCTTAGCTGTTATTTCAATTTAAGGCAGCTTATTTCCGATGTCGGCAGCGCCGCTTTCGACGTCGTGTTCTTGGGTGTTTGTGCCGAAGAGAAGGAGCTTGCAGCGGCATTGAGAAGAGCCGGCTATTCGGGGCGACTAGTTATCATGAGCGAGAGCGCCGAGCTTGCGGTTCTCGGTTACGGCGTCGGAGCCTGCGGGTTTCTGATGAAGCCGGTAAGCTCGAAGGCGCTCGAAACGCTCTTTTCCGGAATGGAAACGATCGGCGCGAGGAAGATCCTGCTTCGATGCGCAGGCGGCATCAGCAGCCTCTCTCCGGACAACATAACATATATCGAAAGCGGTCACAATTGCTGCACCGTCCACACCGTTTCCGGCGGCAGCGTAACGGTAAAGATGACGCTTTCAAACATGAGCGAAATGCTCGGGAACTGCTTTCTGCGCTGCCACCGAAGCTTCATCGTGAACATGAAGCAGATAGCCGAGGCTGACGGCGACTTTTTCCTTTACAGCGGGGAGCGGGTGCTGGTGAGAAAGCGGGAGCGCTGCGGAGTTATGGAGGCTTACGAGAGCTTTCTTAGCAGGCAGTTAAAGAGCCCTGTCTGAGCCGACCGCATTTAAAGGATTTTTAACAATTTAAGTATTGACAAAAGTTCGGTTTTGAGATATATTTATTTTAGCACTTAAACAGACCGAGTGCTAAAAAACAATAAAGAGGTAATATGTAATGGCAAAGACCGAATTTAAGTCGGAGTCCAAAAGGCTTCTCGACTTGATGATCAATTCAATTTATACTCATAAGGAGATATTCCTCCGTGAGATCATATCTAACGCAAGCGACGCCATCGACAAGCTTTACTATATCTCGCTGACAGACGAGAACGTCGGCATCAACAAAGACGAGTTCAAAATAAGCCTTGAAGTCGATAAAGACGCCCGCACCATCACCGTTACCGACAACGGCATCGGCATGAACAGGGAGGATCTTGACGAGAATCTCGGCACGATCGCAAATTCCGGCTCGTTCAAGTTCAAGCAGGAAAACGGCAAGACAGACGACGTTGACATCATTGGTCAGTTCGGCGTAGGCTTCTACTCCGCATTCATGGTAGCCGACGAGATCACCGTTCAGACAAAGAAGTACGGCAGCGATCAGGCTTACCAGTGGCAAAGCTCCGGCGTTGACGGCTACGAGATCACCGAGATCAACAAGGATACCGTCGGTACGAAGATCATAATCAAAGTAAAGGAAGACACGGACCAGGAGAAGTACAGCGAGTTCCTCGAAAAGTACAAGATCTCCGCGCTCGTTTCAAAATATTCCGATTATATCCGCTACCCGATCACGATGGATATGGATCACAGGAAGATGAAGGAGGGCAGTGACCTCGAAAACCCCGAGTACGAAACCGTCACCGAGAACGAGGTGCTCAACTCCATGGTGCCGATCTGGCAGCGCAATAAAAAGGACGTTACCGACGAGGAGTACAACGACTTCTACAAGCAGAAGTTCCTCGATTTTGAAGACCCGGCAAGAGTTTTCGCAAACTCTGTCGAGGGCGTTGTAACATACAAGTCGCTCCTCTTCGTTCCCGCAAGAGTTCCCTATAACTATTTCACAAAGGAGTATAAGAAGGGTCTCCAGCTTTACAGCAGCGGCGTTCTCATCATGGAGAACTGCTCCGACCTTATCCCTGAGCAGTTCGCGTTTGTAAAGGGCGTTGTTGATTCTCAGGATCTTTC
>ONFG01000035.1 GCA_900317025.1 uncultured Eubacteriales bacterium | reverse complement strand
TGATAGATAACGAGAAGATCGGTCAGCCGATCTCTAAGACGGTGGCATAACCATTTTACAAACAACTGTACCAACAGTATATTATCACCCCTCGCAGCTCCGGTCTTACTAAGAGATCGGAGCTGCAAACAGCTAAATACGCCGTTTCCGCTATGATTCGCGGGAGCAGCAAATGACGAAACAGTATTCATAATTTGCAATATCGGATGACAGGCTATATTATCAATTGTATAATGAGCATAGGCTGATGATCGCATACTATCTTGATAATGGAAATATAGTCTGGTACTATTCTTTGCTTTTTCAAGAAGATAATCAATGTGAACTGAACAACCTGTGCGTTCTTCCGGATTACAAACATAATAATGTTGGTGCAGCTTTGTTAAATGATGCTTACATCCGGGCAATGAATAAAGGCTGTGTTAAAATAAAGGAGAGTGTAATAATGACAATTCAAAACGACCCCAACGGCAAGGTTATCCTTGCACCAACATCACATATTGTAGAGGACGAGTTTGACGGAGTGACCATCGCGTTCAAACTCAACGACAGCTTTATTCACGTGGAATCTCACGCAATGGAAGTACCGATAGTAGAGGTATATGCGCCCGGCTGCAACCCGGAATATGATGATATTGACGAAGCGACCTTTCCCAGCATTTGCCTGCTCTGTGAAGATGTGGCTTATGAAGCCTGCGAGAGCTTTAAAGAAACAGGTGCTGTCACCGACGCGATAGAGTGCCAAGCACTCAAAGGAATTTTCAAGTTCCGTGCAAAGCTGCCGTATGATAACGGGCTGCTGATCTATATGTACGGCTTCGATATGGCTGACGGTGCGTGGGAGAATACTGCGCTGTGCGTGATGTATCCCAAAGAATATGAAGGAACAAATGATGAAAAACGCCTTTTAGCTGTGCTTGATGAAGCGGCGAGAAGTTACAAGGAGAACGTGTAATAAGGCTGTATACATAGCCATAGGTATCGATCTTGAAGGGCATAAAGACGTTCTGGGTATGTGGGCCGGAGAGAATGAAAGCGCCAAATATTGGGCAACTGTGCTGAATAGTCTCAGGAATCGTGGAGTAGACGACATTCTGATCGTATGCACAGATAATCTGACAGGCTTTTCGGCAGCGATTGAAGCGGTGTTCCCTAAAACGGAAATTCAGAACTTCAAAATTCATCAGCTGTGAAACTCGAGCATGTATGTTTCGTACAAGGATATCAAGGCGCTGATGGCTGATCTGAAAGCCGTTTATGCGGCGGTAGACGAAGCTTCCGCGCTCGAAGCTTTGGACGTTTTCGCGGGGGCGAATACTTTTATTAAAGAAACACATATTTCTTTACACGTTCCATAGCTTCTGCCACAAGAGAGTATGGCAGCGCGAGGTTCATGCGGATACCCCACGGATCGTGGAACGGGGCGCCCTGCTGCCACGCAACACCGACGTCCCAGCCCCTTTGTATCAGCTCGTCGATGGAAATGCCGTGCGCTTTGCAGTATTCCTCGCAGTGCAGGAATAGCATATAAGTTCCTTCGGGCTTCGACACTTCCACGCCTTCGATGTCACGGCTTATGATCTCATACGCATAATTCACGTTTTTTGACAGCACCATGCACAGCTCGTCTACCCATTTATGACCCTCGTCCTTGTAAGCTCCGATCAGAGCGTGCATAGACAGGACGTTCATCGAGTTGTAGTGACTCATAGCACCCCGGCGGCGAACTCTGTCGCGCAGATGGTCGTTGAAGATGATGTGATAGCTGCCGATCAGTCCGGCGAGATTAAACGTTTTGCTCGGTGCATAAACGGCTATCGTTCTGTTCTTTGCGTCTTCGCTTATGCTCTGCGTCGGGCAGCCGCATCCGGATAGTCGTTGATTCCGAAGGCGGCACGATAAGCTTTATCAGTGAGGCAGAGGGAAGCGGGACGGAAGCGGACTTCACGTCCATCAGCGCTATCGGTATGTATGAGCTTACGATGATGGACAGCTGCTACGAAGGTCAGGGTACAGACTCTCTCGGAAACTTCGTAAACATCGCAGATTACGCCGAGATCTGATGACAAAGGGACAGCGCATCGGTACGAGCTTCGACCACGATCCCGAAAAGCAAAGCGTAAAGCGGCTTTTCGGGATCGTTTTGCTTTGCCTTGACTTTTGGCTTAACTTGACGAAACAGCGATCAACAGCTATAATAGGGTTAATAAGCGTGACTGGAATTCATTTTCGTTTGGAGCATAAATCACAGAAGCTCTTCAAATGAAAACGGCATACGGATCGAGAATCGAGGAGGATCAGCATGGCTTTTGATTTCAAAAAAGAGTATAAGGAATTTTATATGCCGGCCAGAAAGCCGACAATCGTGGCAGTACCGCCTATGAATTATATTGAGGTAAGAGGTCATGGCGATCCGAACGTCGAGGACGGCGAATACAAGCAGGCGATAGGTCTTCTTTACGCAGTGGCATATACGATAAAGATGAGTAAGAAGGGCAGCCGGCAGATAGAGGGTTTTTTCGATTATGTCGTACCACCTCTTGAGGGCTTTTGGTGGCAGGACGGCGTTGAGGGCGTTGATTACTCTCGAAAAGAGGATTTTAACTGGATCTCTCTTATTCGCCTGCCGGACTTTGTAACGAAAAGCGATTTCGATTGGGCAGTCTCGGAAGCTGAGAAAAAGAAGAAACTGGATCTCTCAAGGGTCGGATTCTTAACTTATGACGAGGGCTTGTGCGTTCAGTGTATGCATATAGGCAGCTATGATGACGAGCCTGCTACAGTTCGGCTCATGCACGAATTCATGGAGCGGGAGGGGTACGCTCTCGATATCTCCGAAAAGCGGTTCCATCATGAGATATATCTTTCCGACGCAAGGAAGGTCGCGCCGGAAAAGCTGAAAACGGTTGTCAGGCATCCGATTGCCGCTAAGTGATCGAGCAAAAACTATGTTGGGAGCGATGTGTAATGTGCCTTATATGCGACAGGATAGAAATGATAAAAAACGGGGAAAACCCATACTTCGTAAAGGAACTCAAAACGGGTTACGCCGTGATCGGCGACAATCAGCATTTTTATGGCTATACGCTGTTTCTTTACAAGGATCACAAGTACACAGAGCTGTATCAGATGGATATGGACGAGCGGCTTGAATTTATGAAGGAAATGACGCTCGTCGCTCAGGCGGCGGCAAATGCCTTCGGCTGCGACAAGATGAATTACGAGCTGCTCGGTATGGGCGACGCGCACCTTCATTGGCACCTGTATCCGCGCCGCGACGGCGATATCGGAGATCACGGCAATCACGGCAGAGGGCCGGTGTGGTGGTATCCAATGGAGAAAATGTACGCAGACGATAACCGCCCGTCAAGCGATGAGCTGGCGCGAATGAAGGAGAAGCTGAGCGGGGAGCTTAGTAAGCTGCTATGAGACTTTGGCATGAATTTCCACCGATATACAACAGCGGTTCAAGGGTATTGATCCTCGGAAGCTTCTCGTCTGTGAAATCCCGTGAGCAGAGCTTTTACTACGGCCACCCGCAAAATCGTTTCTGGCAGCTTCTGGCGCGCATTTGCAATGAGGAAGTTCCAAACACCACGGAAGAGAAAAAAGCCCTGTGCCTGGCGCACGGGATGGCAACTTTACTGCCGCATACTTTAATTTGTTCTTCCTGTAGCCAACTAATCGGGCGGTCGAGCGACCGCAGGCAATACCGACCTACTTTATATGTAGCTTAACTTTATTGCCGCATATTTTAATTTGTTCTTCCTATAGCCAACTAACCGGGCGATGAGCTTAGGTAAAAAGGCAGACTCGAAAGGGTCGGCCTTTTTTGTTCCGTTTTTATGCAGTTATAGCATTGGTAGTTTGCAATTGGATATGATGCATAAAAACAAATGTTCAAAACCGGATTTTTTTAACAATCAGCGGGATTGGATTTTTCTATATGACATATACGCGAAAAGTATGTATTATAACGCTGTAAAGCCTATTAAACACATAGAAATAATACACATAGATCAGAGAGAACTTGTATAACAAGGATCTTTCAGTCTCTTTTGAGAAATAATTTCCGCTTCGGGCGAATGTGAGCTTCCTGACCTACACTGCATATCACAAAAACGAAGAATTATCATCAAAGGAGAAATCATCATGAAAAAGTTTATTTCCACCGTTTTGGCGTCCGCACTCTTAATCACATCAGCAGCCGTTTTCACGGGCTGCTTTGGCAGCGCGAAGAGTGTAGAGATCTCTATCCCGAACGACACAACGAACGAGGCAAGAGCGCTTCTGCTGCTCGATGACCTCGGCTACATCAAGCTGGACCCGAGCGCAGGTATCACGGCTACGCCCGCTGACATCACCGAGAACCCGAAGAACATCTCGTTCAAGGGGTAGAGGCAGCGCAGGTGCCGAACGTTCTTCAGGACGTTGGTACTTGAGGCGGCTTCCCGATAAAAAGGTAAAGCCTTGTATCATATTTAGAATTAAAAGATCGGAGACGATAAAGCCTTCCGAAAAGGTACGTGGTGAATGCGGCTCTCAGGAGGCTTTTTGTTTTATAATATCTTGACCGCACCCAGCGGCAGTTCCGATTTTACTTTGTTGTTAAGGTAAGTTTGTCTCCGCGCCTAGGGCTGGCTGTCCACGAATTATCATTTATAGGCGGCGTGTCGGTACTACATAGGGCACTTCAAACGCCACAGGATCAGCCTGCGTTTTCGGCTCGGTTTGTGGCACAGGTTATTGGTTGGATGCAGGCATCGAAGATTCAGGACATAGATCAAGTTCGCATGCGTTCTGTTGTGTTGTGCAAATTAAACAAAAAACGCTTTAAAAAACTGTAAATCAAATACAATCGGTTTGTATAAATATCATAAATTGCCCCAATAATAATTGTAATATGCTTAAAATTTTCGTTTTTGAGGTATTTTTTCTTGACAATTCCACCAAAATGTGATATCATATCATTGTTGGAAGGGTGCGAATAGGTTCGCGCAGATCATAAATTCGAGTTTAACACATTTCTTTTCTTTTCTTTAAAACTTTATATGGAATAGGCACGTCTTTATGGCGTGCCTTTTTCATTTGCTTTTTTGGGGGAGGCAAATAAAAGCACCCACGAAACAAAGGACGTTCGCCCTTTTGTGTGGTGCGTTTCGTGAGTGCATTTATAATATATCAATTCTTCTTTTGCGAAGTAATATATTCAAAAATATTCAATTGTAGAAGCGCGCCCTTAAACGAGATTTCCGAGAAGAGCCGCGCCGATAACGCCAGCGTCGTTACCAAGCTTCGCAGTGCAGACGAGCGTCTGCTTGTCGTTATGCTTTGTGTAACGTTCCTTTTCGACAATCTTCATGAGAGGAACGATCAGATTATCGCCCTCCTTACTGATGCCGCCGCCGATGCAAAGAACATCAGGCTGAAAAATATTTATAACATTAACGATACCCGTTGCGAGGTAGCCGATGTAGTCCTTTACAACAGCCGTGCCTACCTTGTCGCCTGCACGCATGGCGTTAAATGCGGTGATACCGTTTACCTTGTTAACGTCGCCGTTAACAGATTTGAGCATATAGGACTGAAGCGGATTTTCGTTTTCAATAGCCTCTTTGGTAAGGTTTATAAGACCGGTCGCTGACGCATACGCTTCCCAGCAGCCTTTCCGTCCGCAGTTACACTGCCTGCCGCCGTGAACGATGACCATATGTCCAAGCTCTGCGCCGGCCTTGTTTGAACCGCTGTATATCTTTCCGTCGATAATAATTCCGCCGCCTACGCCCGTGCCGAGAGTGATAGCAACAGCGTTCGTGCTGCCCTTTGCCGCTCCGGCAAGGTATTCACCGTAAGCTGCCGCATTAGCGTCGTTTTCGATGATGACCTTCTTGCCAAGTCTCTCCTCCATCATCTTCACGAGCTTCCAGTTGTGGAAGCCGAAGTTTGCGGAGTATTCGATAACGCCCGTGTCGGGGTCTACCGCACCAGGTACGCCGATGCCGACCCACTCAACGTCTTCGAGCGAGATCTCCGCCTTTGCGAGCGCTGCCATAGTGACCGAAGCCATCGAGTCGCAGATCTCGCTTTCGGGTCGGGGTACCGCCGTCTTGGCGTCCGCCTTGGCGATTATATTGAACTTATCGTCAACGACTCCTGCGACGATATTTGTGCCGCCTAAGTCTATACCTACATAGTACATCGTAATCATCTCATTTCGATTGGAATTTTTCTTCTAACCCTTCATTCGCCTTCCATACTTCCATTGTTATTATAACACATTGCGGCAAAAAAAGCCATTCTCCGAATGTACAAATATGCCACATATTATTGGTGACACTGCACAAAGAGAACAGCTTTTTTGTTTCTATTTGTCGCAAATTGCGTAAACTGTTTGTTACTTTACAAGCTCATCTGCAAGCTTCTCGAGGTTCGGGATATCGGCGTCCTTGAGCGACGACCTGATCGTAACGACAGGCTCGGCGAGCGTGATATCTTTGAGCTGCTCGATGATCGGCTTGATCGTGCGTGCGGCGGACGGAGCCCATGAGCCGTTTTCAACGATGGCAATCGTTCTGTTCTTGTAGCCCTTAGCGACAAGCTTGTTTACAAACGCGAGCATCGGCGGGAACACGCCTGCATCGTAGGAAGCAGCCATAAGAACGAGGCGGTCGTAGCGGAATGCGTCTTCGATAGCCTCCGCCATATCGTCTCTCGAGAGGTCGAAGAGCGAGACTTTCTCTGCGCCCTTGCTTTCGAGGATCTCCTTGAACTTCTTGGCGGCTGCGGCGGTGTTGCCGTGAATCGAGGCGAAGGCAATCGTGATGCCTTTATCCTCCGGCTCATACTTACTCCATGTATTGTACTTGTCGACGTAGTAGCCGATATTCTCGTCGAGCACGGGACCGTGCAGCGGGCAGATGATCTGAATATCGCAGGCGGATAGCTTCTTAAGGATCGCCTGCACCTGAGCGCCGTACTTGCCGACGATATTGAAGTAATATCTGCGAGCCTCGCAAGCCCAGCCCTCGTCGTCCTCCGCGTCGAGCGTGCCGAACTTGCCGAAAGCGTCGGCGGCGAAGAGAATTTTATCGGAAGCGTCATAGGTCATCATGACCTCCGGCCAATGCACCATGGGCGCGGTGTAGAATTTGAGCGTATGCTTGCCGAGCGCTAGCTCGTCGCCCTCTTTTACGACTACCTTTCTGCCCTCAAAGTCGAAGTCAAAGAACTGACCGAGCATAGTAAACGTCTTTGCGTTGCCGACGACCTTCATCTCGGGGTACTTCTCGCAGACCTCCTTAAGCGAGCCTGAGTGATCTGGCTCGACGTGCTGAACGACGATGTAGTCGGGCGTTTTGCCCTCGAGAGCCTTGTCGAGGTTATCGAGCCACTCATACGTTTTGCGGCTGTCGACGGAATCCATAACGGCGAGCTTCTCGTCCTTAATGAGGTACGAATTATATGCCATGCCGTCCGGCACGATGTACTGGCTTTCAAAGAGGTCGAGAGTTTTATCGTCAACGCCGATATAGACCACGGAATCTGTAATGCTAAAATTCATAACGAACACACCTTTCGGGTAAATTTGATATTACCATTATAACAACGATCTCTCAAAAAATCAAGTGATGGGCGGCGTGTCGCCGCTGACAGTTCCGATTTTAGTTTATCGTTAAGGTCAGCCGATCTCCGCGCCGAGGGCTGTCTGCTGAAATTATACACTTACCCGGGCGGCGTGTCGCCGCTGACAGTTCCGATTTTAGTTTATCGTTAAGGTCAGTCGGTCTCCTTACGTCGACCGATTGTTTGTGTTGCATAAAAATGAGCGCCTTTTTTGGATTGTTAATCTTACAAACGTATGGTAAAATCAAAATATATACAGTCGGCTTTTGGCTAATCTCTTGGGCGATGCAGACCGCGACAGAGAGATAACGTCCGGCAACGTTCTCACAATACTGCGTTCAAGCGTAGATGCGGCAGATCTTACGCCCGAACAAACCAAGATCGCCGATATTTACGCGGAAAAGAGTGAATGTATAATTTTTTACATAATCTAATCACATTAAATGAGCTTTTTTATTGACTATTTGATTTTATAGTGTTACA
>ONFG01000032.1 GCA_900317025.1 uncultured Eubacteriales bacterium | reverse complement strand
CAGATTATATATATCAACTTCCTCGCTCTCGCGAAGAGCGATCATTCTGTTTTTCAGCTCCGAGAGCGTTATCAGCGTGCTGCTGCGGTCGCCAAGGTCGGCGTAGATTACGAGCTTTTCGGCGGTGATGTCCGTTTCGTCGAGCGCTTCGTGCGGAAGGAAAAGCTCAAGCACAGGCTTTCGCCTGTTCCATTCGTCGCGCGCGTTTTTGCACAGCTCTTCAAGCTCGCCGCTTTCCGAGTATGCCGCCTCGCTTGCCCTGTCTGCCGCGGTAAGAACGCTTTCGGCGGTGTCGTTTGCCGCCTTGTGCTCGGCAAAGCCGACCGCGATTATAACAGCCAGCAGCGCTGCCGCTGCGTAAAGCTTCTTCATTCGTCGCTGCTCCTTTCGATGATGCTGTATTCGTGGGTGCGGTCCATCGTCATGATGAACACGTCGCTCGGACGCAGGCGCTTCTCTTCGAGTATCGCGTTTATGAGCGCTTCGTCGGCGTGTATCAGGCGCAGCGCCGGGCGGCTGATGCTCCCGTCGCTTATCACGACCGCCTCGATGCCCCGGCTATCCGGCGCTATGCCGAGGTCTTCCAGCGTTGGCGTTTCCTTTTCGGGCTTTTTCAGTACGCTTAGCCTGCCGTTTGTCTCGACGATCGCAAAGAGCACGTCCTTGAACGAGAAAACGTCCTGCTGGCGCAGCTCCTCCGAGAGGTCTTCAACACTCATGCGAAGCCGCCGAAGCTCTTTTTGCTCGACCTTGCCGTCGTTTATCACGATGATCGGCCGCCCGCAGATCAGGCGGCGCAGCGGGGCTATCTTTATCATCGCGCCCGAAAGCAGAACCTCCGAGACGACCAGCACCGTCATCGGTATCATGCCGTAAAGCAGCGGCTGAGACGTGTTCTGCGCCGCCATCGACGCTATGTCCGAAATGAGCATCGTCACGACAAGCTCCGTCGTTTGCAGGTCGCTTATCTGCCGCTTGCCCATGAACCGTACCGCCGCTATTATCACGATGTACAGAAGCGCAGTGCGGATTATAACTGTCAACATATCATCACCGATCATATTATCCGCCAAAGCGGGCGAATTATTCGCCGCGCGGGAATATTTTCACCTGCCCGCGGCAACAATAGCCGTATGATATGAGGTGAAACGATGGATATTATAAACAGGATAAAGAGCTTTTACCTGCCGCCCGTGAAAAATACGCGAAAAAGCGCGCCGACCGCGATCTCGGGCAGCATCAACGAAGACGCCGACCGCCTGCGCGGTATGTTTGCCGGCTCCTCGGACCTTACGCTCAAAACGATGACGATGAACACGAGCGAGGGCAGACGCGCTGTGCTGATTGCCTCGGTCGAGGGGCTTGCCGACAAGGAAATGATGACCGTCTGCATAATGAACAGGATTGCCGACTGGAAAGAGAAGGAGATAACCACCGACCTGTTCACCGTACTGCAGCGCGACGTTATCATGTGCGGCGACGTAAAGTCGGTAACGACGCTCGACGAAGCGTCACAGCTCATCATGTCGGGCTTTGCCTGCGTCTTTCTCTCCGGCTGCAAAAAGGCGGCGGCGGTCGGAGTTCAGGGCTACGCCTTCCGAAGCATAGACGAGCCGCAGACCGAGGTCCTGCAGCGCGGCAGCCGCGAGGGCTTTTCGGAGCCGATAAAGGTGAACCAGGCGCTTTTGCGCCGCCGTCTGAAAACTCCCGACCTTAAATTCGAGCCGATGAAGATAGGTCTTACGGACATTAGCCTTTGCTACCTTCGCTCTGCCGCGCCCGACGCGCTGCTTCAAAAGGTAAGGGAGAGGCTTCAAAGCGCCGACCTCGAAGCCGTCTTCACGGCGGGCTGCCTTGTGGAGTATCTCGATACAGGGAAGCCGTCGTTTTTTAACGGAATAGGCGTTACCGAGCGCCCCGACACCGCCTGCGCGAAGCTATGCGAGGGGAAGATCGCCATTCTCTGCGACGGCACGCCGAGCGTCCTTATAGTGCCGCATCTTATGGTAGAGAATTTTTCCACGCTCGACGACTACTCCGACCGCCCGTACTTCGCCGCCGTTACGAGGTGGATCAAATACGCGGCGTTTCTGATTTCGGTGCTGCTGCCGGGGCTTTACGTTGCGCTCGCAAGTTACAGCCCCGAGTTTTTCCCGAATCAGCTTTTGACGAGGGTCACGACGTCCGTTTCAAAGACCCCGTTCTCGGCTTTTACAGAGGTGCTGCTCTTCACGTTCATATACGAGATCATGCGCGAGGCGGGGCTGCGCCTGCCGAAAACTCTCGGTCACGCCGTGAGCATAATCGGCGGGCTTGTCATCGGCGACACCGCCGTAAGCTCCGGCTTTATCGGCGCGCCGACGCTAATGATCGTCGCCCTCACGGTCATCTGCTCCTACGTGATACCTGACCTGTATGCGCCCGTCTCGGTGCTGCGCTTTTTGTTCATCGTATTCGGCGGCGTGTGGGGGATATGGGGCGTCATGCTTATGCTCTGCCTTATGACCGCCGACCTGTGCGCGAAGGAGAGCTTCGGTGTGCCGTTCATGCTGCCGCTTGCCCCGACCGACCCGTTCGGGCTTCGTGACGTTCTGGTGCGCGCGCCGTGGCGTGTGCTGTCGCGTAAAAAGTATGTTCTTGACGGAGGTGAGCCGTGATGAAGGAGCGGGAAAAAGGTTTCGTTTACGCGCTTGTCGGCGTGCTGTCGCTCGGCAGCTACTTCTCGGCAGGAATGTACTCCCGCTTTACCGCGGGTGTGCCGGATCTGCTCACGTTCGCGGCGGCGCAGGTCTTCGTCTTTGTGGGGGCTGCCCTTTTCGGCGTTTTTTGCTTAAACCCCAAAAGCGCGCCGCACTCGGCTTTTTGTCGGGCGGCAAGCGCTTTGGGACTTGCTTTGCTTGCGGCGTCTCAGCTTGCGCAGTTCGCGCTTTTCCTCGGGACGTTCACTCACCCGAGCCTGCGCTTCTGGGGCTTTATGGCGGCGTTCATCGCGGCGTGTGTTCTGACAGCGAGACGCGGGAGAAGGGCTGTCTTTCGCAGCGGCGCGCTTTTTTTTACCGTCAACGCGCTTATCTGGATCTGGGGCGGCTTCGTCCTCGCCGTAAACGCAGAATTGGACAAAGCAAGCCTTGCGGTGAACCTTTCCGATCTGCCCGGGACGGCGGCGCTTACATTTTGCCGCCTTGCGCCCCTTCCGGCGCTCCTTGCTTTCCCCGAAGCGCGGACGAAAAAGACCGGCGTCGTCGTTGCCGTATGGGGCGGGGTGTCGTCGGCGTTTGCGGCGCTGATCGCAGTTTTGTCGTTCGGCGTTCTGGGCGGGATCGGCATGGGGGAGCTTCGGCGGCTCGACGTCTTCTTTCTCTGCGCGAGGAACGTTGGCGCGTTCGTGCTGATCTCGCTGCTGTTCTGCGCGATCGGCTCCCTTTTCCGCGGCAGCGGGGAGCTTGTGAAAAGCGAAGGAAATGAGGAAGAGGGCGCGCGTCCTTTTTCGGTGCAGCTCGTTTGCGCGGCGGCGTCTTTCGCGGCGGTGTATGCTGCGGTGGAGTTCGAGCCGTTCTGCGCGCTGCTTCTTAGCCCGTGGACGACGCTGCTTGTTTCCGTCTTCACTTTATTTATCGTGCCGCTCCTCGGGCGGATATCCTTTAAGTGGAAGCGCACGGCGCCTGCGGCTCTCTTGCTTGCCGTCTGCCTTGCGTTCCCGGCGCTTTCAGGCTGCGAAAAGGTGCAGCTCCAGGACCGAATGATAATCAAGGGAGTGGGGATCGACAAAAGCGGCGGCAAGTACCTTGTGACGGTGCAGTATATTGACAACTACTCCGACGGCGACAAGCAGGAAAACAAGGTCGTATCGGTGACGGGCGGGAGCGTGAGCGAGGCGCTCGGCAGGCTCAAGGACAGCACCGGCAGCGAACCCTTCCTCGGGCAGACCGAGGCGGTCATTATCGGCAGCGAGACGGCGAAGGGCGATCTTGCGCCGACGATGTCGTACTTCATGAGCTACAGCGAGCTTAGCCCGACGACCAGGCTCTACCTCAGCGAGACGACGGCGCTCGAGCTTCTCGGCTTCTCGCAGGAAGGCGAGCTTCTGCCGATCGACCATATAACGTCGATCTCGCCCTCGGCGCGAAACGACGCGCGCTTTACACTGCTCGACTTTACGAATTCGCTTTTAAACAGGACCGACACGCCGTGCGCCGCAATGCTCGGCGTAAGCGGCGGTTCGGTAAGGCTCTCGACGGTGGCGTACCTTCCGCCGGGGCGCGTCGGGAAGCTTGATGAGAACGAGTACCTCGCCTACAGTCTTCTGCTCGGGCTTGACAGCGAGGCTGTCATAAACGAGGGCGGCGCGTCCTGCGAGGTGGTGAGGTGCAAAACGAAGCTTGAAGCCCTGCCCGAGGGCGGGGGGCTGCGTCTTTGCGCCGACTGCCGCCCGGAGCTGAGCGTCCTCGAAAACCCGCGCCGCCTTTCAAACGCGGAGCTTGAACGCGTATTCTCCGATAAGCTCTCGCGGATCATCTGCGACTCCGTTTACGCGATAACTATACAAGACGGCTGCGACATCTGCGGCTTCGGTAAAACGCTGCCGCCGTCATACCCTGCGGCTCAAAACGAGGCTGACTACGCCGCGGTGCTTTCGCGCTCCAAGCTTACGGTAAACGTCTCTTGCCGCGTTACAGAAGCAAAGGCGCTCAGGTAAGGGACAACAGCAAAGATCGCCCCGCAGAAGCCTTGCGGAGCGATCTTTTATGCGTCATGCTTTATGCTGTTATTATGCTGCGGGGTCGAAGGAGATGTACTTCGTCTTCGTGTCGCTGCTGCTGATGCGGAAGGCATTCTTGCCCTCGGGCAGCGCGCCGCACTTCCATGTGTTGTAGGCGCCTGAGGTATCGGTCGCACTCCAGTCGGTCCTGTAAAGCGTGAGGTTCGTCCAGCCTGTGGGCAGGTCGACGTAGGAGTATTCGGAGCTGTCACTCTCGGGATCCTGCTTCGTCGATTCGATTGCCTCGCCGGTGTCCTCGTTTGCTACCCAGATCTTGCAGCCGTCGTCAAATACCCAGCCCGCGCTGTTTACGATATAGAAAACGTTGCCGGAGGGAGTGGGAGCGGGCGTCGGGGTAGGATCGTCAACAGGCTCGGTGCCGGAGCCGCCTGCTCCGTTGTAAAGGAACTCGGTGCCGGAAAGGTTGCCCTCGTCGTTGAAGCCTACCGACTTTCTCAGAACGAGCATTGCGTCGGTAGCCGCGATCTCGCCGTCGCCGTCAACATCTGCCTGAGCCTTCTGCGCGTCGGTGAGATCGGTCGTGATGCCCGTTGTGAAGCGAAGGACCGTGAGCGCGTCGTCGGAAGCGATAACGGTGTCGTTGTTGAGGTCGCCGTAAATGAGCTTTGTGCCGTTGGGATCGAATTCAACGAGCCTGTTCTTCTCGTCGGAGAAGATGGAGACTTTCGCCTTGAGCGCAAGGTCCTTCGTCTTTAAGTCGGAGTTCGTGCCGTCGAGAATGATAACGTAGCCCTTGTCTACCGGGATATCGGACGGAACCTCGTAAACGTAAAGCCCCGTCTCGCTGTCAACGTCCATCGGAACGCCCGGCCAGCTTCCGTTCTGAGCGATAAGCTGCTTCGAGCCGTCGGCGAGCTTCTCCTCGTAGAACGCGTAAACGTTCGGCTGAGCGTAGCCCTTCTTGCTGTTGTCGAAGTATACGAACACGCCGGAGTGGTCTACGATCTCCTTCGTGTAAACGTGAGTTGTCTCGGTCGTCTGAGTGCCGTTTGAAGCGGTCGCCTTAACAGTGATCTGCTTGCCCGGCTCCACGTTTTCGCCGAGCGTTACGTCGGTCGTACCGGTAAACGATACGGCTGTGCCGCCGTCGACGCTGTATGTGCCGCTCTCAGCGTTTTCAAGCGTGAGCGTGAGCTTGTAGGTGTCGGTTTTGAAGGAGGTGTTCTCCGCGGAGAAGAGCACCCTCGGGGTCGCCTGAGCGCCCTCGTAAACGACCGCAACGCCGCTGTCGCCGACCTTGCCGGTGATTTTGCCCGAGGCTACGGTGAACGTGCCGCCCGTTACCGCGTCGGTGTATGAGCCGTCCTTCATGGATTTTGTGTCGAGCGAGATATCGGCGCTGTCGCCGAGGTTTACAATCACGATACCGCTGTCGCCTCTCTGGACCGCAACGGTCGTGTCGTTGTAAAGGACAGCGTCGTCCGTGCCGACATATTTATTGTGGAACTTGTTGACCTCGGAAACGACGGTGCTCTTCCATGCGGAATCGCCGGCGTTGCCCATGAGGGAGTCGGGGCGCGCGAAGTAGAGCGACTGCGACTTTGCTCTTGCGGCAACGATTGCCCACGCCTTCGCGATGTCTTCGTTCGACGCGGAGGCGGTGTTTTTAAGACCTGCCGAGCCGGAATCGCCCATGTATGTGTCGTGAGACTCAGCCCAGAGAACGAAGTTCGACGGGTCGTCGTAGGAGTAGGAGTATTCCTGCGCCTGAGCGACCTTTTCGGGCTTCTTCGCGATCACGCAAACGAGCGTAGCGTCGCCCGCCTTGTTGTCGGTGAGGTGAATGTACTGTGTGTAGTCGGTCGTTTTTCTGTCGCTGCCGGGAGTGTTGAGGACCTCGCCGTAGCAGAAGATCTCGGAGCCTTTGTCCTCGGCGTATTTTTCTGCCGCGCCGATGACGTTAGGCCAGAAATCGGAGGCATATTCGCCGTCGGCGGGCGTCTCGATGTGCTTTGCCGCGTCGAAGCGGAAGCCGTCAACGCCGCAGTCGATGCACTCTTCAAGCAGCGAGATGACCCTGCTCTGAACGTACTTATCGCCCGTGTTGAGGTCGGGCAGCTTGCTCAGCGACCCCTGAACGATGTAGCGGATATTGCTGTCGTTAGGGTCTCTTTCGAGCGTGTGGAAGTATTTTTCGGTATTTGCGTAGATCTTCGGCTCATACGTCGCGATATCCTCACAGTACGTGTTGTAGAACTGGTCATCCTTGTTCGCCATGTGGTTGGAGACGATGTCGCAGATGATCTTGATGCCATACTTGTCGGCCTCGTCGCACAGCGCCTTCAGCTCGTCCTTCGTACCGAGCCAGCTTTTCTCGGCGATCGAGAACGAAAGCGGCTGATAGAGCTTCCACCACTGGCCGCTCGTATCCTTGGAGTTGCCGTAGTCTTTGGGCTGCTGAACGGGGGAGGTCTGAACGGTCGTGTAGCCTGCCGCCGCGATATCGGGCAGGTTCTCGCGGATCGTATTATACGACCAGTCGAAGGCGTGGAGCATTACGCCGTCGGCGGTCTTTTCCGGAAGACCGTAGTCCCCGGAACTCCCTTGAAATACGTCAGTATTCCTGCGGTCGTTTCGTGCAATCTGCCTGAAAATCTGGCGGCGCAATCTGAGCACTCGCTTTAATCAGTGCCTCCCTAGTATTCAACGCGATGCAGCACCCATACACAAATAATATGAAATACATACAAAAACGCCGCCCGCCGCTCAATAACTTCACCTTATATTATACAAGCTTTTAAGAATTTTTTCATCAATATTTTCAATAAATTTTCACCGCTTTTTTTGTGAGAACTGATAAACAGGAAAAACAAAAAACGCCCGCCGCGAAGCGACGGGCCAAGACCGTTATCAGGTGTCAATTCTGGACGCGGGCATAGAACACAATAAACTATGTTCGCGTACTGCTTATTTATTGTTTTCGATGTATTCAACGATATCGCCGACCGTCTTGATGTTTTCGATATCTTCGTCAAGAACTTCAACTTCAAATTCGTCCTCGATAGCCATCAGAACGTCAGCCAGGTCAAGAGAATCTGCTCCGAGATCCTCGGCGAGGTCAGTAGTCATTGTGATAGATTCCTCATCTTCGCTGAACTGATCAGCAAGAATCGTTCTTATTTTCTCGAATACCATGTCTTATTCCCTCCTTGCAGGTTTGATAAATGTCCGAATCGGACAGCATTCAGAAATGCGCCTACATACAGCGCTAATAAAAATATTATTAGCAAAATCGGTATTTGTCAATATAATTTTAAAAATTTTTTTGGAAAACGATAATTTTTTTTGAAAAAGCCGCGTTTTGCCCCATGTTTTCGCGCTCCGTATCCGTTCGGAAGCCATAAGCTGCACGGCCCGGCGAAAATGTATGCTTCGTACCTGCTTTTTATTGACATGATTTTCCTGATTGTGTATAATTAAGAAGAGATATCCGAAAGCTTTGATATATGCATAAAGATAAAACGGAGTGATGATTTATGATGAACGAATTTGCTGATACCGTGCTCGACGCCTCGCAGCAGAGCGAGCTTGCACAGGTAGCGCACATGACGAACATAATAACTATTGTGCTCGTCTCGATGGTCATTCTCACAAACATTGTGGCGATAATCCTGCTTATCGTGCTCCATAAGCAGACGAAGCGCCCGAGGAACATAAGCGAGCGCTTCAAGGAGTACAAAACGACCGTTGGAAACGTCGTCTCGGTCGAGAAGGTGGCTTATTACATCAAGCGCTACGTCAAAAAGGAAGAGCCGCTCGATAGCGACGGCAAGAAGAAGAAGGACGACCTTCCCAAGATCGACAAAAGCTCGCCGTCCGTCGTTGAGAAGCATTCGGGCAGCGAGGTCATTCTGAAGTCGCCCGAGAAGATGAAGGAAGAGGCCGAGAAGGAGCAGGTAGAGATCAGGAAGTTCCGCTACAAGGTCTTTTACGAGTTTACGGTCCCTGAGACGGGCAACCTCTACTCCGGCGAGTGCTACGTTTACGACCCGAACGCCGTAAACCCCGGCGACATTATCGAGATAACCTACAAGCCCGACGACCCGATGATAAACTTCACCGACTACAGTATGCCGGCGGGCTTTCTGACAAAATAACCAAGAGGAGCGACCCCTTATGAGCAAAAAGCATTACGGCGTTATCGGTCACCCGATCGGTCACACGCTTTCGCCCTTTATCCACGAAAGACTTATGAAGCTGTCAGGCATCGACGGCGACTACCTCGTTTTCGACGTGCCGCCCGATCAGCTTGAAGTGCGCTTCAAAACGGAGCTTTCAAGGCTTGACGGCTTCAACGCGACGATCCCCCACAAGCAGGCGGTGATCCCGCTGCTCGACAGCGCCGACGAGACGGCGGAGCTTTACGGCTCGGTCAACACAGTGGCGTTTGCGAAAGACGGCGAAAAGGTGACCTCGAGCGGCTGCACGACCGACGGCATCGGCTTCGTAAAGGCGCTTGAAAACGCCGGGATCGAGATGGGAAAAACGGTGACGATCGCAGGCTGCGGCGGCGTGGGCAGAGTTTTCGCGAACACCTGCGCAAAGGCGGGCTGCAGACTCAATATCCTTGAATGTGAGGCGGCGCTTGAAAGTGCAAGGGCGTTCGCCGAGTCGATAAACGAGCGCTTCGGCGAAGGGGCGGCAAAGGCGTATCTTACCGCTGACTTCTCCGGCGAGAGTGACCTTCTGGTAAACGCGACGCCCGTGGGAATGTTCCCGAAGGTCGACGCCTGCGTCGTGAGCGACGAGGTCATCGCCTCGGCAAAGGCGATTTTTGACGCCGTCTACAACCCGAGCGAGACGCTTCTCGTCAAAAAGGCGAGGGCGCTCGGCAAAAAGGCGATAACCGGCATGACGATGCTCGTTTACCAGGCTGCCGCTGCTCAGACCTTCTGGAACGGCTCGCAGTTTGACCCTGCCGACATTGAGCAGCTTGCCAAAGACTGCTTCGGGGAGCTTGAAAAACGATGAAAAAGAATCTTATCCTCTGCGGCTTTATGGGCAGCGGAAAAAGCACGATAGGAAAGCTGCTTTCCGAGAAGCTCGGCGCGCGCTTTATAGACACCGATACATACATCGAGCAAAAAGAGGGAATGACTATATCCGAGATGTTCGAGAAATACGGCGAGCAGTATTTCAGAGACCGCGAACGCGAGGTCTGCGAGGAGCTTTCAAAGCTGCAAAAGACGGTTATCTCGACGGGCGGCGGCACTCTCCTGAACGATGACAATATGCGCGCGCTCAAGAAAAACGGCGTGGTTTTCCTGCTCAACGTCTCGTCACGCACCGTTTTGACTCGCCTTAAAAATGACACGACCCGCCCGCTTCTGCAGCAGGCGGACAAGGAGCGCGCCGTCAAGATGATGCTCTCGAAGCGTATCCCGCTCTACAACCGCGCCGCCGACTACGTTATCGACGCCGAAGAAGCGCCGCGAAAGGTCTGCCTTACGATCCTGTCGATATACAATGCGCAGTAAAACGCAGGCGCGGCGCTTATCGGCGATAGCTGACCGAGGGGGTACAAAGCCTGTCGGCGCTTGCCGACAGAAAGGACGAATACTTTGATGAATCAATTATTTGCCGTAGCGAAGATATCTGTAACGCTGACATTTCTGATCTTCCCGCTCTTTTACGGGGCGTTCCTGCGGCGTAAAAATAAACTTACCGCCGACGCGCTTTGCGGGCTTTTGCTGATCTCGGGCGCTGCGCTGCGCTTTCTGTACATTCTGTACACCGACGCGTCCACCCGTCAGCACGACGTCGGCGACCTGTTAAAGCAAAACAGCGGACACACCGGTTATATGCTCTATCTGCTTTTCCACAAAAGCCTGCCCGACTTTGACCCGCGGGGCTATAACCAGTTTTATCACCCTCCGCTCCACCACGTTATCGGGGCGCTCGTTTTTGCGGCGCTTCGCGCGATGGGGCTGCGTTACCGCGTGATCGGCGGCGAGATCCTCCAGCTTTTTACTGCCGTTTACTCGGCGGTGTTTTCTGTTTTAATGTACAAAACGCTGCGGCTGCTCGACATCAAGGGCAAGCCGCTCGTTCTCTGCACCGCGGTCGGCGCGTTCCACCCGACGCTCATAATCCTTGCCGGCAGCATAAACAACGACATTCTGTCGATAATGCTCGGCATGGCGGCGGTGTACTTCACCGTCCGCTGGAGCAGGAGCCTGCGGTTTTCAGATATCATCGCGGCGGCGCTTTCGATGGGGCTGGGCATGATGACGAAGCTTTCGGTCGGGCTGCTTGCCCCGGCGATGGCGGCGGTCTTTCTTACCGTCTTCATAAAGCAACGTAAGCAGTGGGCAAAGCTTTTGGGCGAGTTTGCGTCGTTCGCTTCGGTCTGCGTGCCGCTCGGGATGTGGTGGCCCGTGAGGAATCTCGTGAGATTCGGCGTGCCGATAAACTACGTGCCGCCGATCGGCTCCGACTCAGGGCAGTATATCGACGTCCCGACGCTAAAGCGGCTGCTCGACTTCTCGCCCCGGCTCATCAAGTCTCCGTTTACTCAGTGGGAGTGGTACGGCGACCCTTACAACGAATACAATCCCGTGATCGCCCTTTTGAAAAACGCCATGTTTGACGAGGATATGCCGTTCATCGGCAGCATTACGCTCCAGTCGTTCTGCACGGCGCTGTTTTTCGCGGGCGCGGTCACGGCTATAATATCGGTCGCCGCTGTGGCGCTCGTATTTTCAAAAAAAATAAAGCTTCCGTTTGAACTCAGGCTCATGCTCTGCGTGATGTACGCCGTCGTTTTCGGCAGCTACATCGTCTTCTGCCTGAACTACCCGCAGGTCTGCACACAGAATATGCGCTACTGCGTACCGCTGATCTTCTCCGGAACGGCGGCGATGGGTCTTATGATGCAGCGCGAGGGCAGAAGCGGGCGCGCCGTCAGGCTGCTTTCACGCGCAGCAAAGATGGCCATAGCTTCGATGTGCGCCCTTTCCGCGTTCGTCTACACCGCCGAGTTCTTCTGGGAAGCGTTCAAATAAATCTATAAGAAGGAATTACAATGAATATAGCGATAGTAGGGCTTGGTATCATCGGCGGTTCGCTTGCAAAGGCGTTCTCGAAGTATACCGACCACCACATCATCGGGATAAACAGGACTCACGAAACGCTTGAACGCGCGCTTGAAGACGGCGCTATCGGCGAGATCGGCTCGGTCGGGAGCCTTTCAAAGGCCGATCTCGTTTATATGTGTACGTACCCCGAGCACATCGTGCAGTTCGTCCGCGAGAACGCGGCGAATTTCAAGAAGGGCTGCGTGATAACCGACGTTTGCGGCATCAAAACGGAGCTTTGCGGCGCAATGACCGAGATCTGCCGCGAAAACGGGCTTACGTTCTGCGGCTCTCACCCGATGGCGGGCAAGGAGAAATTCTCCTACGACGCCGCCGACGCCGAGCTTTTCAAGGGCGCAAGCTATATCATCGTGCCGTGCGGCGCGGACGACAGCGCCGTGGAGCTTCTCTCCGAGAGGGCAAAGGAGCTGGGCTTTGGCAGCATTCGCATCTCCACGCCCGAGGAGCACGACAGAATGATCGCGTTCACCTCGCAGCTTCCGCACGTGCTTGCGTGCGCCTACGTAAAAAGCCCCTGCTGCCCGAACCACTCGGGCTTTTCGGCGGGCAGCTACCGCGACGTTTCCCGCGTTGCGGCGATAAACGAGAACCTCTGGACAGACCTCTTCCTTGACAACAAAGAGCCGCTGTGCGAGGAGATCGGCATACTTATCGAAAACCTGACGATCTTCAAGGAGCTTATCGAGGAAGGCAGAGCCGACGAGCTGCGCGAACAGCTCCGTCAAAGCCGTCTGATAAAAGCGGCTTTGGGAGAATAAGCGGAAATATATATAAAAGGTTTTCGCTCAAGCCTTTTTCAAAAGGCTTGCGGGTTGAGGGCAGCGCCCCCTCGTGGGTTGTTAAGGGCAAAGCCCTTAATGATATACTTCTCATTCAAGGTGATTACCATGTCAAACATACAGATAGATCATTCGTCGCTTTACGGTACGGTCGAAGTGCCGCCGTCAAAGAGCGACGTTCACAGGGCGCTGATCTGCGCCGCGCTCGCAAAAGGGCGCAGCGTTATCTCGCCTGTCGCGTTCTCGCAGGATATCCTTGCGACGATCGACTGCATAAAGGCGCTCGGCGCAGAGGTTACCGCGGAGGGCGGAAAGCTGACGGTCGACGGTACGAATACGTTTTGCGCCGAAAACGCGGCTCTTCACTGCCGTGAATCCGGTTCGACGGTGCGCTTCATGATCCCCGTTGCGGCGGCGGGCGGCGTTTCGTCGGTTTTTACCGGCAGCGGACGGCTCCCCAAGCGCCCTTTGGGGCTTTACGAAACGCTCCTTCCCGCTCACGGAGTATCGTGCAAAACTCCGGGCGGTCTTCCTTTTGAGATAAGCGGAAAGCTTACGCCGGGCGTGTTCGAGGTTCCGGGTGACATCAGCTCCCAGTTTATAACAGGGCTGCTTTTTGCGCTCCCGCTTCTGGGAGAAGACAGCGAGATACGCCTTACCTCGCCGCTCCAGAGTAAGGGCTACATAGACATGACGCTCGACGCCATGCGCCGCTTCGGCGTGTGTGCAGAGGAGCGCGGCGGCAGCTACTTCGTAAAGGGCGGGCAGAGCTACACGCCCTGTGAATACAAGACGGAGGGCGACTGGTCGCAGGCGGCGTTTTTCCTCGTCGGCGCGTCGCTCGGCGGCGACGTTACGGTCGCCGGGCTTCGGGAAGACTCCCGTCAGGGCGACAGGGAGATCGTCGATCTGCTCCGGCGCTTCGGCGCGTCGGTCGAGAGCATTCCGGGCGGCGTTCGCTGCAAAGCCCGTGAGCTTCACGGCATTGAGATAGACGCCTCGCAGATACCCGACCTTGTTCCCGTTTTGTCCGTATGCGGCGCATACGCCGAGGGCGAGACGAGGATATACAACGCCCAGCGCGTGCGCCTTAAAGAGAGCGACCGCCTTGCGGCGATGAAAAACGCGCTCTCGTCCTGCGGCGCGGATATCGAAGAAACGGCAGACGGGCTGCTCATTCACGGCAAGCCCACGCTTTCGGGCGGCTTTGCCGAGGGCTGCAACGACCACCGCATCGTGATGTCGATGGCGATAGCCGCCCTTCGCAGCGAAAACCCGATAACCGTCTCCGACAAGGAGAGCATCACGAAGTCTTACGACGCTTTTTTTGAGGATTACACAAGCCTTGGCGGAAGAAACGGTTCGCTCAATGAATGATTGAGGAAATGTCGGTAATCAGGAAAACGTTAAGGGCGTTGCCCTTAAAAAACCACGATGGCGCCGCCCTTTTGAAAAAGGCTTGACCGAAAACTTTCAGACATTGCAATCTGATGCCATAGCCCCCGGGGGGGAGGCTCTGCGTTATTTATATATTATCGAACACTATGAGGTGAATATTATGGGCTCTGTTTTTGGCAGTAAGCTTAAAATTTCTATATTCGGCGAAAGCCACGGGGCGGCGATCGGCGTTGTTATCGACGGTCTGCCTGCCGGCGAGACGATCGACCTTGACGAGGTCAACCGCCAGATGCAGCGAAGAGCGCCCGGCGGCGACAAGACCGCGACCCCCCGAAAGGAGGCGGACGCGCCCGAGATACTCTCCGGTATGCTCGGCGATAAAACGACAGGCGCTCCGCTTTGCGCCGTGATCCGCAACACCAACACGCGCTCCGCCGATTACGGCAACATCATGAGCGCGCCGCGCCCGGCTCACTCCGACTATGCGGCGCACGTTCGCTACGGCGGCGCCAACGACGTTCGGGGCGGCGGTCATTTCTCGGGGCGGCTTACGGCAAATATCGTCTTCGCGGGCGCCGTCTGCCGCCAGATACTTAAAAGAAAAGGCGTTGACATCGCCGCACATATATATTCCATAGGAAACGTTCTCGATACGCCGTTTGACCCGACGTTTATCCCGACGGAGCTTATCGAGCGCTTGAACGGCGAGAAATTCGCCCTTGTTGACCCCTCGATCGAGGAAAAAATGAGGGAAGCTGTCGGCGAGGCTCACGCAAAGGGCGACAGCATCGGCGGCGTTGTTGAATGTGCCGTTGCGGGGCTTCCCGCGGGCATCGGTGAGCCGATGTTCGGCGGCGTTGAAAACGTGATAGCGGCGGCGGTCTTCGGCGTACCTGCCGTGAAGGGCGTCGAGTTCGGCTCGGGCTTTGCAGGCTCGGCTTTGCTCGGCTCGCAGAACAACGACGAGTTTTATTTCGACGAAAACGGCGCTGTGCGCACGCGCACCAACAACCACGGCGGCGCTCTCGGCGGCATCACAAGCGGAATGCCGATCGTCTTCCGCGCGGCGGTGAAGCCCACGCCCTCGATCTCGATCGAGCAGAAAACGGTCGACCTGCAAAACGGCTGCGATACGACGCTCTCGATAAAGGGCCGCCACGACCCGTGCATCGTCCCGAGAGCCGTTCCGGTCATTGAGTCGGCGGCGGCGGTCGCCGTAATGAATTTGATTTTATAAGCAGAGGTCATCACCATGGATTTGAAAAATATCAGAAATGAAATAGACGATATCGACGAGCAGCTCGTCGCGCTGTTCAAAAAGAGAATGGACTGCTCCGTCACCGTTGCCGAGAGCAAGAAGCAGACCCATACGCCGATACTCAACGAGAAGCGCGAGGACGAGGTGCTTTCAAGGGTTGAGTCGCTCGGCGGAGATTACGGCAAGTACGCAAGGCTGCTTTACGGCAACATCATGGCTCTTTCGAGAGAGCTTCAATACGCCATCATCAACGGCGACAGTGAGCTTAAAAGCACGATCGAGAACGCCTCGTCAAACCTCGACCGCGGCGCTTCGGATATTACGATAGCCTGCCTCGGCGCTGCCGGCTCCAACTCCCACATCGCGGCGAAGGATTTCTTCCCGAACGCCGAGATAAGCCTTCAGAAGAATTTCGACAAGGTCTTCGAGGCGGTCGAGTCCGACAAATGCGATTTCGGCGTGCTGCCCGTTGAAAACAGCTCTGCCGGCTCGGTGTCGAGAGTGTACGACCTCATACTCAAATACCGCTACTTCATTGTCGGCGAGATCGACCTGCCGATCGAGCACTGCCTGTGCGCTATCCCGCAGACGGATATCTCGAATATCGAGCTTGTAATCTCTCACGAGCAGGGGCTTTCGCAGTGCTCGCTCTTCATCAGCGAGAACGGCTACCAGAAGAAAAAGTGCGGCTCGACCTCGGCAGCGGCTCAGACCGTCGCTGAAGAGAAGCGCATAAACTGGGCGGCGATCTGCACGAAAGAGGCGGCCGACGAGTTCGGGCTGAAGGTGCTCGACAAGAACATACAGAACAACGACAACAACTGCACGCGCTTCATCGTGATCTCGAAGAAGGCGATCATCACCGAGCGCGCGAACAAGATCTCGCTCTGCTTCGCGCTCAACAACCGCCCCGGTTCGCTCTACACCGTGCTCAGCCGCTTTGCGTCTCACGGCTTCGACCTGACGAAGATCGAGTCCCGCCCGATACCCGACGCACAGTTTGAGTACCTTTTCTACCTCGACTTCATCGGCAATGTGCGCGAAAACGAGAACAACCGCCGTATGCTCTGCGCTCTGAGCGAGGAGCTGCCGGAATTCTCGTTCCTCGGCAACTACTAATTCCCAATGGGAAGTGTTTATTATGAAGAATAAGGTCCTGCTGGTGTCAAGGCTTTCATCGGCAGTCAACGCGATAACGAAGCTGCTTGAAGAGAACAATTGCGAGGTCGGCAGCGTAGTGAGCGATTTCCAAAGCGCCATCGAGTATGCGAACGACACGGTGTACGACATAGTCGTCATCAATTCGCCGATAGAAGACTCCGACGGCGCAGGCCTCGCGATACGCCTCAGCACTGACACCGTCTGCGGCGTAATACTGATCGTTGCGGCGGATAAGGCGGCGGTCGCCGGCGCGAAGGTCGCCGATCACGGCGTAGTCGTCGTATCGAAGCCGATAAACAAGATGCTCTTTCGTCAGCTTCTCGGCGTAGTCCGCGTGGCTCAGAAGCGCTACGCCGGGCTTTCAAAGGAGAACGAGCGCCTGCGATCGAGCCTTGAGGAGACAAAGCTCGTCAACCGCGCGAAGTTCCTGCTTATGCAGTACCTTGCGCTCTCGGAGGAGCGCGCGCACAAATACATCGAAAAGCAGGCGATGGATATGCGCGTCTCGAAGCTTGAGGTCGCAAAGCAGATTATGAAGACGTATTCGTCGAAACACTGAGGGTCGCGCCGCGAAGCACAGGGTTGTTTTATACTAAACTCAATTATTTGAGTTTGTATGAGACGGGATGACGCGCCTTGCGCGGCATCAGCGTGCGCAGCACGCGAATTTCAAATTAAAGCATTTAATTTGAAATTAGTATTAGTACATGACAAAGGAGGAAAATATGGACGAACAGACGAAAAAGAAACTTACAAAAAAACTGCAGCGTTTTACCGTGCCGCACCATGAGAATTACATCGGCGGCGCCGTGTTTATCGTGATCGGGCTTCTGGGCGCCGTGGCGGGCGTTATCGAGCAGTCGATCGAGGTCACAGTCGGCGGCGTACTGCTGGCGGTGCTGCTCGGCGGCTGGCTCTTCTCCGACGGAGTGAAGGACACGAAGCGCTACAAGGCGCGCCTTGAACGCATCAGGCAGGGCGGCGGCTTCGACCTGCTTCTTGACGACTTCCAAAACGGGCAGAGGGCGTTTGGCGGTCAGCTCATTATCGGGCGCACGTTCGTAATCGGCAAGCGCACCGGCTCGATCTTCTCCTACGGCGAGATCACCCGCGCCTACCAGTATATAGTCAGGACTAACGGCATCGAGAGCGCCCGCACCATACGCATAGTCACGCCTAACGACGGGACGATGGATCTCTGCAAGCTGAAGCTTCGCGGCAAGTCGAACGACGAGGTTGACCTGTTTATGCAGCATCTTCTCAGAGTGAATCCGAACGTCGCCCTCGGCTACAACGGTTAAACAGAGGCAGTCATGGAACGAAAAGTTAAAAGGGAGATATACAGATACGTCCGCACGCCGTTCTACTTCATTGTGATCGGCGTATTCTGCCTTGGTTTGTCGGTTTTTATGTGGTACTCTATTGCCAATGTCGTGACGGGTGCTGCATGGCTCGTCACGTTCGGAGGCTGCGGGCTGTGGTGGATCATCTCGACGGTCGTCAAGCGGATCGCCCTAAGGCGTAGGATAGCGCAGCTTGCCGAAAGCGCAGACGGGCGTATCCTCGAAAACGATTTCAAAAGAGCCGGGCGCGCCTTTAAGGGTACGCTTATCCTCGGCGACAAATTCATCATACCGAAAGGCTCGGGCAACATCGTCGCTTACGACGAGTTTGACAAGCTTCACCGCGTAACCGAGAGCATAAACGGCGTGACAACGTACCACACCGTCTTCGTTCGCCGCAGGTCAAACGGCAGGAAGCTTACGCTGTGCAAGATCGAGCACAAGATCTACGACGCCTCGGAGATGGGCGGCGTACTTGAATACATCATATCGAAGAACCCGGAGCTGAAATTCGGCGAGATATAAGCCCACATTACGGCGAACTAATGGGAGGTCATAACGATGAACAAGAAAAAACTGCTGATACTTTTCAACCCCTCGTCGGGGAAATCAACGATACGCCAGGAGCTTTGGCAGGTCGTCGATATATTCGTCAAGGGCGGCTACGACGTGACGGTCTACCCGACCCAGAAGCGCTACGACGCCCACGACGTTGTGAGCGAGCGATCCAAGGAGTTCGACGTGATCGTTATCTGCGGCGGCGACGGCACGCTCAGCGAAGCAATACAGGGGCTTGTCACTCTTCCGAGCGGCGAGAGGGTCACGCTCGGCTACATTCCCTGCGGCTCGACCAACGACTTCGGCGCGAGCCTTGAGATCCCGTTCGAGATCCCGACGGCGGCTCAGCACATCGTCGACGGAAAGCCGATAAGCTGCGACTGCGGCAGATTCAACGGCACGCCGTACCTCTACATCAGCGCGTTCGGAATGTTTACCGACGTTTCCTACGAAACGCCCCAGAAGATCAAGAACCATATCGGTCACGCGGCGTATATCCTCGAGGGTATAAAGCGCCTTAAAAACTACTCGTACTACCACATAAAGGTTGAGAGCGAGGAGATCACTCTCGAAGACGACTTTATCCTCGGCTTCGTCTCAAACACGACGTCGATCGGCGGCATGAAGAACCGATTTGAATATGAGCCGCTGCTCAACGACGGGCTGCTCGAATGTGTTCTGATAAAGAACCCGACGTCCCCCTCGGATTACCAGAGCATTCTCTCCGCGATAATGACCCAGGATCTCGAATGCCGGAACATCGTCAAATTCACGACAAAGGACGTCACCTTCACCTCGACCGAGGAGATAAAATGGACGACCGACGGCGAAGACGGCGGCAGCCATAAGAAGACCCATATCGAAGTGATCCCCGACGCATACAAGATAATAGTAAAATAAAATCCGCCCGCCCCGCTGTAAAAAGCGAGGTCGGGCGGATTTTTGATAGGAGATGATCCTCTCTGCCTTTGTCATTTGCCTTGTGTGCGTGCCAAATAGCTCCTCACGCTTTCCGCGATCGCCGCGAAATCCTCCAGTGTGAGGTTTTCGGCGCGGGCGGTGGGGGAGACGCCGCATTCGCCGAGCGCCTCGGAAAGCTGCGATTTGCTTATCCCAAGCGAGTTCGAGATGGAGTTGAGGATCGTCTTTCTGCGCTGCGCGAACGACGCGCGTATTACCGCGAACATCAGCTTTTCGTCTTCGACCCGGACAGGCTGAGTTTTGCGAATGTCAAGGCGTATCACGGCGCTGTCGACCTTCGGCGGCGGCATGAAGCTGCCCGCGGAGACCTTGAAGAGCGTTTTCGCCTCGGCGTAGTAGCTGACCGAAGCCGTGACAGCGCCCGCCTTTCTCGTGCCGAGCGGCGCCGTTATGCGCTCCGCCGCCTCCTTCTGCACCATGACCGTTATCGAGTTTATCGGCAGGCGCTCCTCCAGAAGCCGCATTATCACCGGCGAGGTGATGTAATACGGCAGGTTCGCGCAGACCACGACGTCCATTCCGGGGAATTCGTCTTCGATGAGCTTTTTAAGGTCGACCTCCATCACGTCGCCGTTTATGACCTTGACGTTTCCGAAGTCCGCGAGCGTTTCGTCAAGTACGGGCAGAAGCCGCTTGTCAAGCTCGATCGACACGACCTTGTCGGCAAGCTTTGCAAGCTCGACCGTCAGCACGCCGATCCCCGGCCCAACCTCGATAACGCCGACGCCTGCGCCCGCCCCCGAAAGCCTTGCCATCTCGGGGCAGACGTTCGGGTTTACGAGAAAGTTCTGCCCGAGTGCCTTTGAAAACGAGAACCCGTGGCGCGAAAGTATGCTTTTGATCGTTCCGATGTCGCTTAATCTCTCCATTTTACACGTTCCTTATGTACGAATAGTTATTCAAAAAATCGTAAGACTACGCAATATAAAACAAATGCGCAGCATTTCCAACATTATTATTTCCTAAGCCCCTTCGGGTAGCGGTTTTTGAGCGTGCCGCCGACCGCCTTGCCGAAGCCCGTGGTGATTCCGTCGGCGAGTACCGCAGTGAAGCCGGAAAGGTCGCCGTCTATCGCGATCTCTTCGCCGCGGTAGAAGCGCGCAAGGCGCTCGTCATTGCTTGAAAGGCTGCACGAAGAGCGCAGCGTGTCCGGCTCGGCCGCCATAAACAGCGCGTGGCACGGCTCGATGCGGTTTTTCTTGATCTCGCCGAAGAGCAGCCCCGCCCTGATAACGCCAAGCCCGTGCAGCGCCGGTATCTCAGCCTCAGGCAGAAGCAGCACCTTGTCGCCGACGACCTCGAATCGCTCGCCGAACGGGCGGCCGATGAACAGCTCGTCGTAAAGCTTCATCGCGGCAGCCGATTCCGGCGTTTTTACGGCGTAGAACGCGCTCGTGTTATCGCAAAGCTCGCCTTTTTTTACAAGCTTTGCGGCAAAGTGACCCTCGCCGCCGTCCTCAGGGAGTATCCTTACGGCTTTGCCCATCGCGCGCCGGCCGAAGTCCGCGCCGCAGTCGACAAGCTCAAATTCGCTGTGAGAGGACAAGAACCGCTCGATCACGCCCTCGTTTTCCTCATACGAAAACGTACATGTGGAATAAACGAGCGTGCCGCCGTCTTTGAGAGCTTCGGCGGCGCTGTCGAGGATAGCAAGCTGACGCTCGGCGCAGGAGCGGGAGTGCTCCGCCGACCATTCGCTTATCGCCGCTTCGTCGCGGCGAAACATACCCTCGCCGGAGCAGGGCGCGTCAACGAGGACCCTGTCAAAAAAGCCCGAAAGCGCCGCGCACAGCCTGTCGGGGCGGCAGCTCGAAACGACGGCGTTTTTGACGCCCATGCGCTCGATGTTTGAGAGCAGGATATTCGCGCGGCTCTTGACTATCTCGTTGCTCCAGAGAAGCCCCTTGCCGCAAAGCTCTGCGGCGATTTGAGTCGATTTCCCGCCGGGAGCTGCGCAAAGGTCGAGCACGCGTTCGCCCGGGCGCACCCCGAGAACCGTCACCGCAGACATCGCGCTCGGCTCCTGCGCGTAAAACGCGCCCGCCCGGTGGAGCGGCAGAAGCCCCAGCCCCTGCGTTTCAAACGGGATATAAAAGCCTTCTTCGCAAAACGGCGCACGCTTCATCTCAAACGGCAGCAGCGCCTTCGCTTTTTTGGCGGAGCATTTGAGCGTGTTCACGCGAACGCCCCTGTAATACTCGGCGCCGAAGCCCGCGACGTATCGCTGAAGCTCCTCGGGCGAGAGCAGGCGGCGCATATGCTCCAGAAAATCTTCCGGTAAATTTTTCATATAAAGCACCTGTGATATTTGCGCATGATATCCCTGTGTGTCGGGAATAATACTTACGAATCGAGGTGAATATCATGAGCAAGAATAAAAACAAGAGAAACAAGGGCGGCGACACGCGAGAGTTCACCGCCGTAAAGAACAGCGACTGCAAGAACTCCAAGAACTGCGACCGTCAGAACGAGGAGCAGCAGATGAGAATGTCCGACAGGGAGCAGAAGCCGGGCTTTGAGGTTTAATAGCCAAGCTCTTCGTCCACGATGACGACCTTGATCCTGCCTTTCTCACGCTGATAGGCGCTTACAAGGTAGGAGCAGCAGATGCGCTGCTCGCTGCGGCAGCCGTCGGTCATTCCGGGACATTCCTTTGAAAGGCTCACGCACCTGCCCGCTTTGGCGCAGTAGGTGTCAAGCCCCAGACGAACGGCGTTCTTCGGTGCGGCTGTAGTCTTCACCCTGAGCGCCGCCTCGTCGAGGTCACGCACGAGCTTATTCACGCCCACAACGGCGATCACGCTCTTCGGGCCGAAGGCGATTGCCGAGACGCGGTTTGCGTTGCCGTCAACGTTGTAAAGCTCGCCGTTTTCCGTAACGGCGTTGCTGCTGGTAAGGTAAACGTCGGCAAAGAAGCTGTCGCGGTAGAGCTTCTGCTGCGCGTCTCTGTCGGCGCATTTCGAGCGGTCAAGGTAATTGTAGCCGCCGCTTGAGAGCAGCTCGCCCGCGCCGAGCTGAATAAGCGTAGTGCTGCCGCCGTGGGTCACAGTCGCGCCCTCGGGGATAAGCGTCTTCAAAAGCTCGAGCGCCTGCTCCTTCGTCTCGCAGAAATAGGGCTGCATATTATTCTTTTCTAGCATTTTCATAGTGCGTTCTATTTTTTCGTTCATAATCTGCCTCCGATTGGAAAGAAATAATAATGATTTTAAATTCCTGATATATTACCTAAACTCAAAGTCTTCCCGCGAGAGGGAAGACTTTTTATTCTATATATGCAAAAACGCTGTGGCGATGCGGAAGTAGATCACCAGCGAGACCGCGTCGACGATCGTCGTGATGAACGGGCTTGCCATTACCGCCGGGTCGAAGCCAAGCTTCTGCGCGAGCATCGGCAGCGAACAGCCGATCACCTTTGCGCACAGAACGGTCGCAACGAGCGTGAGGCATACGACGAGCGCTACGAATACGGTGATCTCGGTTTTGCCGAGCAGCAGCCGGTCGACCGTCAGAAGCTTCACGAAGTTCGCCAGCGAAAGCGTAACGCCGCAGAGCACCGCGACGCGTATCTCCTTCCATATGACCTTAGGCAGGTCGCGGAACTCGATGTCGCCGAGCGAAAGGCTTCTGATGACCGTGACAGACGCCTGCGAGCCGCTGTTTCCGCCCGTGTCCATCAGCATCGGGATAAACGACGTCAGTACGACGAACTTTGACAGCGCTTCCTCAAACGACGAGATTATCATTCCCGTAAACGTCGCCGAGATCATGAGCAGCAAAAGCCACGGTATGCGCTTTTTCCAAAGCTCGAAGGCGTTCATCTTCGTGTAGGGCTTGTCCGTCGGCGAGATAGCCGCCATCTTTTCGATATCCTCGGTGACCTCGTCCTGCATGACGTCCATGATATCGTCGAACGTAACGATGCCGACGAGCCGCCTTTCGGCGTCGACAACGGGCATCGCAAGGAAGTCGTATTTCGAGAACATATTCGCTACCTCTTCCCGGTCGTCCGAGGTGTGAACGTAGATGACGTTCGTCTCCATGATGTCCTCGATCTTGTCCTCGTAGTCCGCCATGAGAAGATCCTTTACGGTGACAAGCCCGATCAGCTTGCGGTTGTCGTCTCTGACGTAGCAGGTGTAGATCGTCTCCTTGTCAACGGCGGTGCGGCGGATCCGCAGGAACGCGTCTTCAACGGTGAGGTCCTTTTTTAGGTCTACGTACTCGGTCGTCATGATCGAGCCGGCGCTGTCCTTCGGGTAGTTCAGGATCTTGTTGATCTCGCTGCGCATCTCGGGGTCGGAGTGCTTTAAAATACGCTTGACCACCGACGCAGGCATCTCTTCGATGATATCGACGGTATCGTCGAGGTAGAGGTCGTCGAGGACCTCTTTCAGCTCGGCATCGGAGAACGACGCGATAAGCAGCTCGCGCGTGTCGCCCTCGATGTGGACAAACACCTCGCTTGCAAGCTCCTTCGGCAGCAGGCGGAACACGAGAGGGGAGAGCTTATCGTCAAGCTCCTCCATCAGCTCGGCGATGTCGGCGGGGTTCATCTCGACGAGCAGCCCCTTTAGGTCGGCGTATTTTCGATCGGAGATATACTCGGTCACTCGCTCGGCAAGCTCTTCCATGTCGATCTTTTCTTCTGTCATAACGATATCTTTCGTTTCAGTCAAGATACACACCCCCGGAAATGATCGAAACGCTTCCGCTCCGATCAGTGAATAATGAATACAAAATAAGCCCTGCTCATCGTAGGGCAGGGCGAAAAGACTTATTGTCCGCGCGCGCGGCACGCAGAGTTACTTGCCGATCGTACAAGCTTTAGCATCACAGGGCGGTGAAGCTGCGTTAAGTAACACCTTAATTCGATGCTACCTGCTGACCCTCTCGTGGTGTCTCCACCACTTTGCGGCAGCAGCCCATATCCCTATGGTAGCCTTACCTACCGATGAACATTTTATGCATCGCAGACGCAAAAAACGTGCGTCCGCCTTTTCCAAATACTAGTTTAAACCTATTTGCACCGTTTGTCAATAGATAGAGGGAATCAAATGGACAGGTTACTAAATTTTAATCTATTGTATTTATTCAGTACCTCTCGGTCAGTCGGAGCGTCACCTCTGACCGTCGTTTAGGGGTACACTTGGACTGACCGTCCCCTTGGGGATTCAATTTTCTGCGCGGACACAAAATTTCAAGTTTTCTATAAGCTTTGTGCGCGTACTGCCGGCGGGCGCTTGCCCGCCGACCTCTGACCGTCCCCTTGGGGATTCAATTTTCTGCGCGGACACAAAATTTCAAGCTTTCTATAAGCTTTGTGCGCGTACTGCCGGCGGGGTTAGAATCATTTCCCGCGGAGCGGATTTCCCTCAGCTTTCCGTACACATATATTCCATCACGCCGCAGCAGACGGCGAACGCCATTTCCTTGCGGTACTCCTCGCTTGAAAGAAGCTGCGCCTCCTCCTCGTTTGAAAGGAAGCCGCATTCGACGAGGATACACGGGTTTTCGCAGTTGTTGAGCAGATAGATATTGCTGCCCGCCATCGTTATGGCGCGCTCGTTGTCGGGCTGCAAAAGCGATGTTATCGAGCGGCGCACGCTTCGGGCGAGAGCTTCGCTGCTCTCGCCGTTCGGCGAATAGAACACCTGTGCGCCGTGCTCGGCGGGGGAGGAGAACTTGTTCTGATGAATGCTTACAACGGCGTCGACGCCGCTTTCGTTGTACATCAAAAGGCGGTTTGCGAAGTCGTTTCTTCGCTTTTCCGAGAGTGTGTCGCCGCTGCCCGCCATCTCGTCGCGTTCTCTCGTCATTTCGACGCTGAAGCCTGCCGTTTCAAGCTGGTCGCGCAGCATGAGCGAGATGTCGAGGTTGATGTCCTTTTCAACAAGCCCCGAATCGCTCACCGCGCCGCCGTCCTCCGCTCCGTGACCGGGGTCGATCAGGATTGTGCCGCACTGCTGCCCGCCCGTCATGGCGCTGACGCTGAGCTTCATCACAACAAGGAGCATTGCGAAAAACACAGCCGCGATTATCGCCACGACCGTTATGTAAAACACCACGTTGAACAGCATCCTCTTGAATTTCTCCATGTCAATACACCTCGGTTAATTGTATTCACGGGAGAAAAAAATAGAACAAAAAGATCACCGTAAAAACGGTGATCCGATGGTCAGTCTACGTAGTTGCCGTCAATGATCTTCGGCTGCTCGCGCATGAGCGTGAGGTCGTCGAGCGGGTTCTCATACTCCTTGATCTTGTTGATGGCGTAAAAGCCGCTCTTGATCGTTTTGAGCTTCTCGTAATGCGTGTTGAGCAGGTCGAGCATGAGCTGTATCTCGTCGCGCAGATCGTCCTGCGACGTGCTCTCGGAGCGCGCCATATTGTCGAGATCGAGCTTCAGCTTTTTGATGTCCTTCTGGATATAGTCGATCATCGTAACTGCGTCCATGCTCGTCTCGCGCACATTATCCATGCGCTCAAGGAACTCCCTGCGGACAGTCTCCCTTGCGTTGGAAGCCGAGGTGAACGTACTGTTCACGCGGTCGAACTCTGCCTTGGTTACGTCAAGCTCCTTTGAAAGCTCCGCCTTTTCGCCCGCAAGCTCCTCTATACGCTTTGAATAGAACTTCTTATTCTCCTCAAGCTCGGTGCGAAAGGCGCTCGCCTGCTCGACCGACGTTTTGACGCTCCCATACAGCCGCTCGTTCTCCTTTTTGAGCCGCAGAAGCTCGCTTGTGCGCTCCTCCGCCTCATATTGAAGCTGCATGAGCTTCTCCTTCATCTCAACAACGTTCATTTCGTCCATGAAAATCACCTCTGACCGTGTAGTTTATATATAGATTATAACAAAGTTTACATAAAAATACAAGACGCTGAGAGAAATTTGTTAAAATAATTCATAATTGCGGAGCGGCGAGCCGGGCGCACCCCGGAGGGAACTTCAAACGCCTGCCAATCGCACTGCGCCTTCGGCTTGTGTTCTTGGGTCGTTTTGGGCGCCACGAGCCGCGCGGGACGGAGGTCGTGTCAGAGACAGGCTGTCAACGCGAACTGTCTGCGGGGACACCCCGCCCGCCGTTGACATTTTCCGCGTTTGAGTATATACTTTAAAAAAAGACATTTGGTGATGATTATGACAGACCAGTTTTCACGTACACGATTGCTCGTCGGCGAGGCGGCGATGGAGCGGCTTGGATCGTCCAGAGTTGCCGTTTTCGGCGTGGGGGGCGTCGGCGGATATGCTGCCGAGGCGCTCGTGCGCTCGGGAGTGGGGCATATCGACCTTGTAGACAACGATACCGTCAGCCTGACGAACCTCAACCGCCAGATAATCGCTCTCCACAGCACCGTCGGGCGGTATAAGACGGAGGTCGCGCGCGATCGCTTCCTTGATATCAATCCGCAGCTTGACGTGAGGGTTTACAACGTCTTCTATACGCCCGAAACGTCGGGCAGCTTCGACTTCTCGCAATACGATTATATCGTCGACGCGATCGACAGCGTGACGGGCAAGATCGAGCTTGTCATGCAGGCGAAGGCGGCAGGTACCCCGATCATTTGCTCGATGGGAGCCGGCAATAAGCTGCACCCCGAGCTTTTCGAGGTCGCGGATATCTACAAGACTTCCGTCTGCCCGCTGGCGCGCGTCATGCGCAGCGAGCTTAAAAAGCGCGGCGTAAAAAAGCTCAAGGTCGTTTACTCCAAGGAGCCGCCCATAAAGCCCCTGGAGAGCGACGAAGACCCCGGTCAGCGCCGCAGTATACCCGGAAGTATGGCGTTCGTGCCGAGCGCCGCAGGGCTTATCATCGCCGGCGAGGTCATCCGCGACCTGACCGGCGCGTCAGTCGGCTAAAGGAAGAATAAATCAAAATATGCGGCAGTACAGTTATAAGTATAACGAAACTGTCAGCGGCGACACGCCGGATACGGAGGCGTTTTATATGAAAGGTAAGCTTGCCGCTTCGGCGGCGGTAAAGTACATATCGGGGCTGCTTATCGTGGCTCTGCTGCTGTTCGTCCCTGCGGGAACGCTGCGCTGGTTCGGCGCGTGGCTGTTTGTCGGCGTCTTGTTCGTGCCGATGCTGGTCATGGGCGCTGTGCTGCTCGCGAAGAATCCTGAGCTGCTCGAAAAGCGGCTCTCGTGATATTCCTCGTCTACCCCGTGACGCTGGCGATGCGCATCGGCAACGAGGAAAAGGTGCTCGAAGAGGGGCTCGACGGTTACTCAGAGTACAAGCAGCGTGTGAAGTACAGGCTCGTCCCGTTCATATGGTAATTGAAAACCTGCCGGTCGTCATCGGCAGGTTTTTTATTCACGACCAATTGTAAACAATCTGTAAATTCTTCGCGCGACTTGTATATTTATATACAAGTTTGCTTTCGCATGAGGCTATTTATAGAGGGATTTTTTCCTGAGAACAGATTTCCAAAAGGAGAGAGGCAAATGCGCGAGTTCGACGGCGGCTTTGTAAAGGTGTACAGATCATTGTTAGACTGGGAGTGGTACGACGATCAGAATACGAAGTCGGTATTCCTGCACATACTGCTTAAAGCAAGCTGGAAGGAGACGAAGTGGCACGGAAAAACGATCTGCGCGGGCGAGTGGAGAACGACCGTCGCCGAGATCGCAGAAGATCTGCATTTATCGATCCAGAACGTGCGCACGGCGCTGAATCACTTAAAATCAACAAACGAGCTAACAATAAAGCGAAGCGGCAAGTGCTCGATTATTTCTATAAAAAACTGGGGTACGTATCAGCAAACTAACAATCAGTCTAACATTCATCTAACAAAAAAGCAACAATCAGTTAACAATCAGCCAACAAACTCCTTTCATTATATAGAAGAAGGTAAAGAAAGTAAAGAAGGTAAGAAGGGGAAGAGAGCGGCTGCCGCCGCCGCGCCCACTCTTGAGGAAGTAG
>ONFG01000015.1 GCA_900317025.1 uncultured Eubacteriales bacterium | reverse complement strand
ATGCGGTATGATCTAAAGCCTTCCCCGCGCCCGCGAGGTAAATAAGAACTCAAAACTTCGCCCTTCATGCATTAAGGTAAAGCCCCGCAAGAACCCACTCGGTGCTTTTGCTTCAGCTTACGGGGCGGTCAAGCGACCGCAGGCAGTACCGCTGCAGGTTTGTTTTGTATAATGACTTTACTGCCGCATACCAAATCTATTCTTATCTCAGCCAACTAAACGGGCGCTTGCCCGCCGACCGCGGGCAGTACCGCTGCAGCTATGTTTTGTATAACGACTTTACTGCCGCATATTTTATTTTGTTCTTCCTGCAGCCAACTAACCGAGGATCCCAAAGGGGGCGGCTAATTCCGCCGCCCTCTCTTTGGAATCTCCCCATGGTTGCTCAACGTAAGCTTGTTTTTATCCCGTACACCAACCAATTTTGTGAACGTCAGCTTTTTGCCTGCGCAAGTATGCCTGCCGCGTCGACCTTATTCGTCGTTACTCCCTTATTTAAACATATACGTCACGGTGTCGACGATGGTGTTCATCGCGCCGAGCGCCTTTTCGGCCTTCTTCTTGATCTCATGCTTGCCGCCGAGGTTCTTGCTCAGGTAGCTTACGAGCATACCCGCCGCAGCGCCGCTTGCCGCGCCCTTGACGACGTTCATCGTTCGTTTGGTCATGATCTCACCTGCTTTCGGTTCTTTATCGGAGCAGACGGCAAAGCCGCCGTGTCTCCATTCGTTATTTTATCAAACGCAGGTCAAAAAATGTATTTTAAAATCTATAAATAAAGAGGTAATTATTTTGGCAACACTCAATATCGTGCTCGTAGAGCCGGAGATCCCCCAGAATACAGGCAATATTGCCAGAACGTGCGCCGTTACGGGTGCAAGGCTTCACCTGATCGAGCCGCTCGGCTATAAGATCGACGACAAAAAGCTGAAGCACGCCGGGCTTGACTACTGGCAGTATCTCGATGTCACAATATATAAGGATCTCGACGACTTTTTTTCAAAAAATACCGGAGCGTTCTTCTTCTTCTCCACAAAGGCGCAGAATATCCACTCGAAGGTATCATACCCCGACAACGCTTACCTGTTCTTCGGCAAGGAGAGCAAGGGTCTGCCGGAGCGCCTGCTTTTTGAAAATCACGACACCGCCGTCCGTATCCCGATGATGGACGAGGCAAGAAGCCTCAACCTCTCCAATTCGGTCGCAGTCGCCGTCTATGAGGTGCTTCGCCAGTGGGATTACCCGGAGCTGCTTTGCTCCGGCGAGCTTCGTGAGTTCAAGTGGAGCGATATCAACAACAGCTTTTGATATATCTATGTAAACGCCCGTTTAGTAGGCTGATACTAAACTCAATTAAAAAGCTTTAAAAGCTTTTTATAGCGCCGCAGGCGCGTTTGAGTTTGTATGAGAAGGGATGACGCGCTTTTTATTCTATTTGTTCCCGCGTGAACTGCCGTTTATTCGCACACGGAATTATGAGAAATTTTTGTGACTAAATTGAAAAAATTTCAAAAATCACTTGAAATGTAACCAAACGTGTGCTATAATGTAACCAATTTGTTACTACTTGTAATATTTGACCTTAAAACTTAATAAAAAGACCCACAAGGAATAGGCAAAACGGCATCAAAGTGTTTCACGGAGGTTTTTACCATGTCTAAAATATTGCGCAGGTGCCTTTCCTTGGCGCTTGTGTTCATGCTTTTGGCATCTTTATCTGTAAGCGGCGCTCTAAACGCGAGTGCCGAAGAGAAAACGGGAGATGGACTTGCCGCTTACGCCATGACGGCGTATAACGAGGGCTGGAGTTACGTCTGGGGCGGCGCATCGTACGGTGCGGTCGACTGCTCCGGTCTTATCTACAGCTACGTCGGCGGCGGCGCAAGAGTGACGGAGGATATGCTCTACAGCTCGCCCGAATCGGGCAACGTCTCCGATGGCGTTCCCGATATCCCGGGACTGGGTCTGTGGCAGCCGGGTCATGTCGGCGTTTACGTCGGCGGCGGCATGGCGGTCGACGCTCGAGACGAGATCTCTAACGTTTGCTATCAGTCAGTTTCAACTAAGAGCTGGGTCATGTGGTTTAAGGTCGCCGGTGTTTCTTATTCAGCCGATGCAGGTGTGGCAAATGAAGATCAGTCGGAAAAAAAAGCTGATCCCGAACCCGCCGAGACCAAAACTCCGGAAAAGCCCGAGCCTCTTTCGCTCGGCTCGACCGGCGCCGAGGTCAACAAGCTTCAGGAAAGACTGAAGGAGCTTGGCTACTTTGACGATAATACCACCGAGTATTTCGGCTATGTGACCAAGGGCGCTCTTGAAAGCTTCCAGAGCGAGGCGGGACTCAGCGCAACGGGCGTTTACGACGAGGAAACAGAGGCGGCTCTTAATGCAGCCGATGCGCCCTCGAAGCCTACGCTCACAAGCGCGCAGCCGGACGATGAGGAGCAGGATACGACCGACAGCGTCACATCCGACGAGGACGAGACGCTCACGGCGATCGTGACCGAGGCGCAGATCGAAGAGCAGACCGGTACAGATGAAGAAAGTCAAAACGCAGACGAAAGCTTTGATGCGGAGCAGTCCGTACCCGAAGAGGACGATACCTATGAGAAGCAGGTGTTTGCGCAGTTCGATGAATATGACGAGGAGGAGCAGTCCTCAGCAAGCGGCTCCGAAAACGACGATGATTCGACGGCTTCCGTCAAGCCTGTTCCCGGGATAACCGACGATTTCGCCGTAGTTTGCGATATCCAGTATATCCTTATCAAGCTCGGCTACTACGACTACGACATCAACGGCATTTACAGCGACAACACCGCCGAAGCGGTGAACAGCTTCAAGTGCGACTATGAGCTGAGCGACGACTCTGTCCTCGACGAGGAGACGATAGGCGCTCTTTATGACGCATACGGCGAACTGATAGACGGCGCATCGATCTCCAAGCAGCCTCTCAACGAGAGCATTGCGGCGGACGGCGCTGCCGGCGAGGAGGCTTCCGACGAGACCGCTCCCGATACAGAGAGCGAGACCGAAACGAAGACCGAAACCGAGACGGGCAGGGAGCAGAGCGTCACTGTAACGCTCACAACGGACAGCGAGACGGGCGAAAGCACGGTTCAGCCCATACAGGCTGACGCCGACACGGCGAAGGCTCAGTCCGACTCCGACAAAGAGACAAAAACGAGCGTCGCCGCTCAGACGGCTTCGACCGCAGCGCAGCAGTCAAACGTTACGTATGCGAGAAGCCCGAAGACGAGCGACAACTCGGTCGTATTCGTACAAACAGGCGTGGAGGATTACTTCACGGCGACGACGGCTGTCATTCTGATAATCGCGTCGCTTGCGGTGATCTTCTTTGCGGGAACGATCCACTACTGGAACGTTTCAATGGAGAAAAGGCGTCAGAGAGCAAGGCGCGCAACGACGGTATCCGTCTACCGCAAAGGCTCTTTCTGATCGTTTTTTCCGGCGATCGTACCGCGGCATTGCCGGCCCGCTGTGAAAGGCAATAGGACAAATCAGTGAAAAAACTCATTCATAGCGGCAGCACGCTTTGCGGTATCAGAACGAGCGCTGACAGCGTTCACAAAACAACATATTTTGTTTCCGTTTTGCCGGCCCCCTGAAAAGGGGGCTGTTCCTTTTTTTAGGAAGCTTTTTAATTGAGTTTAGTATAACTGCGCGGGGGCGGGAATAGAATATATCGGCGGACCATTGCGCAGCGGCGGGGCGAATGTAAAAAAATTGTTAAGAACAAAATAATGCTTGATTTTTCCGGGAAAATGGTATAGAATATACTTAGCACTCGGGGGTTAAGAGTGCTAAGTATGTATTTGTAATAGCTTTCTAAGGAGGAATTATATTATGACGATCAAACCACTTTCAGACAGAGTTGTTCTCAAGGCAGAGAAGGCTGAGGAAAAGACGGCTTCGGGCATCGTTCTCGCGGCTGGAGCGCAGGAGAAGCCGCAGGTCGCAGAGGTCGTTGAGGTAGGTCCCGGCGGCATGGTCGACGGCAACGAGGTTGTAATGACAGTTAAGGTCGGCGACAAGGTAATAACCAACAGCTACGCAGGTACGAAGGTAAAGCTTGACGGCGAGGAGTACACGATCGTTCGTCAGTCTGACATTCTTGCAATTGTAGAGTAATAAAAGTGATACAGGAGGAACAAAAATATGGCTAAGCAGATCATTTACGGCGAGGAAGCTCGCAAGGCACTTAAAGCAGGCGTAGATCAGCTTGCGGATACGGTCAAGATCACACTCGGACCGAAGGGCAGAAACGTAGTTCTCGACAAGAAGTTCGGCGCTCCGCTCATCACGAACGACGGCGTTACGATCGCTAAGGAGATCGAGCTTGACGATCCGTTCGAGAACATGGGAGCGCAGCTCGTCAAGGAAGTAAGCGTCAAGACTAACGACGCGGCAGGCGATGGCACAACGACCGCAACGCTCCTCGCTCAGGCTCTTATCCGCGAGGGCATGAAGAACGTTACGGCAGGCGCTAACCCGATGATCCTCAAGAAGGGTATCCAGAACGCAGTTTCGGCAGCGGTAAAGGCAGTAGTTGACAACTCGCAGAAGGTAAGCGGCTCCGACGACATCGCAAGAGTTGCTACGATCTCTTCCGGCGACGAATACATCGGCAAGCTCATCGCTGAGGCTATGGATAAGGTCTCCACAGACGGCGTTATCACCGTTGAAGAGAGCAAGACCGCCGAGACATACTCCGAGGTAGTCGAGGGCATGATGTTCGACAGAGGCTACATCGCTCCCTATATGGTAACGGATACAGACAAGATGGTCGCAGAGCTTGACGATCCGTATATCCTCGTAACAGACAAGAAGATCTCTTCCACTCAGGAGATCCTTCCGATCCTCGAGAACATCGTAAAGTCCGGCGCAAAGCTCCTCATCATCGCAGAGGACATTGAGGGCGAGGCTCTCACAACGCTTATCCTCAACAAACTCAGAGGCACCTTCACCTGCGTTGCAGTAAAGGCTCCGGGCTTCGGCGACAGAAGAAAGGAAATGCTCCAGGATATCGCTATCCTCACAGGCGCACAGGTAATCAGCTCCGACCTCGGTCTTGAGCTTAAAGATACAGAAATGAGCCAGCTCGGCCGCGCTCGTCAGGTAAAGGTCGACAAGGAGAACACGATCATCGTTGACGGCGCAGGCGACAGCAAGGACATCTCCGCAAGAGTTTCGCAGATCCGCGCTCAGCTTGAGACTACAACGTCCGAGTTCGACAAGGAGAAGCTCCAGGAGAGACTCGCAAAGCTCGCAGGCGGCGTGGCAGTTATCAAGGTCGGCGCAGCAACAGAGATCGAGATGAAGGAGAAGAAGCTCCGCATTGAAGACGCTCTAGCGGCTACAAAGGCAGCCGTTGAGGAAGGCATCGTAGCAGGCGGCGGCACGGCGCTTATGAACGCTGCTCCCGCGGTTGCGGCTGAGCTTGACAAGGCAGAGGGCGACGAGAAGACGGGCGTAGCCATCGTTCTGAAGGCTCTCGAGGAGCCGGTTCGTCAGATCGCGGCGAACGCAGGTCTTGAAGGCTCCGTTATCGTTGAGAATATCCGCAACTCCGGCAAGGTCGGCTACGGCTTCAACGCTCTTACAGAGGAGTACACCGACATGATCCCCGCCGGCATCGTAGACCCGACGAAGGTAACGCGCTCCGCACTCGAGAACGCGGCTTCCGTTGCGGCAATGGTTCTTACAACCGAGTCGCTCGTGACCGATGTCAAGGAGCCTACTCCTCCGGCACCTCCGGCACCCGACATGGGCGGAATGTATTGATCCGAAAACAAATTGATATAAAATAAACAGAGCAGCCCGAGATCGTCTCCCGGGCTGCTTTGTTTTTTCGTCAAATACCTTGCACTTTTCCGATATATAGTTTACAATATTTATAAACAAATAAGCGCGCCCAAAAATACATTATGAGGTGAACAATATGGATTTCAGTCTTCTGCACCCGAGCGATTCAGCCGCCGTTTACAACACGCTCCCGCCGCAGGCGGTGGGCGATCTGTCCATTGACTACATATGCGCCGCGCTTACGGACGACGCGTTCGAGCGCGGCAGCATAAAGAACCTTATGACGCAGCTCACCTGCGACGAAGACGTTATCTCGTACCGCTGCGACATCTTCGACGACCTCTACCGAAACCCGCACCTGCGCGTGGAGCTGGAGCAGCTTCTCGCGAACTTAAGCGACCTTAGGGAGCTTGAAAAGTTCAAGAAGGACTCCGACGCCTCGGACCTTTGGGCGCTGATAAACCGCCTGCGCGAGATCGACGGCTACGTCGAGTGCATCACCAGTATCAAGAAGTCGCTCGAGGGCGCCGAGATCGCCTCAAAGGGGTTGCTCGAGCTTAAAAGCATCGTCACCGATATCCACGACAACTCCGGCTTCCCCGAGATCAAGAAGGACATCGTCGAAGCCATGGAGATCGCAAAGCAGATCCGCAGCATCACCATCGGCGTCAACCTCGACAACCTGCTGCGCCCGGTCAACGCCGGGATCATCTCTGTTAATAAGTTCACGATCGGCAGCAGCGGAATTCTGCGCAGCTTTATGGGCCATCTTTCCCAGAACGGCGACGAGCTGAATACCGACAAGGGCTTCGCGAGCATGAAGTCGTTCCACCCGCAGAACCCGTCGGGCGTGCGCATGGGCTTCGGCGAGGTGGTCGTCGGAGCGCAGCACGACGTAAGTCTTATGAGCGACGGCATTCCGACCGGAGCCGACGCGCTCTCCGGCGCGCTCACGAAGACGATGACGGCGATCGTCAAGAAGATCGTCCGCTCGATCAAGTCAACTCTCCACAAGTACGTCAGCATCAGCGGCTTTACACTCGTTTCGCTCGTTCCGGAGATCGTTTTCTATATCCGCTGGGCGGACTACATCGAGCGCCTGCAGCAGACGGGCTGCCGCCTCTGCAAGCCGCAGCTTCTCCCCGCGGAGAGCCGCGAGCTTTACGCGACCGGGCTTTACAACATGAAGCTTGCAGTAAAGGCGTGTGCGGAGGGCGCATTTGAGATAATCGGCAACGACTTCGAGTTCTCCGACAAGGCGCGCATCTACATTCTTACCGGCCCGAACAGAGGCGGAAAGACGACGTTCACCCAGGCGGTCGGGCTTGCTGTGCTGCTCGCGCAGAACGGCATCTACGTTCCCGCCGACACGTTCTCTTTCAGCCCGTGCGACAACATCTTTACCCATTTCCCCGCCGACGAGAACGAAACGGTCGACCTCGGCAGGCTCGGCGAGGAATCGCAGCGCATCGCTGAGATCTTCCGCACCGCCACCGACAAGAGTCTTCTCCTCTTCAACGAGAGCCTTGCCACGACGAACGTATCCGAGGGTCTGTACATTGCCCGCGACGTCGTGAAGGCGATGCGCTACGTCGGCACAAGGACTATCTTCAACACGCATATGCACGAGCTTGCAAAGAACCTCGACAAGATGAACTCCGAGACGGAAGGCACGAGCGCTGTCGAGAGCCTCGTCACGGGCGTAGACCACGGTCAGCGCTCCTTCAAGATCTCGATCGCCCCGCCGCAGGGCGTCTCCTACGCGAGAGACATCGCCGTAAAATACGGCGTTACCTTCGAGCAGATAAAGGCAGCGCTTGACGGCAGCGCGGCACAGGAGTGACTGAGGGGTTAAAATACAGCAAACCTACACTAAAAGAAATAAAACTGACCAAAAGTCATTTCAGCTATTGACTTTTGGTCAGTTTTATGCTATAATCATCATTAAAGTTCGCCGAAACGGTGAGAAGTCCGATTATTACCGCATTTCTTCCGGCGTGTTTACCCCTTTTAATCAAAAAAGCGGCGCAAAAAATCTCCCGTTTATCTAAGTTAGCTATTGCGCAAAAATTCCCTTTTTGTTATAATAAATTTGGTTGTTCGATTATAACAAAAATCGAGTAGATTATTTGTGAAAGGTGTGGCGATTCGGTATGAAGAAGCTCGACGAGACCGTTAAAAAAGAAACGCTCTATATTGCCGCGTGGACGCTTATCCTCAGCGCGGTGATGCAGTCGGTGTTTTTGGTGATCGGCTTGTGGAAGCCCGACGTCCTCTTTGGCAACCTCATCTCGGCGGCGGCGGCGATCTTCAACTTCCTGCTTATGGGGGTGACTATCCAGAATGCCGTCGACAAGGACGAAAAAGACGCGGCGCAGCTCATGCGTTTTTCGCAGAGCATGAGAATGCTCATGCAGCTTGCGCTCGGCGCTGTCGGCGTTTTCTTCTTTAACCCGATAGCGGCGATCCTGCCTCTTTTCTTCCCGCGTGCAGCCATTGCTTTCCGCCCGCTGTTCGATAAAAAGGCGAAGGAAACGGGCGAGGGCGAATGACCCTTGTAAACGAAATACTCAAAGGTGGTGAATCAACAAAGTGAATGAAAACAGATATAGCGCGAAATTCAAGGCGGTTGACGCGCTGCTGCTCATACTCGCGGCAGTCCCGATACTCTTCGGCATAGCGCTGTATATCCTTCTGACACCGGCGTCAAGCGGCATCGAGATTGCCGGCGCGCGGATCTATTTCACGATAAATATGCCGCTGCAGCCGCTCCCGATAACCGAGGCGCAGGTGAATTCGTGGCTGGTTATCGTCTCGGTGCTCTTCCTCTGTCTGTACCTTACTCACGGGATGTCGCCTACCCGACCCACAAAGCGGCAGCACATCGTGGAATGGGCAATAGAGCAGACCCAGCACCTCGTTATGGACAATATGGGCGAGTTCTTCAAAGACTTCGCGCCGTTCGTGGCGGCGGTTATGGTGCTTTCGGCGCTGTCGAGCCTGCTGACGCTCGTCGGGCTTTACCCGCCGACGTCAGACTTAAACGTCGTAGGCGGCTGGGCGATACTGGTGTTCATACTTATCACTTATTACAAATTCAAGTGCGGTCCGCTCCATTACCTCAAAAGCTACACCGAGCCGGTCGCATTCCTTACGCCGCTCAACGTTATCAGCGAGTTTGCGACTCCGGTTTCGATGGCGTTCCGTCACTACGGCAACATCCTCTCCGGCTCCGTTATCTCGGTGCTGGTAGCGGCGGCTCTGCAGTCGCTTTCCGCGATGATCTTCGGAAGGCTGCCCGGCGCGCTCGGCGATATCCCGTTTTTGCAGATCGGTATCCCCGCGGTGCTCTCCGTTTATTTCGACATTTTCAGCGGACTTCTCCAGGCGTTCATCTTCGCGATGCTGACGATGCTCTACATCTCGTCCGGCTTCCCGGAGGAGGACTATAAAGAGAAGCTGAAAAGAAAGGCTCTTGCCAAATAACACAAAAAAATCTGAACAAAACAAAGGAGTAATCAATCATGGAACTTGCAATCGGTATTATTTTAGGCTGCTGCGCGCTTGGCGCAGGTATGGCAATGATCGCCGGTATCGGCCCCGGTATCGGTGAAGGCAACGCAGTTGCAAAGGCGTGCGAGGCTATCGGCCGTCAGCCCGAAAGCAGAGGCGCCGTTACGACAACGATGCTCATGGGCTGCGCAGTTGCGGAGACGACGGGTCTTTACGCGCTCGTTATCGCGATCCTTCTCATCTTCCTCGCACCCGGCAGACTTGTAAACATCCTTGTTGAAACGATGAATACACTCGGCTGATAGTTTGGAGTTGTTATTATGCAGTCATCAGAGGTTATATCCGTTAATATATGGCAGATCATCATTTCCATTCTTAACCTTTTGATCCTTTTCATCATTCTGAAAAAATTCCTTTACAAGCCCGTGGAGAATATGCTTGCAAAGCGCCAGGGGATTATCGACAACGATCTCGAAAACGCGAAAAAGGCGAGCGAAGAAGCTGAAAACCGCAGGAAACTCTACGAGGAAAAGCTCACGGGCGCCGACGAAGAGGCGGCCGAGATCGTGAAGGAAGCAAAGCAGAAGGCTCAGCGCAAGAGCGACAAGATTCTCTCGAACGCCAAGGAAAAGGCCGACGACATCGTCAGCCAGGCGAAGACCGACGCCGGGCTGGAGTTTAAAAAAGCTCAGTCCGAGATCAAGCACGAGATCACCGAGGTCTCGACGCTTTTGAGCGAAAAGATCCTCGAAAGGGAGATAAACAAGGAAGACCACAGAAAGCTTATCGATTCGTTTATTGAGAATTTAGGTGACGAATATGACGGACACGAGTAAGGAATACGCGTCGGCTTTGTTTGAGCTGGCGGCAGAAGAGGATATGCTCGAAAGAGTTCATGAAGACCTCGGCGTCGTGATCTCTCAGTTTCGCGAGAACCCCGTTTACGCCGACCTTCTCTCCTCGCCGAATATCCCTATAAACGAGCGTATGGACGCCATCGACGAGGCGTTCGGTGACGCACTTTGCGAGTATGTGATCTCGTTTTTGAAGATACTTTGCCAGAAAGACAGCATTCGCAGCGTCTACAAGATCATCCACGACTTCAACGACCTTTACAGAGCGTCGAAGGGCGTCGCAAAGGCGAGAGTCATCTCCGCCGTGCCGCTGAAGTCTGCGGAGAAGGAGAAGCTCAAGGCGAAGCTTGAAAAAATGTGCGGCAAAGAGGTCGTCATGGAGTGCATCAGCAGCAGCGCCGTTTTAGGCGGACTGATCGTCTATGTCGACGGCAAGGTCTTCGACGGCAGTCTCAGGCGCAGACTGCACGATATTAAGGAAGTGATAGAGAAATGAGCCGTAAGCCTGAGGAAATCAGCAGCATTATAAAAAAGCAGATAAAAGACTACAAATCAAAGATCGAAATGGCGGAGACGGGTACGGTCGTACTCGTCGGCGACGGCATCGCAAGGGTGTACGGTCTGCGCGAGTGCATGGCGAGTGAGCTTCTTGAATTTGAAGACGGCTCCTGCGGCGTGGCGCAGAACCTTGAGAGCGAGACCGTTTCCGTAGCCGTTTTGTCCGATACAAATAACATCAAAGAGGGTACGACCGTAAGAAGAACGGGACGCGTTCTCTCCGTTCCGGTGGGCGAGGAGCTTCTCGGCCGAGTCGTGAACGCGCTCGGCGAGCCGATCGACGGCAAAGGGCCGACCCACTGCACCAAAACGAAGCCGATCGAGGCTGAGGCGCCCGGCATCATCGAGAGAAAGAGCGTCTCAAAGCCGATGCAGACCGGCATCAAGGCGATCGACAGTATGATCCCGATCGGCAGAGGTCAGCGTGAGCTTATCATCGGCGACCGCCAGACCGGTAAGACCGAGATCGCCATCGACACGATCATCAACCAGAAGAACACGGGCGTGCTGTGCATCTACGTGGCGATAGGTCAGAAGGCAAGCTCCGTTGTTCAGCTTGCAAACGAGCTTTCACGCGCCGGAGCGATGGAATATACGATCATCGTATCGGCTTCCGCGGCCGACAGCGCACCGCTCCAGTATATCGCGCCCTACACAGGCTGCGCGATGGCGGAGTATTTCCGCGAGCAGGGAAAGGACGTCCTCATCGTTTACGACGACCTCAGCAAGCACGCCGTAGCTTACCGTGCACTCTCCCTGCTTATCCGCAGACCGCCGGGACGTGAGGCGTACCCCGGCGACGTATTCTACCTTCATTCAAGACTCCTCGAAAGAGCGGCTTGCGTTTCCGAGGAATTCGGCGGCGGCTCGATAACTGCGCTTCCGATCATCGAGACTCAGGCGGGCGACGTTTCGGCGTATATCCCGACGAACGTAATCTCAATCACCGACGGTCAGATCTTTCTCGAGACTGAGCTTTTCCACTCCGGAATCATGCCGGCTATCAACCCGGGTATCTCGGTCAGCCGTGTAGGCGGCTCGGCTCAGCTGAAGGGCATGAAGAAGGTTTCCGGCGAGCTTAAGCTTCTCTACTCGCAGTACCGCGAGCTTCAGGCGTTCTCGCAGTTCGGCTCCGACCTCGACGCCGACACAAAGGCAAGGCTTGCCCTCGGAGAGAGAATCGTCGAGGTGCTCAAGCAGAACAGGAACGCGCCCGTTCACGTAGGCTGCCAGGTCGCCATCGTTTACGCCGTTATCAACGGTTACCTTAACGACATCCCGGTCGCAAAGGTCCACGACTACGAGGAGCGCCTTTACGAAAAGCTCAGAACGGAGAACACGGAGTTCTTAAAGCGCATCGAAGAGGGCTTCTTTGACGAAAGCGACATCGAATCGCTCAAAACGACTCTCAAAGAAATGAAGAGGTGATAATGTGGGAGCAGATACAAAAGCGCTTCGCACCAGAATAAAGAGCGTTGACTCAACGCTTCACCTCACCACGGCAATGGGCTTCGTTGCGGCTTCAAAGATACGCCGCGCGACCGAGAACATGAACAAGAGCCGCCAGTATTCAAAGGCGGTCTCGAGCATCGTCCGCCAGCTCACTGCAAGCGCCGAGTGCCGCAAAAGCCCCTACGTCAAGGGAAACCTGAGCGGCAGGACAAGGATAATCGTCATCGCGGGCGACAGAGGTCTTGCCGGCGGCTACAACGCTAACGTTTTCCGCCTTGCCAAGCAGTACCCGGACGCCGAGTTCGTGCCGATAGGCAAGAGAGCGTGCGAACGCTTTGGAAGCGGCTTCATCTCGTCCGAGAGCTTCTCTCTTGACGACGGCGCGCAGCTTTCAAAGGAGCTGTGCCGCGAGTATATGGAGGGCGAGTTCTCCCGCCTCGGCATCATCTACACAAAGGCTATCTCCGTCATGACTCAGGAGGCAGCGATCAAGTGGGTGCTCCCGCTCGATGTCTCGGAAAAGCCGAGCGAGGTCGGCGTGGTCTTCGAGCCGGACGAGCTGACGATACTCAACACGGCGATCCCCGAATATTTGAACGGCAAGCTTATCGGCTGCGTAAGAGAGAGCTTCTGCGCGGAGGTAGCGGCGCGCAGAATGGCGATGGACTCCGCCGGAAAGAACGCACAGACGATGATCGACGATCTGCAGCTTCAGTACAACAGAGCGCGCCAGGGCGCCATCACGCAGGAGATTACCGAGATCGTTGCCGGCAGCGGCGACGACTGATATGTATAAAAAGGAGTGAGCAAATTTGGCAAATGCTCAGAAAGGCACGGTAGCGCAGGTCATGGGCCCGGTAGTAGACGTCCGCTTTGGCGAGGGTCAGCTCCCGGCGATCTACAACGCGCTCACCATGCAGATAAAAGACAGAACACTCACCGTTGAGGTAGCCCAGCACATCGGCGACAGGACCGTCCGCTGCATCGCCATGGCTTCGACCGACGGTCTTAAAAGAGGCACTCCCGTTACCGATACGGGCAAGGCGATCAGCGTGCCGGTCGGCAAGGAAACGCTCGGGCGCATCTTCAACGTTCTCGGCGACACCGTTGATATGAAGGAGCCGCCGAAGGACTGCGAACGCTGGAATATTCACCGCAGCGCGCCGGAGTACGACGAGCTTTCAACGTCTACCGAGATCCTCGAAACGGGCATCAAGGTTATCGACCTCATCTGCCCGTATTCAAAGGGCGGTAAGATCGGTCTTTTCGGCGGCGCAGGCGTCGGCAAGACGGTCCTCATCATGGAGCTTATCAACAACGTCGCAAAGCAGTACGGAGGTATCTCCGTATTTACCGGCGTCGGCGAGCGTACCCGTGAGGGCAACGACCTCTACAACGAGATGAAGGAGTCGGGGGTCCTCGGCAACACCGCTCTCGTTTACGGTCAGATGAACGAGCCGCCGGGAGCGAGAATGAGAGTTGCGCTCTCCGGCCTTACAATGGCGGAGTACTTCCGCGATGAAGAGGGTCAGGACGTGCTTCTCTTCGTCGACAACATCTACAGATTCACGCAGGCAGGCTCCGAGGTATCGGCGCTGCTCGGACGTATGCCCTCGGCAGTAGGCTATCAGCCGACGCTTGCAAACGAGATGGGCGCGCTCCAGGAGCGAATCACCTCGACAAAGAAGGGCTCGATCACATCGGTACAGGCGGTTTACGTGCCTGCCGACGACCTCACCGACCCTGCCCCCGCAACGACGTTTGCCCACCTTGACGCAACGACCGTCCTTTCGAGAAGCATCGCTTCCCAGGGCATTTACCCGGCGGTTGACCCGCTTGAGTCAACGAGCCGTATTTTAAGCCCCGATATCCTCGGTCAGCGCCACTACAACGTCGCGAAAGAGGTGCAGCGCGTTCTCCAGCGCTACAACGAGCTGATGGACATTATCGCCATCATGGGTATGGACGAGCTTTCCGATGAAGACAAGCTCCTCGTTCAGCGCGCAAGAAAGGTGCAGCGCTTTCTCTCGCAGCCGTTCCACGTTTCCGAGAAGTTCACGGGCATTCAGGGCGTTTACGTTCCGCTTTCCGAGACGATCAGAGGCTTTGAAGAGATCCTTGAGGGCAAGCACGACGAGCTGCCCGAGTCGGCGTTCCTCTTCGCCAGCACGATCGACGAGGTTGTCGAAAAAGCGGCTAAGTCCGGAAAGGCAGCGAAATGAGTACGTTCAAGCTTGTGATCGCAACGCCCGACGGCAATAAATTCAGCGGCGAGGCGGCAAGCCTTTCCGTAAGAGGCAGCGAGGGCGACCTTGCGGTAATGGCGGGGCATATCCCGTTCATCACGGCGGTAAAGCCCTGCCCCTGCACGATACTCCTCCCCGACGGCACCGAGAAAAAGGGCAGGACGGAGGGCGGTATCCTCAACGTCACCCAGACTGAGACGACGCTTATGTCGAGCACATTCTCATGGGATAATGACACAAACTGAGAAAGTATGCTATGCATGACTTTGACCCGGATAACAACACCCCCGCATTAACTGCGGGGGTATTTCTTTTAATAATCCTTCAGGCTGCGAATGTACCTGAACGTCTCGTCCTCGCCCTTTTCTGAAAGCATACGCAGCAGCTTTTCGAGCAGGTCGGACGTCTCGGGGTGAATCATTCTCGTTTTCTTCGCCTTCATGAAGTAGTTAAGGGGCGCGTCGTCGGTGTATTTGTCGCCCATGTAGATCTTGCTTGCGGCTACTCTGTCGCAGAACATCTCCTTGACGTAACGCAGCGGCATCTTTACGCCCTCCATTTTTCTTGTGGCGGGGCTGTAGTCGGTCCAGTATTCAAAGTGGTGACGGTTGCGCCCCTTGTGGTGCAGCCATGCTTTGGAGTAGCCGTATTCTTCGCGCTCGGCTTCGTTCGGGCTGCGGTTCCCTTGGTAGTACTTCGCGCCGGGAATGAACTCGGTGGGGGAGTATTTCGACAGATCGTGAAAAAGCCCCTGAAAGAGTATGCCCGCCTTTTTGCAGTGCTTTATGACCATGTGGCGGTGGCGTGTGATCGTTTTGAAGTGACCGATTGCGCTGCCCATTGTGATGATCTCCTTATCGTCAAAAATAAGCCGCCGCCTGTTCCCAGACGACGGCTTGATATTATTATAGTACGTTTATGATGATTTTGCAACAGAAAATCACATCGGGCCAGTCTTACAGCATATGTGCGATGATCTCGTCGTGGCTCTGTGCGCTGAGGTATGCCGGAGCAACGTCAAAGACGGTCTTGCAGCCGGACTGACCCTCCTTGTTGAGCCTTACTGCTGCGCGCGCGAACGCGATGAGAACGCTTGCGGTGAACTCGGGGTTGGAGTCCAGCTTGAGGCTGTACTCGATAACGTGATTGTGCTCGTCGTTTGCTCCCGTCTTGCCGCTTCTGATAACGACGCCGCCGTGGGGAAGACCGCTGTGGTCGCGCTTCATCTCGTCTGCGGTGATGAAGTTTACGGTCGTGTCGTAGTCTGCGAAGTAGTTCGGCATCGTCTTAATCTCGTTCTCGATCTTAGCCTTATCCGCGCCCTCTGCCGCTACAACGTAGCAAACTCTCTTGTGCTTCTCGCGCGTTGTGAGCTGCGGGTTCTTGCCGGCTCTTACTGCCTCGAGAGCCTCGTCAACAGGGACGGTGTACTGCCTTGCGTCAACAACGCCTTCGATGCGGCGAACTGCGTCGGAGTGACCCTGGCTTACGCCCTTGCCCCAGAATGTGTAATCCTCGCCCTCGGTGAGGATGCAATTGCTGTAAAGTCTTGCAAGCGAGAACATACCGGGATCCCAACCCACGGAGATGATGCCGACTTTTCCACCCTCTTTGGCTGCCTTGTCTACATTTGCGAAATGGGTGGGGATATTTGCGTGAGTATCGAAGCTGTCGATAACGTTGAAGTCGCGGACGAGCGTCGGAGTCATAACAGGCAGATCGGTCGCGCTGCCGCCGCAGATCACCATAACGTCGATCTTGTCTTTGTATTCGCTTACCTTTTCTGCCGAAACGACCGGAACGCCCTCTGTGGCGATCTTGACAGCTGCGGGGTCACGCCTTGAAAAAACGGCTGCAAGCTCCATGTCCTTGTTCTTTCTGATAGCCTGCTCAACGCCTCTGCCGAGGTTGCCGTAGCCGTAAATACCAATTTTTATGCTCATCGAAAACACCTCTTCTGTAAATTTGTGAAATAAATATCAATATCACACGGTACATTATACTACATTTCCGCCCGCAAATCAATATGTAAATCATAAATCCGGAAGAAAATATGCAGGATTTTTTTAAAAACTTGCAAAAATGTTTCAAAAAGTCCGATATTTAATGTATAAGCTTCGGAAAAATGCAGAAAACCCCGCAGCTTAAATCACAAAGCCGTTATTAAAATTATCCGCCCGGTTAGTTGGCTGCAGGAAGAACAAAATAAAATATGCGGCAATAAAGATATGCTGCATATAAAGTTGTGCGGTACTGCCTGCGGTCGGCGGGCAAGCGCCCGCAGGCAATACGCGCACAAAGCTTTTCGAAAGCTATAATTATGTATCCGCGTCAAAACTGTATCCCTAAGGACGGTCAGAGGTCGCTCGACCGCCCGTTTAAAAGTAATGTATAATAACACTTGCAAAATTCGGACTTTGGGATTATAATAATGTATTATATAGTTTGTGAGAAACGGCGCTGCGCCGTATATGTAACGAAAGGCAGGTCTTGAAGTATGTACAAGATCCTTGAAAAAACCTCACTTAACCCTTCAATGACAAAAATGGCGGTCGAAGCGCCGCTTATTGCAAAAAAGGCGAAGCCCGGCCAGTTCATCATATTCCGCGTTGACGAGTTCGGCGAACGCGTCCCGCTGACTATCGCCGATACCGACAAGGAAAAAGGCTCGGTAACGATCATTTACCAGAAGGTCGGCTCGAGCACGCAGCTTCTCGATACGCTGGAGCAGGGCGACTATATTCTCGATTTCGTAGGGCCTCTCGGCGCTGCGACGGAGCTTGAGGGCTACAAGAAGGTAGCGGTCATCGGCGGCGGCGCAGGCTGCGCAATCGCTTACCCGCAGGCGAAGGCGCTCTACAATATGGGGACGGCGGTAGACGTTATCGCGGGCTTCCGCAATACCGACCTTATTATTCTCGAAGACGAGATGAAGGCGGTCAGCGATAACCTGTATCTCATGACCGACGACGGCTCCAACGGCAACAAGGGCTTCGTAACGAACGCCCTCGAAGAAAACATCAAAAACGGCGCGGACTATGACCTCGTTATCGCGATCGGCCCCGTCCCGATGATGAAAGCTGTCTGTCAGCTCACAAAGCAGCACGGCATCAAGACGATCGTCTCGATGAACCCGATCATGATCGATGGCACGGGAATGTGCGGCGGCTGCCGCCTTACCGTCGGCGGGAAAACGAAGTTCGCGTGTGTAGACGGGCCGGATTTCGACGGTCACGAGGTCGATTTCGACGAGCTTATGAAGCGTAACGTGATGTACCGCTCGATGGAGCAGACGTCCAGAGAAAAGAATTGCAGACTTATCAGAAACAAGGAGGCGGACAGCAATGCCTAATATGAGCCCCGAAAAAACACCTATTCCCGAGCAGGCGCCCGAGGTAAGACGACACAACTTTGACGAGGTAGCAAAGGGCTACACCGAAGAGATGGCAATAAACGAGGCAACGCGCTGCCTCAACTGCAAGAACCGCCCCTGCGTGAGCGGCTGCCCTGTAAACATTCAGATACCCGACTTCATCGCACAGGTCGTCAAGGGCGACTACGAGGAAGCCTATAAGGTAATAACGGCTTCAAGCTCGCTGCCCGCAGTCTGCGGAAGAGTCTGTCCGCAGGAGACGCAGTGCGAGTCGAAGTGTGTAAGAGGCATCAAGGGCGAGAGCGTCGGTATCGGCAGGCTTGAGCGCTTTGTCGCCGACTATCATATGAATAACGCAAAGAAGAAGCCCGAAAAGCCCGCGCCGAACGGTCACAGGGTCGCAGTTATCGGCTCCGGTCCGTCGGGACTTACGTGCGCCGGCTCGCTTGCAAAGAAGGGCTACAAAGTCACCGTCTTTGAGGCGTTCCACACGGCGGGCGGCGTGCTGATGTACGGTATCCCTGAGTTCAGGCTCCCGAAGGCGATCGTCCAGAAGGAGATCGAGGGGCTTAAAGACCTCGGCGTCGATATCCGCACAAATATGGTCATGGGCAAGATCATGTCGGTTGACGAGTTGCTGGAAGACGGATTTGAGGCTGTCTTTGTCGGCACGGGCGCAGGCTTGCCGAACTTCATGGGCATGGAGGGCGAAGGGCTCATTGGCGTTTACTCCGCGAACGAATTCCTTACGAGGATCAACCTCATGAAGGCGTATAAAGACGAATACGACACGCCGATAATCCGCCCGAAGAACGTGGCTGTAGTCGGCGGCGGCAACGTCGCGATGGACGCCGCAAGGTCGGCGCTTCGCTTAGGCGCCGAGAACGTTTACATCGTATACCGCCGCAGCGAGGAGGAAATGCCCGCAAGAAATGAAGAGATCCACCACGCAAAGCAGGAGGGCGTGAACTTCATGCTGCTGAGAAACCCCGTGAGGGTGCTCGGCGACGAAAGCGGCAAGGTCACAGGGCTTGAATGTATTGAGATGGAGCTTGGTGAGCCGGACGCCTCCGGCAGACGCCGCCCCGTTGCAAAGGAAGGCTCCGAGTTCACCCTTGACGTTGACGCAGTTATCATCGCGATCGGCAACGCGCCGAACCCGCTGATCCGCTCGACGACTCCCGGGCTTGAGGCGAACAGGAAGGGCTGCATCGTAGTCGACGAGGAGACGATGAAGACGACGAAGGAGGGCGTTTACGCCGGCGGCGACGCCGTAACGGGCGCCGCTACCGTAATAAAGGCGATGGGCGCAGGGCGCCTCGCCGCAGAGTCTATCGACAAATACATCATGGGCAAATAAACATAAGCATAAAAATACCCCGTATTCATTGAGAATACGGGGATTTTTGCCGTTTTATACTATCTCATCGCGAACGCGACATACTGGCAGTCGCTGTTGTTCAGATTGTAGTTCACAGAGCCGGACGTGCCGTGCTCTACGATCAGCGAAGACGTGCCGAGAGCGCACGAGGCGCTTTCGCCGTAGCCCGCCGCGGCGACGCAGCAGTTTACTACCGTTGTGCCGTTCTCGACCTTTACGGGCGGCTCGCCGACCGCGAAGTAGATGACGAGCTTCGGCGAAAAGTTGAACTCGATCGTTCGCGAAGCCGTGTCCGTACCCTGTATCATCTTCACGTCGAAGGGCGCCTGTACGCGGTGCTTCTCGTCGCGCGTCATGTGCATATTTACGTCGCTCTCGTGCTGCCAGATCACAGTGTCGATAAGCAGATTGTCTCTGACGAAGTCGGCTCGCGTTGGCTTATCGGTGCCGGACCAGCTGTTGAGCATATAATGTGGTGTTGTGCTGCTTGATGCCATAGCTTATTCCCCCTCATATCTGTCGAGCCTGTCCCATGTGAGACCCATTTCGTCCCACTCGTCAAAGCTCTTTAGCATATTGTCGTAGGCGTTCCATGTAGTCGTTCGGAATTCGATCACGACGTTCAGATGGCAGGGCAGGAACGCGTTTGCCCTCTCTATTATGAGATCCTGCTCCGCTTTTGAGTAAAGCCTTCCCTGCGGCAGGATATCCAGCTCGAAAAACTCCGGGCGCTCGGCGATAGTGCATTCAAAACCGATCGACTCAAAAAAGCGCATGATCCCCTCTGTTGTGAAGTCGTTTTCGTTTGCGGCGAGCAGCGCCTTTATCATATCGCGGCGCTCCTCGAGAGTATGATCCGTGCGTCGCGGGCCGACAAGCTCTTCGTAGGTCGTGATGCCGATGTCCTGCGCCGTGTCAATAAAGATCTCTCTCATGATCTCATCGATGACCTCCGAGATCTCGTCAAAGCAGACGGCGTATGCCTGCAGCTCCTTGTAGACGAGATCGCTTATGTTCAGACTGTACAGCCCGATCGGGTGCAGCGCGCGGGTCATTGAAATGATGCTGTTCTTCATATCAGTCACGCTCCGTAATCGTTATCACGCCGCAGACGGCGGTGCTGTTTTCGGGGATCTCGGTGTCGTTCATAAAGGGCGAGATGAACGTGTAGTTCTCGACGCCCTCAACGTGGGCTACCGCCTCGCCGATGTCGGAAAGATAGACCGTTTCACCGCCGCCGACGAGCGAAAAGTAGCGCTCGATGGCAGCCTCGCAGCCGCTCTTTACCGCATTGAAGCCGTAGCCGCTTTTCACCTTCATCGCCATCGTGACGTCCACCGGTACAAAATGCATGGTGCTTACCTGAACGTCGACGTTTATCTCGCGCGCCCGGCTCAGCTTGTTTGCGACCGTCTGGATAAGCAGCGATGTCGGCGCACCGTCTGAAGAGGCGATAAAGACGTCGACCGTACCGGGTCCGCGAAGCTTAGGTATCACGCCCGCGGCAGTAACGCCGTCGACCGAGAGCGCCGTTTTCCTGTAATACTCCTTGTTGGTGCCGTTGGAGATGTTGACGAAGCTATCGAGGATACGGCGGCGCAGGCTGTCGTCGCTTTCGCTGTCAGTGCCGCCGACGGTTCTGTAGTCGTTCTTTACCGACGTTACACCCGATACCGGCGTCACGATAACCGAGATCGCCCGCGGCGAAACGTTGCCGTTTGAGCCGGGTTCAAGAGCTTCGATCTCCGCGCCGCCGCCCGTCTGACCGGCGCGTATCGTAGCGGCCGTCGTCGTCTGAAAGCGAACGGGGTCGTTGCCCGCCGTCGAGATCACCGTCCCGACCGGGACTACGACGTCGTAGCTTCTTGTAAACGGAATGAAGAATTCGACGTCGCCCGTGGCTTTGATTCCGTTTTGCCTGGAGATCCCTCGCTGGAAGGCGTGGCGGTCGAGGTATTCGCCTGTCGCTGTGTCGGGGAACATCTGGTTTTTCGTCCATTCAAGCTCCGCATACGCCGAGAGCAGCTCGCCCGCGAGGACTTTAAGGCGGATCCCGATGTCTGACGCATCGTCCGGCTCCAACCCTGTCCGCTCGATGTACTTTGTGCGAAGCTGATCCAGTATCTCGTTATATGACTTCACGAACTCTCACCTCCTTGTGTGTCTCCTCGCCGCCGAAAACGGACGTGAAGCTCAGAACGTAGTGGTTTGTGTCGAATACAAGGCTTATGTCCTTTACGCTGTGATCGGCGCGCCCTTCAAGAGCTTCTCTGCCTATGAGCATTATGTGTTCGTTCGGACCGGCGCTGCCGTTGTGAGCGGCCCAGTCGGTGCCGAATTCGCGGTCGTAAATGAAATTCCCTTTTTGGGTCGAGAGGATCAGCGCAGCACGCTGCGCCGCCTCCTCCGTTCCGTAGGCCGCCCGCGGGTACCCTTGGGTATTGACGGCGAGATCGCCGCCTTCAATGTATGTGTCCATCAATTGCCTCCCTCCCGGAAAACGTGTCCGTTAATTATAACTCTGCCGTCGTTTTTGAGGATTATGCTTGCCCCGCCCTTCGAGTAGAGGGCGATCTCACCCGGCTCAAGCGAATGGACCCTTTTTGCCTCTACGCCGACGCAGCAGAGCGTTCGCCCTGCCGGGACGACGGCTGTCTTTTCTCCCTCCGGCGGTACGCTTTCGACGCCGTAGGGCAGAAACGCCTCTGCGCTCATACCGATGTGATCGCCGCCCAGGGTGAGCGTCTTCCCGTCGGAGAATATGACGGCAGCGGCAAACGGCGTTTCGCTGCCGGCTTCACTTATCGCTTTCGGTATCCACATTTACAACACCTCCTCCAAGGCGAGCGTTACTCTCGTTTGAGGCGAAGAGCCGCCCGCCGTGAATTTCGTCCTCTTGATTACCAGCTTCATTCCGTCGAGACCGCCGCCCTTTACCGCGGCGCTGCTGCCGACGATGTCGCCGAGAAAGTCGGGGCAGAGAAGCTCCGCCTCAAACGCCGAGGCGCGCCCCTTTCGTATGATCTCGTCGGCGTCCGAAAGCGTTCCGGTGCGGCTGTCGAGAAGGCTTATCCTCCGCTCTCTTACAACTCCGTTTAAGATCGCTTCTTTGTCGCTGACCGTTACGGGCTTGCCGTCGGTCGTGACGAAGACCTTCGAGATCAGCCCGCAGCGCCTTTTGCGAACGACGAGCCTTGAAAAGCCGATGCCGCTCCTGCCGAAGACGATCGGCTCGCCGCCCTTCCTTGCGTCGGCTCGAAACCGCCCGGTGCTGTCGATTCGGGGCTGGGTCTCCATAAAGATCGAGCAGAATTTCTTCACAGCGAAGTAGTGAGACTGCCCTCTCGCTACCGTCATAGAGCTGCCCGAAACGTTCGGAAGCTCGCTGTCTGGCGTTATTCCGAACGGCAGCAGGTGCTTCAGATACATGACCGAGAGCGAAGGCGATACGTATTCGCCTGCTTCACATTCGCTGTCGAGCGCAAGCGCCGCAAGGCTTCGCGCGCAAACCGTTGTTTTGCAGCCGTCATTGCCGCGGGCTTCGATCTGCTCGTCGGCGACGCCGCAAAAGACCTCCTCGCCGTTTTCCTGCGCGTATATCCGGAAGAGAGTGGGCAGCGCGCCGGGAAAGGTCACCGTCATGTCGTCGGCGGGAACGCCCAGCTCGCAGTTTATCTCGACCGAGATCGCCGCGGGAAGCTCAAAGCGCCCGCTCTCGTTTTCACCGTAAAACGTCAATACAGCCTCACCCTTTCTTCGCCTGTAAGCTCCGTTATGTTTCTGATCTGCGGGTTGAGCGCGATCAGGTCGTGAACGTCGGTGTCGGTGCGGTAGGCGACGTCCCAGAGAGACTCGCCGAAGCTTGTCCGGCAAAAGGGCGCGCTGCTTATCGGCGGGTGAGACGAGCCGCCGCAGGCGTGAAACGTGAAGCTCACCGTGATGTGATCCTCCTTTGGCTCTGCGGCAAGCGTAAGCTCGGACAGCACCGCCTTAAAAGCGCCGAAATACGGCAGCGAGAGCGGCGCGGGGCTGCTGCTTTTGCAGAGCGCTTCGAGCTTTTCAAAGTCTTCCCGGCAGCTTTCGCCGAAAAGCTCGCCCGTGCCGGAGACGGCGTCCGGCTCGCCTTCGACCGTCTCCCAGCGCTCTTCTCCGGAGAGAAGCCCGCGGGAGGTCAGCGCCTTTTTGCGGCGGATCTTCAGCTGACTCGGGTTGTGCGAAAGGCATATCCCGCCAAATCTCATTATGGCTTCGTTCATCTTGAACCCTCGCTTTCCGGCAGGTCCTTGCCGTAGCGGCGTGCCTGCCTTTCGTAGATTAGTGAAAGCTCCTCGGCGAAGTCGCCGCCGTGAGGCGTGTCTCCGCCGTCGGCCTTCATGTATTCCATGATATCGTCGTTATCCGTAACGATCCCTCCTTTTGTTATGATACTTCGGTGTTGTCGACAGGAATCGGCGGTCCGATCGGCAGGTCGCCGGCGTTGTATCGGTATCCCTCGAGGGTCAGCTGTGCCGGTCTGTCCTCGTCGCGGGTGCTGTCGATGCAGCGGCAGCGCTCGAAAACTTCGCCGCCGAGCGTCAGCCTGAAAACGCCGCTTCCCGAGATTTCGTCCGGGACCTCCCGCGGCACGCCGTAAAGCGTGATCGTGAAGACGTCACGGTGATCGTCGATGTCGTATGGGATATCCTCGAATATCGTCATCACAGGCTCGTGGTGAAAGCTTTGCCGGATCTTATATGAACTGATATATCGCGAGATTCTCATATTCCCGTTGCCGGCGAAATCCTCCGCCGTGAAGCTGAAGCGCTCGCCGTCGATGATCGTGCCGGTAAGCTCGCAGACGAACGAAAGGCTGTCGCTGCTGTACCTTGCGCCTCCGACCGAAAGCCCCTTTGTACGAAACGGGCAGTCGTCGCTTTCAAGAATGTTCAGAAGCGTTTCGGCGCAGGAGATGCAGTCGGTACCGCCGAAGCTAACGGGAGAAAACACCGAGACTTTAAACGCAAGCTCGCCCGCCCCGACAGATACCACAGACACAAACGCGCGCTTTTCAAGCAGCGGCGCGGCTGCGGGGGTATCCTCGAAGCCGGGGTAAACGGCAAACTCGTTCTGATTCGACGAGAGGTGATCTATCAGCCTTTCGGCGTACTCAATCATCATAAGCGCCTCCTTCACAAAGCTTCAGCGTGGCGCGGCAGTAGATCGCCTCGCCCTGAAAGGTGTACAGATCGGAGCTGTCCACCCTGTAGGTCTTCCCGTCGCAGACGATCACCGAGCCCTTCGGCAGCCTGCCGAGGTCGGGCGTGATCTTCCCAATGTAGCGGTAGGTGCGGTCCGAGACCGAGCCGTCGACGCCGTAGGATATCCCGGCGAAATTTTTGTATTTGTAATTCATGGGCGAGATGAACGCCTTCGTTGTGAACGGTATGGGAACATCGGGAAAACGGATGTCGCAGTCGCTTCCGTAATTATCCGCCATGTTCTCGATCAGCTCTCTGTACAAAGCGAACCCACCCTTCCGAAAATGAACTCGCCGCTGTCAAGAAGCTTTGAGCAGGCCTCAAGCGCGCGTATATAGATCCCGTATGCATCGTTGCTCCCGCTCGAAGCGGCAAACTCCAGGCTTAAATCGCCCGCCTTGAACGACGTTACCTCGCGCTTTGCGCCCTCTGCCGTCCTGTATTCGTAATAGACGAGCGCGGCAGCGGCGGCCTCGAGCAGACGGGTGTTTTCCTCTGTTTCGACGTCGGCGCGCATCCTCGCGGCGATCTGAGCGCAGGCGTCTTCCGCAAGGGCGCTCCACTGAGAAGCCTCCTGCGTGGAAAGCCCCGAAAGCAGCCTGAACCGCTCCATAACTGACTGTACGGTCATGTGATCCCTCCTTTAAATGAGAGCGGAGCCAAAGCCCCGCCCTCTTTGTGTGATTATTACGTTGAGCTTACTGTAAGGACGGTCGAAGCGCCCGTGAAGATCTTCGAGAAGCCAACGATCGCCGAGATCGTCGCTCTGTTGAGCTGCTTGTCGATGAGCTTGTCGTATTCGGTCATGACGTCGCCCGCCATGACAAGCTCGAGCGCGTAGTTCTTGTCGAGACCGATCACCTTGCCCGATGTCATCGTGGGTGCGTGGATAAGCTTTGCGCCGAGCGGCGTTATCATCTTGCCGGTCGAGTGGAAATTCTGACCCGCGAACGAATCCTTCATCTCGGTCATGTTGAGCATATCCATCACATGATTTGTCGGGGCGATGATGGTGTTGAGGGAGAAGGGCGAGAGGTAGCTCCAAAGGCTCACAAGGTCGCTGTAGGAGAGAGTGCCGCTTGTCTCAACGTTGTGCGCAGCGGCGGCGTTGCCGTTGCCGTCGCCGTTTGTGATGACGGTGATGGCGTCTGAGAGCAGCATCTTGGAGATGTAAGCGCCAATCTGCTTTAGCATAACGGTAAAAATGTCGAGCTTCTGGAAGCGGATCGCTTCATAAGATGCGCAGAGCATCCTGCCGCGCTTTTTAAGATGAACGAGGTTCTCCTGGAGGTACACGTTCGTCTCGGGGAGCAAGCTGTTCTCACTTGTCTGGCGCAGCTCCAGCGCCGCGTCGGTCGGTACGGAGACGATGGAGCGGTAGTCCATGCCTTCGATGACCGTCTTGCTGGCTACAAGATCGTCGAGAACGTCGGTCTGAGTCATGCCTGTGCGGACGGCTCTGCTGATGTACTCCGGGAAGAGCGCCGAGGAGGACGCGCGCTGAAAGAACTTGTCGATCCTGTCGCTGCCGGGACCGGAAACCTTGATGTCGAAGCGCTTGAGCTGGCGCTGGAACGCGTCGAGACCTTCAAGCGGCGTGCCTTTGTAGTTTTCGCTCGGGTCGAGCTTTTCGAGCGCCTCGGTAAGACCGTAGCCGCCCGGCTGATACATACCCTTTTCAATAGTGATGTTTTCATAAGCTGCCATATTTTTTTACTTCCTTTCTTTTGTTCAGATCCTGAATACTCCGAGGGAGTCGGGGGCGAGGCTTTCGCCAAGCTCCGAGGGCGAGATCGTCTGCGGTCTGATCGGCAGAAGGCTTTCAGCCGTCTTCTCAAAGCCGCTTTTGAGCCTTAAAAGCTCGTCGACCGAGAGCGCGCTTACCATAGTCTCGAGCAGCGAGCTTTCGATGCCGACCTTGGCGGTGATGCCCGCCTTGACCGTCTCGAGGCGAAGCGACGATCTGTATTTTTCGCCCTCCTCGGCGCGCTGCTTTAGCGACGAGATGTAATCCTTGAGCGTGTCGATGTCGCTCTTTGAAAGAGTTTCTCCGTCTTCAAAGCTCTTTCCCGGCGCGCGATATTCGCTTAAAAAGCTCTTGATAACGCCGGCGCTTCTCTGCGACGGGACCGCGATAAACGACCACTCGTAGGCGTCGGTCGGCTCGTCGAGAACGCCGCAGCAAAGCCTGCCGTCGTAAAGCTTTCCCTTTTCGTGAGCGCAGGCGTGTGTGCGCATATCCTCTCCGCAGATGGAGCAGGTGCATTTCGCGATGCCGCACCCGACGCTTACCTCCTTCTTGATACCGCTGTCGAGCATATCTATAAGCTCCTCGCTGCTTCTGCACCTCGGGATATACGCCTTTGCGACGACGCGCCTGTACTGTGTTCCGTACTGCGTCTGTCTGCCGGGGACGCTCTCGACCTTCGCCGAGTAGATCCTCGCGACCTGGTTCTTCGCCGACGGGTTGTGATCGTAGATCCCGGTCACGCCGACGTAAAGCTCCGCGAGCTTTTCAAGCGCCTCGTCGGAGAAATGCTCGTTGTCGCGGTCGACGTCGTTGTCGCACAGCACGACCGAGAAGGTGTATACGCCGTCCGCTGTCAGCGCCTTTCTCGAGTAGCTGTTTATAAGCTCCAGCTCGTCTGCGCCGACTGTTGTTATTGCTTCGTTTTCTGTCATATTTTTCCTCCTTTTTCGCCTTCGAGCTTCATCGCCTGGGCGTTGTAAAGGCGTGCCTTGGCGAGGTCAAGCTCGTCCTGCAGGTTGATGTTGTCCCAGCATATCTCAAACGGCGAAGAGCAGCCGTGGAGCTGCTGCCAGACCTTGACTATCCGGTCGATAGCACCGTCGAGGATCCGCCTGTAGTATTCAAGCTCGCTCGTGAGTATGTCTGCCTGCTGGCTGCTCATGCGCTCCGTGGTGCTCCACGAAAGACCGAGCAGAAACGGCGGCACGGAGAGCTTCGCCACGATCTGCTCGAGCATCTGCCGCACCGGCACCTCACTGTCAAGTATCTGGTTGTCAGCGCCGATCACCTTTATCGAGACGTCGCCGACCGATACAAAGTCGCTGACGGTCGTCTTGTCGCGCATCGCCTTGCTCCATTCGTCGGCTATCTGCTGAGCGCGGCTTCGGCTCATCGCCCTGTCCGAGTCGCCGGAGGGCTTGTACGTTACGGCAAAGCGGACGTTGCCGAGGCGGTCCCAGTTCACGCCGATCGTGTTGTAGATCTTCATAAGAATATCGCTGACGAACGGCAGCCCGTGAAGCGCCGAAACGCCGCACACCTCGCCCGGCTCCGGATTGAGCGCCGAAACGAGAAGAAGCTGCTGGTAGCGAAACGGCTCGCGCCCTTCGGAAAACCCGGGGCGGCAGACGAGCGTGTCGACCATGTTGTCGGCGAGCACGAGCGCGACGTTTTTGAGCGGAACGTTCACGAGGGAGTATATCTCCCGCCCGCTGCCGGAGAGCACGATCTCGCCGACCGCCGTGCCGTAGGTGAGAAGCTGGTTCATGTACACCGCCAAAAAGCCGTGTATGCCTCCGAACTGCCCGCCGCATCGCACTGTGCGCAAAAAGCTGTTGATCTCGCAGCCAAGCCGTTCGTCCTCACATGTTACGGTGAAGCTGCCGATGAGCCTGACGAGCTTGTCGAGCGCCGCGTCGATGACCGGCACCGATTCGCGAAGCGACCTGTAAAGCTCGTAGTCGCCGCCTGCCGGAGAGAACGCCGAGAGCAAGCCTTGCGGGCGCGAAAGCTCGCGTGAAGCCGTTTGCACCACCGGCGCGCCGCCGTCCTTTTTCCTGCGGTCAAAAAGTTTCAAATTATCACTCCTTTGCTATTACCTAGGGAGCCACTGAATGAATCACGTCCTTCGGACTGAGCACCCATCTCGCTTGCATATTTTTTGTCATTTTGCACTCAACCCCCTTGAAATACGTCAGTATTCCTGCGGATAGTATCCGCTGACAATTCCGCCCGACTTTATTACAGACGAAAGTTGTCTCCGCACATCTGATTTTTTCTTCCTTGCGGTAAGTATTACTGCGGTCGTTTCATGCAATCTGACTATAATAATCTGACGGCGCGATATGTGTACTCGATTTAATCAGTGTCTCCCTTGCTGCCGCCACTGCGAAAACTCCGTCGCCTCCGTCGGAGAGGACATTTGTTACGAAGTAGCGAATGTCGTCCATGGCGTGGTCGTTCTCCTTGACGGGGCAGTCCTTTGCGCCGCTCTCGTCCCAGCGGTAGAGCGCAAATTCGCGCCTTGTCGCGGTGCAGCAGCGGCAGATCCTTACCCTTCCTTCGGAAAGCGCGCACGAAACGGAGCGTATGCCGTCGACGACTCTGTTGTCGGCTCTGACCACCTCAAATTCGCCGTGGCGGCGTATCGTCTGAATGAAGCTGGCCGCCGACGGATCGACGATCACTCGCTCGATCTCCCGCCCTGCGGCAAGCGAACGCAGCCCCTCGTAGTGCTCCTCGTCGGTGCGCTGCATACCCTCCTTCCGGGAGTCGTAGTAGTACTCCGAAACGCGGTACCACACCCCGCCGTAAAGCCCCCAAAGCCCGAACGACGACGGGTTTACGGTGCCGTAGTCGCACGAGATGACGTAGCGCTCGGCGTCGCCCTTCGGCGCGTCGTAAAAGGCCTTTTCGCTTTCCATGAACGGGTAGACCGCGCCCGCGGCGGCGCTCCAGCGCCCCTCGACGAACCTGCGGTAAAACGCCCCGGAGTAGAGCGTTTCATACCGCTTTCGCATCTCCTCTGACAAAGACGGATTATCCTCCATTTTAAAGTGGATATACAGAGCGTTCTTGCTCTTTGAGCCGAGGATCCATTCCTGTCTGAACCAATGCTGCGGGTGGTCGGGGTTGCAGTTGAACCAGAAGCGTGAGCCTTCGACTGAGCAGCGCGCGAGTGCCTGCTCAACGAACGACCTCGGCATCAGCGCCACCTCGTCGAGCAATATTCCCGAAAGGGTCATGCCCTGGATAAGAGAAGCCGAGCCTTCGTCCTTCCCGCCGAAGTAGTAGAATCTGTTGCGCCGGCCCATCATGAAGATGTCGACATAGTTTTCCGAGACGCGCTCCCTGCACTCGCAGCCGAGCGACCTCATCTGCACTGTCAGCGGCGTTACGATGTTGCGCCTGACGCTGCGTATCGTCTTGGAGCATATCCCGAACGACGCGCCGTTAAAGCGGTAAAACGCCCACAAGACAAACGATAGGCTCATCGAGTACGTTTTGCCGCTCCTGACGGCGCCGTCGCAGATGATGGCGCTCTTTTTGCTGTCGGGGCTTTGGTCTGTCCACCACGTAAGCACACGAAGCTGCTTTCCCGAAAACCTCTCAATTGCTGCCGGCATCGTCTTCACCGCCGCTTTCTCCCGGATCCCCGGAGCCTGCCGCCGGCGCACACCTTGAGAGCGCGTTGTACAGCTCGGTCACCGCCGAACTCTCCTCGGGGATATTTGCGAGCTGCTCAAGTGCTTTGAGCCTGTCAAAAAACTTGATCTCCATAGCGCCGTCCTTCGGGCGTTTGATCTCGGCGACATTGAAGAGATCGAGGCGGCTTACGTCGGGCGTTTCGTCGCCGCCGCTCATCAGAAGCGCAAAGGCGTCGGCGGTGCTTCCGAAGGCAAGCCTTTCGTAGCCGATGAGCGCACGTTTCCTGCACGAGAAACGCCCCCGGCAGTTAAAGCACTTTTCATCGCAGCTTTCGGGGTCTTTCTTTCTTCTTCTCACGTTGTACCTCCTTGTTCGGTTTGAGGAAGCTTTCAAAAAAGCTCCTCTACTAATACCCCCCAGCGGGAAAAAACTTGTATATAAATATACAAGTCAGGGGAATATTTAACAAATCGTTTACATATAATTCATATATAGCGCAGCAAAAAGTTCGATCTGGGGCGTGATCCGGAAATTGCAGAATTATCAGCCAAGGCATACGTGCTTTTGTTTTCTTCGGAAGGATCGGCTTTAACGTATGGTAAAATATTCATTTTGACTGTTGACAAATTTTTTTGGGTATGTTATAATAACATAGTCGCAGCAAAGGCTGCGAGTAATACGCAGGTATGGCGGAATTGGCAGACGCGCATGGTTCAGGTCCATGTGAAAGCAATTTCATGCAGGTTCAAGTCCTGTTACCTGCACCACGCCGCAAAGTACCTCTTTGCGGCTTATTTATCCGGCGCTATAGCCAAGTGGTAAGGCAAAGGTCTGCAAAACCTTGATTCCCCGGTTCAAATCCGGGTGGCGCCTCTGAAATGCCCCGCTGTAAAAGCAGCGGGGTTTGTTTTTGCATAATGACTTCGTGTGCATACTAAAAAAACGCACTGAAAATCGACGCAGGCTCAAAAGGCTGATTGATAAACGGCTTCGTGTGCGTACTGAAAAAACGTACTGAAAAAACGTACTGAAAAAATGTACTGAAAAAACGTACTGAAAAAAGGACGTGTTACTATGGCAGACGGTTGCTTTAAGCTCAAATCCGAATACAAGCCGACCGGCGACCAGCCGCAGGCGATAGACGCTATCGTCAGGAGCATCGAGAGCGGCAAAAAGGAGCAGACGCTCCTCGGCGTTACCGGCTCGGGCAAGACGTTCACGATGGCAAACGTTATCGCCAGGCTCAACCGTCCGACGCTCGTGCTTGCTCACAATAAAACGCTTGCGGCGCAGCTTTGCAGCGAGTTCAAGGAGTTTTTCCCCGAGAACGCCGTCGAGTACTTCGTCTCGTATTACGACTACTACCAGCCCGAGGCGTATATCGCGGCGACCGACACATATATAGAAAAGGATTCCTCGATAAACGACGAGATAGACAAGCTCCGCCACAGCGCAACGCTCGCGCTCTCGGAGCGGCGCGACGTCATTATCGTGGCGAGCGTTTCGTGTATCTACAGTCTCGGTAACCCGATCGACTACCGCACGATGGTGATCTCGCTTCGCCCCGGCATGGAAAAATCGAGAGACGACCTGCTCAGAAAGCTTGTCGAGCTTCAGTACGAGCGAAACGATATCAACTTCACGAGAAATAAGTTCCGCGTGCGCGGCGACGTAGTGGAGATCTTTCCGGCGGCGAGCGGCGACAATATCATCAGAGTCGAATTCTTCGGCGACGAGATCGACTCCCTCAGCGAGGTGAACCCGCTCACCGGCGACGTCATCTCGCGATTGCGCCATGCGGCGATCTACCCGGCTTCGCACTACATCGTCCCGAAGGACAAGATGAACGCCGCCGTAAAGGAGATCGAGCGCGAGCTTGAGGAGCGCCTTGAGTACTTCCGCAGCGAGGGCAAGCTTCTCGAAGCGCAGCGCATAGAGCAGCGCACACGCTACGACATCGAGTCGCTGCTCGAGATCGGCTTCTGCCCCGGCATCGAGAACTATTCGCGCGTCCTCTCCGGTCGAAAGCCCGGAAGTATGCCGTATACGCTGCTCGACTATTTCCCCGACGATTTCCTGCTCTTCGTCGACGAGTCCCACGTTACGCTGCCGCAGGTGAGGGGAATGTACGCGGGCGATCATGCGAGAAAGCAGAACCTCGTCGATTACGGCTTCCGCCTGCCCTCGGCGTTCGATAACAGGCCGCTCAACTTTGACGAGTTTTACGGCAAGATCAAGCAGGTGGTTTTCGTTTCGGCAACGCCCGGCGACCTCGAGCTTGAAAAAAGCGGCGTTACCGCGGAGCAGGTCATCAGACCGACAGGTCTTCTCGACCCGGAGATATCGGTGCGCCCGACCGAGGGGCAGATCGACGACCTCATCTCCGAGATAAACGACCGCATCAAAAAGGGCTTCCGCACGCTTGTAACGACGCTCACAAAGAAGATGGCGGAGGACCTCACCTCGTACCTCGACGAGATGGGCATAAAGGTGCGCTATATGCACCACGACATCGACACCGTCGAGCGAATGGAGATAATAAGAGGGCTTCGTTTGGGCGACTTTGACGTCCTCGTTGGAATCAACCTTCTGCGTGAGGGCCTCGATATCCCGGAGGTCGCGCTCGTGGCGATTCTTGACGCCGACAAAGAGGGCTTCCTGCGCTCCGAGCGCAGCCTTATCCAGACGATAGGCCGAGCCGCACGAAACAGCGAGGGCTCTGTCATAATGTATGCCGATACCGTTACGCCCTCAATGGAGCGCGCGCTCACCGAGACCGCCCGCCGCCGTGAGATCCAGATGAAATATAACGAAGAACACGGCATAGTCCCGAAAACGATAATAAAGAAGGTCAGCGACGTGCTCGAGATCTCGACGCACGAAAATGACGACAAGAAGTATAAAAAGCAGCTCACCCCCGAAGAGAAGCAGCGCCTGATAGAACAGCTCACAAAAGAGATGAAGGCGGCGGCAAGGCTTCTCGAGTTTGAACACGCAGCTTTCCTGCGTGATAAGATAAGCAAGCTTCGGGGAAAGAAGTAACAGATAAAGCAAAGGGTAAGGGAAAATGGCTAAGAAAAAAACACCTGAATACGACAACGAAAGCATCGTCGCCTTAAAGGGCGCCGACAGAGTCAGAAAGCGCCCCGCCGTTATCTTCGGCTCGGACGGGCTTGAGGGCTGCGAGCACTCGTTCTTCGAGATCCTCTCAAATTCCATCGACGAGGCGAGAGAGGGCTACGGCCGCTCGATTACCGTCACGTATTATTCCGACAAGTCGGTCGAGGTAGAGGACCACGGCAGAGGTATCCCTGTTGATTTCAACAAGGGAGAGCAGAAATTTAACTGGGAGCTTGTTTTCTGTGAGCTTTACGCAGGCGGAAAGTACAACAACAGCGAGGGCGAGAACTACGAGTATTCGCTGGGCTTAAACGGACTCGGCCTTTGCTCGACGCAGTATTCCTCGGAGTATATGGATGTCGACATCAGGCGCGACGGTCTGCGCTACTCTCTCCACTTTGAAAAGGGCGAGAACGTCGGCGGGCTTAAAAAGGAAGCGTATCAGAAGCGCGACACGGGAACTAAGATAAAGTGGCGCCCCGACCTCGAGGTTTTCACCGATATCAGTATCCCAACGGAGTATTTTATTGACGCTATCCGCCGCCAGGCGATAGTCAACGCCGGCATAAAGTTTATCCTTCGCGTGCAGAACGGCAAGGGCTTCGACACGACGGAGTTTCTGTATGAAAACGGTATCGCCGACCACGTAAAGGAGCTTGTCGGCGAAGATGGCATGACCTCGGTGCAGTCGTGGCAGGCGGAGCGCATGGTGCGCGACCGTGACGATAAGCCGGAGTACAAGGCGAAGATGAATATCGCCCTCGCCTTCTCAAACAAGATAAACGTCAAGGAGTATTACCACAATTCGAGCTGGCTCGAATACGGCGGCGTACATGAGGCGGCTGTAAAGAACGCCTTTGTTTATCAGATAGATTCGTATTTAAAGCAGAACGGCAAGTACAACAAGAGCGAAAGCAAGATCAAGTTCACCGATGTTGAAGACTGCCTCGTCATCGTGATCTCGTCGTTTTCGAGCGTCACGTCCTACGAGAACCAGACGAAAAAGGCGATCAACAACAAGGGCATACAGGACGCTCTCGTCGATGTGCTGCGCCATCAGCTCGAGGTGTATTTCATTGAGAACCCAATCGATGCGGACAAGATCGCCGGTCAGGTGCTCGTAAATAAGCGCAGCCGTGAAAAGGCTGAGAAGACCCGTCTCGACATCAAGAAAACGCTCTCCAGCAACATGGACATGACGAGCCGTGTCGCAAAATTTGTCGACTGCCGCAGCAAGGACACAGCCCTTCGTGAGCTTTTCATCGTGGAGGGTGACTCGGCTCTCGGCGCCTGCAAGCAGGCGAGAGACCCCGACTTCCAGGCGATCATGCCCATCAGAGGAAAGATACTCAACTGCCTTAAAGCAGACTACGACAAGATATTCAAAAGCGAGATCATAACAGATCTTTTAAAGGTTCTCGGCTGCGGCGTTGAGGTAAGCTCGAAGTCGAACAAAAACCTGTCGCTCTTCGATCTCGATATGCTGCGCTGGAACAAGGTCATCATCTGCACCGATGCCGACGTTGACGGCTTTCAGATCCGCACGCTGCTTCTGACGATGATCTACCGCCTTACCCCGACGCTCATCAAGGAGGGCAAGGTGTTTATCGCGGAGTCGCCGCTTTATGAGATAACCTCAAAGCAGCAGGTGTATTTTGCGTACACAGAGCAGGAGAAGGACGAGTTCATCAAGGAGATCGGCAGCGAGAAATTCACCGTTCAGCGTTCAAAGGGTCTCGGCGAGAACGAGCCGGACATGATGAACCTCACGACGATGAATCCGAAAACACGCCGCCTTATCAAGATAATGCCCGACGACGCCGAGAAAACGGCCGAGATCTTCGACATTCTCCTCGGCGATAATTTAAGCGGCAGAAAAGACTACATCGTGCAGCATGGAGCCGATTACATCGACGACCTCGACGTAAGCTGAGAAAGGGGGCAAGAGCATGGCAAGAAGGAAAAAAGGCGAAGCAAAGCCGAAAACGCCGCAGATAAAGGGCGTTATCAAGGGCGCGGGCGATGTGATCGACCAGGAGATCGTCTCGACCATCAGAGAGAACTATATGCCCTACGCAATGAGCGTTATTTTGTCGAGAGCTATCCCCGAGATCGACGGCTTCAAGCCCTCCCACAGAAAGCTTCTCTATACGATGTATAAGATGGGCTTGCTCGGCTCGGCGAGAACGAAGTCGGCAAACATCGTCGGTCAGACGATGAAGCTTAACCCCCACGGCGACAGCGCCATCTACGACACGATGGTGCGTCTCTCCAGAGGCTACGAGGCGCTTCTGCACCCGTACGTCGACAGCAAGGGAAATTTCGGTAAATTCTACAGCCGCGACATGGCGTGGGCTGCTTCCCGATACACCGAGGCGAAGCTCGACGCTATCTGCAATGAGCTTTTCCGCGACATCGACAAGGACACAGTCGATTTTGTCGACAACTACGACAACACATTAAAGGAGCCGACGCTGCTTCCCGCGACGTTCCCGTCCGTTCTGGTAAACGCCAACACCGGCATCGCCGTAGGCATGGCAAGCTCTATCTGTTCGTTCAACCTGAGGGAGCTTTGCGAAACGACGATCGCCCTCATCAAGGACAAGGATCACGACATCATGTCGACGCTTCCCGCTCCCGACTTCATCGGCGGAGGGCAGATAATCTGCGACGTAAAGGCGCTCTCGCAGATCTACGAAACGGGCAGGGGCAGCTTCAAGGTACGTGCAACATATACATATGACAAGAGCGCAAACTGCATAGATATACACTCGATACCCCCGACGACGACGAGCGAGGCGATCATCGAGAAGATAATCGAGCTTGCAAAGACGGGCAAGATCCGCGAGATCTCCGACGTGCGCGACGAAACGGGTATCGACGGACTTAAAATAACGATCGACTTAAAGCGCAGCGCCGACCCCGAAACGCTCATGCAGAAGCTTTACAAAATGACGCCGCTCGAGGATTCGTTCTCCTGCAACTTCAATGTGCTGATAGCGGGCGTGCCGAGAGTTCTCGGCGTTCGAGCGCTGCTCGACGAGTGGACGGCGTTCCGCATCGAGTGTATCCGCCGCCGCACCGCCTTCGACCTGAATAAAAAGCAGGAAAAGCTCCACCTTCTCGAGGGCCTGGAGAAGATACTTCTCGACATCGACAAGGCTATACGCATCGTTCGTGAAACGGAGGAGGAGTCGCTCGTAGTCCCGAACCTCATGATCGGCTTCGGGATAGACGAGATACAGGCGGAGTACGTAGCCGAGATCAAGCTGCGCCATTTAAACCGCGAGTACATATTAAAACGCACCGACGAGATATCCTCGCTCAAAGAAGAGATCGAGAAGCTCCAGGGGATCTTGGGCAGCAAAACGAAGGTGAAGAACATTATCGTTTCGGAGCTTAAAGACGTTGCCAAAAAGTACGGCAAGGACAGAGTCTCCACGCTAATTGACCCCGAGGATATTACCGAGATCGACACCACCCCCGAGATACCCGACTACGCCGTTCACCTCTACTTTACGAAAGAAGGCTACTTCAAGAAGATAACTCCGCTCTCGCTCAGAATGGGCGGCGAGCAGAAGCTTAAAGAGGGCGACAGCATCGTTTTGAGCTGCGAGAGTACCAACACCGCCGACCTCATCTTCTTCACGAACCGGTGCAGGGCGTACAAGGCGAAGGCGAGCGACTTCTTCGATACAAAGGCGAGCGTACTCGGCGACTTTATCCCCGCAAAGCTTGGCATGGAGGAAAACGAGATCCCCGTTACGATGCTCGTGACGAAGGACTATTCCGGCTTCGTGCTTTTTGCCTTCCGGAATGGCAAGATAGCCAAGGTACCGCTCTCTGCCTTTGAGACGAAGACGAACCGCAAGAAGCTCACCGGCGCTTACAGCGACAAGGAGCCGCTCTCAGAGATACTTTTCCTTCAGGAAGACTGTGACATCGTCGTTACCTCGTCTTCCGGCAGGATGCTTCTCGTTCACTCCGGCTCGATACCTCTCAAAACGACGAGAACGACTCAGGGCGTTGCCGTAATGAAGCTCAAGAAGGGGCATTTTGTCTTCAAGCTTGAGAAATATCAGGAAGGGCGCTTTAAAAATGACAAGCGTTACCGTTCCAAAACGCTCCCGACGCTCGGCGCGCTGCCCAACGGCGACGACGCGGAGCAGCTCGAACTGGAGCTTTGATATCGGCGCTTTTATCGACACAAAAGCAGGCTTTTTGGATTAAAAAGACCTGCTTTTTTCTTTTTCTTCAAATTGCATAAAAATTACAGCAAAACTTACAATACAATTACTAAAATTTCAAATAGTTACAAAACGCCGAGCAAAACTTTCCAAACGGTGAGGTCGGTAAAATTACCGATATTATGCGAAAATACAGTAAAATTAACAGCGGATCTGAAGTAAAAAGTGTTACAAATCATTACAAGGTTTTAATTTGACATATGGCATAGATGTAATCTATAATTAAAAAAAGGTTATTTATTTGTTGCGATCGGTCGAAAAACCGATTTTGTGGAGGGGTTTATTTTGTTAAAATGCAAGGTGTGTGGTACTGCAAATTCTCCTGATTCCTCCGTGTGCGCCAAGTGCGGCGCCAAGCTTAGAGTGAACCGAAAGGCAGGTACCAAAAAACGCAGATCCAAGGATCATTCCGATCCTAAAAAGAATAAAGCTCCCGAGGACATTTTCTCGACGAGCAAGCACATGGAAAACGAAAATCCGTCGGAGCCTATCAAAGACGTTTTCTCGTCGGAAGAGGCGTACGAAAAAGCGAGAAAGGGCAGCGTGCTTGAAAAGATACACGAGCTTGAAGAGGAGATCGGCGATACGTCGGAAAGCATAGAGGAGCTTGAACAACCGAAGATCGTGCCGATGGTGATAAACCGCACGACATCGAACGACATTATTCGCTCGTCGAAGCCTCAGAGAGACCCGAAGGACAAAAAGCACGACATTCCTCACCGCGTCATCCGTTCTGTCAAAGTGCCGGCAGCGCCGAAAAAGGCTGATGCTGAAGAGCAGGAGGAGACTGCTGCGGCAGAGGAGCTTGCAGCCGAGAAAAGCTTTGAGCAGGCTGAGGTTCCCGCCGAGAAAACGGCAAAGGAGCCGGAGCTTGTAAAGGACGAGCAGCCGAAGAAAAACGGTTCAAAAAGGAACAGGAAGAAGAAGCCGAAGCTTTCACCGATCAAAGAAGCTTCGTCAGACAGCGTGAACGGCGTTTCCGAGTCGGGCGCCGAAGGTGTCGAAAGTGTCGAAAGCCCTAAAGACGATAACGATATCGTTTCCGATGCGTCGGCTCAGGCAGACCTGAAAAAGGAAAAGAAAGCGGTCGAGACCGTTGCGGCTATGAGCGCGCTGCCGAAGGCGGCTCATAAGTCGGTCAAGATCGAGAAGACGGAAGAAGCGGCACAGGTCTCCGGCGGCAAGCCCGAAAAAGCTTCCGACGAGATTGCCGGGAGCGCTTTTGAAAATACAGTAAGCGAAGAAAAGACCGAGGAAGCGCCTAAAGCCGACGCTGCCCCGGAGCAGTCGCTCGCTGCAGAGGTGGAGACTATAGCAAACAGCATCGAAGGCGAGGTCGAGTTGCCCTCGGACGAGCCTTCGCCCGTTTCGCAGACAGAAGTCGAAAAGTCGGAGAAGGGCGAAGAGAGCGCTCCGGAAGAGATCGCTATCGAGGTGAAGCCCTCGGAAAAAAGCCCGGAAGAGAGCGGCAGCGAGCCGAAGATCCGCCAGCGGGAGATACCTCACGTTGCCGAGAGACTTAAAAAAGAGAAGAAAAGAAATGTGAAGGAAGCCGGGGAAAAAGCTTCCGAAGAGTCGGACGAGCCTGCTGTAGAAGCGGCAAAGCCGAAGGTGAAGAAAAGGAAAAAGCCCGCAAGCGGCGAAGGCGCTGAAAAAGCCGGCGAGACATCTGGCGAAGCGAAGCAGAAGGTCAGGAAGAAGAAAAAGCCCGTAAGCGGCGAAGCCGCTGCAACGGCGGGCGAGACATCTGGTGAAGCGAAGCCGAAGGCAAAGAAGAAGCCGGCTCATACGTCCGTAAAGACAAGACCGGCGGATACCCCCGTTAAGAAGAGGGAGATACCGAACGTCGCTTCAAAGAAGATAAGCTTCGACAAAGCCGACGTTGAAGAGAACAGATACTTAGCGGCGCTTTCGTACCTCGGCGTTTTGATCGTTCTGCCGCTGTTCAAGCGCAGGGATTCCGAATTCTGCAGAGCGCACGTAAAGCAGGGCGCGGCGGTGCTCCTCTGGACGCTTGCAATAAGCCTTGTAACTCTTGCGGCCGTTCTCGGGTTAAGAGCGCTTATTCTCTGGGTGCTGGGGCTTAGCGTGATCGTTTACGACGTGCTTGCGCTTGCCGTAACGGCAGTGATGCTCACGCTCATATTTATCCCCGTGTTCGAGGGTGCTGTCGGTGCGTTCAGCGGAATGTACAAGCAGGTGCCTTTCGTAGGGAAATTCGTTAAAAGATAACACGGATCATAAAACACTCCGTTCGGTCAGTGCCGTTCGGAGTGTTGAATTATTTTGACGAGACGTGATCTCGAGCAAAGGAGGGGATCATGGTGAACGCAGGAAAATATGTGTGTGCGTTTACAGCGGCGCTGACGCTTGCGCTCTTGTCGATTCTTTCCGCCGGAGCCGACCTTGTGATTTCGGCGCCCGAAAGCGTAAAGCCGAAGGAGCAGCTTGTGGTGAGGCTCGCTGTCGGCGGGGAAGAGAGCGTTTCGGGGCTTCATTTTCGCGTGACGTGCGGCGAAGGCGCAGAGTGCGTCAAGGTGCAGGCTTTGCACCCGGGCAGCGTTCGCACCGACTACGAAAGCGACGGTGCAGAGTCGGTCATCGTTTTCGACGAAGAAGCAGTCGGCGAGATAGCCGAGCTTACGTTCAAAACCGACGAGAGCGCACAGGGCAGCCTGCCGATCTCGGTCGAGGTCATACAGTCGGTCGGCACGAATTGCGAGGACGCCGCCCAGTCGTCTGTTTCCTGTATTGTGGCTGTCGAAAGAGAGCCTGAGCAAATTACCCGAGCCGGGAGCGCGTCGGCAAGCGTGAAGCTGTCAGGTGCCGCGACGTCAAAGGCTTCGTCGAAAAATGCTTCGTCAAAGGCAGCAAAAAGCGCTGCCTCTCCGTCGAAGAAGGAGAGCCGCAAGGCTTCCTCCGCAGCCACCGAAGACGTCCCTTCGGAAAGCTTCGCTTCGTCAAACACATTTACGCGCCTTGATAGCAGTGATAACAAATACGGCTTCGCGGCGGCGGGAGCGGCAGCCGCTCTTTCGGCGGCAGCCCTGCTTTTCGTGGCCTACCGCCTGGGGCAGACGAGTGCGGAGAAAAAGAAGTGATGTTAAATGAACAATAGAAACGATCTGACCGAGGGCGGCGTTGCAAAAACGCTTGTCAGATTCGCTTTGCCGTACCTGCTGTCGTGCTTTTTGCAGACGTTTTACGGAATGGCGGACCTTTTTGTGGTCGGGCTTTACAATGGCAAAGAGGTCACGGCGGCGGTCTCGACGGGCAGTCAGGTGACGCATATGCTGACGGTTATCATCGTCGGGCTTTCAATGGGAATTACTGTACACACCGCGACGGCGGCGGGCGCAAAGGACGTAAAGCTTGCAAAGCGTATCTTTGCGTCGGCGGTGACGTTTTTTGCGGCGTTGTCGGCAGTGTTGACGGCATCAGCGCTGCTGCTTGCCCGCGGGATCACGGCGGTCATGCTCACGCCGGCGGAGTCCGTTCCGCAGACGATAGAGTATCTGCGGATATGCTTCTGTGGGCTGCCGTTTATCGCGGCGTTCAACGTGATAAGCGGGCTGTTCCGCGGCTTAGGCGACTCAAAGCGCCCGATGTACTTCGTAGCGGCGGCGTGCATCGTGAACGTTGCGCTCGATCTCGCGTTTGTCGGCGGGTTTAAAATGGGCGCCTCGGGCGCGGCGCTGGCAACGGTGCTCGGGCAGGCGGCAAGCACGTTTATGGCGCTGCTGGCGTTTCGCAGGGCAGACCTTGGCTTCACCCTTTCGCGCAGCGATATCAAGCCCGACGGCGCGGCGCTGAAAAAGCTGCTCGGGGTAGGCGTTCCGGTAGCGCTGCAAGACGGGCTTATTCAAATAGCCTTTACTATAATAATCGTCATCGCCAACAGCCGCGGGCTTGTCTTCTCGACCTCGGTCGGAATCGTTGAGAAGATCATCGGCTTTTTGTTCCTTGTGCCGTCGTCGTTTCTGTCGGCTATCTCGGCGGTCACGGCGCAGAACATCGGCGCGGGGAAGGACCGCCGCGCAAGGCGTTCGCTCTACTGCGGGCTTTCGTTCACGGTGCTTTGGGGCGTGATCTGCATCATTTACTGCAACCTTTTCCCGCAGACGCTCGTCTCGCTCTTCACGAAGGACGCGGCGGTCATCTCGGCGGGCAGCCTCTACCTGATGTCATATTCCTTTGACGTTGCTTTTGCCGCCGTTCACTTCTGCTTCAGCGGCTACTTCTGCGGCTGCAGCCGCTCGGTGATCTCGTTTATACACAACATCGCTTCGATCGTCCTTGTGCGCATACCGGGGGCGCTGCTTGCAAGCGCGCTTTACCCCGACACGCTCTACCCGATGGGCTGGGCGGCGCCGCTGGGGTCGCTGCTTTCGGCACTTATCTGTGTGGCGTTTTACATATATTATACTAAACTCAATTAAAAAGCTTTTTATAGCGCCGCAGGCGCGTTTGAATTAGGGAGACACTGATTAAAGCGAGTGCTCAGTTCGTAGAACGTGATTTATTCAGTGGCTCCTTAGTATTGCTGCTATAAAACAGACAGCAAAAAAGCGGTGCAGAACTTAATCTGCACCGCGTCATTTTTGTTATTATTTCTTGTCTTCTTTTTTCTTCTCGTCGCCCTTGTTGTTGTTGATGGAAGAGAGAGCCCACTTTTTGAACTTGATCTTCGTTCTGTCTGCGCCCGTCTCAACGATCATCGAGTCGTCGTTGTCGTTGATGTTTACAACTCTGCCGACGATGCCGCCGATAGTCGTTATCTCGTCGCCGATCTCGAGGTCCTTGCGCATCTGCTCCTCTTCCTTCTGCTTCTTCGACTGAGGACGGATAAGAACAAAGTAAAACGCCACTACAAGGATAACTGTTGTGATAACGAGCTGGATCATACCGCCCGTGCTGCTGTCAAGATTTCCCATGTTTAAACTTCCTTTCAGGTCATGTTCGTTATAAAACAATCAATATTATAGCATTAATTCCCGAAGAATGCAACGAAAATTAAAGACGTTTTCCGAGATTTTCGATATTTTCCTTGTAAAACTCGTCGAAGCTGTCTTCATCGAGAGCTTTGCGTATCTCCTCCATGAGATTGTTGTAGAAATAGAGGTTGTGAAGTACCGCAAGGCGCATCGCGAGCATCTCGCCGCTTTTGAACAGGTGGCGCAGGTACGCGCGCGTAAAATTGCGGCAGACGGGGCAGTTGCAGCGATCGTCTATTGGGCTTTCGTCGAGCGCATACTTTGCATTCAGCATATTCCGGCAGCCCTCCCACGTAAATACATGGGCGTGGCGGGCGTTTCTCGACGGCATGACGCAGTCAAACATATCTATCCCTCGGCGAACCGCCTCGACGATATTCGCCGGAGTGCCGACTCCCATTAAATACCTCGGGCGGTCTGACGGCATGAACGGCTCGACGTGCTCGATCGTCTCGTACATCTGCTGTGTGCTTTCGCCGACGGCAAGTCCGCCGATGGCGTAGCCGGGCAGGTCAAGCTCCGCGATCATCTTCATGTGGTCGACGCGAAGATCTTTATATGTGCTGCCCTGATTTATGCCGAAAAGCAGCTGCTCCTTGTTGATCGTATCGTCGAGGGAGCTAAGCCTTTCAAGCTCGTTTTTGCAGCGAACGAGCCAGCGGTGGGTGCGCTCGCAGCTTCGCTTCGTGTAGCCGTATTCCGCCGGGTTCTCGATGCACTCGTCAAACGCCATGGCGATGGTCGAGCCAAGGTTCGACTGAATGCGCATACTCTCCTCGGGCCCCATGAATATCTTATGCCCGTCGATATGCGAGGCGAACGTAACGCCCTCCTCTTTGATGTTCCTCAGCTTCGCGAGCGAGAAGACCTGGAAGCCGCCGCTGTCGGTGAGGATAGGGCCGCCCCACCTTGTGAATTTATGCAAGCCGCCGAGCTTTTTGACGTTCTCGTCGCCCGGGCGCAGGTGAAGGTGATACGTATTGCAAAGCTGCACCTGGCACTTTATTTCTTTAAGGTCAAGCGCTGAAACGGCGCCCTTTATCGCTCCGCACGTCGCGACGTTCATAAACGCCGGCGTCTGCACCGTGCCGTGAACGGTCGAAAGCTCGCCCCGTCTGGCGCAGCCGCATTTTTTTATAAGCTTGAATCCGGTCATGGTATGCCCCCAATTTGAATTATGCTTTCATTCTACCACAAACCGCCGTATTTTTCAATAGCTCGCACACGCGGCGTGTCGCCGCTGACAGTTCCGATTTTACTTTACCGTTGAGGTCAGCCGGTCTCCGCACCGAGGGTTGGTTGCCCGCTTTTTTTATGTAGAAGTGTGTACTGCCAACCGGGTGCATACTCGCCCCGGTGTAAGATTCACCAAAATTATGGGCAGTTGTTTGCCGTTGTTTATCTCTTTGTGAAAAGATCGGCGGCAGCGGCGCGTAATGCTAAAAATCTGTTGTATTTACCGCGGATTTTTGCTATAATATAATGAGTTGGATAAAGAAAAGGAAGGTGAGACCATGGATTTTATCGGACTTGAATGCGGCATCTGCGGCGAGGAGTTTAAGAAGGGCGACGACGTCGTTGTCTGCCCCGACTGCGGAACGCCGATGCACAGGGCTTGCTATAAAAAGACAAACGCCTGCCCGAACGAGGATAAGCACGCAGAGGATTTCGTTTTTGACGGCTTTGAAAAGATAACGCGTTCGGCACAGGGCGAGCATGAGGCGGAAGAAAAGCTTACGCTCGAAAAGGAGCAGCCTGCGGAGTCAAGAACTGGTAGAGCCTGCCCGGTGTGCGGCGCTTCAAACAGAGTCGGAGCAAACTTCTGCGACAACTGCGGTACGCGCCTCTCCGCTTCGCGTCACAGACGTGCGGACGATACGGAAGAGGTCGATTTCAGCGATCCTCAGTTTTTCGCGGCTTATACGCTCGGTCAGGCGTCCGACGTTCCTGCGTCGACCGTTTATGAAGAGAATGTTACGGCGGGCGACGTCGCCTGCTTCGTGGCAGTAAATACGCCTTATTATCTGAGCGCCTTCAAACGCGTGAAGGACGGCGTCGGTAAGTTCAATTTCAGCGCTGCCGTGTTCTCCGGCGTGTGGTTTTTGTACCGCAAGCTCTACAAGGTGGGCGCGCTCCTGCTTTCGGTCGAGGCGCTGCTTTACGCGCTTCGCGTCTACTTCACAAGGGGCGTCAGCCTGGAGGTGCTTAACGGTCTGATGACGTCGCTCGGGATTTCGATGAAAAACGCGGCGTCGCTTACGATGGATCAGTACGTAAAGCTCTCCGAAGCCATGCAGCAGCTCCCGGTGAAGGAGCAGCTCCTTATAGCCGCCCCGACGATACTTCTGCTTCTTCAGATCACCGTTATGATAACGAGCGGAGCACTCGCCAACAAGCTTTACTACAGGCGCTGTATCGAGCAGATCAAGCTTGTCAAACAGGAGGCCGCCGAGGAGTCGCTCTCACGCTCCGAAACGTCGCAGTCGCTCTACCTTTCGGGCGGCGTGAATGCGATGCTCGCAGGCGTGTTCGGCATCATTTATCTGTTTTTGCTGTTTATGTGAATTGGCGGTGCCGTATGCAGAGTCAGCGGCACCGTATTGCTTTTGCAAATTCACACTTTGTTCATAAAAAACTTATCAAAATCCATTGACTATTTCCGAAAGTGGGAATATAATATCAACGAATTTGTTAAACTTTAGTTTACCGGGCGCTTTTTCACCTTCGCGTGACGAAGAGCGTGCGTCAAAAAGCCGAACGGAAGCAGGGGCGTGAGCGCGTCTGCCGGGTCGGCTGATCTATATAAATTACGGAGGAAATGTTATGAAAGCTGTAATCACCGTTATCGGTAAAGACACCGTCGGCATACTTGCGGGCGTTGCGGGGGAGTGCGCGAAGAACGGCGCCAATGTCGTTGAGGTCACTCAATCCGTTATGCAGGATATGTTCGCCATGATAATGATGGTCGATATCTCCGGCTGCACCGTGCCGTTCAAGGAGCTTTCCGAGTCGCTCAAAAAGATAGGCAGCGACTACGGCGTTACGGTTCATGTGACGCACGAAGAGCTTTTTAATACGATGTACAGAGTATAACGAACTGTGAGGGCAAGTAATGATAAATACTAACGATATTCTTGAGACTATCAATATGATCGAGAACGAGAACTTCGACGTGAGGACCATCACGATGGGTATCTCGCTGCTCGACTGCATTGACGACGATATAGACAAAGCCTGCACAAAGATCTATGATAAGATCTGTCGCTACGCGGGCGAGCTTGTCAAGACGGGCGAAGACATCAGCATCGATTACGGTATCCCGATAATCCACAAGCGCATAAGCGTTACGCCGATAGCTATGGTCGCTTCCGCCTGCCAGGCGAAGAACCCCGTCAAGTTCGCGAAAATACTCGATAAGGCGGCAAACGAGGTCGGCGTAAACTTCATCGGCGGCTACACGGCGCTTTGTCACAAGGGCTTCTCCGCGGGCGACTACGCGCTCATCGAGAGCATTCCCGAGGCGCTCGCAACGACCGAGCGCGTTTGCTCGTCGGTCAACATCGGCTCGACTAAGGCGGGCATCAACATGGACGCCGTAGCGAAAATGGGCAGGATCGTCCGCAAAACGGCGGAGCTTACAGCCGACAGAGACTGCATCGGCGCCGCAAAGCTCGTAGTATTCTGCAACGCCCCCGAGGATAACCCCTTCATGGCGGGCGCGTTCCACGGCCCCGGCGAGCCGGACTGCGTTATCAACGTAGGCGTTTCCGGCCCCGGCGTAGTAAGGGCGGCTCTTGCAAAGGCTCCCGACTGCGACATCACCGAGGTAGCCAACATAGTAAAGAAAACTGCTTTCAAGATCACGAGAGTCGGTCAGCTCGTGGCTCAGGAGGCGTCGCGCAGGCTTTGCGTGCCCTTCGGCATCGTAGACCTCTCGCTCGCTCCGACCCCGGCTGTCGGCGACTCCGTTGCACATATCCTTGAGGAGATGGGTCTTGAAACGTGCGGCGCTCACGGCACGACTGCGTGCCTTGCGCTTTTAAACGACGCCGTAAAGAAGGGCGGCGTTATGGCAAGCTCCCACGTCGGCGGCTTGTCGGGCGCGTTTATCCCCGTTACCGAAGACGCCGGTATGATCGACGCCGCAAAGAGCGGCTGCCTTACGCTCACGAAGCTTGAGGCGATGACCGCAGTTTGCTCCGTTGGTCTTGACATGATCGTTATCCCCGGCGACACAACGCCCGAGATAATCTCCGGCATCATCGCCGACGAGGCGGCTATCGGCATGGTCAACTCGAAAACAACCGCCGTTCGTGTTATCCCTGCGATCGGCAAGGGCGCGGGCGAGTTCCTCAACTTCGGCGGGCTGCTCGGCGGCGGTCCCGTAATGGACGTAAACTGCGCGTCCCCCGCTAAATTCATAGGCCGAGGCGGCCGTATCCCGGCGCCGATTCAGAGCCTTAAAAACTGATAAAAATGCATTGACCTACTGCGGCTGCCCGCCTCTTACGACTGCCCGGCGGTCGCAGTAGGTCATATATTCAACACATAAAAGTATCGCAAGGAGGCGATATTATGGATGATTTCATCAGCAAGATCCTTCAGATGGACGAAGAAGCGCGTAAGATGGACGAAGAGGCGCAGGCCGAGAAGATCGCTTCTCACGCCGAGGTCATGAAGAAGCGCCGTGAGGTCTACGACGAGTATCTCGAGAGCGCGAAGGCGCACATCGAGTCATACAAGGCGGCGGAGACGAAGGCCTCGCAGGCAAGCTGGAAGAAAACTCAGAAGCATTACGACGACGTTTCAAGGGCGCTTGCAAAGAAGTTCCGCGACAACAAGGAAAAATGGGTCGAAGAGATCGTCAACGGCGTGCTGAGCTACAACAATTATTGAGCGACATAGTTTCCACCGGAAGGAGGCGGCTCCTATGAGTTCGTCAAAATCTGCAAACGCCGTCCTCGCAAAAATGCGTGCGAAGTACGGCAGGCGGCTGAGCGCCAAAGACTACGAAAGCCTTCTCGCCTGCAAAAGCGTTGCGGAGGTCGTTACCTACCTGAAAAACAATACATATTACGATTCGGTGCTGAGAACGGTAAACGAGCGCGAGGTCCACAGAGGCAGGCTGGAGATGATACTCCGCCAGAAGCTTTTCGACGACTTCTACTCGCTTTGCCGCTACATGAAGGGTACGGGAGAGTATTTTGCGCAGTTCCTCATCGAGCGCGACGAGATAGAGCAGATTATCCGTTTCCTGACGCTGCTCTCGTCCGACCGGCCGGACGAGTACATCTTCACGATGCCGACCTTCTTCGCAAGGCACGCGTCGGTTGAACTTGCGGCGCTTGCCCGCGCGAGGGACTACGATTCCTTTTTCGCCGTTCTCCACTCAACGCCCTACGAGCGCATCGCCGACCGCTACCGCCCGAAAAAGGGCGAGACGGTTAACATAACGGAGCTTGAAAACGAGCTTTACCGCCACTGCTACGCAAGGCTGTTCGACGCGATAAACAACCATGCCTCGGGCGCCGAACAAAAGGCGCTGCTGTCGATGTTCGATTCGATAATTGATATTATGAACTTCGTAAGGGTGCTGCGCCTGAAGAAGTATTACAAGGAGCCGGGCGAGGTCGTCGAGCGATTTTTGTTCCCTTACGGAACGCTGAAGCCCCAGACGATAAAGAAGCTTTGCGCCGCGCAGTCGAGCGCGGAGGTGTTTGCCTCCGTTAAGGGGACGCAGCTCGGGCGCGCCATCGACAAGATGGAGTACGTTTACGCCGGGCAGATACAGGAGATCGGCATTTACGGCATAACGAAGAAAAACATTCACTTCTCGACCTACCCGATCGTAGGAATGCTTTCCTATGTGTTTGTAATGCAGCAGGAATACAGCAATATCGTCAGCATAATCGAGGGCGTCCGCTACGGCTTCGACCCCGAGAAGCTGCGGGCGATCGTTATCATATAACTAAAGCGAAAAAAGAGGTGTGATTTTTGGCTATTGCAAAGATTAAATGTCTTAGAGTCATAGGTCTGAAGGACAAGGTCTTTGAGGTTGCCGAGGCACTCGTGGCTTCGCAGTGCTTTGGGCCGGACGATCCGCTGAGCTTCCACTCCGACATAAAGATGTTCGTGCCGGTGCAGGAAGCGAACCCATACAGCGAGGTGATGGACAGCTTTGATTCGGCACTCATGTCCGCCGGGATCGAGTGCTCGTTTACCGATGTCTCTAAGCGTGAATTTACCGACGAAACACTGGAAAATGTAAAGGAGACCGTCTACAGGATCAACTCCTTCGCCGACAAGCGGATATTGCTTGAAGACGAGATCTCGCGCTGCGAACGCGGGATAGAGCAGGTAAAGCACTTCCTCGATCTTGATCTCGAGATCGACAAGATCAACGAATGCCGCTACATCAAGGCGAATTTCGGCAAGCTCCCGAAGGAGAGCTTCGAGAAGATGCAGGAGTACAGCGAGAACCCGTTCATCATCTTCTTCCCGTGCTCGTCGGATGACGACTTCTACTGGGGCTTGTACATCTCGCCGATCGCGGACAGCGAAGACGTAGACCGTATCTTCTCAAGTCTTTACTTCGAGAGCTGCGGTGTGCTCGAGCTTGACGGCACTCCGAGCGAGTTTTACGAGGAGCAGCAAAAAAAGCTGCCCGAGCTTCGCCAGCAGCTCGAAAACCTCAAAGCGGAGTTTGAAGACTTCAAGAAGACGAACGCCGCCGACCTTGACTACTACTACAGCTTCTTCACAGAGCAGCAGCGGAAGTTCGACCTTATGTCTAAGGCGGTAACGTATTCAAAAAGCTTCGTGATCGTAGGCTGGGTGCCGGAGGAGAATGCGCAGAGCCTTACCGAAAAGCTCTTCAGGATCGAGTCTATCGAATGCAAGCTCACCGACGGCAGGGAGGAGATGAAGCACACTCCGCCCGTTCGCCTTAAAAACAACTTCTTCACGAAGGCATTTTCTTACTTCACCGAGATGTACGGTCTGCCGAGCTACAACGAGTTCGACCCGACCGCCTTTATCGCGATAACGTACACGCTGCTTTTCGGCATCATGTTCGGCGATGTAGGCCACGGCGTCATGGTGGCGCTCTTCGGCGTATTTATGAAAAAGAAGAAGAATCCGCTCGGCGGGATACTGATCCCCTGCGGCATATCGGGCGCGGTCTTCGGCGCGATCTACGGCTCAGTGTTCGGCTATGAGCACCTGCTCGATCCGATGTTCCACGCGCTGTTCGGGCTTGAAGAGAAGCCTATCGAGGTAATGAAGCCCGCGACCACCAACATGATAATCTACGCCGCCGTCGGCATCGGCATGGTGCTCGTAACGCTGGCGATCATTCTTAACATAATCGTTTCGCTGCGAATGAATGATAAGGAAGAGGCTATTTTCGGCAGCAACGGCATCGCGGGGCTTCTGTTCTACGTTTCCGTCGTCGCTCTGCTCGTCTCGCAGATGTTCCTCGGAGTAAAGATCGCGACGATCCCCTACATCATCTGCCTTATCGTCATACCGCTCATCATGATCTTCATGAAGGAGCCGCTCGGAAGGCTCGTTTCCGGCAAGAAGGAGTGGCAGCCCGAAAGCTGGGGCGGCTACTGCGTTCAGAGCTTTTTCGAGCTGTTTGAGTACGCGCTCAGCTATGTGACCAATACGATGTCGTTCCTCAGAGTCGGCGCGTTCGTACTCGTTCACGCCGGAATGATGGAGGTCGTGTTCACGCTTGCCAATATGAGCCACGGCGTCGGCTACGTCGCCATAGTTGTGATCGGCAACATCTTCGTTATGGGTCTTGAGGCGCTTCTCGTGTGTATCCAGGTGCTCAGACTTGAGTTCTACGAGATGTTCGGCCGCTTCTACAGAGGCAGCGGCAGACCGTTTATACCCGTAAGATCACTCGCCGAATAAGGCTTTTTACAAATGTTGACAATTGAAGGCAGGGCGCAAAGCGCGATAAGCCTTCTGTTTAATAAATGGAGGAATTTACCATGGAATTATTGATTTTAGCAGTACCCGTAGTTTTTGGGATCACATCTATCCTTCTTGCAGACAGAGCCGTTAAAAGAGGATGCAAAAAGAAGAAGGCTCTTTATATGCAGATCGCTTCGTTCTGCGCCGTTTTCCTCGTATGCTTCCTTTGCCCGATGGTCGCAAGCGCGGCAGAGACGACAGAGGCAGCCACAGCGGCGGCTTCCGGCAGTGGACTGGGCTTTATCGGCGCGGCTATCGCGACGGGTCTATCCTGCATCGGCGGCGGCATCGCGGTAGGTTACGCGGCTCCGGCGGCTATCGGCGCTACCAGCGAAGACTCCAAGAACTTCGGTAAGTCGCTTATCTTTGTTGCACTTGGCGAGGGTGTTGCGCTTTACGGAATGCTCGTGTCGATCCTTATCCTTTCTAAGCTCGGCTGATAAAAAGGGCGTGAAAGCTAATGAAATTCTTTCTTTTAAGCGATAATGTCGATACGCTCATGGGTATGCGCCTTTCCGGGATCGACGGAGTAGTCATACATACCGAGGAAGAGGTGCGCAAAAACCTCAAGACCGTGATGGACCGCAGCGACGTTGCCGTTGTGCTGATGACGCACACGCTCGTCGAGCTTTGCCCGGAGCTTATCATGGACTACAAGCTCAATATGCGCCAGCCGCTTATTGTCGAGATACCCGACCGCCACGGCAACGGCCGCACGAGCGATTCGATAACGAAGTACGTTCGCGACGCGATCGGCGTGAAGATAGATTAAATCCGGGCGAAAGCCTTATTTGAAATATGTGGAGTGCATTGCTATGATAGACGCAAACAGCAAAACGAACCGATTTTTAGAGGCTATTGAAAAATACGCCGAGGAGCAGCGCTCCGAGATGCAGGCAGAGATAGAAGCGTTCCGTGAGGAGCAGCTAAAGGCTGCCAACGAAGAGGGAACGGCAGCCGCATTTGAATTCATCCAGGCTCAGAAGAGCGAGTTCAAGGCGGCTCTCGCGAAGGAAACGGCTCTCAAGGAAACGAGAATGAAGCGCGAGCTTTTTGAAAAGCGCAGCGAGATGGCGCAGTCTGTCTATGACGAGGCGGAAAAAAGGCTCTGCGACTTCACCGCGACGAACAAGTACAGAGAGTATATCGCAACCTCCGCAAGGCTTATAAGCGAGAAGCTTGGCGGCAGGAAGGTCACCGTCTCGATGATGGAGCGCGACAAGGAGCTTGAGCCGCTTATCCGCGGGATATTCCCGGACTGCACCGTGCGTTTCGACGACAGCATCAGGATCGGAGGCATAAGCTGCAGCTGCGGCGAGCTTTCGATCGTCATCGACGACACGCTCGACACGAAGCTCGAAGACAGAAAGCGACTCTTTGTCGAGACGTCGGGGCTTGTGGTCGAGTGAGAAAGCTTTCGGTGGGGAGATGAATCAATTGGACAACAAAGATGTAATTTTTGGAATAAACGGCCCGGTCGTTACCGTTAAGGGCAGCCGCAGCTTCTCTATGATGGAGATGGTCTACGTCGGCGACAAGAAGCTCGTCGGCGAGGTCATCAGGCTTTCCGACAGTGAAACGACTATCCAGGTCTATGAAGAGACTACGGGTCTGAAGCCCGGCGACATCGTCGTCGGCACCGGCGCGCCGATGAACGTCATTCTCGGCCCCGGCATCATGGACAATATTTTCGACGGTATTGAGCGCCCGCTCGCAGCCATCGAGGAGGAGACCGGCAGCGTCTTCATTTCGAGAGGCGTATCGGTTTCGTCGCTCGACGAAGAGCGTCGCTGGGACGTTCACATCACCGTGAAGAAGGGCGATAAGCTCTCCGGCGGCGATATTTACGCTACTCTCCCGGAAACGAGGATCATTGAGCACCGGGCGCTCGTTCCCCCGTCTCTTTCCGGCGAGGTCGTAAAGACGATGCCCGACGGTAAGTACAGGATCAACGATACCGTCGCCGTTATCAAAGACAAAGACGGCCATGAGCACGAGCTTACGCTCTGCCAGCGCTGGCCCATCAAAACGCCGAGACCCGTCAAGGCAAAGCTCCCGGCCGATATCCCGCTCATCACGGGTCAGCGAGTTATCGACACGCTGCTGCCGATCTCTAAGGGCGGCACCGCGGCGATCCCCGGCGGCTTCGGCGCGGGCAAAACGATGACGCAGCACCAGCTTGCAAAGTGGTGCGACGCCGACATCATCATCTACATAGGCTGCGGCGAACGCGGCAACGAGATGAGTCAGGTTCTTCAGGAGTTCAAGGAGCTCGTCGACCCGAAGTCCGGCAGACCTATGACCGACAGAACGGTGCTCATCGCCAACACCTCGAATATGCCCGTTGCGGCGCGCGAGGCGTCGATCTACACCGGCATCACGCTTGCCGAGTATTACCGCGACATGGGCTACCACTGCGCCATCATGGCAGATTCAACGTCCCGTTGGGCGGAGGCGTTAAGAGAGATCTCAGGCCGACTTGAAGAGATGCCCGCGGAAGAGGGCTTCCCGGCTTACCTGCCGTCGAGGCTTTCCGACTTCTACGAGCGCGCCGGCAGAGTTGAAACTCTCGGCGGCAAGCAGGGCTCCGTAACTGTCATCGGAGCGGTATCGCCCCAAGGCGCGGATTTCTCCGAGCCTGTTACCCAGAACACGAAGCGCTTTACGCGCTGCTTCTGGGCGCTCGACAAGGCTCTCGCATACGCCCGCCACTACCCGGCGATAAACTGGATGACGAGCTACAGCGAGTATTTCACTGACCTTGACCCGTGGTTCGAGCGCGAGCAGGGCAGGGAATTCATCGAATACAGAAGCAAGATCACGGCTATTCTCCAGGAGGAAAACAGCCTCATGGAGATCGTAAAGCTTATCGGCGCCGACGTTTTGCCCGACGACCAGAAGCTCATCATCGAGACCGCAAGGGTCATCAGAGTAGGCTTCCTCCAGCAGAACGCATTCCATAAGGAGGACACGTTCGTTCCTCTCGAGAAGCAAAAGCTGATGATGAAGACGATCATTCACCTCTACGACGTCTCGAAGGGGCTGATCGCAAGAAATATCCCGCTTTCAAGGATCATCTCTCTCGGGCTTTTTGACAAGCTCACGAAGATGAAGTACGATATCCCCAACAATAAGCCTGAAATGTTCCAGGATTACGAGAAGGAGATCGACGAGGCGCTCAACTCCACTCTTACGGCGGAGTTCAATTGATTCGGAAAGGACTGACACGAAATGGTTTTAGATTACGTAGGCGTAAAGGAAATAAACGGTTCGCTTATCGTTCTTGACGGAGTAAAGGGAGCTTTCAACGAAGAGATCGTCGACATCAGGCTTGAAAACGGAACGACCCGCCAGGGCAGGATCGTCCAGATGGACGGCGAGAGGATCGTCGTTCAGGTCTTTGAAAGCACAAAAAATATCTCTCTCGTAAACACAAAAACGCGCCTCACCGGCCGCCCGATGGAGATGCCGCTTTCAAAGGAGATCATCGGCAGGATCTTAAACGGCTCGGGCAAGCCGATCGACGGACTCGGAGACATCTACCCCGTAAAGAAGGCGAACATCAACGGCACGCCGCTCAACCCCGTTTCACGAGTGTACCCGAAGAACTACATCAACACGGGAATCTCGACGATCGACACGCTCATCACCCTCATCAGAGGTCAGAAGCTGCCGATCTTCTCCGGCTCGGGCATGAAGCACAACGAGCTTGCCGTTCAGATCGTCCGCCAGGCTAAGATCGCCGACGAGGGCGGCAAGGGATTCTGCGTCGTTTTCGCCGCAATGGGCGTTAAGAACGATGTCGCCGACTACTTCAAGCGCAGCTTTGAGGAATTCGGCGTTATGAACAGAGTTGTAATGCTCTTAAATCTCGCCAACGACCCGATCATCGAAAGAATCCTTACCCCTAAGTGCGCTCTCACCGTAGCGGAGTACCTCGCGTTCGAGCACGATATGCAGGTGCTCGTCATCATGACCGACATGACGTCTTACGCCGAGGCGCTGCGTGAGTTCAGCTCGTCAAAGGGCGAGATCCCCGGCAGAAAGGGCTTCCCTGGCTACCTTTACTCAGACCTCGCATCGCTCTACGAGCGCGCCGGCATGGTCAAGGGCAGCAAGGGCAGCGTTACCCAGATCCCGATCCTCACGATGCCCAACGACGACATCACCCACCCCGTGCCGGACCTTACGGGCTACATCACGGAGGGGCAGATCGTTCTCAGCCGTTCTCTTCAGGGGCAGGGCATATACCCGCCGATCGACGTTTTGCCGTCGCTTTCCCGTCTGATGAAGGACGGCATCGGCGAGGGCTACACGAGAGCCGAACACCAGGATCTCGCAAACCAGCTCTTCTCAAGCTACGCGAAGGTAATTGACGCGCGTTCGCTTGCGTCGGTAATCGGCGCGGAGGAGCTTTCTCCCATAGATAAGAAGTATCTCGAGTTCGGCGACGCCTTCGAGAAGCGTTTCGTAAACCAGGGCTTTACCGAGAACCGCACCATCGAACAGAGCCTCGACCTTGGCTGGGAGCTTCTCGGGATTCTCCCAAAGAGCGAGCTTGACCGTGTGGACGACGCCGTCCTCGACAAGTTCTACAAGCCCGCCGAGCAGGATAAGTAATATGCGTGGAGGTGAGGAGCATGGCAGTCTCTGCCGTACCTACCAAAGGAAACCTGATAAACTCCAAAAAATCGCTTGAGCTGTCAACGCTCGGCTACGAGCTTCTCGACAAAAAGCGCAACATTCTCATTCGCGAGCTGATGTCGCTTATCGACAAGGCGAAGTCCGTTCAGAGCAAGATCGACAAGGCGTATGAAGACGCATATCTTGCGCTTGAGATGGCGAACATCACGATGGGCTTCTGCGGCGAGATCTCGAGATCCGTTCCCGAGGAGGACTCGCTCACGCTCTCTTACCGCAGCGTTATGGGCGTTGAGATACCGATCGTCGCGATCAAGGAGAAAAACGGTCTTGACCTCGACTACGGCCTTTACACGACCAACTCGATACTTGACCTCGCCCGTCAGCGCTTTGAAGAGGTAAAGACTCTCACGGCGCAGCTTGCGGAGATCGAAAACAGCGTCTACCGCTTGGCGACGGCAATAAGTACGACGCAGCGCCGCGCAAACGCCCTCAAGAACATCATGATCCCGAGATTCGAGGAGACCGTCAAGTACATCACCGACGCCCTCGACGAGAAGGACAGAGAGGAATTCTCGCGCTTGAAGGTCATCAAACGGCAGAAGCAGGAGAAGAAAGAAAATACAGAAGCAGAGTAGAATAAACGGGCATGACCTTCACCTTGTGGTCATGCCCGATATATTTTATTCGGATATTCAAAATGAGTTATACTAAACTCAATTAAAAAGCTTTAAGAGCTTTTTATAGCGCCTCAGGCGCGTTTGAGTTTGTATGAGACGGGATGACGCGCTTTGTGCGGCATCAGCGTGCGCAGCACGCGCATTTCAAATTAAAGCATTTAATTTGAAATTAGTATTACATATTCGGAAAAATGAGATTTATAAGATCAGATCAAACTCCGAGGTACTCCTCGAGCGAAAGTCCGCTGTCGGTTATCTCGCGGGCTTTATCGCCGACGTAGCGAATGTGCCACGCCTCGTAGCTGTAGCCGGTAGCCCACTCCTTGCCGTAGGGGTAGCGGATTATGAAGCCGTAGGCGGCACAGTTGTCGGCGAGCCACTGCGCTTCGGGCGTGCCGGGGAAATAGCCGGTGCGGTAAGAGGCAACGTCTATCGCAAGCCCCGTCTGGTGCTCCGAGTGGCCGGGTATCGAGCAGAGTGAATCGGCGGTCGCCTGACCGTATGACCAGACGTAGCTGTTGTAAAGCGCCTGCTGGTCGGCGTAGCTTCTGTAATCGGAATTGGAATACAGAGAGTATCCTGCCTGCGCCGCGGCGTTTACAAGCTCGTCAAACGCCGCGGCACACTCCGGCGTAAGCCCGCCGGGATCCATATCCTCCGTCATGGAGTACGTTTTGTTTACGATCAGTATCCCGTCGATATAGCAGTTTTCCGTCGGAAGCGGTTCGGGCTTCGGCGTTACGGTGATCGTTATCTCCTGCGCCGAAGCTTTGTTGTCGGAAAGCATAGCCGAGAGCGTCGAGCTGCCCTCGTTGAGCGCCGTTATGCTGCCGTCGCCGTTTATCGAAAGTATATCCGCGTCGGAGACGGTGAAAACGACCTGTGCAGGCTCGGCGTTTTCCGGCAGGAAGGTGATGATCGGCGTAAACGTGCTTCCGACCGTTACCTCGGAGGATTGAACGCTCAGTGCGATCGACTCTGCCTTCGGGCGAGGCTCGGCCTCGGAGGCTTCACTCTGCTGCTCCTGCGTTTCCTCGATTTCGGAAGATGCAGCGGTACTCGCGGCTTCGCTTACGGTTTGAGAAGCCAAATCGGTTTTTTGGGATCCGTCGCTGCTTTGCGATGCCGAAGAAGTCTTTTTGGCTTCGCTTCCGGTTTGTGAAGACGAAGGAGCTTTCTTTGCCTCGGCTTTGCTTGCCGAAGACGCCTGCTTTTTGTCGCTTCCTTTAGAAGAGTTCTCCTTTTGAGAGCCGGAGCTTTCGGTCTGCCGGCGGTTTTGCTCGGTTTTAGAAGAGCTTGCAGCATCGGTGTCTGCGATCGGCTTGTCGGGCGTGTCGGGCGAGCTGACCCTTACAGTCTCGCTGTCAATATTTTTTACGATGAACGGCGTACAGCCCGAAAGCGCGATCAGCGCTCCCGCCGCGGCTGCCGCCGAGATCCTTCTTATTATACCTGATCTCATTTGTACCTGCCTCGCTGCATTATCCGCCATAAACCGACGTTATGCCGTAGTACTCTTCAAGCGTAAGCCCGCTCTCGGCGATCTCGGTCGCCTTGTCGCCGATGTAGCGGATATGCCACGGCTCGTATTTGTAGCCCGTGATGCTCTGCTTGCCGTAGGGGTAGCGGATTATGAAGCCGTATTCGTGGCAGTGGTTTTCGAGCCAAATCGCCTCTCTCGTGCCGGCGAAGCTGTCGTTGATGATGTTGCAGTCGATCGCCATGCCCGTCTGATGCTCCGAGTGACCGGGACGAGCGGAGAAGGTGTCTGCCGCCGCCTGACCGTAGTACGAAACGTACCCCCAGTACAGGCTCGACTGGTATTCATAGGAGCGGAAGCCCGACGCGAGCCAGATGTTCACGCCGTCCTGAGCGGCGCCCTGCCGTAAGCGTTCAAACGCTGCGGCACATTCCGGCGTAAGCCCGCCGGGGTTGTAGCTTGCGGGCAGCGAGTACGTCTTATTTACGATGAGAATGCCGTCGATGTAGCACTCCTCGCGCGGGTAGTCGTTGTATTGCTCGGAGGGAGTGTACGGCTCTTCGTTGTCCTGATATGAGGGCGTTTCCTGACTTCCGTTGTCGGTCTCGCTTGCCGTCGGAGCGGGCTGCTCGATAGGTATCGTCACGGTGAGGATAATTGAATCGGTCGCTTCCTTGTTGCTTGCGGAGGTCGCCGTAAGCGTGCAGGCGCCCTGAGCGTTGGCGGTGATCGAGCCGTCGTCGTTGATGGAGACGATCGAGTCGTCGCTGGTGGAGAGCGTGACCTCGGCGTTGTCGACGTAGGTCGGCGTTACCGTGACGGTAGGCGTTATTACCTGACCCACCATGAGAACGGTCGTCGGCAGGCTGAGCGTAAGGCTCGTGACCTTCTTAGGCGTTGTGTCTGCGGACGAGGCGCCGGCTGCCGTCTGCGAAGCGTGCGCTGTGCCAGACGAGGCAGAGGGCTTCGCCGTCTGAGACGAAGCGGAAGAGGAAGACTCTTTCTCCTTGACGGTCACCTTTACCTGAGCGGAAACGCCCTTTGTCTCTGCGGCTTCCGCCTTGATCGTGCAGGTGCCGACCTTGGCCGCTGTAATAAGGCCGCTGTCGTCGACCGTGGCGATGCTGTCGTCGCTTGAAGACCACAGGACTCTCTCGGTCGTCGGCATGACCGTCGCCGCAACGAGCGCGTTTTCGCCGATCGTCAGCACAAGCTCGCTCTCGCTTAAAATCACAGACTCGGCGGCAGCCTTTGACTCCGCCTTTTCGCTGTCGGTGCCGGGCTTATCACTGTCGGTCTGTACCTTGGAGCTTGCCGAAGGCGTCTTTGCCGAAGCCGTATCGGGCGTCAAAACGGGGGAGGAGTAGCTGTCCTCGGTGTTCGCCCTGTTCGTGCAGCCCGAAGCCGCAAGGAGTGCTGCAGCCATCAAAGCGCAGGCTATCCGTTTTTTTATACTGTGATACATAAATGTCATCTCCTCAAAATTATGCCGAGCGAAATATCGTCGCCGCTGCCCTTCTGCGACATCTTAGGCAGATAGTCGAGTAGCTCGAGTATCGCAAAGCTCTCGTCCATGCTTGAGAACGAATCCATTATCATCGAGTAGAAGTTGTGGAGCTTCTCGGAGCTTGCGAAGCAGTTGTCAACGCCGTCGCTCGCGATGAACAGCGCGCGGGGCAGCTTCTTGCTGAAATGGTGTCGCATATTGTAGATTGCCGTGCGGTCGCAGATCGACGTCGTAAGATTGAGCATACACTTGCTGTCGCTCGGGATAGGGTGATCAAAATTGCCCTGATGGTCGATTGTGACGCACTCGCCGTCGCCGATGTGGATCCCGAACCAGAACTCGTCGGTAACGACGTTTACGAGCATCGTCGTGCCGTAGGCGTATTCGATCTTCTCGCCGATGGCGTAGCGCATACGCATTTTCGGGTCGACGTTTTCAAGCTCGTCGAGCGTGAACGGGTCTTCGGCGTAGTCCTCCGCAACGAGATCGTTCCACCTCGCGATGATGCTCTTTTCAAGCTGAACGAGCATCTCGTCGATCTTTACCTCGTCGTCGGCGTAGAACGAGAGCATGGGGAGGATGTCCCGGTCGGTCATACACTGCTTGACCGCCTTTACGGCAAATTCGCTGCCCCTGTCGGAGCGGAAGTATGCGTCGCCGCCGTGACCGTCGCAGACGGCGGTCAGTATGTAGTCGTTTTTGTTTACGCTCACGGAAGCGTCCTGACACGTCTTGCGCGCCTTCTTGTGGCTCGAGCCCATGACCGTAAAATTGTAAGCCTTGTATTTCATGCTGCCACTACCATTCTATAAAGTCGTCGTCGTCAAACTCGCCGTTGTCATACGCGGCGTTTACCTGCTCTACAAACGATTCCTGCTTTGACTTCACCTCGTCGATCGCGCCGCTGCCTACGGCAGAGCTTTGCGAGCCGATCTGAGACGATGTAACGGAAACGAATCGGATCATTTTTTTGAGGACCTCGGGGTTGTGTACCGACAGAACAGCCTCTTCGTCGCCCGTAAATTCCGCAAGCACGCTGCGGTTCGCGTTCTCGCCGATCGCAACGGCGACCTTGATTGCCTTCTTGAACCAGTTGTTCGACCAGAGCTGCTCAAGCCCCTCTCGGTAGTTGTCGGTCGGAGCGCCGTCCGACATAAGGAAGACAGCCGGGGCAAACGAGCCTGTGATATCGCTCATGAACGAGTTGCGTGAAAGCTTCTCGTTGAGCGCCTTGCACGCCTCGCCGAGGTCGGTAAGCCCGACCGCGTTGAGATACTGCCACTCGAAGCCGTCAGCCGGAACTGGCGACTGAGTTACCCAGCGCGCGCCGCTCGAAAACTCGAGCACGGCGATCTTGATCTCTGCGTCGGCGTTGTTTTCCGAGATCTCGCGTATCTCGGGGATAACGTCCTCGACGGCCTGGTTGAGAGTGCCGATCTTTGCGCCCTCCATGCTGCCGGAGGTATCGACGATGAAGAACAGCACCATCGTTCTCCTTGCAACCTCAACTACGTCATCATAAATATTAGCCATAATTCCCTCCGAATTTATGTATGGAATAACCATAAACAATTTACCAGTTTCTATTATACTACAAAAAGCGGCGTGTTTCAATGAACATAGTATTAAAGTGGAATTAAAAAACTGGAAATAAATATCAAAAAAATTCAGAAAAGGTATTGACAAACGGCGGAAAATGGTGTAATATATTAAAGTCGCTTGACGAAAGCGGCGAAGGCAAACGGGAGCTTAGCTCAGCTGGGAGAGCATCTGCCTTACAAGCAGAGGGTCATAGGAAAAAGCAGGTAGAGAGAAACGCTTAGGCGGGTCGCGGGCGGACAGGTTCGCGGCGATAAGAGCTTTGAGCGCGTACTGCCTGCAGGCGCACGCCTGCTTGGCCCGGTAGTTCAGTTGGTTAGAACGCCAGCCTGTCACGCTGGAGGTCGACGGTTCGAGCCCGTTCCGGGTCGCCAAATTTGCCTCTGTAGCTCAGTTGGTAGAGCAGGGGACTGAAAATCCCCGTGTCGGTGGTTCGATTCCGCCCGGAGGCACCAATATGTTAAATATGCGGATGTAGCTCATCTGGTAGAGCGCCACCTTGCCAAGGTGGAGGTAGCGGGTTCGAGCCCCGTCATCCGCTC